>JAJCYP010000045.1 GCA_029262855.1 Bacteroidota bacterium | reverse complement strand
TCTTTATTCATCCGGGATAATACGCACGCGGAATGGCAGGGGAGAACCCGGTCGCGCCTTCGGCTGCCAGGATTAAGCGCCTCAAGAAGAACCTCGGACTCTTCGATGTCTACGCGATATCGACTGGAGCCATGTTCTCCTCTGGGTTCTTCCTGCTCCCCGGACTCGCGGCCGCCAAGGCAGGGCCAGCCGTGGTTCTGAGGCCGGTCTCCTCCTGATTGTAATCGCGGCGCTGGCGGCCTTCGCGTCCACCGGCAATGCCGGAGTGATGTCCGCCTCCCGTTATCCGCTTGCCATGGCTCGCGACCGCCTCGTTCCCGACTTCCTGGGTCGTTTGGGTCGGTTTCAGACCCCTACTATCGCCATCATCGCGACCGGCGTGCTCATGGTGGTGTCAGGTATCCTGATTTCGGTAGTCCTCATCGGATACATGGGATGGATTGCGGTGCTGTTCACGGTGGGGGTGATCGCGATATGCCTGGCCTGGTATTACCGGTATGCGAGGTACCGCGTGGAGCGCGACGGGGCGATCTACCACTGGTTTGCGAGGCTTGCAAAGGCCCCGTATGAGGGGCTGGATCGCGAATTCCGGGAGATCATGAAGGAGAAGGGGCTTCGATCCGATGATCCGTTTGACGAGGTGGTTGCGCGAGCCCAGTTCCTGGAGGCCACCGATTCCGACGACTTTGAAGACATCGTGCGACAGGCGTCGGGGCTGCTTTCGGAGCGGTTGGGTATCCTGGCGGCCCGTCTCGAGGAGGGGTTCTCCCAGGGAACGCGTTTCGGTTCAACGCCTGTGTCTCACGGAGCGGCCTTGCCGCACCTGCACATCCCGGGAATCGACAGGCCCGAGATAGTGCTCGCCCGAAGCAAGAAGGGACTCGACATGGACGTCTTCGACGGATTCGGGGACGAGTACGCAGCTGATGGCCCCGTGCATGCCATCTTCCTGCTTGTCAGCCCGGAGGAGGACCACGGTCAGCACCTGCGCATGCTAGCCCAGTTGGCCAGCCGGATCGACGAAGAGAGCTTCGTGGCTCACTGGTTGCAGGCCTTGAATTCGGCCCACCTGAAGGAGCTCCTGCTTCGTGATGCTCGCTATATCACCCTCAGGATCAGGTCGATTGATTCGACAAGTGATCTGATCGGCAAGCCGCTGAAGGACTTGGCGTGGCCAGATGGTAGTCTCGTGGCCTTGATCCGGCGTGATGACCGGACGATTGTACCCCGCGGAAGCACGGTGTTGAAGGAAGGGGATCGAATAACGGTGCTCGGCGAGCCGCCCGTCCTGACTACACTACGGAGACGGTATCCGGAAGCCTAACCAGCCCTTGATACTCGACGCGCGGCGCGATAAACTGTGTTGGCACTGGGCGACCCTCGCCTAATTCTTAAGTCTCCTCCAACTGGAGCTTAACAATATGAGGCGCCCCGTGCCGTTTTTGTTGGTGAGATATCCGGGCCAGGTGTAGAATCATCCGATCATGAGCACGACAGATGGCAAGCGTAATTTTATTGGAGGAGGCCGGCATCTTGAAGGTCTCTTACGAGGCCGAAGAGGGTCTTCAGATCCACGAGTGGTTTGATTACAACCCTGAAGATCGTGATCCACTCATTCTGCAACTGTTGGAGCGAATCTACGAACTCCTCCTCGAGTATCCGGTTGAGAAAGTACTGGTCAAGACTGACAACGTCCGGGGTGCCTTCTCACCAAGAGTGCAGGTCTTTATCCGAGACGTTCAGTTTCCACGCCTCGTGGCAGACACTCATATTCGATTTGTCGCCACCGTGAAATCCACGGTGTTTCTCGAGCGCATCGGAACCGAGGTGTGGCGAAGCCAGCTGAAGAAACACGCTCCGCTGGTCACCCATGACGTTGGGTCTGAGGCTGAAGCCAGACAATGGCTACAACTTGTAGCCTCTCCTTCGGGCCAAGACGGATAGCCCGGCTTCTTGCCTAGAACGCCTCCTTCCGCTTCCTCAGCAGAAACAATCCTTCCTGCAGACTTGTGACCAGTACTGTCCCGCTCTCATAGAACGGGAACGTGCTCCAGGCGCCGCTGAATCCGGGCCCGTCCAGATAGGGCGTGGTATCGAAGAAGCCCACCTCGACCGGGTTCTCGGGATCGGCGATGTCCAGCACGTGGAGTCCGAAGCGGTAGTTCGCCTGGTACGCGAATCCGTCCTTCAGGTAGAGGTTGTGCGCGCTGGCGGGCATCGATCCCATGAACTCGGTGATCAGAACCGGGTCCTCCAGATCCGTCAGATCCCAGACGAGCGTGCGGGTCGTGGAGACACTGCCGCGGATCACGTCGGCCTCGTCATCCTGGTAGAAATAGCGGTGGTCGTCGGTCAGCCACCCCTGATGGATGTAGCCGGCATCCGGTGAGGAGGCCGTCGAAAGGATGACCGGGCTGTCCTTGTCGGTCACGTCGGCGATTTCAAACTCCCGACCGTTGGAGTTCAGGCAGATCTCGCGCCCGAGATACGTGGCGTCTGGCCCTTCGTACGTGACACACTGCGAGTCGTGCGTCCCGTGCTCCCCGCGGGAGCAGCCCGCGAATACAGGGTTCTTGGGGTCCTGAATGTTGATCATGTGGAGCCCGCCCCCGCAGGATTCGCCACCGCCCCGACTGCCCACCGCATACGCAAATCCGGTCTCCTCGTTGATGACGATGTTGTGGGAGCTGGCGATGCGGCGGTAGTGCGTGTCGGGCTCGAAGAGTTCCGGGGCGTCCACGACATATCGGAGGCGAGTGAGGTCGAATACCTGCATGCCGTGGTCTCCGGCCCCATCGGCCACGATATACGCGTGGTCCTTGTAGGTCTTGATATCGCGCCACAACTGGGAGGGGGGCGTTCCCCAGGGCTTGGGGAGGTCTCCGATCAGGACCGGGTTTGTGGGGTCCGTGATGTCGATGAAGGAGGTGCCGTCGTTGCGGCCCACCAGGGCGTACTCGCGGCCGGTGGTTTGGTCCGTCCATCCCCAGTTGTCGTTCGTTCGCACTCCGCGGGCGTTTTCCGGCGCACGGAGGATGGAGTTCGGGATGAACGAGAGGAGTTCGACCTCGTCGCAGTCGAAAGGGCCGACTTTGCCGTCTGTGCAGATGCGCTCCTCACCGAGCAGGGCGCCGAGCGCGTCCGGGGGACCGACCAGCATCTGGCCTTCCGATTGGCCGGGCTCGAAGACGAAGACCGCGCCCGACTGGTGGTGCATTCCGGGGGAGGTGACGACCACCGTGCCGCCGTTCGCCACGATGTGCTGACCGAAAGCGTCGCGCTCTACGGTTTTCTCAAGCGCTATGCGGCGTGGCGTGTCCGGGAGCATCCCGTTGGCGTCGGCCTCGTAGACGTAGACCGAGCCCGTTTCATTCTCGTGGAGCCGCGGTGCGCCCACCCAGACGTCTGAGCCTGAGAATGCGACACCCGCGCCGAACTGGTCACCGGTCTCATCGCCGCCAAGACTGAATCCGCCCCCGCGCGTCCAGGGTGCCATGGCCGATTGGCGCTCGTATGCCAAGACGGCGCCGCGGGTCTCATTCAAGCCGGGTACCCCAACCAAGGCGGCGTCGCCCTGCACGGCGATGGAGCTTCCGAAGTTGGCGTTGGGCTCGGACACAAGGGCCAGTGTTCCGGCCTCGACCCACTGCCCATCGCGCACCATGAACGACGTCACGCGTCCGACGCCTTCAATTTCAGCGGTCTCGTCATCCCACATCGGCGCGCCGATCAACGCACCGGCGGCCGACACGTGGATTGTGGAGCCGAATCGGTCTCCGTCCGTGCCGCCCGTTGCTTGCAAGGTGCCGGCCATGCGCCAGCTGCCCTCGCCGCTGCGACGGTACGCGTACACCACGCCAGGCGAACGCCCCTGCTCGTCGTTGCCGCGACGGGCAGAGGGAGGGGCTCCGGGAGAGCCTACCAGCAACCACTCACCGTGAGCCGCCAGCGCTATGCCGAAGTCCGTGCCGCAGTATCCGTACTGCCCGCAGCCGTTGTCCACTCCGGAGGTGCCTTCGCCACTGATTGCTCCCGAGGCAGACCACCCCGTATCCGAGCGGGTGAACACGTGAATGGGACCTTCCCGCTGACCGACGAACAGCGTGTTGCCGCTGCGGGCCAGGACGCTGCCGAAACCGTCGGCCCGTTTGGCGTCGGGGGCAGTGAGGCGCTGGGTTTGCTGCCAGCCGTCGTTGTCGGACTTGTGGTAGACGTAGACGGAGCCCTCGCGGAAGTTGGTGTTCGGCTCGGAGATGATGAGTTCGTCGCCCTCCAGGACGACGGAATTGCCGAAGGAGCCGGACTGGGCGGCTGCGGGCAGGCTGCAGACCAGGACGAGAGTCAGAAGGGCAAGGAAGAGGCGGGAAAGACGCATTGGGTCTACGTGGGGTGGGTTCGAATGGAAGTTCGGCTACCGGACCTGTGGTAGCAAAGGGGCGATTGGCTTGGAGCGAGAGCACCGCTTGTCACTATCGCCGGGAAACCTGGGCAGGATATCCCTCGTGGGACGCTGAACAGCATTCTGAAGCTGGCCAGAATCGGAGAGAAACCCTGAAGTATGCAGTCGTGATTGAGACGGGGGAGAAGAGCTTTGGGGCTTACGTACCCGATCTGCCCGGCTGTGTCGCTGCATTTCGGTCGCCCTCGCGGGAATGACGAGTTCGGAGGTCCTCATATCCGCGCGGCGACAGGTATCTTTGGGTGAACCCGCTCCAGCCCGCCCATCCTCCCTTCAGACGCCCGATACGAGCTCCTTCCCGGCGTCTGGGCCAATGCAGGGCAGCAGCTGGCTATTGACCAGCTGGGAGCGTTCCTGGCTTCCTCGGAGCGAACGTTCACGCTCATTGGCCGTGCAGGAACCGGCAAGACCACGATTGTCCGGACTGTCGTGGACAAGGCAAAGGCAGCGGGCCTCTTTGTCGGAGGCGGCGCCGTTTCGCACGCGGCCAAAGAGGTGCTGGGCGAGTCACTCGGATCGACGCGGGTCCACACGGTAGCTGCGCTCCTCGCCATCAAGCTCAACGAGGCCACCGGGCAGTTCGAGGCGGACGCCTGGGCCCGGGGGCAGGGCTTGCTGCCCATCGCCCATCTGGACCTCGTGGTGATTGACGAATGCTCCATGATCTCGCGCGGGATGATGGAGGAAATCCTGGAGCTGGCTCGTCCCGAGGCCAAGGTGATCTTCATGGGGGACAACGTCCAGTTGCCGCCTATCGGGGATGGCGACAGCGAATCGCCCACCTTCAGCGTATCTCGGGCGGAGTTCACGGTCAAGCTGACCCAGCGGGTGAGGCAGGGGGAGGAGAGTCCGATTGTGGCCCTGTCCGATGTGTTGGCCGACAACATCGAGGGCGCTGGAGCCCTGCGGGCGCTGACGCCGCGCTTGCGGTTGTCGGACTTTGATGCCTCTTCGGATTCCGGGGTGGTATTTGTTCGGGACGAGCGGCGGGCCGTGGAGATGCTGGTGTCAGACCTGAAGGCAGACCCCGGCAACCCGCGTGGATCCAAGGCGGTGGTCTTCAATAACGAGCGATACACCAGGTCCAGCCAGTCCGTCCTGAACCTGAATCGCCGGATACGGGAGGAGCTGCACGGGTTGGGGGCCGCCACGCAGTTCAACCCCGGAGAGATTGTGGTGGCGTATGCGTCGTGGTCAGAGGGGCGAAAGTTTGCGCCCGTGGTGCACAATGCGCTGAGCTATGTGGTGGTGCGGGCGTCGGCAGCGGCTGACAGAAGGGTGCGATTTCGCTGGGAGGGACAGCGGTTCGACGAGACCTACGGCGTGGTGGATCTGGTGGTGTGGGATCATCGCGGCGATGAGGTGATGGTGCCCGTCGTGGCGGCGCGCGATCTGGCGCGGTATCGGGCAGACCTGACCAAGGTCCGGGGGGCGCTGTACTACAGGCTGGCCGAGGCCTTCGCAGATGTGCAGTACGGGTATGCCGTGACCTCCCACAAGGCGCAGGGGGCGACGTACCGGAATGTCTACGTGTTTGAGGACAACATTCTCGGCGGAAGTAATCCCGGGAGTGCCGTGGTCAAGAACAAGAGCTTCTATGTGGCCGTGACGCGGGCGGCGGTGAAGCTGGTTGTGGTGTCGGAGGCGAATCCTGCGTTCGTGGCTGGGCCGGTGGAGGAGGAGTCGGAGGGGCGGGCGGTGCTGGACCGGTTGCTGGCTAGCGGTGTGCTCAGGCGGGCTAGTGAGCTTTGAGTGCGTCGGTCTTCGTGGAGGATTCGCCTGCCTGAGGCTGAATCTGTGTTAGGCCTGTGGCGTATATTGCGCGACGCCGCCGGGTCATTGGCTCGGTGGCAGTTCGGGGCGTGGCGCAGTCCGGTAGCGCACTTGGCTGGGGGTCAAGGGGTCGTGGGTTCGAATCCCGCCGCCCCGACTGAGAATCGACGATTCTGAGTCGGAAAAGAGCCTTCGATAGTAGTTGCTGTCGGGGGCTTTTGCTTTCCGGCAGCAGAGTTACAGCAGTTTCTGCAAGGACTGCTATAATCCTGCAGCGCTTTTCAGCGCCGGTTTGTCACATTCAAACCGTTTACGACGCCGATCGAAGTCCGCCATGAGCTTTCTTGTGGGTCGGGTCTTCAGCACCTGGTCGAGCCAGTTGCACCACAGCCGCCGCCTTCCTCTGGATCCCAGTCTTGATCTCCAGACAGGTCACTGGCAGTGCGGAAAACGGAAGAAGTATGATGCAAAGCAAGGGCGAATACAATATAAACTTGCGATTACAGGACTTAAGAGTTAGTATATGCACTATGAAAAAGACTCGACATCATCCTCGAAGAGTCACCGCCGAACTAGAGCGGACCGGTATGGGAATCCGCACGGCCAGAATTCGGCGACGGATGACTCAAGGTGAGTTGGCGACACGGGCGGGGACAACGATCCCAACAATTTCGAAAATCGAAAGAGGTTCACCCGGCACCAGTATCGGGCTCTATATGAAAGTGCTCTGGATTCTTGGATTGTTGAAGGAATTCGAAGCAATCGCAGATCCGGCCAGGGATGAACAGGGATTGATACTGGAAGCCGCACGTGCGCCGAAGCGTGTCCGGCCAAAGAGCGCTTCCAATGACTTCTAAGAAGCAGTCAACCTTTGTGTACTTCCAGCTTCCCGAGACCAATGAAATCGTGGTGGCCGGCCGGTACACGTTGGACATGACTGGCTCCGAGCCGGTTGGCCGCTTCGTCTATGGCCTGTCCTACCTCGCCCGACGAGAGGCAATTCCTATCGATCCGGAGAATCTTCCACTGCAGACGGGAGAATTCGAGACGGTCAGAAATGCAGGTCTGTTCGGAGTTCTGCGAGATGCCGCGCCGGACTATTGGGGTAGGCTCATAATTGACCGGCGCGGCCTTGGTACGGATACGGAGCTTCAGTATCTGCTTGAAACCAACGATGCCCGTGTGGGCGCGCTCAGTTTCGGGCCGACCAGCTCTCCCGCCGCGTTGAATTTTGAGGGACTGTTTGCCATGGAGGATCTCCAGCGAGCGGCAAAAGCCACGGCCGCAGTCGAGGGCGAAATAGCTGGAGAGCCCGCTGCGGCAGAAGAATTCTACGAGTTGTTGCACCGTAGTAGCCCTATGGGAGGGGCTCGGCCAAAGACGGTAATCATTGACCAACAGGGACAATTGTGGGTTGCCAAGTTCCCAGCGCGCAAAGATCGATGGAACAACGCACTCATCGAAGGATCCTTCTTAACGCTTGCCAAGGGGTGCGGAATCTGCACCCCGGAAACACAAATCGTCCATCTACCAGACGGCGTGGATGTTCTCCTGGTAAAGCGATTCGATCAAGAGCCCAGGAGGAACGGCGTCACCAGGCGTCCATTCATCAGCGCCTACAGCCTTTTTGATCTGGACGAGTATATAGCAGATCGGTCGGGATGGTCCTACCTGGACTTCGCGCAGATTGTGGCTAAGACTTCGGCAAAACCGAGGGAGGACTGTCACGAGTTGTTTCGGCGAGCTGTTTTCAACGCGCTGGTCTCGAACCTGGATGATCACCCGCGCAACCATGCAATGATATACGAGAGCGCGGGCTGGAGGCTGTCACCGGCCTATGATCTTACTCCATCACGTACGCAAAGCAAGGACAACCGAGAGCTGGCCATGATCTGTGGCACCGTTCCCAACCGCGAACGATGGGCGAATCGCAAGAACTTGGTCTCTGGCGCCGGTTATTTCGACCTGAGTCAGACCGAGGCCGAGGCGATCCTCTCCTCAATGAAGTCCCAGGTGCTTTCGGAATGGGAAAATACGGTGACCTCACTTGGGGGATCGTCCCAGGACTGCGCTAACATCTCTCACGCGATAGTGAGCGAGTATCCAGGATTCGAGTACGATCATGATGATTAGTTTCCGACCAAGTAGGCACCAAGTAAGCCTGGGTATGAAGTTCCCCCTGGCCGAGTGACACATTGCGTTGTTCGGACCTTATGGCCTACTGTGAGAAGTGGATCTGGCTCATCCGGGATGCACCCCGTTTCTCCAAACTCTAGGGAACCATGAAGGCTATCGCTCGCTCGTTCACGCTGGTCCTGCTCTGTGTCTGGACGATTCCGTCGTTCGCGCAGGACACACCCCTGTTCACCACTGATTTTCCCCCTGAGGAGTTCGCCGCCCGCCGCGCCAGTGTCTTCGATGCCATCGGACCTCAGGGGGTGGTCATCCTTCAGGGCGAGGGCAGTCCCCGTGGTTACACCCGGTTCCGCCAGTCCAACGAGTTCTACTACATGTCCGGGATCGAGGTGCCCCACGCGTACCTGGTTCTGGACGGCGCCTCCCGGAGAACGACCGTCTACCTTCCGCATCGCGACGACCGGAGGGAGCGAAGCGAGGGCAAGATGCTCTCTGCCGAGGATATTGATCTGGTCAGGGAGCTCACAGGTGTCGATGCCGTTGCCCCGCCGGAGGCCATGACCGCGGCCCTTTCGGCGCTCAAGCGTCGGCGATCGGAGACCACGCTGTACACGCTCTTTCAGCCAGCGGAAGGCCTGGCCGAGAGCCGCGATCTCGGCATTCGCAGAACCACGGACCGGATCGCCGACGCCTGGGACGGGCGTCCCTCCCGGGAGGCCCATTTCGTCGGGCTGATGCGAGAGCGTCTTCCCGAACTCGAAATCGCGAGCCTGAATCCCATTCTTGACGAGCTCAGACTCATCAAGAGTCCTCGGGAAATCGCCATGATCCGGCGAGCCACCGAGCTGTCGTCACTGGCGATCCTGGAGGCCATGCAGTCGGTGCAGCCCGGCGTAGTGGAACGGGAGGTGGATGCGCTCGCGCGGTTCATCTACCTGCGGCACGGTGCTCAGGGCGATGCCTACTACTCGTTGGTCGCCAGCGGCCCCAACGCACCGTACCCGCACTACCACGCGGGTACTCGTACCATGATGGACGGGGAGTGGCTGCTGATGGACTATGCCCCGGACTACGGCTATTACATGTCCGACGTCACGCGGATGATGCCGGTGAACGGCGTTTTCAGCCTGGCCCAGCGTGAACTCTACAGCTTCTACCTGACGGCCTATCGGGCGATTCTGTATCGTATTCGGCCGGGGGTGGAGGGGAGCACGATCAAGGAGGAGGCTGCGCAGGAAATGCGCGAGGTTCTCGCTGCCACAACATTCTCCAAGCCCCGCTACGAGGCGGCGGCCACTGCCTTCGTGGAGAACTATGCTCGGGGAGTCTCCTCGGGGCGGCTCGGGCACGGCGTCGGCATGGCCACTCACGATGTCGGCTCATTCGATGGGCCCCTTCGGGAAGGAATGGTATTCACCATCGAGCCGGCGCTGCGGGTCCCGGAGGAGGGGATCTACATCCGCCTTGAGGATCTCATCGTCATCCACGCTGATCGGGCAGAGGTGATCTCCGACTTCCTGCCGTCGGGGATGGACGACATTGAGGCTGTGATGGCGGAGCGCGGGATGCTTCAGGAATATCCAGAGCTGATCCAGCTCAGCGTTCGGGAATAGTTCGCTGCTGCCCCGACTGAGAATCACCGATTCTGAGTCGGAGAAGAGCACTTGGTAGAACGCTAGCAGGTGCTCTTGTTGTATCTGGTAGGGACGTGACGTGGGGCGGAGGTACTGTTACATATTTGCTCCAATGGGCTGACTGCATACGCCACTGAAATCCAATTGGACTCGCCCATTGAAGTTAGGATCACACGCGACGACCTGGTGGTCTTGAGTTTTCCGGGGCCGGACCGCTCCATCAAGATGGACGAGTTGGCCAGTGGACGGGCCGTGAACCGACGTTATCGCAACCGTCGCGTTGGCGAGTTCCTGAAGGAATTGGACCTTACCCAGGGGCGCTCCATGGGGATCTCCAAGATCTTGAGGGCAATGGGGGAAAATGGCTCGCCGCCTCCAGAGTTTGAGACGGACGAGGACCGGGGTTTCTTCCTGATCCGGCTGCCAGTGCATGAGCGTGCCGCACTTGCTCACACTTCCGACCAAGTCACTCAGTTGCTGCAGGTACTCGGCTTCCGCCGTTTGGCGTCGAAGTATGCCTGCCACTGTACTCCGAAGCTGCGGGACCGGGCCCATCCCGCCCGAGGCCCCCGACGTTACTTGAATCGAGCCGAACGGCTACAGTAGAATGGAAGAAACTACTTCGGCCCCCACGAACCGACCGCCGCAGCATTTCAGGAACTATGAGAACCGGCGCAAGCAGTGGTGGGTGCGTGGCACCGGTTGGAAGCGCAACTACCCTATTCACATGGCTTTTCGAATGCTGCGGGTGAAGGAGGCCGCTCGGACTAACCGGTACAACGCGCTTCACGCCCAGCGGCTTCTTGAGGCACTTGGCGTGTTCCTAAACTGAGGCGCTGGCGACACAAAGAGACCATGACCGACTCAAAACCGAAACAACGACCTCTCACGAAGTCACGTTTCAAGACCGCGCTGAAATGCCCGACGCAATTGTACTACGGCCACCGCAAGGACACCTACTACGATTCGCGAAACCACGACGACTTCCTCCAAAGCCTGGCGGATGGGGGCATCCAGGTGGGCGAACTGGCGAAGTTCTGTTACCACCCTGACCCGGACGCTGAGGGCATCACGGTAGAGGCAACGGACTACCAGACTGCGCTCGCCGAAACAAAGTATCGTCTGGCGCGCCCCGGACGCGTAGTGATAGCGGAGGCGGCCGTGGGTGTACCCGGCTACTTCGTCCGTGTGGACATCCTGATCAAGGATGATCAGACGAAGACCATTGAGATCATCGAGGTCAAGTCAAAGAGCGTTAGGGAGGAGCATGTGGAGGCAGGCTTCCGCGGGAAACGGGGCGCGTTTCAACCCAGATGGCTTCCCCATATCTATGACATCGCCTTTCAGACGGTGGTCGCAGAGTGGGCGTTCGCAGGTTCCGGCTACCAGGTCGTACCCAAACTCCTTCTCATCGATCGGGAGGCGGAATGCGACATGGATGGCTTGAATCAGTTCTTTCGCCTCCTCCCGGAGCACACCAGCGTCGGGCGATCATATGCGAAGGCGCTGGAGGGCACCAAAGCCGCCAACCTGGGCAACCTCGCTTCCCTCAGAGAGGTCGAGATGGGAACGGTCGTGAACGATATGCGCAACCTCCCTGTGCAATTGGTTGCACCGAACGCCCCGGCCGAGCATTGCGTCGATCTGGTCACTTTCATGAAATGGTGCGCTTCTCTCCAGGCAGACGGGGCGCGCTTTCAGGCCAGACCTCACGCCGGATGCAAGTCCTGCCCCTATCAGGCCGATCCGGAGGGAGTGCTCAGTTGCGGGATACACGCCTGCTGGCGGGAGGCGAGCAGTCGCGGCTGGCTCCAGACCGGCCATCCTGACCACCCGCGTCCTATTTGCGATGCCGACTTCTCAGAACCGATCGCGACTCAACTCTGGGGCGGTGACGCCGGGGCCAGAAGTCTGGCCGGCGAGGTCCTTGAGAGCGGACGGGCGTTCCTGCGCGATGTGGACACCGATGCTCTGTTGCCGAAGACCCAAAGGTCATACCGTGGTCTCTCACCATCCGACCGGCGCTCGCTTCAGGTTCAGTGTGCCTGCGATCCATCGGTGTCACCCTTCCTTGCCGAAGCAAAGTTGGGAGAGATGGACGAGTGGGAGTGGCCGCTGCACATGATCGACTTCGAGACGAGTGGGCCTGCCATCCCGTTCTTCAAGGGCCAGTGCCCATATGACACGCTAGCCTTCCAGTTCAGCCATCACATGATGTCGAGGCTGCCCGATGGGACGATAAAACTCAGCCACGAATCTGAGTGGATTTCAACCGAAGCAGGGGTTCGCCCAAATTTTGAGTTTGTGCGACAACTCAGGAGTGCGCTGATGCCGGACGGGACTCTTCTCGGCACGGTCTTCCGGTACCACAATCACGAGAACACCGTCCTCAGAAAACGGCGGGCCGAACTGGCTGGCGCGTCGGAGGTGGAAGATGCCGACGAGCTCATTGAGTTCATTGACCTCATCACTCACGCACTCAGGGACGAGAGTGACTTCACGGGGCCCAAGGACATGGTAGACCTTCACAGACTTGTGAAGCACGGATACTACTCCGTCGTGTCGGGGGGGAGCATCTCACTGAAGCGGGTCCTCCCGGCGATAATCAGCGATGCGCCCGACACCCGGGCCTTCTACTCTCGAACCGGCATCTACGGAAAGGGCCTCGCAATCGATAGCCTCAACTTCGAAGACCATATCTGGATCAGGACTGAAGCTGGCCACAATCCGTACAAGACCCTGCCTCCGGTCTTCGGACCCGAGGCCGTGCCCGCGGACCCGCGGCTCTTCCGCCTATCGGACTACTGGGATGCGAAAGAGGCCGAGGAGGGGGCTCGGATCGAGGAGGGCGGCGTGGCTATGTCGGCCTACAACTATACCCACTTCGCGGACCTCTCGGATCTCGACCGGGAGCAGATCCGCAATGCCCTCCTGCGGTACTGCGAACTTGATACCCTGGCAATGGTGATGCTGGTTCAGGGTCTGTTCGAGCTTCGGGGTAAGGGCCTGACGATTGCTTGCTAGCGGCAGGTGGGCAGATCAGCCCTTGCCCTCCGTCCCCTGACGGTGTCGTTGATACGACTTGAGGGTACGCCGGGCGAATATCAAGGGCGACGCCCGCCGGAACTACCTCAATTCGCTGGTCGACTCGGGCCAGCCAACAAACCGCCGTCCGGAGGACCTGGCGGACAGCTTGAGCCACGAGCATCGCCGGGCCGCCGGTATCGTTCACCCATCGCTGATGGGAGGGGAGTACCTACCGGATTGTCTACGTGGTGAGGTGGAAATCGCCCGTATCATGATGGCCTCCGCGACGCGCGATGTTCAGTCGATTCGCGCCCGGCCTCTGCCTCCGGGCAATCGCAGAATCCGGTACCGGGTCGTCGACGAATACAACGCCGAATACACGCTCGATCGTTCGTACTCGCTGAGGCCCCTGACCCTGGTGGCGCTGACGAGGTTGATGGAGCGCGCCTGGTATGAGGGCAATTATCAGCGGCTCGTTGTGGGCTTCCTCGAGTTCTCTGCCGATTGCGGCGCGGATGCCGATGCCTACCGGCACTTCCTCACGATCAGCTCCGACGTCCATCCGGAGCTCAGCGCGTGCCACGAGGAGCGGATTGAGAGGTGGTATCGGCGTTGGCAGGCGCAGCGCGAGTAGGCGCTGCCGTTACGCCAGGCCGGCCCGCTGCCTCTCATGGTATCCCGCGATAGGCGTCGTTTGGTCTAGGGAACTGGAGATATATATGGCTGTACGGTACACGTACTACGTCGGGCATACAGGAACGGCGTGATTGCATCCTTCAAGAACCTGGAGACGCGTGAAGTCTGGATGGGGCGGTTCGCTAAGAAGTATCCTCGCGAACTGCAGCCGCGGGCGAGGAGAAAGCTTCGGATGACTGACGCTGCTCCTGCTCTCACGGACTTGAAAAGCCTGGAGAGGCGGGCACGCTCACGAGATCGAGATAGTGGACTATCACTCATGACCGACTTGCCAAACATCCACCCCGGAGAAGTCTTAAGCGAGGAATTCCT
Source organism: Bacteroidota bacterium (assembly GCA_029262855.1). Lineage (GTDB taxonomy): Bacteria > Bacteroidota > Rhodothermia > Rhodothermales > UBA10348 > JABDJZ01. Next base: position 1,830 of record JAJCYP010000045.1, on the reverse strand, counting down.
CCGCCCCCTCGGGCTGTCCCAGAACCGGCTCGCCTTGGATATCGGCGTACCCTCAAATCGCATCAACGATATCGTCAGAGGCCGACGGGCTATATCCGCGGATACGGCGCTGAGACTATCTCGGTATCTGAATACAACATCTGACTTCTGGCTCCGTCTACAGATGACCTTTGACCTCGAGGAGGCACGCAAGCCCATCGTAAATCAGCTCTCGAGAATTCAGCCTCTGCCCGCCGCCCTCCAGGCCCCGACTCAAGTAGTCAAAACTGGGAAATGACTGAATACCGGACTCAGTCCATCCGAATCCCGGCCGACGGGAGCGACCGTGGTGATCGTGGCAAGGGTGAATACACAGGTGGCCAGCAGGCATCGCGTGACGGCGGGGAGGCTGGTGCCCTCCAGCCCCAAAGGGAAACCCGTCAAGACGATGGAAGTACAATTGTACAAATTATCTGCGTTGCCTGAGGGCATCAAGTTGGTTGTAGACCCTTCAGTCATTATTGCCGTAGTCCTGGGCGAACCGTCCCGGGATGCTCTTCTGGCCGGTGCCTGGGGTGAGGACTTGATTGCGCCTCCTTCACTGGAGTGGGAGGTTGGAAACGCGCTGTCGGCGGCGTACCGCCAGGGCCGACTGACGAGTACTCAGGTGGAGCGTGCAGCCAAGGCATACCGCGCCATCCCAGTCCGTTTCGCAGGCATAGAGTTGGAGCGCGCTCTCCAACTCGCCGTCTCTCACGGCATCTATGCGTATGACGGATATGTCATCGAGTGCGCTCGGCGATATCGGGCTCCGCTTCTCACACTTGACGCTCAACAGGCCCGCATTGCGGCGCTTGTCGGCGTAACTGTCATCGAGGTTTAACATGAAAGTCTACACCTACTCTGAAGCCCGCCAGCGATTGGCCACGCTGCTGGATGAGGCCAGCACCGAGGGTGAGGTTCGGATTCGACGCAGGGACGGGTCGGAGTTTGTGCTTCGGCCTGCCGAGCGGAAGCGCTCTCCATTGGATGTACCGTTCGTCGAGACGGGAATCACGCGCGCTGAGATACTTGATCTGCTTCGGGAGTCGCGGGAGCGAGGGTGAGCCTGTGCGCTTAGGCGGCGGGAGGCTTTCCCCCTTGTTCTTCCGCCGGCGATTGACGTGATTTCGTGCGTCAACTCCCCGAGCTATGTTCAAGAACTACCTGCGGGTCGCCACCCGCCAACTCGTCAAGAACTGGCGACACACGCTGATCAACGTTCTGGAGCTGTCGCTCGCGCTGGCGTGCTGCATCGTCGCCTATCTCAACCACGACTTCGCCTACGGCTCGGGCTCGCTGGAGGCCCCGAAGCTCCATGAGAGCGTCGTTCCCTCGGGCTTGGCCCAGCTCGCAAATCCCTGAACGCGATCGTCAGGCACTCTGTGGTGCGCGTCCTGCGCCCGTGATGACCCCATCGAGTCGAGCCGATCCCACCCATAGTCTCCAGTCGAACGACCGCCTATGAGGTCCTCTGCCATCGTAGCGCCGAGCCGCTCGAGCCTGGCCGGCCGATATCCTCCCAGGCGTCGCGAGGTGTTTGTCCAACTCGCGCCCATTGATCCCGGCGCGAACTACGAAAGCTCAAACCCCAAAGCGGCGTCTCAAGGGCGCCGACCAGATCGGCCTCAAGCTCGGCAGCGTGCTCAACCGCTATAAGATGGCCAAGCACTTCGAGCTGACGATCACCGAGGATGGATTCACCTACCAGCGCAGGGAAGAGCGCATTGCCAAGGAGGCCAAGCTGGACGGGTTGTACATCTTGCGTACGTCGCTCCATGAGGAAACGATTCCGGGCGCCAAGGTGGTGGC
>JAJCYP010000044.1 GCA_029262855.1 Bacteroidota bacterium | reverse complement strand
TGGCGGTCACCATAGTTGTCACAGATCCTCCCCCAGACCCGTTGCCCAACGAGGTTGGAAATTGTACCAAGGGCCGCAAACGTCATGACGGCCTGGACGCTGATGGCCGCCTCGCGAATCATGTAGACCGTGAAGAACGGGGCCACAAACCATATTGAGAATCCCCAGGCCGCCCCGAAAATCAGATAGCGGCGGTATGCGACATCCCTGAAGGGAGCCTTGAGACTTCCCAGGAATCCTCCGGCTGGGCTGGCCGCCCGGGCAGGTTCGGCCTGCTTGGCGAGGTATCTGATGCTGACGAAGCGCGCGGCAACTCCCGCCACAAAGAAGGCCAGGAAGACAGGAATAGGGTCGGCGGCAGCAACACGTATCGCCCATCCGGAGAAGGCCGCCGTCACAGCTCCGAATGCGTTCGCCAGAAAATTTCGGGTTCCGAAGTACCTCCCGCGAAGGCGGACGGGAATCAGGTCACTGATCCAACTGGTCCAAGCCGAGGCGGCGAAAGCTGTGGCTGCCTGCTGGAGTCCTAGCACCACCAAGATTACCACCAACGCTTCTTCTGTGGAAAGCCAAAGCACGGCGCCCATGGTGATACTCCACAGAGCCGCGTCAATAACTGCGGCACGCAGCAGGATACCCTTGCGCCTTCCATCCCGACGACGGATGGCTTCAGCGCCAACAGGATGCAACAGCCCACCCAGAAGCGGCATGGCCGCCACCAATCCTATCTGCGGTGCCGTCGCCCCCAACGCCAGGAGGAACGTAGTCAGAAATGGCCCGGCGGTGAGCGTGGCATACTGGACGGCAAAAATTCCGTCTATCGTGCTGATGCGCATGGACCTGCGCACAAGCGGGTCCCGGGTCGATTTGCCTTCGTTGACTGTCACGGCGCCCGAACGCTACGAATGCTGGCCGGTTGCGGGTTGGCGTAAGCCGGCGTTTACATATCCGCGCCTGTTTCAGAATGCTGTTGAGGGTACCTCGGGGCACTTCATACCCAGTCTTTCTGGCGATGGTCACTTTGCCAGATTTCCTGGGGTGCTTGAAATGCCAATGACTGCCCCGAATCGCCACAAGGTACCATCCGTCGACTGTGAATGATGCGAGTCACGTCCCTGACCTTCGTGGGTTTAGTGTCTACCTAAACTGAGAGGTCAGGCACTGCGCTCCCCCTCACAGCCGGGGTGAAGGAGCGGGATGGTCATTTCGATGAGCTCCGCATTCAGTAGCGGATTCAAGGTTTGCTTCCTGAACTTGGTGCGGTCCGAACGACCCGTGCAGGCCAGCAGGTCAACCATGGCCGCAGATTCCCGGCATTTTCGAAGAACATCGACTTGGTGCGCACTTAGTGCCAGCTTGGTGCCAGCTTAGTGCCAACTTGGTCGGTCACTTGGCCGGGAGTGAGAGTAAGTACGGCACGCTCATGCATCGGCAGCCGGATCAGGAAGAAACTCCGGTCCTCGTCCGTCTCAAACTCTGGAGGCGGCGAGCCATTTTCCGCCATTGAGCGCCGAGCGCGAACTCTAATCCCAACAAAGCGCCTCTCCATTCCGCAGACACTGATGGCAAGTCAGTTTGCGCTCGGTGGCCGGATACGTTCTTGCTGGCGTCGTGGATGACGCCAGCCCCAGTTGCCGACAAACGACATCGGCCAGGGCCTCGATAAAGCTCGGGTGCGCATTCAGGCCTGTCATCACCTCAAACTGCTTGATGCCGGCGGCCTCCGCCTCCTCCCGCACTTCCATGTCGAGTTCGAATACGGTTTCGACGTGGTCACTGACAAAGGCCACCGGGACCACGATGACGTTTTCTACACCATCCTTGGCCAGCGCTTCCAGCGCGTGGGGCGTTGAGGGTGTGAGCCACTCTGCGGGCCCAACCTTGCTTTGGAATGCCACCTGGTAGGGGCGCGACTCCCCGCGGGCCTCCACAATGTGCTGCGCGGTAGAGTGGACCAGACAACAATAGGGGTCTCCCCTCTTGGTCATCTCGTAGAGCGGCGTGCCGTGTGCGGAAAAAAGCAGGTACACGCTGTCCCGGACGTCAGCCGGGAACCGCTCCAGTGCCTCGTCAATCCGCGCGTTGAAGGCCGCAACAAGCGATGGGTGGGCCGCATACTCGAATACCGAGGTGGTGGGAATCGCGTCGAGTGTCCCCTCCTCCTCCAGCGCTTTCCAGTACACAAGGGATGCGCCAGTTGTGGTCTTGGAATACTGCGGATACAGGGGCAGCAAAACCACTTTTGTGACGCCATCGGCCCGCATGGAAGCCGCGCAATCCTCGCTGCTCGGCCACGCGTAGCGCATAGCCGGATATACGGTGACCGGTACACCAATTGGCATCCGGGCCTCCAGAAGCGCATGAAGTGCCTTTGCCTGGCCCTCGGTGTGCTCGTTTAGCGGCGATGCCCCGCCGATGAGCGCATACTCCTCGCGCACGGTCTTGGACCGCTTCCGCGCGATGTACCGGCACAAGGGGTCCCGCAGAGCCGCGGGCAGGGGGATGTCGATGATCGCGGGGTCCACGAAGAGGTTATACAGGAAGGACTCCACCTCCTCGGGCTTGCGGGGGCCGCCGAGGTTGAATAGTACCACCCCTACATGATCTCCATGCTCCACGGCCAGAGGCTCGCGGGAATAGTACCCGCCGTCGACCATCCGGTGATCGAACGTGTATCGCTTGAGGAATTCGCGTGGAGTCATGCCTGCCTGGAGAGTTCGTGAACGGCCTCCACAAACACGGCGGCGTGCTCGGGATCATGATCGGGAAGCATGCCGTGTCCCAGGTTGGCGATGTGCCTCTCACCCCCGAAACCCTGCAACATCACGCCCACCGCCTCACGGATCGATTTCGGAGAGCCGTATAGCACGGCCGGATCCAGGTTGCCCTGAATTGTGATGTCAGGCCCCACCCGCTGCCGTGCCAGGGCGGGGTCCAGGGTCCAGTCAATGGAAATCACATCGTAGCCGGCCTTGGAAAGCCCCTCCAGGGCGTGATGGGCGCCGCGCGCAAACACCGCGAGCGGGATATCGGGGTGCCTGCGGCCAAGCTCCGAGGCAATCACCCGGAGGTGTGGCAGAGCGAATCGTTCGAATGCGCGAGGTCCGAGCATGCCGGCCCACGAATCGAAAACCTGAAGGAACTGCGCCCCGGCTCGAACCTGATGATCAAGATATTCGACCAGGACCTCGGTGATCGCTGCCAGCAGTCGATCCGCAGCCGCAGGCTGCGCGTACAGCCACGCCCGAGCCTTGTCGAAGGACTTGCTCCCGCCCCCTTCAATCATGTACGCCATCAGGGTCCAGGGGGCGCCGGCAAATCCGATAAGCGGCACCCTCCCGTTCAGACCCGTACGCGTCCGGCGCAGCCCCTCGAATACGTACCCGAGCGTCTCCTCTACGTCAGGCGCCAGGAGTCGGCCAAGGTCTTCTGTCGTGCGTAGGGGGTCCGGAAAGACCGGCCCCCGCCCCTTCACCATCAGGACCTCCATTCCCATGGCCTGCGGGACCACCAGTATATCAGAAAACACGATGACGGCATCCAGCGGAAAGCGCTCCAGTGGCTGAATGGAGATTTCTGCCACCAGGTCGGGATTGCGGCAGGTCTCGAAAAATGTAGTCCCCTCTCGCAGCTTCCGGTACTCCGGGAGATAACGCCCGGCCTGACGCATCATCCAAACGGGCGTGTGCGAAACGACCCGTCCGCGGGCCGCCCTAAGGAGCGTGTCGTTGACCGGGGCCGAATCGGACTGGAGTCTCATCTCTGGAAGTGCAGTCATCTATGCGTCTGAATGATTCGATGTCTGGGACGGGTTCTCTTCTGACGTTGCAATGGCGTTCAGAACAGCCTCAGCTGTGGGCTCCGTGGCCACGGCATCAACCGGAATTCCGGCCGCCAGCATTGCCGAGGCTGTGGTCTGGCCTATGGCCGCCAGGCGCAGAGCGCCGCCACTGCCGGATAAATCATCTGCCACGGTCTCAACACCGCGCGGACTAAAAAATACGGCCCAACCCTCGGTGGGCACGGGCAAATGCCTGGTGACGGATGTGGTCTTGTAGAGGATTGTGGTGAAAACGGAAACCCCGTGTTCCCTCAGGCCCTCCTCCAACTCGGTGCGATGTGGATCACCGCAGATGAGCAGGACGCTCTTCGCACCCGTCGAAACCATGGGTGCCACCATTCCCGCCGAGGTGCCATACTGCGCCCCCACGACCCTGAATCCCAATCGACGCGCGGCCAACGCTGTGGCAGGCCCCACAGCGAACCACGGTGCATTACCCACCAAATTCCGGCATTGCTCCAGGAGCTGGGGGTCACGTGCCAGGGCAATCAACGACCGCCGGCTCGTCACGGCCACCGAGTCCACGTATTCATCTGGCCAGTGTGGTTTGTCCACGTACACCGTATCTAGAACCGCGCAGAATGCCACTTCGTAACCGGCACCCAGAAACAAGGAGCGAAACGCGTCTCGCTCCTGCTCGGCGCGATAAAACACTACGCGCTTCATTCTGAGGACGCGCGTACGGCGGCCAGAATGCTGCTGGCGCCCTCCCTGAGCAGACGCTCTGCCAAACGCGCCCCCATCCGTTCAGCATCCTCCGTAGCCCCATGATCGGTTCCCCGAACTGCCTCTGACCCGTCCAGAGAGAGTACCGCACCCTCCAACTCAAGGTGTCCCGAAGTTGAAATCTGGCACAGGGCGGCGATCGGCGCCTGACACCCGCCTTCCAGACGCCTTAGGAACGCGCGCTCCGCCAGGACACAGGCATGGATATCGGGCGCGTCCAATTCCCGGATGATGTTGGCTGAGAGCCGGGTAGAGGCCGACGTCACGACAGCCAGAGCGCCCTGCGACACGGCCGGGAGCATCTCGGTAGGCTGGATGCGTGCGGAAATGTCTGACTCCATGCCCAGACGTCGCAGTCCGGCTTCCGCCAGAATGATTCCGTCCCAATCTCCGTCGCGCAGCTTGCGCACACGGGTCGGCACATTGCCGCGGACAGGCACCACGTTGACCCCGGGTCTCCAGCGTAGCAGTTGCGCCGCCCTTCTGAGAGAAGATGTGGCGACGGTTGGCCTCTCCGGCAGTTGTCCCAGGTCCCGAACCTCGGGATCCCGGGCCACAAGAACGTCCCAGGGCTCGGCCCGTACGGGGACGGCGGCAAGCCGGAGCCCCTCGCCTAGATCCGTTGGGAGGTCTTTCAGGGAATGGACCGCTATGTCCACCTCCCCTTCGATGAGTGCGCTGTCGAGCTCCGCCGTAAACAGCGCTTTGTCCCCCATTTCGGGAAGCGGTGTGTCCAAGTCCCGATCTCCACGCGTAGAGTACACCGTCGTTTCGCTTTCCATGCCGAGCGCACGCAGTCGCTCCGCCACGAACGAGGCCTGCCACAGGGCCAGCCGACTACCCCGTGTTCCGATCCTGATCTCCTGCATCACTGTTTTTCGCGCTCCTCCTCGCAATCGGGACGACTGAAAAGACTGTTCACCAGACGCACCTGTTCGGCAACATCTGCATGAACGGCCACCTGGTTTTTCATGCGTACTACCGGAACGGCGAGCAGTTTTTGCATGATGGAGCGTGTCAGGCGTTCTACATCCTGCCGAGTCTGTTCGCTGAAGCGATGCAGGTTTCGATCCACCTCCCGCCGACGCACGGTTTCGAAAGTCTCGTACAGGGCCTGAATAGCCGGCTGCAGCGTTCGGTGCTCGTCCTCCCAGGATCCTACGGACTGTCCCATCTCCCGACAGATGCGGCGCGCGCCTCGGACGTCGCCCTCTGGATCCGCTCGTCCGCTTGCACACGAATTCGAAAGGTCGTCAATGGTCAAGAGCTTCGTGTGGCCCCCAATGTCCGGGTCGAAGGCCCTGGGGACAGCAATGTCCACAAATACAGGTCGCGGTCCCTCAGCAGGCCAGTCCATGTCGGCCGCCCGCATCACGGGTTCAGGCGAGGCCGTGGCTCCGATCACCACGTGGGCCTCTGCGGCGGCCGCAAAGCGAGCTTCCCATGGCACAAAGTCGCACCCGTGCTTTGCGGCCAGACGGCGCGCGGTGGCCTCGGTCCGGTTGGACAGGATTATGTGCAGATTCTCCTGCGTCTGCGCCTCGCTCGTGACGATCCTGCCCATCTGACCCGCCCCCAGAAGAAGGCACCCGATAGGCCCTGGCCGACCCTCCAAGCTGTCAAGAGCAGCATGGAGCGCTGCCCGGGCAATGGACCCGCCGCCCGCTACAATGCCGATCTCATTCGTCACTCGCTTGGCCGCTCCGAATGCCGTGTGCATCAGTCGGTGCAACCAGGGTCCGAGCGTACCCGCGTCGGACGCCACCCTATATGCCTCTTTGGTCTGTGACTGAATCTGCGCGTCGCCCAGCACCTGTGAGCGCAGGCCGGCCACGACCTCCATCACATGATCGATGGCCGCTCCGCCCTGGAGCTTGAAGGTGTGTTCCTCGGGCCAGCAACCCGCAATGTCCGCAAGGGCGGCTCGAAGGCGCTCCGCCCCTGGCTCGGCTCCGTAGAGGTATACCTCGGTCCGGTTGCAGGTGCTCAGAATCAGAAACTCGGACCCTTTGGGATCACCCAACCGGCTGTAGAGGGCGGCAAGCTCAACGGAATCGAGGGCAAATCGCTCCCGAACCTCGACGCCCGCGGTCTCGTGATTCAGCCCGAATGCGCGGTAAGCACTCATACCCGTTCTGTCTGCATGATTCCGGTAAGAACCCCTACCGCGCTCTCCAAGAATCCGTTCAGGGTTTCGCGCGTGTGTGCGAGCGATAGGAAACTGCACTCGTAGGCGCTTGGCGCCAGATAGTATCCGCGCCCGAGCATTGCATGGAAAAACGTCCGGAAACGGGGCATGTCGGCGTCGGAAGCATCGTCTACGTTCCGCACAGGCTCACTTCTGAAGAAGGGTGTGAACATGCTGCCCACGCGCTGGACCACCATCGGCCAGCCGCCCTCCCGGATGGCCCGTGTCAGGCCGTCCTCCACGTGCTGCCCCAGAGCCTCCAGGGTTCGATAGGCCTCCTGGTCCAACAATTCGAGCGTCGCAATCCCCGCGGACACCGCGACTGGATTTCCGGACAAGGTCCCCGCCTGGTACACCGGCCCGGACGGAGCAACCTGCCGCATGATGCTCGAAGGACCCGCGTAGGCACCGATGGGGAATCCGCCGCCGACAACCTTTCCAAAGGTGATGAGGTCCGGGCGGATGTCGTACAGCTCTGCCGCGCCGCCACGGGCCACCCGGAAGCCCGTCATGACCTCATCGAAGATCAACAAGCTGCCCTGCGCATCGCAAAGCCTACGCAATCCTTCCAAGAATCCAGGCACCGGCGGAATACACCCGGCGTTGCCCCCGACCGGCTCCACAATGATGGCTGCAACCCGGCCGGGGTGCGCCTGCAACAGGGCATCCACCGACTCGAGATCGTTAAACCGGGCGATGAGTGTACCAGCCGCGACCGCTTTCGGGACGCCGGGCGAGTCCGGGACGCCGATATCCAGCGTACCCGAGCCGGCGGCAACAAGAAACGGGTCGGCGTGACCGTGGTAGCAACCGGCAAACTTTACCAGCAGATCCCGCCCCGTAGCGGCACGAGCCAGCCGGAGTGCGCTCATGGTGGCTTCGGTCCCGCTGTTGACCAGGCGAACCATCTCGACCGACGGGACGCGCTCTATGATCATCCGCGCGAAACGGGACTCGCCCGCCGTCGGGGCGCCAAATGAGAAGCCCCGCTTCAGGGTCTCCTGCACCGCCTCAAGGACGGCCGGGTGCGTGTGCCCTACGATCATCGGCCCCCAGCTCCCGACGAAATCCAGGTAGCGATTCCCGTCCTCGTCCATCACATACGCGCCCGCCGCGGACTGCACGTACGGCGGCGTCCCTCCAACGCCACGAAAGGCCCTTACAGGCGAGTTGACGCCCCCGGGGATCACGGACTGGGCGTCCCGAAACAGGGTCCGACTCCGGCTGTATCTACCGTTTGTGTTCATGCGTTCAGCAGCCTTGCCGCGTGCTCGGCGAAATAGGTGATGATGATGTCTGCGCCGGCCCGCTTCATAGCGAGTAGCGACTCCAAGATTACGGCATCTTCGTCGATCAGACCTGCCGCGCCGGCAGCCTTGATCATGCTGTACTCGCCGGACACGTTGTAGCAGGCCACCGGGACATCCACCGCAGCGCGTACCGACTGGATAACATCCAGATAGGCCAAAGCCGGCTTCACCATTATGATATCGGCGCCCTGCTCCTGGTCCAGTAGCGCCTCTCGGAGCGCCTCTCGGCTATTGGCCGGATCCATCTGATAACCCTTCCGATTGCCCTCCTGCGGAGCGGACTCAGCAGCCTCGCGAAACGGCCCGTAGTAGGCACTGGCGTACTTGACGGCGTAGCTCATTAGAGCCACGGAAGAGTGCCGTTGCTCCAGAGCAGCCCGGATAGCCGCTACGGCTCCATCCATCATGCCTGAGGGAGCGACCATGTGGGCACCCGCCTCCGCATGACTGACCGCCTGCTGTTGCAAGAGCGGCAGCGTCTCGTCATTCACGACCGTCCCGTCCCGGAACACGCCACAGTGGCCATGATCGGTGTACTCACACAGACACACGTCCGTGATCAGGTACAGCTCGGGGTACAGATTCCTGAGCATCCGCAGCGCACGCTGGACGATACCGCCTTCATGCAGGCTGTCCGTGCCCGTAGCGTCCTTGTGCTCGGGGATGCCAAACAGGATGACAGACTGGACACCGGCCGCGAGCAGAGCATCGATGGCCTCCGGAAGACGATCGACGCTGTACCGGTACTGTCCCGGCATGGAGGCAATGGGGCGGCGAATGTTCTCGCCCGGCTCCACGAAAAGCGGCATGATGAACTGCTCCGGCGACAGGCTGCTCTCCCGAACCATGCCGCGAATCGCGGCATGGGCCCTGAGTCGACGCGGGCGACGCACATCCAGAGGAAATGAGACTGACTTCATGGCGATACCACTACCGACGACAACCGCTCATGCACACGGCCAGCCGTCTCGAAAGCATGACGAATGGTGTCCGGAACTGAGATGCCCGAACGGTAATTACCGGCAAAGAACAGCGAATCGTTGGCCGCTTCCAGTCTATCCAGTTCCCTGTGCACATCCGGAAACGCCGCAGTGAACTGGGGAATGCTGGCCGGCCAGCGGACCACATGCTCGAACCCGGGAGGGCTCGTGACCCCGAGCAGGCTTTCGAGGTCGGACATCACGGCCTCCTTCAACGCGTCATCGGGAAGCAAGGCCGCTTCCGGCGCACGCGATCCTCCGACAAAGACGGTCAGAAGCACATGCCCCTCGGGAGCACGCCCCTCAAACAACGAGGACGGAAAAAGGGCTCCAAGAATGTTTCTCCCTTCCAGCCGCGGAGCCAACAGACCAAACCCGTCCAGGGCGTGGGCCACGGCATGGCGCGGAAATCCCAGCGAAATGACCGTGAGCGGCGGATACTGCACCTGCTCCAGGACGCGGATTCTTGCGCCCAGGCTTTCCAGCCACGTAGCGCTTCTGAGACCGGACGCCACCACGAGGCACTCTGCCTGAACGTCCGGCGCACCCCGGACAGAGATACGCCAGCCTCCCGGTCCTCTAACGGCCCGGTGCACCGTCGCACCCAATCGCACCGCACTCGGCATCGCGCCTGCAAGCGCCTTGGGAAGCGTTTCCAATCCGTCCTTGAAGGTGAACATCCGACTGGCAGACGGACCCGCATGTGAGTGACCGGTCTTTTTCCCGGCCCCTTTGAGCTGTCCCCGGATCAGGCTGCCGTGACGCGCCTCCAGTCGGGCCAGCCGAGGAAAGGCGGTCTTCAGGTCCAGCTTCTCTGGGTCACCGGCATAGACGCCAGCCACGAACGGGTCTACCGCGTAGTTCAAGAACTCCGATCCCAGACGGCGACGCACAAATTCAGCCACAGACTCCCTGCTGTGCGGCCGGGCCCGGCTCACGAAAGGCTCCCAAAGCAGTCTGGCTTTGGCTCCGGCGGAGAACAGACGGGTCGAGATGAATGCACCCAGTGACGTCGGTACTGGTAGCAGCACGCCACCCCTGACCACAAAGCGCTTGGACGCCGCCCCGTTGGCAAATATCTGCTGGTCTTCCAGGCCGGCCACCTTCACAAGCTCCGCCACCTCCGGATGAGAGGATACCACGGTGTTCGGACCACACTCGGCCAGGAAGCCGTCACGGGAATACGTTTGGATGGCTCCTCCCAGCCTATCCGACTGCTCCAGAATCCGCACCGAGTAGCCCCGGCGGTGGAGCAGCCGCGCCACGGTCAAGCCAGCGATGCCGCCGCCGACGACGGCAACATCCGCGAAGGATGTGTCACGGTCTGCGGTTCCCATAGGTCAGACGGTGCGAGAATACCGCGCGTTTGTGTTCTCCAGATACGCGTCAAACGCCATGGCAATGTTGCGGACAAAGAGACGGCCCATGGATGTCACACGAAACCCCGTGCCATTGCGCGTCAGGAGCCCATCCCCTTCGAACTCATCGAGCGACGCGAGCTCATTGGAATACCTGGCTTGAAAATCGTACCCCAGGTCGGTCGAAAGCGCTGCGAAGTCCAGACCCATATCGCACATTAGACGCATGATCACATGGCGGCGCTGGGCGTCGTCTTCGCTGAGAGCCAGTCCTCGTGCCAGCGGCAGGCGCCCTTCGGCCACGTCGCTGTGATACTCGTTCAGCGTCTTATGATGCTGCGCATACGCCCGGGGCAGCTGACTGATGGACGACATGCCAAATGCGTAGATGTCCGTACCTGCCAGTGTCGAGTAACCCTGGAAGTTGCGCTGGAGCGTACCGGACCGCTGCGCCACGGCCAGTTCGTCGTCGGCCCGCGCAAAATGGTCCATCCCCACATAGCTGTAGCCGCTGGCGGTCAAGGACTCCACGACCAGCTTTAGCATGCCCAGCTTCTCGGACGGATGTGGCAGTGTCTCCTCCTTGATCAGCTTCTGGTGGGGCTTGACCCACGGCACATGGGCGTAGCTGAACACGGCCAGGCGGTCTGGCTCAAAGGCCAGCACCTGATCGAGCGTGGCACGGAACGAGTCAACCGACTGGTGCGGCAATCCGTAAATGAGGTCCAGATTCAGCGAAGAGAAGTTGTATTTCCGGGTCCAGTCAATGACTTGGCCCACCAGTTCCGCATCGTGGACCCGGTTGATGGCCTCCTGCACGCGCGGATCGAAATCCTGCACTCCAATGGATGCCCGGTTGAACCCGACCTCGCTCAGCGCGGACAAGTGCTCCTCTGTCAGTCCCCGAGGATCCATTTCCACTGAGATTTCGGCCTCCGGAGCCACCTGGAAGGACTGGTGGATCTTCGTGCCTATCGCACGAATCTGATCCGGAGACAGGTGGGTAGGCGTGCCCCCACCAAAGTGAATCTGCAGCACCTTCCGGCCGGGGGCCAAACGCTCTGCGTACAAATCAATCTCCTGAAACAGCGCCTCCAGATAATGATCGATGGGGTCGCGGCGCCGCTCCACCATCATGGTGCATCCGCAAAACCAGCACAGGGTGTCGCAGAACGGAATATGGAAGTAGAGTGATAGCGCCCGTTCATCGGTTGCGTTATTGAGGGCGATATGATCTTCCCAGTCCGCGCGGGAGAAGGCTTCCGAGAAGTGCGGCGCCGTCGGGTAGCTTGTGTACCGGGGACCCGCCCGATCGTACTTGCGCACCAGATCCAGGTCAACCCGGATGGGCGTGGGGGTCACGATCGTATCTGAGGTAGTCATGAACGACGCGAGATTGCTCGATAGACGAGCGTCGAGTGCCACATGATAGAGGCTACTCCAATCGACAGCGCCCCCATCACTCCGACCAGGATGATGGGCCTCCAGGGGACCGGCAGCATCTTTGAGCCGACAATGAGGAGAACCACGCCGGCCACCACCAAGAGCGACCGTAACCAGTTCCGTATGTCGGAGGCCGACAGCGGAAGAAGGCCCGTGCACACGAGCGGGGCCAGTGTTACGCGGTACGGGCTGGGAGACCGAATAATGTGCTCCAGACGCGAAGCGAAACGGGGAGCGAAGCGCTTGTGGAACGCCACATACCCCTCAAACCATATCATGAACGCAAAGGAGACCGCCAGAGCCGCGTAGTGGACTGCATTCAGCGGTAGCACCCGGAGCAGCAAGGCCACGGGGACCATGGTCACGATTGAGCGAAGGAGCAACACGGACACTCCTCCCACGGCCCAGGCGGTAATCAGGAGATTGAACCACCCGGATCTCTTGTGACGGTTCTCGCCTCGGTTTTGGAGCATTATCAAGCGTTACGTGACGTGTATCTCGCGCGGCGTTCGCGATTCCCGAGACGATACATGATTAGATTTGCATAGTATCAAGATACGCCTGGGTAGGCTTATAGTAAGACTTACCTAGGTTTTCACGGTGAGTCCGGTAGTCTCGACACGCCTACAGCCGAGACCTCCCCCAGCGTCGAAGCGGCGTCCGGAGGTCAGGACCTGGCGGGCACCCACTCCGCGGCCTGCCGTGCGGGAGCAACCGGATCTACTGGGTCTACCGGGCGAACCCGGTGCAACAATCTGATTACACCGGGGCGGTGTAGGCTCTGCCTGGCACCCACGGAGAACCCGCGAACACCTGCCAGCGCCGAGAGACAACTTGGACTGGATCCGCGCCCGCCATCGCAGCACGCTCATGCACCGGAAGCCGGATCAGGAAGTAACGCCGGTCCTCGTCAGATATAACGAGTTCAACCAACGACCGAGGGGAATCGCATACTCCGCCTTTTGCTATTTCAGATCAAAGGTCATCCGGTAGTCGCGATTGCCTATGTAGTCGAATAGTTGGGAGACCGAGTTGTCCCGGAAACTCGACAGAGTCACGATACCTGTCCCCTGGACCTTCCCTATGGTCACGTTTGCTGGCAGTTGATCTACAAGCATCGTCCCTCTGGCGATGAATCTACCGTGTTGATCCCGTGTGCCCAGGTCACCCAGTCGATCCTCCCCGTTGATCTTGAATACGAATTCTGCAGTTGGGTCATGGGAATTGAAGAAGTAGTGGAGCAGGTACTCTTCTTCCCCGGCAACGATGCCAGACAGACTACTCAAACTTGTGTCCGGAGTCGGAGGAAAGTAGCTCTCCGCTACGACCTCATCATCCACGAGAACCCAGAAGGTCACATCTCCCCCGATGATCTGGGACAGCATGTGTTTCCGTCCTTCATAGAACGGAATGGTAACCTCGAACGGTAGGTCCACATTCGTATTGGTCCGATACCGGTCACCCTCGGCATTTACCTCCCAGGACACCCCAAAGGGCAACAGCGTCTTCGATTTTGAGGTGATCCGATAGGTTACGGACTGAGGTCCCGAGGCCCCTTGTTCCAACACTGCGTTGGAATCACACCCGGCCAGGAGGACTATGAGGAAGATAAGTCGCATCATTTGAGCACCTTGGAGATCCGAGCAGGCATCCTGTTCTCAACCAAGACGGAATACAAGGTGACCTCTCCCCTGAGACGAAGCTCGCTGGCAAACCTCGCAAATCCCTGAGAGACTGATAGAGAAGCGTGTTGCGGCGTATTGGGCAAATTCTCGTAGTGGACAGAAGCCTCGCCATTCCCCATATCCACCTGGATGGAGCGCCACTGGATCGCATACCCATCTGACCAGAGGGCGGAATACCGACCATCTTGAGGTTGGTCGTCAATGAAGAAGATTGCATCCGGACGCCCAACTTGGCCATCATGAGTCCCCTCGACCCAAAAGGACAGACTATACGCTCTTGCACCAGCGACTACACCCCATTCATGCATGTAGGGTGGCGATGCGTCTTCCTGAACTACCACCCCGTCGATCAATATTTGCAGCGTGTACTTCCCTGAACGCGGGGTATCGCTGCCCGGATCTGGAGGGCTCTTCACCGACACAGCCTTCATCCCCTCGTAGTACGGGACCGTTACCTCCCATAGACCATCTCGAGCTGCCCAAGTTGACGCATTCTCGATGCTGACGAAGGGACTTGCAGGATCTTCTGGATCATCGTCTCGAAAGAGGTAGGCCACGTCCAGGGAGTCTCTACTCGACTCCGTGATCCGATAGGTGACCGTACGAGTAGGAACTGGATCAGGGTCAGCTGTATCGGCTAGCTCGACGGAAGCCGGGTTCGAACTGCAGGCGGCCAAAAAGACCAATGAGAGGAGGGTCGGAAGACTACGCATGGTTCGGTACGTCTATACTGCTCTGGTATCGGCTCGCGGTACCTCGCCTTAATCTGAAATTCTGAATCATGTCGGCACGCAAGGGTCAGGCCCAGCAGGTCAAAGGCTCGCTGTTGCAGGGATGTGGGCTGCGTGAGCATGTTGAACTCGGCCTCGGTCGGTTTGGCCTGCATGGTGTTCACGCACAGCGTGGAGAGATCGCTTAGGAGCGTCCGAAGGCTGTGGACGGTATGGCCGTCCTCGGTGCGTTTTGATGAGGCCTTGTGGAGTGC
>JAJCYP010000043.1 GCA_029262855.1 Bacteroidota bacterium | reverse complement strand
GGTCGCGGGCGCCCCATCGGCCGAAACGGAGACGTGCTCCGCCTTGGCGGCCATCTGTTCGAAATAGGCGTCGTCTGCGTTCAGGACGGCCTTGCCTCCTGGTCGGAGGTAGTCCAGCAACGAGCCCTTTTCGCGTGCGATGGCGTCACTCGAGCCCATCGATTCGAGATGGGCGATGCCGATGCCGGTGATCACGGCCACGTGCGGCCGGGCGATTTCGCAGAGCTCCTTGATGTCGCCGGGGTGCCGAATCCCCATTTCGAGGATCAATACCTGATGGTGATCCTGGAGATCGTTGTTGATCACCTTGCAGATCCCCATCGGCGTGTTGAACGAGCCCGGCGTGGCGAGGACCTGGTATCGTTGTCCCAGCACCTCGGCAATCGCGAACTTCACGCTGGTCTTGCCATAGGAGCCTGTGACGGCCACGATCGTGAGGTCGGGCCTCGCGGCGAGCTTGCGGCGGGCGGCGACTTTGAAGCCGCGGCGGATCCAGGCCTCGACGGGGGCCATCAGGAGGGCGGCGAGGGCGACGAGTAGGGGGGCGTTCAAATCGGTGATTCCCAATGCCAGGAGCCAGATCCACCAGTGGGAGCCGCCAGAGGCCGGTGCGAGGCCGAAGGCGCCGAACGTCGCGAGGCTCAGGATGAGGACCGCCAGAACCCCCGCCGTAACCGCCTGGCGTGTCATACGCGCCGTCATGGCCAGTGGCTTCTTCGGCCGATCGCGCCTGTAGCGCCGTGACGAGGCAAACGCCATGGCCCAAAGCAGCAGCCACATTGGCGTCAATGAAGGCAGGTAAATCGCCAGCGCAACGATCCCGACACCCGCAAGGTGACTGCGCCTCAAGACCACATCGAATGGCCGAGCCAAGACCCAGGCGAGGTACGGCCCGTTCTTGTATCCCTCCAACTGGTGGAGGTGCAGGAAGAACTGGATCCGTCTTCCGATCCGCCAAAACGAAAAGCCTGTGGCGAGAATTACGGCGAATAGGGTGAGACCGGTCACGCCTTGCCCTCCAGGTCATCCAGGAAATGACCCGTCGCAGCGTACACCGTCTCGGGCTCGTCCAGAAACCCGAAGTGACCGGCGTTCTTGAGCACTACCAGACCAGCGTCCTTGATGCCGGAAACCAGCTGGTCTATCTGGGGCCTCAGAATGGCCTCGTCCGCATCGCCCCAAAAAATAAGGGTCGGGACCTGGATTTCGGCCAGTTCCCGGTCGACGTACGTGTTCACAAGCTTGACGAAGGTCTCCCGCATGGGGCCTTCCAGACCGCGGTAGTCCGATGAGCCAAGCATACGCCAGACCAGTGAGTGCCGAAGCCAGTCGAGCCCGAACTCCCGCGCCGCGCCGGGGAGAATCGAGAAGGGGGCCTTCAGGGTGTTGGCAAGCGTCCGCTTCAGGTAGTACTTGGGCCCCCTGGGGCGGGGGATTCCAGACGGACTGACCAGCGTCAGCGATCGAATCAAGCGCTGGAAATGGGAGCGTGAGGCCATGTACAGCCCGATCCTGCCGCCGTTTGAGTGGCCGATCAAATGTGCCCTGCCCCCGTGGGCGCGGATCAATTCGCCAACAGCCTCTGCATGGGCCTTCATGTCGAGGCCGGCAGATGGAATCGGTGCCTTCCCATGCCCCGGCAGATCCACGTTCACAACCCGGTACCGGCCCGAGAGCCGAGCCACGAATCCGCGCATGTGCGCCGCACTGGCTCCCCAACCGTGAAGCACGATAAC
Organism: Bacteroidota bacterium; assembly: GCA_029262855.1. Lineage (GTDB taxonomy): Bacteria > Bacteroidota > Rhodothermia > Rhodothermales > UBA10348 > JABDJZ01. The sequence continues at coordinate 4,530 of JAJCYP010000043.1, read as the reverse complement.
CAGTGGTGCGCCCTCCGGACCCTCGACATCGAAGGCCAGGGCCGCCAGAAAGTCTTCCTGCGCACCTCCCTTGACGGGCCTCCTGGCCGGATCAGATGTCACTTCCGATGCGCTCAATGTTGGAAAAAAGAAACCCGCTAATCATATTGCCGTACCAAAAGCTCTGCAACGCGCGAGGCCCCGATGATCGGGGCGTGTCTAAGCCCCCATGCAGGCCTGGCTACAGGCAGTCCGCGGATCGAACCCCAGTTGACTGGGGTAGGTCCCACCACCAGGAATGAAGGCGGAAAATACAGGTCCGCCATTGCCGGTGCTGCGGAAGGGGGCGTGTTGCTGAACCAGCGTGTCTGTCGGAAATCCGGCGGCCAATCGCGATACACCGCGCAGTCTGAATCTGAACGGGAATTCCAGTCCAAGGGGAATCCGGCGCAGCCAGACGTGAAAACCGATTCGTATGTCGGAAAAAACATTCGACGGAATTCTCGAGTTGATCGGGAATAAAAAATTTGGCTTCATCCGGACATTTGCTCCAGACGTGCCTAAAGGAGACGCCGATCCGTTCGTCTCGCCGCAGATCCTCAAAAAGTGGAATCTCAGAGACGGTCTGATGATGACCGGCGAGCTCAGGCCGGGCCGGAAGGGCGACATGCAAGTCTCCCGGGTCCACACCATCATGGGCATGCCGCCCGAGGAATGGGTCAAGGTCCCGAAGTTTGACTCCGGCCAGACAATATTCCCGGAGACGAAGCTCAACCTGGTGACCAACTACCGTGACTTCACCATGCGCGTGGTCGATCTGGCCGCGCCCATCGGGAAGGGTCAGCGGGCTCTGATCGTGGCGCCGCCTCGCGCCGGCAAGACCTACATCCTTAAGGGGATGGCCGACGCCATCACGCAGAACCACCCGGAGATCGAACTGGTGGCTCTGCTTGTGGATGAGCGTCCCGAAGAGGTCACGGACATCAAACGGACCACCAAGGCAACGGTCTTCGCGTCTTCGAATGACCGCGAAGATGACAACCACGTCCGCTGTGCAACACTGGCACTGGCCTATGCAAAGCGTCAGGTGGAACTCGGCAAGGATGTCATGATCCTGCTCGACTCGCTGACCCGACTGGGGCGGACATTCAACATGTACATGGGGGGTAGTGGCCGCACCATGTCAGGCGGTCTCGATGCCAATTCGCTCAAGATCCCTCGCAAGATCTTTGGCTCCGCTCGAAATATCGAAGGCGGCGGTTCACTGACGATTGTGGCCACGGCGCTGATCGATACGGGCAGCCGGATGGACGAGGTGATTTATCAGGAATTCAAGGGCACCGGCAACGCAGAGATCGTTCTCGACCGCGAGATGGCCAACAAGCGGATCTATCCCGCAATCAATCTCCGGAAGACCGGGACGCGAAATGAGGAACTACTCATCGGGAAGGACCGGATCGAACAGCATCAGCGACTCTTCCGTGTGTTGAACAGCCGGGGTCCAATCGACGCCATGCAGGCCCTCTTGCGGCACGTCCAAACCAGTAAGACCAACGAAGCGCTGCTGGATGACCTGATTCCGGCCGGGATGGAAGACTAGGGGTTACACCCGTGGGTGGAGCGGGTCTAAGGGGTAACAAACCTGCGCCCCATGCCTACCCGCCAACTTCCCCGCGAACGTCTTCTTGATCTCGGCGCCCGCAACCTCACAGACATCGAGCTGCTGGCCCTTCAGGTAGGGACGGGCTCATCGGGTCTTTCGGCCAGCGAGATCGGGTCCGGCCTGATCAAGGCCTTTGGGACACTAAGGCGATTGGCCAGCCGCGATCCCCGAGAGTGGATGTCTATGGAAGGGATCGGACCGGCGGTCGCATCCCGCCTTGGGGCCGCGTTCGAAATGGGACGGCGCATTGCCCGTGAGCCGATTGGAGAGCGACCCGTGATCCGGGGTCCCGAAGACGCCGCCCGGCTGAAGGCGCCACACCTCCGTGATCTGGCTCGGGAAGAGTTCTCCGTGATCATGCTGAACATGGCCGCTCGCGTGATCGGGGAATACGTGGTCAGCCGCGGCGGACTGGCGGCGAGCATCGTGGAGCCGAGGGCCGTTTTCCGCCAGGCGATTCTGGAATCGGCCGCCTGCGTGATCTGCGTCCACAACCACCCGTCAGGGAATCCGGAGCCGAGCGCCGAGGACATTGCCGTGACCAGGCAGTTGGTGGAGGCCGGGGCCATTCTCGGCATTCCGGTCCGGGATCACCTGATTGTGGCCGGTGACGGATTTACATCGATGGCGCGGCGCGGGCTTCTGTAGATCGTCCGGTGAGTATTATTAGGGCACGCCTCACCCACACGGATGCCCATGCGCGCAGCCCTCCTCACGCTTCTCCTTCTCCTCGCCGGTTGCCAGCCGGTTTCGAACACACAGATTGAAGAAGGCTACGACCCCGAGGCCAAGTTGGCCGAGTTGGGTATCACGCTGCCCGAGCCACCGCGCCCGGTGGCGAACTACGTAAATGGCGTCCGCACGGGCAATCTGATTTTCCTGGCTGGCAAGGGTCCCGAGGCTCCTGACGGGAGCGAGCTCAATGGTAAGCTGGGGGCGGATGTCACTATCGAGGAGGGCTATGCCGGTGCACGTCTGACCGCCATCAATCAAATGGCGGTTCTCAAAGACATGCTGGGCAATCTGAACAGGGTGGTCCGGGTGGTCAAGGTCCTCGGGATGGTCAATTCACATCCTGACTTCGTGGAGCAACCGGCGGTGATCAATGGGTTTTCCGATCTCATTGTCGAGGTGTTCGGAGATCGCGGACGTCACGCCCGCGCAGCCGTGGGAATGGCTTCCCTCCCGAGGGGCCAGTCGGTAGAAATCGAGATGATCGTAGAGGTGCGCGACTAATGAAACGAATCTTAAGCCTGGCAGCCCTGTCGTTGGTGAGTCTTTCTGTTTCACCGCTTCAGGCCCAGGAATCAACGCTCGAACTCAAGTACCTCGGAACGGCCGGCTGGGAAATCACGGATGGAAAGGTCGTGGTGCTTGTCGATCCCTGGCCCTCCCGCCACAAGTACGGGGGAGGCGGACACCCAGATGATGACCGGCCCGATTATGCCCGCGATGACCTCGCCGTGTCCGACACCGCGCTGATCGACACGGTGATCACCCGCGCCGACTTCATTCTGATCCACCACACCCATTTCGACCATATGGGGGACATCCCCTACATCGCCAAGAAGACCGGAGCGAAGGTGATCGGGACGGAAACGGCGATGATGATTCTGCGCGCCTACGGGATTCCGGAGGACCAGCTCTACGCTGTCGCAGGAGGAGAGGACTACCAGTTCGAGACTTCTCGGTCCGTGTGATTCCGTCAATCCACTCGGCGCTGAACGAGAAGCACTACCATGACACCCGGCGCTACGACCGGAGCACGGAGCTGGAGGCCCCGCTCAGGATCAATCAGTTTATCGAAGGAGGATCACTGATGTTCTTGGCGCGATTCGAGGGCCGTTCGGTCATGACGATGGGCTCGATGAACTTCGTGGAGCGCGAGTTGGAGGGGATTCATCCTGACGTCCTGCTGGCCGGTGTGAACGGATCGCGGCTTGGGCTCTACAACTACGATGCGAGACTGCTCGAGGTGACTGGGTACCCGGACGTGGTGATTCCGACGCACTGGGACAATTTTCGTCTGCCGTATGGCTACTCCCAGCAGGCCAACGTGGAGCGCAACCTGCTGCCATTCCAGGAGACTGTGGAGGAGTTGTCTCCTTCATCTCAGGTCATTTTGCCGACGCATCTGGGGACGATTGTGTTGCGCTAGGGTAGCGGGTAGGATGGGGCAGGAGGTATGATAAAAGACGTTGGACTACCTTCTTTGCATGGATCAGCACCTCACGCTTTCGGCAACTTCTGAGATTTCTTCTTTTAGGAAGCACGGACTTCCGGAGACGATTCTGGAGGCTGGTCCCAGAGCGGCCTGGCGCTTCGTCGAGTATTTCACCGCCGGGATCGCGAACGATCATACGCGGGCGACCTACTTCCGCGCGGTAGGACAGTTCTTCGCCTGGTGCCAGGCGCGTGAGCTCGGGCTTGAGCGCGTCGCACCGATGCACATGGCCGCCTACCTGAAACAACGAGGCGGCGCCGTGGCCACCATCAAGCAGCACCGCGCGGCGCTCAAGATGCTGTTCGACCACTTCGTAGTGGGCCAAGTCGTCTCCCGCAACCCGGTGCTCGAGGTCAAGACGCCCCGTCAGAAGCTGCAAAAAGGGAAAACGCCGGTTCTTGACACGCTTCAGCTCCAGGAGCTGTACCAATACTTCGACGAAACCATCCGGACGGCGAGTGGGCCTACCCGAGTCATTGCCCTACGAGACCGCGCCATCACGGCCTCTATGCTTTACACGTTTGGGCGCGTGTCTGCGGTGACGGGCTTTTTGCTGAGTGACTACGTCCAGGTGTGGCACCGGACTTGGGGGCTCTGCCTCCACGAGAAGAATGGCAACTACCTGGAGATTCCTTCTCATCACGTGCTGGACGAGTACCTCGCC
>JAJCYP010000042.1 GCA_029262855.1 Bacteroidota bacterium | reverse complement strand
CCACGCCGCCGCCTCGGTGATCTCCAATTTCACGGTGACCGTGGCGTCACTCGCCCGTGAAATCCTGCAGACCACACGATTGGGGGAGCAGGAGATCGTGGGTATGCTGCAACCGCTACTTGAGGGCACGGTGGCCAATATTCGAGAACGAGGCCCCGACCGGGCACTGACTGGGCCTGTGGTGCGAGGGGACACGGAGACCGTGGCTCGCCACGTGGAGATGTTGGTTGATCGCGCACCTCACCTGATAACGGCCTACGTAGCCATCGTGACCGAGACCGTCCGCATCGCCCGAAAAACTGCGCGGCTCTCCAGCGCGGACGCCATGGAGATACTGGATCGTGCCATCGACGCGTTGCCCGTGCCACCGGCTGAGGGGCACGAGTGACGGCCCAGACCCCCTCTATTGAGACCCTGCTAACTGACCCAGGTCAAGAGGCTGAATGGGAAAAGGCGTGCGATTGGGCCCGCGCACGATTCGGCCGGGAGCCCTCCGTGGAATCTCTTCTGTTCTTGATAGGCATTGATTCCCGGGGTGGCGAATTTGAGCCTCGCCTGAAGAAGGAGATGAAGCAGGACCTGATCATGGACGGCACCTATGCGGTTCTGTCTGAGATCGGAGTCTACCGAAGGACCGGGGACGGTGCCGGATGGGAGCGGATCCAAACGGTTCCAGTGCTTTCCGAGCTTGATCAGGAACGTCTTCTCCAGACGGCCATTGCCCGTTATCTGGCCAAAACGCTACAAGCGGACCCCTAAATCATGTTTCGGAATCTCACGCTGCTACTTCTGTCGACACTCTTGCTGGTAAGCTGCGCGCCAACTGAGGAGCCCTCGAACGATCTGTTTGACATCGAGACCCAACTGGGCACGATCACGGTTCGACTCTATGAAAACACGCCCCTGCATGCCGAGAACTTTCGGAAGCTCGTTTCGGAAAAGTTCTATGACGGGACGCTGTTTCATCGCGTGATCCCCAAGTTCATGGTCCAGGGCGGTGATCCGAACTCGAAGGACGGGAATCCGATGAATAACGGCATCGGTGGTCCCGGGTATACGGTACCCGCAGAACTGCGCCCCGAGTACTTCCACAAGAAGGGTGCGCTGGCGGCCGCCCGCACCAACAATCCCGAGAAGGCATCCAGTGGCAGTCAGTTCTACCTCGTAACGGGCCGCGCCTATGCGGACGCGGAGTTGGACCAGATCGAGGCCCACTACAGCGCCCAATCGGGTCAGCCGTTCACGTTTCCGGCGGAGCACCGAGAGGTCTACACCACCGTTGGTGGCGCCCCGCTTCTGGACACCCAGTACACGGTCTACGGAGAGATCGTATCGGGCATGGACGTGCTTGACGCCATCAGCCGAGTGGACACTCCAAACAGCCGCGGCGACGCGACGACGCAGGCCCTTGGCGACCAACCCCTGGAGCCGCTGCCGATGGTCATTCGACCCGCCAGTCGATGAGTCGCGACTACACAGAACAGGAACTGCGTCGCCGTGAGGAGCGCGCCGAACTCGAAGCGGCAGGCATAGACGCCTATCCGCATTCGTGGTCTGTCACGCACCGTTCTGCGTCCCTGATCGCGTCATTCACCGATGAAGAGCACCAGCCGGGCGAAGAAAACGGGCCGGCGCCACTGCGCGTGAGCGTCGCCGGACGCATGATGTCCCGGCGCATCATGGGCAAGGCCTCGTTTTTCCACCTGCAGGACGCCGAGGGCCTCATTCAGGTCTACGTCCGGCGGGATGATCTCCCCGAGGGATTCTACAACACGGTATTCAAGCGGCTGCTCGACATCGGAGACATTGTCGGCATCGAAGGATTCGTCTTCCGGACGCGGATGGGCGAGGTCTCGGTTCATGCCGAGCGCCTCGTCCTGCTGGCCAAGGCCCTTCGTCCGCTGCCCGTAGTGAAGGAGCAGGACGGCCAGGTTTACAACGAGGTCACCGACAAGGAATTCCGCTATCGCCAGCGGTACGTGGATCTCGTGGTCAACCCCAAGGTGCGGGAGACCTTCCGCAAGCGCGCCCGGATGATCACGGGCATCCGGTCGTTCCTGGACGAGAAGGGCTATCTGGAAGTGGAGACGCCGGCGCTGCAGCCCGTTTACGGAGGCGCAGCGGCCCGGCCTTTCACGACGCATCACAACGCCCTCGACATGCCGCTCTTTCTGCGGATCGCAGATGAGTTGTATCTCAAGCGGCTCATTGTGGGCGGCCTGGACGGGGTCTACGAGATTGCCAAGGACTTCCGGAACGAGGGCCTGAGCAGATTCCACAATCCCGAGTTCACGATGATGGAGCTCTACGTAGCCTATCGGGACTACGACTGGATGATGGACCTGGTGGAGGAGTTGGTCGAGCACGTCGCGACGCTGCTCAATGGCATGCCCGTGGTTCAATTCGGCGATCACGAGATTTCCTTCAAGCGCCCCTGGAAGCGGATCCCGATGTTCGAGGCCATTCAAGAACGAACCGGCCACGACCTTTATGGGCTGTCCCGAGAGGAGCTGGCGCGAATCGGTAAGGAACTCGGGCTCGAGATCGACAGCTCAATGGGATCGGGTAAGATCATCGATGAGATCTTCGGCGAGTTCGTCGAGCCCAATCTCATCCAGCCGACCTTCATCACGGATTATCCGGTGGAGTTGAGTCCCCTCGCCAAGCGACACCGGACGACCCCCGGGCTCGTGGAGCGGTTCGAGGCCATTATCGGTGGGAAGGAAATATGCAATGCCTTCAGCGAGCTGAACGATCCGGATGACCAGCGGAGTCGGTTTGAGGCTCAGGATCGCCTGCATGCGGCCGGAGATGACGAGGCGATGGCGATCGACGAGGACTATCTACGCGCCCTGGAATACGGAATGCCGCCTACGGCCGGCCTGGGGGTCGGGATTGATCGTCTGGCCATGCTGATGACCGATTCGCATTCGATCCGGGATGTGATCCTCTTTCCGCTGCTGAGACCGGAAGCCACGGAAGACCCGGAAGCGACAGAAGATACAGCGGAGACGGAAGGGCCGGGCGCACCAGGCCAGTGAGTTCGGCCAGCACCGCGGCGACCTGGGAGGTGGGCTATGTCCAGCTCGTTCGGCAGAACGTCATGTTCCGCCGACTCTGGTTGGGTAACGTGGTCTCGCTGCTGGGAGACTGGTTCAACACCATCGCCCTCTACGCACTGATCCTGCAGCTGACCGGATCCGAGCTGGCCCTGGGCGCCGTGTTCATTGCGAAGATGCTGCCGTCAGGGCTGGCGTCGCCCGTGGCAGGGCTCGTGGTTGACCGCTTCAACCGCCGCCGGGTGATGATCGGGGCCGACCTGATCCGCGCCGTGGTGGTCTTGGGATTTCTCCTGGTTGATGAGGCCAGTGAGGTCTGGCTGATCTACCTCTTTACCGTCATACAGGTAGTGGTGGGCTCGGTGTTTCGGCCGGCTCAGAACTCGTCCGTTCCGAACATCACGGCGCCCAACGAGCTCATGACGGCCAACGCACTCATGGCCGCCACGTGGTCCACGCTCCTGGCATTCGGAGCCGCAGCCGGTGGTTTTGCCACGGCGTATCTGGGGCTGAAGGCGGTCTTCGTGCTCGATTCCCTGACGTACCTGGTGTCGGCCTGGTTCATCTGGCGGACGGTCATTCCGCAGAAAACCGATCCCGTCCGCAGCGACGGAAGCCTGATAACCACCGCGTTCAAGGACGTCCTGGCTGGCTGGAGGCACATGATCGAGGTGCCCGAGGTTGGCCGGATGGCGCTGGCCAAGGCCACCTGGGCAATCGCCGGCGGCGGACTGGTCTTTCTCCTGGCGCTGCTGGGCGAGGCGCTGGAGCCTGCCGCCGCCTCCGTGGCCATAGGCATACTGTTCGCCGCACGAGGCCTGGGCACTGGAGTCGGTCCCATCGTGGCAAGATCGCTGGCCCGGGACCGCCGACACTGGCCTGCCATCCTGGGCGTCTGCGTCTCGGTGAGCGCACTCTGCTACCTCGCGATTGGATTCATGCCCTGGACCTACTGGATCGCCGGGTTGATCATCGTCGCGCACGCGACCTCTGGAGCGAACTGGGTCTTGTCCAATGTGCTGCTGCAGGAACGGACAGAGGACCGGTGGCGAGGACGCGTTTTTGCAACCGAGTGGCTGGCCGTGATGGTAGCCGACACCGTCGCCATTCTGGCGGCGAGTCTCATTCTGGATGCCGAGATGCTCGATCTGCGTGGTGTGATTCTGCTCCTGGGCGGCGTTCAGTTTTTCTGTGGCGCCCTCTGGTTGATCATGGTGGTGCCCAAGGAGCGGCTTTTTCAGAAAGCGGTGGCGGCCCGACAAGGGTCTGGATAGATCCATGCTGCCGCGAAAGCGGGATTGGCACCCTTTTCGATAGGGATGGCTCGAACACCCAACTGGACCAACTCACCGCTCATGGCATCACCAACGTGGATGCAAGTCTCTGCCCTCAGCGCCGATGCGCTGCAGGAATTGGCAGATCTCAAGGAGTTCGCCTTCGCCGAGGTGAACGCCGCGGGCGTGATCCAGACGCTCAATCCGTTCGCACGCCTCTGCTGGGACTGGCAGGAAGGCCATTCGATGCCGGACGATGTGGACTGGATGCTGCGCGAAATGGCCCCGGATTCGTCTGAAACGCTGCCTTTGAAGAAAGGTGGGCTCTATTTGCAGGCGGTGCGACTGGCCGGCGAACAGGGCTGGGTTGTCATAGGATATGAGCCGGATGCGTTGGACCACGAGGACAAAGATGGTCCTGCCTTCGCCGCGCTTCTGGACCAGATGCCGGCCATGGTCCTGCGCATGCAGACCGACGGAACGGTGCTGGCGGTCAACAAGGAAGCTCCTCGTAGAACCGGGTTTTCCGACAAGGATATCGTCGGCATTCGGTTCTGGTCGCGGGTGGTACTTCCGGAAGATCTTTCCCAGGTTGAGGAGTGCATTCGTACCGTGACGGCTGAGACGGCCAGTATGGTCACGTTTCAGTATCGCACTGCCAAGGGCGTTGTTCGTCGGGCGGAAATGCATCTCTACTTCAGCGAGGCCTACGAGGTCGAGGCCGTCGTTTTCGATCTGACTCGATTCGAGAGCGGCGGTGAGGAGCAGGAGCTGAACCAGACGCTTCGCCGCGCCATTGATCAAAGCCCGGTGGGAATGCTTTGGGTAGACGCAGGTGGCTCTGTGCGCTACATGAACAACCGGGTACAGGAACTCGTGGGGATCACCACCGCCGACAGCTGGAAACAGCGACTCGTCGACGAGGCACCCGGATTCGATCCGGAGGCCGCACGCAGCATCCGGCGCTGTCTTGCTGACGGCGATGCAGCCCGCAGCCTGGAGGCCCGATTCGAGACTGCGTCCGGATCAATTCAGAATGCGACCCTGGGCGTGAGTCCGGTATATCTGGAGGGCGTTCGCGCCGGATGTACCGTAATGCTGCACGGCGCGGACGGGCGCGACGGTTGGAATGACCCGCGTACCCGCTACGAGGCCGCTTCGCTTACCCTCCGGGAGATTGCGACGGCATCACCGGACGTCAACGTTTTCCTGGATTCCGCGGCACGCATCATCGGCGAGGCCGCTGGTGCAGATCGCGTTCGAGTCCTGTTCAGTGATCCGGCTGCCACGGCACCATTCACCCGGGCCATGTGGACAGCTTCAAACGGATACGCCCGGCAGAATCACGGTGGCGACCGCGAAGTCCTCGTCACCATGGGTCCCGGTACCGAATTGTATGTCGGCCCGGACGAGGACGCCGATGCGGCCGCGCTCGCGTCCGTCATAGACATTCACGAAGCCATCTGGCTTCGACTCGGCAAGGAAGGGGGCTTCGATACCTTCCTTGCACTTGAACGCCTCCCCGGCGAGCACGAGTCCCGCAAGGCCTGGACACCTCGGGAACGGTCGTTCCTGAAGAAGCTGCAGGAAGTGTTCGAGACCCTCTGGTCCTGGATCGAGGTGGGCTCGCGCTATCGCATGGTGGTGGCCGCGGTCGACAACGCCCTATTCGGATTCGCATTCGGGGACGATGGGGCGCGACGCTACCTCTTCGTGACCGATCAGATCGAGGACATCACCGGACATCCGGCCTCTTCGTTCACGAATCTGCACGGATCTCTGGACTGGGTCGAATCGGTGGTTCATCCCGATGATCGCGCCATGGTCCGCGCCCACGACCGAACGCTGGAGCAGGGACACGAAAGTCGAATCACGTACCGAATCCGCTCGGCCGACACCTCGGTCCGCTGGATCCTGGAGCAGGCCGCCCCCAATCCGGACCCAGCCGGATTCAGCACGGTCTCCGGCACCCTGACCGACATCACAGAGCGCAAGCGCGCCGAGGACGTCCTGATGGATGCCAAGCAGCAGGCCGAACTGGCCGTCAAGCGCAAGACCGGGTTTATCGCGACGCTGAGCCATGAAATCCGCACGCCCCTGGGAGCGGTGCACGGATACGCGCAGCTTCTGGAGCGCGAGATTTCCGATCTCGAAGCCAAGACCGGAACCGCGCTTCCGGGCGAAGTACACGAATTCGTCAAGGCGATTGGCGACCGCTCAGGACGACTCTCCGAATTGGTCAAGGACCTCTTCGAGGTATCCAGTCTGGAGATGGGCGATGTCTCCATCAGGAAAGTGCCAGTGGCCATCCATGGTGTGATCCGAAAGTCGGCCCAGAAAACCGCGGCGTCCCTCCGCAAGAAGGGCGTTCGCATGCACCTGCAGCTCGACAGTCGCGACCCCAAGGTCACTGGAGATCCCCATCGCCTGGAACAGGTTCTGGACAACCTGCTGTCCAACGCCGTCAAGTTCACTGAGGAGGGATCCGTGTCGGTCCGCACGCGCCACACTCGGCAGAATGTGGAAATCGAAATCGCCGACACCGGTATCGGCATCGCCGACCAGTTCAAAGACCAACTGTTCGAGGCCTTCACTCAGGAGGACGATTGGAAGAATCGTCGATTCGAAGGCACCGGACTTGGACTCGCGCTCGTCAAGAAGCTCGTCGAACTCATGGACGGAACCATTGAGGTGGAGAGCCGGAAGGGTGAGGGTTCAACCTTCAAGGTGACGCTGCCTGCAGCCCGGACGCCAGACAGCGCCTCTACGCGATTGCCTCGACCACACCGCGGATAGCGGCGGTCTCAGACCGACCTGTCCCGATTTCGGGCGGCGTTCCGGATGTTGCGCATGAGACCGGCATACTTGGTCCGCTTAGCTGCGCTCTTCCGAAACAGAACGCGGAACGACTCGATGTCCAGTTCTTCCCAGGTGTCGAGAGAAGTCTCGGGCAGGGCCTCGCGAACGGAGTAGCCCGGCTCTGACGCTGGCTGGCTGAACCGATTCCACGGACAGACCTCCTGGCAGATGTCGCAGCCATAAATCCAGTTTCCGACTTCGCTCGCGGTCTCTTCCGGCAATTCCTCGCCGCGGTACTCGATGGTGAGATAGGAAATGCACCGTTCGGCATCCAACTCATAGGGGGCCGTGATGGCATCGGTCGGGCAGGCTTCGATGCAGCGCGTGCAGGAGCCGCAGTGGTCGGTGGTCGGTACATCTGGCGGGAACGGGACGTCCACAATCATTTCCCCGATGAAGTACCAGGAGCCCACAGATTGGGAGATGAGGTTGGTGTGCTTGCCGATCCACCCCAGCCCGGATCGTCGCGCCCAGGCCTTGTCCATTACGGGGGCGGAATCCACGAATACCCGCCCGGATACTCCTCCAACCGCCTCATCCAGCCAGGCGTAGAGTTCCGCCAGCCGCTCTTTCATGACCACATGGTAGTCGTCCCCCCATGCATACCGGCTGATGCGACCGGTGGCCGGTGAATCCGTGGGCGCCGGGGGCTGGTAGTAGTTGTCGAGCACCGAGATCACGGATCGGGCGCCGGGAACGAGCAGGGTTGGATCGATACGCTCGTCGAAGTGGTTTTCCATCCACTGCATGGTGCCGTGCCGGCCGGCCCGAAGCCAGGCCTCGAGGTCCCTGGCTTCCTGATCGAGCGGCTCCGCCTTCGAGATGCCGCATCCAAGGAATCCGAGTTCCTTCGCCCGCACCTTGAGGGCTCTTGCCAGACGGGTCTGGCTGGCAGAATCAAATCCAGGCATCAAACAAAAAGGGCGACGTTCTGAGGGAGAACGCCGCCCTTGAGAGGCTGTTGCCGGTATGGCCGAGGCCGTGGTAGTGGTTGTGGCCGAGGCAGTGGCAGTGGTGCCTGCCCGAGCAGCCTACATGTTTTCCAGCAGTCTGGAGCGGTTCGAACGGCCGCTTCCAAGTATCGCATTTCGCATTACTCTGGCGCAATCAAACGGCAGGGAGTCCACTCTCCGGGCTCTTGGGCACCCAGGGCCGAGCGTATCTTTCGCCTTGCCGCAGGACTCACCGTAGCCTTCCGCGGAAACCGTGAACATGTCGGCGGGCAGTCCGGAGCGGACGTAGTAGTTGAACACGGCCTCGGCTCGAGCCCGAGACATTCTCAAGGCCTCAATGCCTGAGTCGTCGCGGTCGGTGTATCCGATGATTTCCACGCAGCAGGCCTCATTGATCACGAGGGCCTCGACGTTCTCGTCAAGCAGAGCCCGGGTCTCTGGCATCAGTTCGGCACTGCCATACTCGAAGTAGACCGAATTCAATTCAACCAGCGGACAGATCAGCGGCGATTCAGGCAGCGGTGGCGCGTAGGCCGGCACCGTCATGGGTGCGGGTATGCGGCTCGGCTCCGGAGCCCGGGCTCTCCGACGATTCATGCACATCCTCAGACCTCCCAACACGAGTGAAGTGTTATGGGCATCGTAGTCGGCCTCATTGCGCCAGACGTAGTTCAGGTCGAATCGCCAGCTTGCTTCCGCGAATACAGACCAGCATCCGTTTAGGGCAACATCAATGCCGGCACCCACGGGAAGGTGGTAGACAGAACGCTCGGGTCCAGGCACGCCCGTACCGGGGAAGTCCACCTTCGATTCGGACTTGAAGGGGTCGGCGACCATCGCACCGAAGCCCGTAAAGATGTAGGGGAGAATCCGTGACTTGGAACCCGGCGTGAGCGTCATCACGAGTTCGGGTTCGAAGAGCAGCAGGAAGCCGGTCAAGAACTCGTTCTTGGACGGGGCCGGCTGGGCTGCCACCAGTTCTTCGCCGTCCTTCTGGCTGAAATTCGTGAGCGCCAGCATACCCCGGAAATAGAACCGGTCGGACCTGATCGGGAAGGACCCGAAGAGGACCGCGGCCGGATCGCTTTCGCGAACGAAGTTCGTGGACGAACGACCGGCCAGCAGGTTGATCGGGCCGTGATAGGTAAAGAGACCTGCGGCGACGCCGAGGTGTGCACGAGAGTCCCGAAACTGGTTGCTCTGTGCCTGTGTGTTCCCAAAACTGAGCGCGCTCAGGATCAGGGTCAACGCAATAAGACGAAGGGTCTTCGGCATAACACCACGTGGTGTTGAATGAATGCAGGTCTGTTCAGCAGAGGTGTCCCAATCCCCGTGCCACAATGGAAAAACGGCTCTGGGGGCGTTTTTGGGAGGGTGGCGGTACTGTTTTGAGACTCATGCAGGCTACTTTCCAACAATGGAACAAGCGCTGGCCAATCGCGCGAAACGCTCGGAAAAGGAAAAGGCCCGACTCCCCACGGGAATCGGGCCTTTCAAATCTCAGGGGCGAGGGATCTAGAGCGTGTTGACGTGCCGCTCGAGTTCGCTCTTGTAGTTGGCTGCCTTGTTCCTGTGGATGATGCGCTTCGAGGCCAGGCGATCCAGATAGGCCTTCGCCTCGTTCAGCAGGGAGCCCGCCTCGTCCTTTGTCTCCGAGGAGCGCAGTTTTTTCATCATAGTCCTCAGGCGGCTGCGGTGCAGACGGTTGGAGACACGCTTCTTTTCGGTTTGCCGCACGCGCTTCGCGGCTGACTTGTGCTGGGGCATGGTGGTACGCGGGGTGTCCGCGACTAGAGCCAATTAAATCTATCAGAGCCCGCCAATATAGCGCGCCTTATCCGGTTCGTCAATACGGAGACGAGCGGAACCGCCCGGAAGACGGTCTCGTTGAGCGGCCATCCCACGACCTACACTGATTGGATGTTCTCCTTTCTTGCCGATTTCATCCGGAGCGCCGGCCAGGCCGTCGATATCATCCTGCTCGATGAGGATGGGCTCGATGCGCCCAGGCGATACCGGGTTCGACCCGGGCAGATCCTGACCCTGGCCGGATTCGTCTCCCTCGGCATTAGCCTGCTCTTCCTTCTGATGATTGTGGCGACTCCGATGCGGGGGCTGTTCCCCGGACTCGCCACGCAGGAACTGAAAGAGGAGGCCCGGTTGAACAGCCTCCGACTTTCTGCGCTGGAGGATTCTCTGGCCACGCAGGACTCCTACATGTCGCATTTGCGAGATCTCATGATGGGGCGCGTCGAGCCGGGAGGTGAGGCTCCCGCTCTTGAGAACCCGGATACCGGCGGCCTTGTCGAAGGCGAGGTGGATCCGGCCTCCGCTGACTGGGAAGATCACCAACAGCCGGCCATTGCGCTGGGCTCTCTCCCGATAGAGGCGGGCACCGTCCTGCCTGCAGCGGCTGGCTCTCAAGCTGGGTTCAATGCCCCGCGGTTTCCGGTGCTGCCTCCGGTGGATGGGTTCACCACGCGAGGCTTCGATCCGCGAATCGGTCACTACGCTCTGGACATCGCGGTGACGGAGGGGTCCGTGGTGCGCTCCATCAGCGCGGGCTATGTGATCCTGGCGGACTGGACCCACGACGGCGGCTATACCATCGCCGTTCAGCATTCCGGGGGCTACCTCTCTGTGTACAAACACAATCAGCGACTGCTCAAGCGGGCCGGCGATCGCATCGCCTCCCGAGAACCAATTGCCATTTCAGGTAATACCGGGGAAATCACCAGCGGGCCGCATCTGCACTTTGAATTGTGGCGGGATGGCCTGGCGCAGGATCCCGTTGCATACCTGCTGACCTTATAATGCAGGTGTCTGGATGCACCTCAAACCTGATCGCCCCTCTCAGCCATGGCCAAATCACAGATGACGCCCGATCTCACTTCCATCAACCTCATCGGCGAAGGGTCAGAGGTCGAAGGAACCCTGAAATCCACCACCGATGTCCGCGTGAACGGGCGGATCAAGGGCGACCTCCTTGTGGAGGGGAAAGTCATCATTGCCGATAAGGGGGTGATTAACGGCAAAATGAAGGCGAAGAGCGCCGACGTGGCCGGGAGGATCGAAGGCGACATTGTGGTCGAGGACCGACTGGTTCTGAAGGCAACCGCTGAGGTAGAGGGCAGCATCCGCACGGGGCGCCTTGTAGTCGAGGAAGGTGCAAAGTTCGAAGGCACCTGCACCATGGGCCGACTGGATGCTGCGCGGAAGGCCGCAATCGGCAACGGACACTCTGGCAAGTCCATACAGCCGGCCCTGAACAGCTAGGCCTGAACGGTGACCGACTCCCCACGAAAAACCCCGGGGGCGGCCTGGCAGAAATCCATGCTTGAATCCAGTCCCTACCTGGGGCTGGGCTTTCAGTTGGCGGGTGCCGTGCTCATCTATGTGGGAGTCGGATTCCTGGTGGACACGTGGCTGGATACCTCCCCGTGGGGACTGGTCGGGGGCGCCGTGGTCGGGATGATCGCGTTCTTTATTCAGCTGGCCCGCGTGGTCCGGAAGATGAATGCGGAGACTCAGCGGGGTGCCCGCGGCAGGAAATATCGGGAGTACAAGGAATCGGAGTGGACCGATGACCCGCAGGACGCGGACGAGTGGAAGAACGAGTGGAAGGACGAATGGGACCGTGACAAGGACTGGGGGGCAGACGCGAGCCGAAAGGGAGGGCGTTGACAGAAATGGCGTTTTTGGGCCATTCACAGCTATTTCACTGCTTTCTGCGGGTCCGTTCATTCATAATTCACCCCTGCCCCTCGTCCCTCCGGAGAGGTCTAGCGTAGAATACCTAACTACTCGAAACCGGGGCTCGAAGGGCCCTCCCGTTGACACCGGACCCTTGGAACCTGACGACGCGTACATTTTGAGCTTGAGTCTCGGAATCGGCTTCGGATTGGTCTACGGGGTTGTGAGTTACCTCACGTATCGAGTGGCGCTCAATCGGTCTCCCCAGACCTTCATGGTGGTGGCATTCGGTGGCATGGCCGCTCGACTGTTTGTGGCGGCAGCCGCGGTCGCGCTCGTACTGGCGTTTGCTCCGGTGCTGCCCATGGTGTTCATCGTCAGCTTCTTCGCGGTCTTCGCCATGGCGTTGACGCTCGAGATAACCCTTCTCCATCGCCAGCAGACCCGGCAAGCGGTTCAGCGTTCATGATCAAGACATTCCGATTCGGCACCTCGCTTTTTGCGGCCGCCATCGCAATGATGGTGCTCGCGCCGATGGCCGCTCAGGGAGCCTCCGAGGGTGAGGACCTGGACATCGTCGGTCACGTGGCCGACGGCTACTACTGGGATTTCTCGCCTCTGAAGATCGGTACCGATCGGAAGGGGAAGGTGGAGCTGCCTCGCATTTTTGTCGTCCGTGACGCCGAGGGCGGCCTGGGTGTAGACTTCTTCTGGAGTTCCACTGCGGCGGTTCATGCAGGACACTACACCGCAGTCTGGGCGGACGATGGCCACGCAGCCCCGGCCGAGGCCGAAGGTGATCACGCCGGTGCGGCGCCAGACGAGCATACCGAGGCTGCGGTCGAGGGTCGACACGACTACTACTACGCCGCCCTGAGTCCCGCGGCCGGCTCGGTCGTCATCGACATGTCGATAACCCGCCAGTTGCTCTTTGCCTGGTTCGGGATGCTTCTGGTGGCCTTCCTGTTCATTCGCCTGGCCGGACGCTACAAGGCCGGCATAGGACGGACCTCGGCTCCCAAAGGCCGGCTGCAGAACATGCTGGAGACGCTGGTCCTGTTTGTTCGCGATGAGATCGCCCGTCCGAATCTGGGCGACAAGACCGACAAGTACCTCCCGTACCTCCTGACGGTCTTCTTCTTCATTCTGACCTGCAATCTGCTCGGTCTGGTGCCCTTCGGCGCGACTGCGACGTCCAACATCATGGTCACGGCGGTCCTGGCGACCATCACCTTTGTGCTCACCCAGTTGGGCGGGTCGCGGGATCACTGGATGCACATCTTCAATCCGCCGGGTGTGCCCGCGTTTGTGAAGCCCATCCTGATCCCGGTTGAGCTGCTGGGACTGTTTACGAAGCCCATCGCCCTGGCCATCCGGCTCTTTGCCAATATGACCGCGGGTCACCTTGTGATCCTGAGTCTGATCGGACTCATTTTCACCTTCGGCAGTCTTTTTGGCGGCGTCGCCGGCTACGGTGTCGCGCCGATCTCGGTGGCCTTCGCGCTGTTTATCTACTGCCTGGAACTGCTGGTCTCCTTCATCCAGGCCTACGTCTTTACGATGCTTTCTGCTCTGTTCATCGGCATGGCCGTGGCACAGCACGAGCATCACCACGAGGAAGATCAGCATCACGCGCCAGGGATGGCGGAGATGCACGAAGCGGTCCTCGAATAGCTATCCGGTGAGTCTCCGGCCGGCATAGGTCGGCCGCGAGGCGAGCCACTTTTACACAACGAAGAACACCCACTGATACAATGGAACCGACAGCTTTGGCTTACCTGGGAGCAGGACTCGGCGCCGGTCTTATCGCACTCGGAGCCGGCCTCGGCATTGGCCGTCTTGCCGGCCCGGCCATGGAGGGCTCTGCCCGCCAGCCCGAGGCCGCAGGCGATATCCGGACCACGATGATTATTGCCGCTGCCCTCATTGAGGGCGTGGCACTTTTCGGTCTGGTTATCTGCATCCTGCTCGCGATCAAGTAAATCGCACCGGCAATTCGGCTGGCCCGTCACCGGGCCGGCCTCTGACCCTCTTGACCATGACACCGATCCTGGCCGCAGGTCTCCTGGATCCCAACTTCGGTTTGGCGATTTGGGTGGCCCTGACTTTTATCCTTCTGCTGATTCTGCTCCGCACGTTCGCGTGGGGACCGATTACCAAGGCGCTGGACGAACGTGAGACCACGATTCAGACTTCACTCGATCAGGCTGAAAAGGCCCTGGCCGAGGCGAGACTGATTCAGGCGGACAACGACAAGGCTCGCCGCGAGTCGGAGGTCGAGGCGCAGCGCATCCTTCGGGAAGCCCGCGACACGGCTGAGACCCTGCGTGCAGAGGAGGTCGACAAGACCAAGAACCAGCTTCGGCAGATGCAGGCATCCGCGCTGGCAGAAATCGAGCGCGAGCGCGATTCTGCCCTCGTGGCGCTTCGCACCGAGGTGGCCGATCTGGCCCTTCAGGCTGCTGAGCGGGTCTTGGGTGAAAGCATGAATGGCGATCGCCAGCGCAAGCTGGTGACCGACTTCCTGAACGACCTGCCGACCAACTGAGCGCCATTAGATGAGCAACCTCACCATCGCGCGTCGCTACGCGCAGGCCCTTCTGGAAGGGGCGGCCGCCTCCAGGGACGCCGTTGACCTGGACATCGCGAACCTTCGCGAAGCCATGGACGACTCGCCTGAGCTGGTTCGCTTCTTCGGTAGCCCCGTGATTTCACGGGACAAGAAAAGGGCCGTGGTTGATGGCCTGTTTTCCAATCGCCTGAGTGCCGTCACGGTCCGCATGCTTCACCTCTTGGTGGACAAGCGACGTGAGGGAGAGGTGATGGAAATGGCCATCGCCTACCAGGATCTCCGGGACGAGGAGGAAGGAATTGTTCAGGTTGCCGTGCGCTCTGCCCGGGAACCGTCGAGCGATGACCGAAAGGCCATCTCGGCGGCCTTGGAGGAGCAACTTGCGAAACGAGTGCGACTGGACGTCTCCGTGGACGCGTCCCTCATCGGGGGGATAGTCGTTCAGGTGGGAGACACGGTGTATGACGGAAGCGTATCCAACAGGTTGGCCTCACTTCGTGAGCGCATGTTGGATCCCGCCACGATGAACTAACCAGGGCTTATCGAAGCCCTTACAATTTGATACGCGATGGCAACGGCAATTCGACCCGATGAGGTCACTGCAGTCCTGAAGCGCGAACTCGGTGGCTTTGAATCGGCAACCGACGTTTACGAGGTAGGATCTGTTCTCCAGGTTGGAGACGGAATCGCCCGCATCTACGGCCTCTCGAAAGTGCAGGCCGGAGAGCTCCTTGAATTCCCTTCCACCGGTGTCTCCGGTATGGTGCTGAACCTGGAAGAGGACAACGTAGGCGCGGTGCTGTTCGGCAACGCGGATTCGGTCAAGGAAGGCGACGAGGTCCGCAGGACCAAGCGCATTGCCTCGATCAACGTGGGCGAGGGAATGCTCGGCCGCGTGATTGATCCTCTCGGGGTTCCGATTGATGGTCGCGGCCCCATCGCCGGCAAGACCTACGAGATGCCGCTGGAACGCAAGGCCCCATCGGTCATCTACCGGGAGCCGGTCTCGGAGCCGCTGCAGACGGGGATCAAGGCGATCGACTCCATGATCCCGATTGGTCGCGGTCAGCGAGAGTTGGTGATCGGGGATCGGCAGACTGGCAAGACCTCTGTGCTGGTGGACACCATTCTGGCCCAGAAGGCGACGCACCAGACCGACAAGCCGGTCTACTGCATCTATGTCGCAGTCGGTCAGAAGAATTCGACCGTGGCTCAGGTTCAGCGCGTGCTCGAGGAGTACGGCGCGATGGAGTACACCACCATCGTCAACGCCTCGGCCTCGGATCCTGCGACGCTGCAGTACATCGCACCGTACGCCGGTGCCTGCCTTGGTGAGCTCTTCCGCGATACCGGCCGCCACGCACTCGTCATCTTCGATGACCTGTCGAAGCAGGCGGTGGCCTATCGCCAGGTGTCGTTGCTCCTGCGCCGCCCGCCTGGGCGCGAGGCCTATCCCGGCGACGTGTTCTACCTCCACTCCCGGCTTCTCGAGCGTGCGGCAAAGGTGAACTCCACCGATGCTGTGGCTCAGGCCATGAACGACGTTCCCGACTCGCTGAACGGGATGATCAAGGGTGGTGGCTCGTTGACGGCGCTGCCGGTGATTGAAACCCAGGCCGGCGACGTCTCTGCGTACATCCCGACCAACGTGATCTCGATCACCGACGGTCAGATCTTCCTGGAGTCCAATCTCTTCAACGCAGGTGTGCGGCCCGCCATTAACGTGGGCATCTCTGTCTCCCGTGTGGGCGGAAACGCACAGACCAAGGCCATGAAGAAGGTCGCGGGAACGCTCCGCCTTGACCTGGCGCAGTACCGCGAGCTGGAGGCCTTCTCCAAGTTCGGTTCCGATCTCGATCCCGCCACGCAGCGTCAGCTGACCCGTGGAGCCCTTCTCGTCGAGGTGCTGAAGCAGGGACTCTACCAGCCGTTTCCGGTGGAAGAGCAGATTGCGATCATCTACGCGGCCACCCAGGGATTCCTGGATGCGGTCCCGGTGGATCAGATTCGCGGGTTGGAGAAGGACTTCCTGGAGCGCCTGAGACTGAAGCACGGCGCGCTGCTCGACGAAATCAGGGAGACGGGCAAGACCTCTGACGAAGCTGCGGCCACGCTGAAGCAGGTCGCCGGCGACCTCGTAGCCCTCAAGACTGCTTAGCCCAGGTACCGACGGATGGCAAGCCTCAGAGACATACGAAACCGCATTTCATCGGTCCGGAATACCCAGCAGGTAACCCGGGCGATGAAGATGGTTTCGGCCGCAAAACTGCGGAAGGCGCAGGAAGGCATCTTTCACACCCGTCCGTATGCGTTCAAGGTGGGCGAGATTATCAGCCACCTCAAACGCCACGTTGATCCGTCGAGCCATCCGCTCTTCAGCATGGAGGACGTGTCTGAGGGTGTCTGCCTCATCATCGTCACGGCGGATCGCGGTCTCGCCGGCGGGTTCAACTCCAACCTGATCAAGGTTGCCGAGAAGGTCATCGAAGAGCGGTTTTCCACCGAGCGTGACAACGGCCATCTCTACCTGATCTGCGTTGGGCGAAAGGGTCACGAGCACTTTGCCCATCGCGACTACCAGATTCTCGGCGATCATCGAGGTGCCTTCGACAAGCTCTCGTTTTCGACGGCCAGCGAAGTGGCGAAAGAGGCAGTGGATGGCTACAACGCGCTCAAGTGGGATCAGGTATTCCTGATCTTCAACGAGTTCAAGAACACCATCTCACAGAACCGGGTGGTCGAGCCCTTCCTTCCGATCCCGAGCCACCAGTTCCTGACTCCGGTGATGGAAGATCAGGGCCTTGGTGAGACGGAGGAGCCTAAAGCGGCGGTCGACTACCTGTTTGAGCCCGACGCGGAGAAACTTCTGAACGAACTGGTGCCGCGCTACCTGAACTATCAGGTGTGGCGCGCCCTTCTCGAGTCCAATGCCGCCGAGCAGGGAGCCCGCATGGTGGCGATGGATAGCGCGACCAACAACGCTGAGGATCTGCTCAAGGACCTGAAGCTGAAGTACAATCGGGCGCGTCAGGACGCGATTACTAAGGAGCTGATAGAGATTACGTCCGGCGCTGACGCTCTGGGGTAGCCCATAATTCCGCCATCTCTGCGTTGGGCTGCGGACTCGGAATGCTCACTGTACTGGAGTACAGCTCCGCTTCCTCGCCTTGCCCGCCTTGATCTGACGCAATTCTGGACCACCCCAGCAAAGGAGGCGAAGAGGGTATGTCCTGAGGCTCTCGCGGTCGTGTCCGAAGCGTCGGAGAATCTGGCAGGCATGGCTGGATCAAGAGGCGGGGCACATTGTAGATTGGCTGCTACGGAGAGGTGGGTGAGTGGCTGAAACCACTGGTTTGCTAAACCAGCGTACGTAGCAATACGTACCGGGGGTTCGAATCCCCCCCTCTCCGCACCGCATGACCCCGACTGCCCCGCAGTCGGGGTTTGTTCGTTGGGGCCCCGTCAAGCCGCGCCACCAAAATGCCCAACGATAATCGCGCCCTCCGCAGCGGCTTGTAAGCGGGCCCCAGCGGACAAACCAGGGCCGTCAGGCCCGTGGTCATGCGGTGCGAGCCCACCCCCACCGGGATGTGCGAGCGAAGCGAGCAAATCCCCCCCGGTGCCGTGTCGCCCCGTGGTCATGCAGTGCGAGCCCACCCCCACCGGGATGTGCGAGCGCAGCGAGCAAATCCCCTCCCGGTGCCGTGTCGCCTCGTGGTCATGCGGTGCGAGCCCACCGGCCCGCCCTTCCGCCTCGTGGGCTCGCAAAACTGGCAAATGTCGCGCATGATGTCGATTGTGTAGTTCCGCTACACGAGATCTGGAGGTAAACCATGAAGGACAAATCTCAAGGCTATCTGATTGCGTCCGGGGTAATCTTTGGCCTGGTTGCAATCCTGCACCTTGCCCGAGCCGCCAATGGCTGGGCATTTGAAATAGGACCGATGACGCTACCGGTATCGGTATCGTGGATCGCGTTCGTGGTTGCTGGGTCCCTCAGCCTATGGGCGATTCGCCTGGCGACGTCGGGTCGTTCGGTGGCGTCCTAGTATCTAGAGAGGCCTAGAGACGCCTAGAGGTCGCCTCGTGAGCGGTTCAGCAGTCCGACAAGGTGGAGGCGACCCCTGAATGCGTTGCCAAAGGCTCGGTGCTGTTGCGCCTCCTTAGATCGACTTGCGGTCGTCGAACACGTTTATGGCCGTTGCTCCTCCAGGTTGAATTGGCACCCCCATGCGAATACGCCCGACGACATAAGTTGAATAACGGGCCCCCATTCCATTTCAAGGCACGGTTTGAACGCAGTCTAAGTGGAATCTGGCAACTCGATTACACGTGGACCCCCCATTCTCATCGAATAGGTGGAATATGACTCTCTATTCCACGTCGCTGGAACAGACGCACAGGCTCGAACACCCGCCCTGCGAACTCCCGGCCCCGGCCGCGAGGACCGAACGCATTATGTGGACACCTGACCGGCTCTGCACTCCAGTCCGACGACAAGAAAGGCCTCGGGTGCAGTTCACTGAGATTCGCGGCACTGCGGCTACGAGTGAATACTGCTTTGTCCTGGATGGTCTTGAGGGAGTTCGCGTTTTGGACAGCGAGCTCAATCGGTTATCAACCTTGTCAGTTCGATACACCTCGGAGATGTTCTCCGTTTGCAGCGCGGTCCACAACCCACGGCCGTTGGTTTACATGTGGGTGTTCTGAGCCTTGTTCAGGACAGGCTTTACAATGCCAGCCCCGTGCTCGGTGCGGTGTACCGAGCAGTTCTCTAGGTCTAGGGGCTCGGCCAGGCCTGTCTGCTCAGGCCGCGACCAACTCCGGCTCGACCTCAGACACCGCGACTACATAGTTCTTCCCGTATGCCTTCGCACACTTGGGACAGGTCGTGTAGAAGTAGTACGACTTGAGAGTCCGAAAGCCGCGGGACTTAACAAACTGGTCCATGTCCTTCTCCCACTTTCGCATGTCGCGGAAGGGCCCCTCGAAGGTCTTGGTCAGGTAGTCACCCGAGAGCCTGACCATCTCATGGCCGGGCACCTCCTTGGTCACAGCGAAGAGGTGCTCGGATTTCCAATTCGAGCTATCGCGGGACATCACGATGCAGTCGTCGTCGGACTGCGCGCCTACAGCCTCGATATCTGCGAACGTCTTCGCGAATACCGCCGCCATGTTGGTCGGAATGTGGAAAACGGCTCGAGTTTCGGCCTTCAGAAAGAGCTTGTTCTCGAAGTGCAGATCGATCGCGTCCCATCCCTGCGGGTTGAACCTCGGGCAACAACCGGTTGGGCTGTCACTGGAATCATAGTTGGGGAGTGCGTTGGTTTCCATGTTTCACCTCACAAAATCACCGGCCACAATCAACGCGGTAGGGCCCGAAAAGAGTGACAGGAAATTACCCAACCGCTGGTCGGGAGATCCCCTACTCCAGCACTGGTTGCTATTCAGAAAGGCACTAAGCTATCCGCATGAATCTCAGCCCCACCGACTCCAAACTCTCCCGTTTCGCGATGCTCTGTTGTCTGGCGCTGTTGAGCACCGGATGCCAACCCGCATCCGACTCCGGAGCTCCCGCGCCGCCGGTGCAGGAAGTCCAGGCCCCGTCCGTGCAGGCCAACGCGCAAGGGTTTGCCGACAGCACGCTGGCCCATCAGTTGCTCGGCAGTTGGGAGGGAAGCGGGCAGTTCGACGGCAACCGGCTCTCTCTCACCCGTGCCTGGACACTCGAACTGGGCGGACAATTTCTCAAGGCGGATATGTTGGTCACCATGCCCAATGGTGCGACCTTCGGCGCCTTGATGTATTGGAAGGTGGTTGGCGAGGGAGAATTCGAAGTGATCTGGATGGACGGTATTGGCAGGATCCAGAAACTGCGAGCGGTCAGGGACGTCACGTCCGGGAAGGTGTTCTCGGACTTCGTGGACCCGCTCACGGAAACGGGCAGCGAATCCCGCCGATGGGAGTTCGAGTCGCACGGCGCCGATTCGTACGTGGAGCGCCTCTATCGATTCAGTGGGCCTTCGCCCGAGCTATTGGCTGAGTGGGTGTTCCGGCGGCGCTGAGCCTGTGACCGCACCACGGTTTGGCGAAACCGTGAGCATCACACCTTGGACAAGCCGGCCTTTACGCTTCTGGCCTGACCAAGGTGACGAGCCTCATGGTCCACAAGAATCCGGATGCAATCGCCCAGCGAGTAGGCAACCAGTCCATTGATGGGCGAGGTCACCACGCGGCCGAGGTCGTACTGGCCACACCTCCGGATATGGGCAATGAGGACCTGGTTTTCCTCAACGAGGTCATCGGCAAGATTCCGCCCGTATCGGGGCTGCCGGGGATACAGCTGATGGCTCGTCCTGGATCGGCCCTTGTAGTCCGGAGAGACAACTCGGGCAACGAGGCGCCCCAGCCCTCGAGACAATAGTGGGATCCGGCTGAGTGCTCCGCGACGGTACGTCCCATCGTGGAGCGCATCGAAGAGTGTATAGTACTCCCGATTGCTCTGGATGAGGTGGTCAAAACATTCGTTGATGCTCCAGGTGTTTGCGTCAGGCTTGTAGTCAACCGTCTCAGCGGGGAGACCCGAAAATTCAGCCGTGATGGTAACGGCCATCTCTTCCAGGGCCTTTGCCTGCTCCTCAATCCAGTCCATTGTCTGCAACCGCTTGGTCATGAAAGAACTCCGGGGGTAGCCCGGATGGTCGGCGAACGCGACGAGAGAAACAAATCCGGGGCGTGAGTAGAATAGTACGCACAATGGTTCATTTGGTACTCCATTTTACTGTTCCGCTGCTCGTCGTCCTCGCGTTCTATCGCAGCACCTGGTGGTATTCGTGGCTTGTGCTGGTCTCGACCATGCTGGTCGACATGGATCACCTCCTGGCCGAGCCGATCTACGATCCCTCCAGGTGCTCCATCGGATTTCACCCGCTGCACACCGCCATACCCATCGCCGTCTACGTCCTCCTCTTCGCGCTTCCGCTGATCATGTCTCATCAGCGGCCGGAGTTCTCAAAGAAGCCTTTGGTGAGGACGCTCCACCTGATTGGCCTCGGCCTCCTCATCCACATGGTGCTGGACTGGATAGACTGTGTATTGTAGCGGTTCGCCGCCCCTACCTTTGTGACATGCCCCAATTAGCGATATGAGATCGGCACCGGTAGCGCCGCCCGGGAGGCAATCCATGCCTGACCCCCCCGAAGAACGCTTCGAGAGCGTCCGGCGCCTCGGCCGCCTCCTCAGACCCTACAAGGGCCGAGTCCTGTTGCTGTCGCTGCTCATCAGCGCCTCGGCATCGCTGGGTACCATCGGCCCGCAGTTCGTCCGGATTGCGTTCGACACCGTCATCCCGAGTGGGGAAGTCCAACTCTTCATCTGGTTGGCCGCAGCCTACGGAGGCTTCTACCTCCTGCGTGCGGGAGTCTCGTACGCGGGGATGTACCTGAGCTTTGCGTTCACGCAGGGCATCGTCAGCGACATCCGAATGCGCGCCTACTCGCGCCTCCTCCGACTCCCTGTCGTCCGGTTCACGGAAGAGCGATCCGGGTCGATGGTCTCGCGGGTGGTCTCCGACGTAAACGCTCTGGAGGGGATGATTCAGGCGGGGTCGACGCGGCTCGCCGGCCAGCTCTTCAGCATTCTGGTGGTCCTGGGAATCGTTATCGCGATGAACTGGAAACTCGCGCTGGTCAATCTAGTCGTGACCCCCATGCTGGCCTTCATCACGCGGCACTACCAGGAGCCGCTGCGACAGGCCTCACGACGAATCCGCCGGCGTGTTGGTGAGATGACGGCCGTGGCCAGCGAAGCCATCGGCAATATCCAGGTGGTCAAGTCCTTTGCCGCCGAGCCGGGTGAGACGGCACGCTTCGGTGAGGAGAACAATGCCTACGTGCAGTTCAACCTGGACCGTCGCAAGGATGTCGGCATGATGGAGAGCCTGATCAGTCTGACCGCCGAATACGGGATCGGTACCATCCTGATCTACGGGGGCTGGCTCGTGGCGCAGGGAAGCCTCAGCGTGGGCGAGTTGACGGCCTTTCTCATGTATCAGCGGATGCTGCAGGGTCCGGTAATGTCCGTCATGTTCTTCAACAACC
This sequence comes from Bacteroidota bacterium, assembly GCA_029262855.1. Classification (GTDB taxonomy): domain Bacteria; phylum Bacteroidota; class Rhodothermia; order Rhodothermales; family UBA10348; genus JABDJZ01. Next base: position 19,912 of record JAJCYP010000042.1, on the reverse strand, counting down.
AGCTCCAGTCCGGCATGGCTGCGCTGGAACGGGTGGCCGCACTTCTGGATACGGATCTGGAACAGGAAGGTGATTCCACCGAGATGCCGAGCGGCGACATTGAATTCGATGCCGTGACCTTCACCTATCCCGGGGCCCCGTCTCCTGTGATCCTGGATCTGAGCTTCACCGTCGGCCAGGCGCAAACGGTCGCGCTCGTGGGCCCCTCCGGATCAGGCAAGAGTACCATCACCAAGCTGATGGCCCGGTTCTTTGATCCTGACACCGGCCAAATACGCATTGGGGGCACCGACATCGGTGCGTACACCCTGGACGCCCTCCGGCGGGCCATCGCCGTCGTGCCTCAGGAGCCCACGCTGTTCTCCGGAACGGTGAGCGACAACATCCGCTACGCCAGACCTGAGGCCACCGAGAGTGAAATAATCTGGGCCGCCGAGATTGCCAATGCGGACGGCTTCATCAAGGAATTGCCAGAGGGATACGATACGCAGATTGGCGAGCGGGGGACCAAGCTCTCTGGCGGCCAGAAGCAACGCGTCGCCATCGCCCGAGCGATCCTCAAGGACGCCCGCGTCTTGATTCTGGATGAAGCCACGGCGAGTCTGGACAGCGAATCCGAAGCGGTGATCCAGGATGCCCTGGAGGGCTGCTTTTCGAAGTACAAGCAGCTGAGCACCATCGTGATTGCCCACCGACTCTCCACAATCCAGAATGCCGACCGGATACTGGTGCTCGAATCGGGCCGCCTGGTGGAGTCTGGCACACACGACGAACTGCTGACCCACGCCGGCCTCTACGCCCGACTCCACGAACTCCAGTTTCGCACCGATGTCCTCCTGCCCTGACGTCCGGGGCATGTGCTATCTTGCTCTATGCTGCTGAACTGCGATATCGGCGAGAGTTTTGGCCCTTGGAAAATGGGGCGGGATGAGGAGATCATGCCGCTCATCGACTGGGCCAACATCGCCTGCGGCGGCCATGCTGGCGACCCCGATACCATGGCGCGGACCCTTGCCCTCGCCAAAGAGCACGGCGTCAAGGCGGGGGCGCATCCGGGCTATCCCGACAAGCGAAACTTCGGCCGAGTCCGGCAGGACATCCCCCTCGAGTCGTTGGCGCACGAGGTGCAGGCTCAGGTCGGTGCCCTGATGGGCCTCGCCCGGGCCCAGGGGATGACGCTGCATCACGTGAAGCCTCACGGTGCGCTCTACAACGCCATGATGGAGGACTGGGGGCTCTTGGTGCGACTCGCTCAAGCTGTCGCGGCGCTGGATCCCGGCCTCGTCTTCGTGCTTCAGGCGACACCGGACAGGGAGCGACACGAGATGGCGCTTCAAAACACCGGCCTGAAGCTGGCCTTCGAGGCGTTCGCGGACAGGGCTTACCGGCCGGACGGGCGATTGCAGTCGCGAGACGTCGAAGGCTCGGTGCTTACGAATCCGGAAGACGTCGTGAACCATGTCACCCGCCTGCGCGAGGGATACGTGGACACCTCGGAGGGCGAGGTCCCCATCCAGGCGGACACCCTCTGCGTCCATGGCGACAATCCGCAAACCTTGGAGGCTGTGCGCCGAATCCGGGCGCTGATACCTCACGGGGACTGGCTCCAGTGATTCAGCATCCCGGGCCTTGGAGCGCATTGGTGACGCTCCCGTTGCCTCCCACCGGACAAACGGTACTGCGAGTCCTTCACCTCGAGCAGATGGTCCTGGAATGGGAGCCGACGCTTGAGACGCTGCCGGCCTTCAATCGGCTCCTTGTTACCGGACATCCAACGGACTGGGACCCGGCCGGCGTGAGTGCAAGACTGGATCAGCTGATGGCCCGGGCGGTCTCGGGCCCACTACCGGAGATTCCATGTGCTGAGGCGATTGCACTTCCAGCATGCTACGACACGGCTGTGGCCCCCGACCTCGCAGAGGTAGCCGGCCGGACCGGTATGGCGAGCTCCGAGGTAGTCCGGCTCCACGCCGAAGGGCGCTACACCGTTCTGGCAACGGGATTTGCTCCTGGATTTGCCTACTTGGGGGATGTGGCGTCCGCAATGGCCGTGCCGAGAAGAACAGCGCCAAGACAGTCCGTGCCAGCGGGCAGCATAGGACTGGCGGATCGACGGACAGGTGTGTACCCGTCATCCGGTCCTGGTGGTTGGCAGCTCATCGGGCGGGTACCCCCATCCCTGTTCGCGGACGCCAGCGAGCGACTGACGCGCTTCAGCCCCGGCCAGCCGGTCAGTTTCAGGGTGATTTCCCTCAAGGACTTCGAGAGGGAAGCGTGAGCGCCCGCGTGATTAAAGCGGGACCCCTCACCACCGTTCAGGATCTGGGGAGGAAGGGCCAGGCCCGATTGGGCCTTTCGCCCGGAGGTGCGATGGACCGGCGAGCCTTTCTGTGGGCCAACAGACTGCTGGAGAATGCACCTGACGTCCCGAGTCTCGAGGTGACCATGGGAGGATTCGAGGTGATCTTCGAACGGTCGACCACCATTGCGGTCGTCGGAGCAGAATGTCCCGTGACGGTGGACGGCCGGGCCCGGGAGTCCTGGCGCACCCTGGAGATTCAGGCAGGTCAGACACTCCGGCTGGGCTTCGCCCGGTCGGGCCTCCGAGCCTACCTGGCTTTCCCGGGCGGACTGCAGGTGGCCAGCTTCGCAGGCTCGGCGTCCGTCGTCATGCGCGAGGGACTACCGGGGTCGCTGGGTCGACCCGTTTCAGGGGGCGAAATCCTTCGGTGGCATGCCAATCCGGAATCGCTCGGTGCGTCCGCCGACTCCCATAGAGGGCTGGTGCCGCCCCGATTTCGTCCGGCCCGCGGCCCCTTCCTCACTGTCGAGTTCATTCCGGCCTACGAGTGGACCGAATTCTCGGGCGAAGACTGCGAAAGCCTGCTATCCGCGGCATGGACGGTCACACCAGTCTCCGACCGGGTCGCCTGCCGATTGAACGGCCCTCCGCTGCTGTCCGGCCCCAAAGTACTCGACTCGGCGCCATTGGTGGACGGAACGATACAGGTACTGGCCGACGGAACGCCACTTGTTTTCATGAGGGATCGACCCACCATCGGGGGATACGCCAAACTGGGAGCGGTGCTGCCCGCTCATCTGGACCGACTGGCCCAGGCTCGTCCCGGGAGCGTAGTTCGATTTGTCGTCGGTGACCCCGACGCTGCACGAACGGAGGCTGCGCGGATGGACTCGTTCTTCGGGGTGCGGACATGACGGCCCTCGTTCCTCATATTCGACCTGCCCTTCCCGCCGACGCGCCGGACCTCGAGCCCCTGCTCGCGGCGGTGGGTTTTCCTGTCGACGTCCCCACGATCGCCCATCGACTCGAGGCACTCGCGGGTTCTGCCGACCTGGCGCTGGCCGCGGATCTGGAGGGTCGTATTGTGGGGCTGCTGACCGCGCATCTCACGCCGGCCCTCCATCGCCCGCACCCTGTCGGTCGAATCACGTTGCTTGCGGTGGCCGAGTCCGTCCAGCGTCGAGGGATCGGCCGGGCGCTGATGATGGCGGCAGAGCACGAGTTGTCCGCCGCGGGGTGTACGATTGTCGAGGCCATCAGCAACCGTCGATTCAAGGACGCCCACGCATTCTACGAGGGCCTGGGCTATGACTTTACCAGCCTGAAGTTCAAGAAAGTGCTGCCTCCCGTATTCTCTTGACTCATCGACATCCGACCCCGCCATGAAACGCATGCTCATTCTGTTCGCCGCGGCCGCATTCGTCGCCCCGACCCAAGCCCAGGACCACCTGATCGCGCAGGTAGATGCCGCCACGAATGCCCGCGCCAAACAGGTGCAGGTGATGGTGGATCAGATCTTCAGCTTCTCCGAGCTCGGATTCCAGGAGGTCGAGACGAGCCGGTATGTCACGGGGATTCTGGAAGAGAACGGCTTCCATGTCGAGCGGGGCATCTCGGGGATACCCACGGCCTGGTGGGCGAGTTGGGGTTCCGGCGAGCCTGTGATCGCCTTTGGGTCGGATATCGACGGGATCCCCAAGGCGAACCAGAAGCCGGGGGTAGCCTATCACGATCCGCTGGTCGTGGGCGCACCCGGCCATGGCGAAGGTCACAACTCAGGCCAAGCGGTCAACGTTGCTGCGGCTCTCTCGGTGAAAGAAGTCATGGAGCGCGAGAACATCCCCGGCACGCTGGTACTCTGGCCAGGGGTCGCCGAGGAGCTCCTGGGCTCCAAGGCCTGGTTCGTTCGCGATGGACTCTTCAACGACGTGGATCTGGTCTTCTTCACTCACGTCTCGTCCAACCTCCGTGTGAGTCATGGACAGGCGAATGGCACCGGCCTCGTCTCCGTCCGGTTCTCCTTTGCCGGGGAGGCCGCCCACGGGGCCGGAGATCCCTGGCGAGGGCGCTCGGCGCTCGATGCGGTCGAACTCATGAATGTCGGCTGGAATTTCAAGCGCGAGCACCTCAACCCACTCCAGCGTTCGCACTACGTGATTGTCGATGGCGGTGATCAACCCAACGTGGTGCCTGCTGCGGCGACGGTCTGGTATTACATCCGTGAGATGGACTACGACGGCATCGCCCGCAACTATGAAACGGCCAAGCGCATGGCCGAGGGTGCAGCCATGATGACCAACACCGAGATGAGCTATCAGGTAGTGGGTGCGGCATGGCCCAGGCACTTCAACAAGGTGATCGCCGAGTCCATGGACGGCCACATCCGCGAGGTCGGCCTTCCCGAGTGGACCGAGGACGATCACGCGCTGGCGCGGGCCCTGCAGAAAGAAATGGGCCGCGATGAGCAGGGACTGAACACAGAGTTGGATTCAATCGGCGTCCCGACAGGACCCCGAAGGAGTGGGGGATCCGATGACATCGGCGACATCTCGTGGGCAGTTCCGACGGTCACCCTCCGTTTCCCCGCAAACATGCCTGGCATCCAGGGACACCACTGGTCGAGCGCGGTGGCGATGGCCACTCCCATCGCGCACAAGGGCTCACTCGCCGGGGCCCGGGTCATGGCACGCACTGCGCTGGATTTCTTTCTGAACCCCGAAAAAGTTGACGAAGCGTGGACGTACTTCAGAGAGGTGCAGACCAAAGATCAGACCTACGTGTCCTTCCTTTCAAAGGACGATCCACCGCCGATCCACATGAACGCGGAGCGGCAGGGCATGTATCGCGAGCAGCTGAAGGAGTTCTATTATGATCCGTCGAAATACGAGACCTACCTGGAGCAGTTGGGGATCACGTACCCCACGACAAGGGACCGGTAGGAGACTCGCCTGATTGGGTCCCACGGATATAGATCCTTGATTCAATTGTGTTTACGTGCTTATACAGGAGGGCGATGACGTATCTTCAGTCTTGGGCATCCAACATTTGTAGTCCGACCTCAATTATTCAGGTGATATGCAATGGCTGACGATAGTGGCAACAACAACGTCGCGACGGTCGCGATCGTAGTTCTGGTCATTCTGGCGGGACTGTTTTTTTACATGTTTTTTCTACGCGGGCCCTCGACCGATTCTGCCCCAGACGGACCGGATATTGAACTCCACATTGGCGACGGAAACGGCGGCTAGCGCCGGCTAGCGCCGAAAACCTGATCGACATCAGGAGTGGTATCCCTCTCATAGCCGTTCCCTCCAGGCCGCAATAATCCCGGCCTCCCGGGCCATGAGGCCCTCCTCCAGGCGGGCTCGACGTTCCGGTGTGACGGCATCGGAGTACCACCACTCCAGCGTGTCAGCCGCCGTGGTGGCCAGTGGTCGGTAGGTCAACCCTTCGCCGAGCGCGTGCTGAAAATTGATTCGTGCGGACCCGACTTCATTGCCGGCCGGCATGATCCACGGCACGGCGTAGGGCACGCCGTGTTCGATGAGGAAGTCATGGTCCGGGATCGGCACCCAGTGGACCGCGGCCGAGGTGATCGCGTGGACTCCGTGAACGAACGCGTGCATCCCCAAACGAGACTCGGGCCCTACGCAGTTGAGTGTCCCGGACGCCTCGTTCTCGAGTAGCCGTATCATGAACTCAGTCAGATCCCGTACGTCAATATACTGGATCGGGTCATCCGCGTTGCCAGGCACCAGGATCTCGCCGCCCTTCTGGATTCGCGCCGGCCAGTACTCGAACCGATTGGACCGGTCTCCGGGTCCCACGATGTACGTCGGTCGGACGACCACCGTCCGGTCGCTCCCAAACGCCGCCTGTGCGGCACGCTCGGAGAGAACTTTCATCACGCCATAGGCCGAGGATCCGTCGTCGTTTTCCATGACCTCGGTCAACACCGGCGTTTCCTCCGTGATATCGTCCCCGAAGTAGGGGTAGTACACGCCCGTCGATGACGTATACATGTACCGCCCGACTCTGCCCTTCAACAGCTGCGCCGAGGCCGCGGTCCAGTCCGCGTCCCGGCCGGAGTTGTCAATGACAACATCCCACTCGCCCGATGCGAGAGAGGCCAGATCATCGGCCCGGTCACCGACCCGCTTCTCGACCTGGGAGAACAGGTTGGTGAACATGGTCGGCTCTGTTCGGCCGCGGTTGAAGATTGTCACGTGGTGCCCCCGGTACAGGGCGAAGCGGACCAGATGCGGACCGAGAAATCCGGTCCCCCCGAGAATCAGAATGCGGAGGGGATGAGACGGGCGAAGGCCCAGACCAACGGCGCCGGTAACGAGGGCGCTCGTGGTCAGGAATTGGCGTCGAGATAAGTCCATCAGCGTATTTGGGACAGATTGGACACAATATGCAGTTTTTTGAGTCTGCGGGTAACCGCTATAATGGGGTCGAATCACTTGGTCTGCCCATGCGCTCGATACTTGCCCTTTCCGCGGTTCTGGTTTTCCTGACTGGATTCGGCCTGGATGACACGCTCAAAGCTCTATTCGAGGGCGGCCAGACCTACGAGACGTTTCTGGAGGAGGCCGATCGCAGGAAGGCGATGTGGCACGCGAACACCGAAAAGGCGGTGGTCCCGGATGATCTTCTGGCAAGGGCTCAAGCGGTTGGTGGGACGTGGCATCTGCTGGTTGTCGCCGTCGACGGCTGCAGCGACTCCGCGAACACCATACCCTACCTGGCCACCCTCTCTGAGGCCGTCGAAGGGCTCGATCTCCGCATCATCGATTCCAGGGCGGGTCGCGAGTTGATGACCGCCCACCCGACGCCCGATGGGCGGGCCGCAACCCCGACGGTGCTCCTGTTGGACGAGGCCTTTGAGGAAGCGGGAGCCTTCATCGAGCGCCCGGCCCCGCTCCAGGAGTGGGCGACGGCCCATCGAAGTGAGCTCAGTGACCATGAGTATCTGACCCAGAAGTTCGCCTGGTATGATGACGACCTCGGTGCGACCACCATGCTTGAGGTGATAGAACTCATGGAAGCGGCCGCCTCGGGAAACTGAGGTGTTGAAGCTCTTTAAGCGGCTGGTCCCGGTACGTGACGAAGAGGTCCGGTCGTTGCTGTGGGCCACGTTGTACGGCTTCCTGATTTTCACGGCGTACTACATCCTGCGCCCGGTCCGGGATGAGATCTCGTCGGCAGATCGCGGCAATCTCCAGATCATCTGGACGGCCGTCTTCTTCGTGATGATCGGGGCGGTGGCCGCCTATTCGTGGTTGACGACGCGCGTTGCCAGAGGGCGATTCGTCCCCATCACAAACCGATTCTTCCTGGTCAATCTCCTGGGCTTCTATGTGGCCCTGATGACCCTGCCAGACACGGCCCGACCCTGGATAGACCGCGTCTTCTATGTCTGGGCCAGCGTGTTCGCGCTGTTCGCGGTCACCGTGTTCTGGGGGTTCTTCGCCGACCTCTTCCGCAACGAGCAGGCCAAGCGGCTATTCCCGTTCATCGCCTTCGGCGCCTCGGCCGGTGCCCTGGTGGGCTCTTCGATTTCCGCGTTCCTCGCATCCAGTGTACCCCCTTTTTCACTCCTGCTTATTGCCTGCGTCCCGCTTGAGATGGGGACCTGGTGCGTATCCGCCCTCAACCGCGAGAACGGCGGGAGAGGACCTGCGGCTGACCCGCAAAGGGAACAGCCCCTGGCCGGTACCGCCCTGAGCGGAATGCGGGCGGTGAAAGGATCGCCCTACCTGCAGGGGATTCTGGTCTTCATCGTCCTGATGACCTTCTCCAGCACGGTGCTCTACTTCCTGCAGGCGGACCTGATCGCCCAGGCGTTTGCCAACGACCGTGTGGCTAGGACGGCGTTCTACGCCCAGATTGATGTTGCGGTAAACGTCATCACGATCATGCTACAGTTGTTCGTCACAGCACGGGTCATCCAGTGGATAGGCCTGACGGCGTGCCTCATTTTTCTCCCCGCCGTCACCGCCCTCGGGTTCATCGGCCTGGGAGTCTTTCCCCTGCTCGGCGTCCTCGTCGTGATGCAGGTCCTGTACCGGGCTGGCCGCTACGGACTCACCAAACCCGGGAGGGAAGTCCTGTTTACTGTCGTGAGCCGGGAAGAGAAGTATCAGACGAAGTCATTTCTGGACGCGGCGGTCTACCGGGGAGGAGACCTGGTCTCCGGGTGGATTTATTACGGTTTGGCAGCGGTCGGCCTGTCGGTGGGAGCCATTGCCCTTGTTGCGGCGCCCGTCGCGGCCGTTTGGGGACTGGTAGCACTTCGACTGGGGGGTCAGCACGAACAGAGATCAGACAACGCTGACCGGGTAGACTAGCGCGCCAGAAACGCCGCCATTTCGGCGGCCGAGTAGGGCAGACCGGTGCTCAGTACCTCGGCTCCCGTCGCCGTGATCACGACCATGTCCTCCAGATAGAACGCGTCGTCCCCGATGACAATCATCGGCTCGTACGCCAGAACGACCCCGGCCTCCAGCTGGCCGCCAGGAGTCTCGCCACTCTCAATCCCTACACCGTGAATGTGCCAGTCCACGCCGGTCTCGGCATTGAACGCTAAGGCCAATTCGGCGAGCGATGGGTCTTCTGATCCGCCTTCGGCGATGCGTTTTCGACTGGCGGCACGAACCGAATCCAGGGGCAGTCCCGGCCGCATGGCCTCGAGTCCCGCCAGATATCCCTCGATCAACAGGTCCCAGACCCGCGCCTGCGCCGGCGTGAAGGCGCCGCTGACGGGAACGGTGCGTCCCACATCGCCGCCATATCCGCCACCCTGGCAGCCTACATCGGCGCGAACGAGTTGCCCTGCTTCCATGACTCGATTCAGGCTGGAATAGTCAAAGAACGACTGGACCAGACGACCAAACCCGCCGTTGGGCCCAACCATCATCCAGGGCCAGAAGGAAGGGCCCTCAGCACCGGCCGCCAGACAACCTGCGACGACCGCCGCCTCGGCGCTGCGCTGGCTGACGCCCACCCCGACCGCTCGCATTCCCTCGCCAAGCGCATGGGCCGTCGCCACGGCGTTTCGACGGAGTTCGACAATCTCGGAGTCAGACTTTACCCACCGAAGCCTGCGCACGGTTTCGGCCATGGAACGGACTTCGGCATCTGGGTAGGAATCCCGCAGACTCTGCTCCCACAGCGCGTGGAATCCCAGGACAGGCAGCATCCCTTCCGGCACGCCGGTGGGTTCGGGCCTACGTGGGGAATCCAGATAAATCACGGAGTTGACCCCGGGGAGGCGATCCGACATCCAGCCCGCTAACACCGCGGAGGAAAGGACCTGATCGGCATACGCGCCGGCGGCGATCTCTGGATGCAGGCCGGCATCCAGCGACGAGATCGGTACTCCAAAGGCGGCAGGAGCCGGGCCGGTGAAAAGCGTGGTTTCGTTTGTGGCCGGGTCGAGGACCAGTAAGGCACCGGGCAGATGGGCCAACCCCGAGAAGTACTGAAACGTCGGAGCCTGCATCCAGCCAGGATCTGTCATTCCCTTTTCCGCTCCATTCCCGGGAATGAGAATGAGCCCGTCCCGATGAGCGGTCATGAGTTGGCTTCGGCGGGCATTCAGTTCGGCTCGCGTTGGGGCAGCCAAGACCCGAATCTCCGAGGGCATGGACGATTCAGGCGTCTGCCCACACCCCCAGAGGAACAACAGCCCGGTCAGTCCAACACGTAAAGCAATGCGCGACTTCAAAGCGCCTCCAGTCTGATCCGTGCACCCTTGAAGGCGGGTGTCCGGCTTTTCGGGTCGACCTCGCGACTCAGCAGTCGGTTGGCCTCAGGAAAGTACATGGCTGCGCTGCCGGGCCGGAGTCGCTCGAAGGAAATCGCAGTCACCGGCGCCATGCTGCCGGCCGGGCCATGGACCGCCACTCGGTCCCCGGACTCGAGTGACGCGGATGCCAAATCGGCAGGGTGCAGCAGGACCACATCGCGAGCGGAAATGCCCCGATACAGATCCTCCTCTTCGTACACCACCGTGTTGAACTGGCCCTCGCTCCGAATCGTCATCAGGCGGAGCTCGCCGGATTCGGGTGGCGGCCCGCCCATCGACGCATGAACATGAAGGCGTGCCAATCCGTCCTCGGTCGGAAACACCGGCTCATGAAGTGTTCGACCCTCGATCTGGAACTCCACCTTTGACTCGTCAATCCCGCCGATTGCGGAGTATCCAGGGATCACGGCGCCGATGTGCTTTCGGATATTCCGCGTCGAACGCATCGATCCGAAGTCAACCGGGGCCGAGTGGTCCAACACGCGTTCCGCGAGGTCTGCAATGACCTGGACTTCGCTTCGTGGGCCATCAAGGCGTGCGGGACCTCCGTCACTGAGTCGGACGAAATTGAACATCGACTCCTGTGTGGTGGCTTCGGGCTCCTCATCCCTGGCCATCACCGGGAGAATGATGCATTGTTTGCCGACACCCCAGGCGTGGCCGGTGTTCAGCGTGGTACTCAAGTAGACAGACAACTCGAGGTTTCTCATCGCGGCGGCCGCGAAGGCCGAGTCCGGATTTGATCCGTACAGGTTGCCTCCCAGACAAACGCCAACCTTCATGGCCCCGTCCGCCGAGGCCTCCATGCAGGCCATGGTGTCCAGCCCGACCTCCGTCGGCAGCGACACATCCAGTCGGGACTCCAGTGCATCGAAAACCGCCTTCTTGAGCGCGGGTGTAACGCCCACCGATCCCATGCCCTGCACGTTGGAGTGTCCGCGAATCGGCATCAGGCCGGCCCCGGGCTTCCCGACCATTCCGCGCAGCAACGCGAGATTGGCGATGGCCTGCACGTTCTCCACGCCGTTTGCGTGATGCGTGATGCCCATCGCCCAGGCGAACACGGTGTACTTGGACTCCGCGTAGCGCCTCGCCACGCGATCGATGGTCGCGAAGTCCACTCCGGAAGAGGCGCAGAGATCGTCCCACTCCCACCTTGCCAGCGCATCGGCCCATCCACTCCACCCCGCGCACCGAAGCGCGACGAAGTTGGCTTCGTGGGCCTCCAGCTCCACGACCCGCTTGGCAATCGCGGTAAGCAGCGAGAGATCTCCGCCGATGTGAGGCTGAACGAAACTGGACGCGATCTCGGAGCCAAAGAGCAGGCTCAGAGGGCGACTGGGCACATGAAACGTCTCCAGGCCGGGCTCGCGCAGCGGATTGATGACGATGACGTCGCCACCCCGCTTTCGAACTCGCCGGAGCGTCTCCAGGAGACGCGGGTGGTTGGATGCCGGGTTGGCTCCGATCAGGAACACCAGGTCGGACTTGTCCAGGTCCTCCAGAACCAGCGTCGCCGTCCCGGTTCCGATGGAGCTTGAGAGGCCGGCTCCGCTGGCCTGATGACAGTAGTAGGAGCAGTTGTTGACGTTGTTGGTGCCGTAGAGGCGGGCGAAGAGCTGCAGGAGAAACCCGGCCTCGTTTGAGCTCCGGCCCGAAAAGTACCAGAATGTCTTTTCCGGAAGCGTCGCCTTGAGTTTGTCGGCAATGAGCCCGAGTGCTCGCTCCCAGGAGACCGCCTCGTAGTGCCCCGATTCGCGGGTGTAGAGGATCGGGTGGGCGAGCCGGCCGGCGTTCTCGAGTTCGCGGGGGGTCATCTGGCGGAGCCGGCCAATCGGCCGCCGATGCCAGAAGTCAGACGGGATGGCAGGCTGCATGTCGGCCACCATGGCCTGGAGGCTCTTCTTGCAGACCTCCGGAAAATGGCCGGTCTCGTCGACCATGCCGCCGCGTTGGCCACCCATTCCGACTGCACAGGTCTTGCAGGCGTTGCGGGACCGCATCGCAGTCCAGAGTTTCCGGAATCCCCCGGCTTCGCGGGCTTTCCGGAACGAATACGCAATGGCGGGCCATCCGCCGCCTGCTCGTGGTCGGGCCATGCATTAACATACACACGCCAAACAAACCGGGTGTACCCATGAAACGCTCCCTGCTCCTCCTCGCTGTACTCGCCATCCCACTCACCGATGCTCAGGCGCAGAGTGCCGAAGATGATGTGTCCGCTGTGCTGGACGCGCTTCATCTGAAGGCATCAGAGGGCGATTTCGAGGGCTACTTCGGGCTCTATGCCGACAATGCGGTGTTTTTGGGCACCGATGCCTCGGAGCGATGGCCCCTGGATATTTTCAAGGACTACACAAAGGGCCGGTTCGCGACAGGCACTGCGTGGACCTATCACTCGCTGGAGCGACACATCGACTTCTCTCCCAATGAGGACGTTGCGTGGTTCGATGAGTTGCTCGACAACGAGAATCTGGGCCTCACCCGGGGCACGGGTGTGCTGATCAAGTCCGGCGACAAATGGCTCATTACCCAGTATCACCTCACCATTCCAGTCCCCAACGAACTCGCCCGGCCGTTTGTGGCGCTCATCATGGAGCACGAAAACCACTGACCCAAGGGGAACGACTTCGCCGAGAAGTCGGTACGGCGCGCCGTGCTCACCAAGCGAATCATACCCTGCCTGGATATCCGGGACGGACGCACCGTGAAGGGCGTCAATTTCGTCGGGCTGCGCGATGCCGGAGACCCGGTCGAACTGGCCGTGCGCTACACGAATGAGCTGGCTGACGAACTCGTGTTTCTGGACATCACGGCAACCGTCGAGAAGCGCGAGACCTTCGCCGAACTGGTGGGCGAGATCGCGGCCGCGATCAACATTCCCTTTACCGTCGGCGGAGGCATCAGCGCCGTGGCTCATGTCGAAACGCTCCTGAACGCGGGCGCCGACAAGGTATCCGTCAATTCGGCGGCCGTACGGGATCCGGCGCTCATCGACAGATTGGTGGCGGCCTTTGGATCCCAGTGCATCGTCCTTGCCGTCGACACGCGTGAGGTCGGTCAGCGTTCGGTTGTCCATACCCACGGAGGGCGGACGCCTACGACACTTCAGACACGGGAATGGGTTTCGGAAGCCGTCAATCGCGGTGTTGGCGAAATCTTGCTGACCTCAATGGATCATGACGGGACCAAGGACGGGTTTGCCTGTGACATCACCCGGGAAATCTCCGAGCGAGTCCCGGTCCCCGTCATCGCCTCGGGCGGGGCCGGAAAGCCTGAACACTTCCTGGAGGTGTTTGTGAGCGGATCGGCCGATGCGGCCCTTGCCGCCTCGGTATTCCATTTCGGCGAAATCCCCGTGCCCGAATTGAAACACTACCTGGCAGAGTCTGGCATTTCCATTCGACTGGCACCCACGCTGACGACATGAACGTAGTCTTCGATACCCAGACTGGGCTCGCCCCGGCGATAATTCAGGACTCACGGACTGGTGCCGTGCTGATGCTGGGGTACATGAACCAAGAGGCCTTGAACCTCACGCGTTCCTCGGGGAAAGTGACGTTCTTCAGTCGGTCCCGAAACAGGATCTGGATAAAGGGAGAGTCGAGCGGCAACCACCTCCACCTCGTAGATATGGCCGCCGACTGCGACGGGGACGCCATTCTCGTTCGAGCAAGGCCCGAAGGCCCGACCTGTCACACGGGGGCGACCACGTGTTGGGGCGAGCCGCGTTCGGCCACAGGCGCCGGCTTCCTGGGCGACTTGACCAACATCATCGAGGAGCGGGCCGAAGCCCCGGAATCATCCTCCTATACGGCCCGCCTCCTGGCCAAGGGACCCGCGGGGCCGGGTCAGAAAGTGGGCGAGGAAGCCGTCGAAACGGTCATCGCGGCGCTGGCTGAGGACGACGAGCACCTGGTGGATGAGGCCTCGGATCTGGTGTACCATCTCCTGGTGCTGCTGAAGTCCCGCGGGCTCACACTGGACGATGTGGGAGAGCGGTTGCGAGAGCGTCACGAGCGTAGCTGATCCACTTGGCCTTCGTTTGATTCCAGCCGGAGGGGCCGAGACACTATTCATGGGCGGGCCGGGCGCATGAGGGCACGTTCCCGCTACATTCCCGCGAACATCCCCCGTCTCATGCGCCTATTATTCGCCTGCCTCTGTCTGGCCTTAACAACGCTGCCGGCCCTTGCCCAGAATTCCGGTCTGCGCGGCTTTGTGACAGACGGCTCGTCCGAGACGGCGCTGCAGGGAGCGACAGTCGTTCTCACCTCGGCATCCGGACAGGTCTTTGGACAGGCCACCGATGGTGACGGCTTCTTCGCGTTTACGCGAGTGGCCGCCGGAGAGTATGGCCTGCGGGTGTCGTTCGTCGGGTACGAGACGCACGAAGAGCAGGTCGCGTTGCGGGCAGGTCAAGTCCGAAGCATTTCGGTGACCCTGGAGGAGGCCGAGGGCGTGCTTGGAGAGGCGCTCGTGATTGCAGAGGCGGAGTCAGGAATCACCGCGGTGGCCGCAGGTCTCGAGACCATCCGTCCAGCGGATGTCGACCGAGTGCCGATCCCGGGCGTGTCCGGAGACCTTGCCGCCTATTTGCAGACGGTGCCGGGCGTCGTGCTCCCTGGAGACCGTGGTGGGCAGTTTCACATTCGCGGGGGTGCACCCGATCAGAATCAGGTGCTGTTGGACGGAATCCCCGTCTATGCTCCACTCCACGTGTTGTCGTTCTTCTCCGCCTTTCCTGAGGAAATCATAGACGGGGTGGATCTGTACACAGGGGGCTACGGCGCGGCGTACGGGGAGCGGATGTCCTCGGTGATGGACGTCACGGCTCGAAATGGTAACAAGCAGAACATCGCCGGCGCCGTGGCGCTGGCTCCATTCCTCAGCGGTCTGCGCGTGGAGGGGCCCATCGTCCCCGGCCGGGTGTCTTTTCTGTTGTCGGGCCGTCGATCACTCGTTGAGGAGTTGACTCCGGAGGTATTTGGGCAGCGAATGGCCTATGGTTTTGGAGACGCCTTTGGGAAGATCCACGCCTTGATCGGCAACCGCCAGAGCCTGTCGATCACAGGACTGAGCACATTTGATCGTGGTGATCTCTCCGCTACCCAGAAGACCTTCCTTGGCGATGCGGTCTCGACCGCGGATACGGATTCGAGTCGCATTGCATGGACCAATCGCACCATTGGGGCGCGCTATCAGATTCTCCCGGGCCGATTGCCCGCGAAGATGACGCTTACGGGCGGCTACTCAGGCTCGGATCAGGACTTCGGCCCCGCGGGAAACCCGGAAAGGGAGTCAACCATAGAGAGCATGGAAGGCAAGCTGGACATCATCTGGTTTCTCGGGTCTTCCGAGATCCAGATGGGCGGGCTGTACCGGTCGACCCAGACCCGATTCAATCTCACCGGGCAGTTCGAAGCGGTGCCCAACCAGCAGCACCACACGGTCTCGGAGGCGGCTGCCTATCTGGGACTCGGCATTCGCAGTCAGAAGCTCGATCTGGACCCGGGCGTTCGCATCTACAACGTGCCGGAAATCGGCGAGACGGTTATCGAGCCGAGGATTCGAGCGAAGTGGAGCGTGACGGGCAACCATTCGGTCTCAGCATCCTGGGGGTTGTTCCATCAGGCCATTGTCGGTCTGAACGACGAGCGCGACATAGGCAACGTATTCACGGCGTGGACCCCCGTAAAGGCGGGCTCGGAGTTGCCTGCGGCGATGCATGCGATTCTGGGCTGGTCGGGATCGTTTCCCGGTTTTCGGCTCGCCATCGAGGGCTACTACAAGGACTACAGCTCCCTCCAGGTCCCGATTTTCAGCCCCTTTCCCCGCTTTACGACTCGTCTGGAGTCTGCCGACGGCCAGGCCTACGGAGCCGACATTCGCCTGGAGTTGAATGAGCGCGAGTTCATTGAGGAGACCATGCTCAGCGGGAGGGTCAGCTACTCGCTTGGCAAGGTAGAGTACGAGACCGCATCAGGAAGCTACACGCCGGGTCATGACCGGCGTCACTACGTGCAGGGTGCGCTTGCGGTGTCGAAGGGGGAAGTCAGCTTGACGGTCCAGGGGCAGTACGGGAGCGGTCTCCCCTTCACACCATCGGCCGGCTTCGACGAATGGTACCTGTTCACGCCGGACGTGGATGTGACCACTGAAGCCGGAATCGATCGGATCCTGTATGCGGAGCGAAACAGCGCGCGCCAGCCGACCTACGCCAGGGTGGACGTATTCATCCAGCGCAAAATAGAACGGGGTCGCTATGTCGGAACGCTGCGAGCCGGCGCCATCAACGTCTTCAACCGCGACAACCTCTTCTACTTCGACCTCTTCACGTTCAAGCGCGTCGACCAGCTGCCCGTGGTCCCGTCGGTCGGGATGAAGCTGGAACTCCGTTAGGCCGAAGGAAACAGGCTGCGGTCCAGTCCGGGAATGATCCGGAGGGCGTTCCCATAGTAGATCGCCCGGAGCACATCGTCCGGTAGGGCGAGGCCGTAGAGTCGCCAAAATGCGTGGTACTTCCGGTAGTATGGGAAGTACTCGTGGTCCGTCTCGAGCACCCGGAAGTAGGTGTGGAATTCCACCGGGTTGTAGAAATCCTTCCCGAACAGAACCCGATCCTTGTACCTGGTCAGCCAGGAGGCCGCATAGCGTGGCTGGCGGCCAAGTTCCTGCACCACCGCTCCGATTTCCGTGTACACATTCGGGTTGGCGTCGAGCAATTCGCCGAGCTGATCAAGGTCGCTTCCCAACCAACCCAGATGTGCCGCGATGAATGTGGTGCCGGGATGGTTGGAAAAAAGAGCGTGCTGTTCGCCGATGATTGTATCGAACGGGGGGAATTGGTCGGCAGGCCGGTAGCGCTGCGAGCGCAGTTTCAGTTCCAGCCAGCGCTCGTTGTGCTTGTTTCGTGGCTGCCAGAACATGGCCGGATCCGCTGTGTGGATCAGCACCGGCCTCCCGCGTTCGCCGCACAGGGCCCAGATCGGATCCAATCGAGAATCATCCACAGCCACCCGGTTTCCGGACATGTCGCGCACGTCCATGCCGAGATTCTTGTAGATCTTCAGCCCGCGAGCCCCTGCGTTGAAGTCTGACTCCAACTGGGCAACGGCCCGTTCCGTCCACCCTGGCGCGCCAACGCTGTCGAAATTGACGTTCGCGAACGTGACGAAACGCGACGGATGGCGACCCTCCGTGTTCTCAATGGCCCGATGAAGTCGGTCGCCCGCTCCACCGCTCAGGTTGACGCTTACGGCCAAATTGAGCGAATCAAACTGGGCGACCAACGTGTCTACCTGGCCAGCGGAGAATCCGGCGGCGCGGAACCAGTGCCCGTGGACATCGACGAACGGATATTTCGAGGACGGCACGCCAAACCCCGGCACCCGGAGGGTTGAGACCGGCTCATACTCTTCGATGGTCATCCCGTCCAGCTTCTCTGGGACGGCTGCCAGATCCGGCGGGAGAATCCACGGGGCCGGCTGGGACTCCCCCCTCGACGCTACAGTCTGCGGCGCGTCGGTTGCGGCGCATCCAGCGATCAGGAAGAGGGCGACGACAGACAGGAGAGAGCGGGACATGCGCAGGGGTCGGTTAGGGCCCCGTTGGATGCCGCCGGCAAGGGTAGGTTTCTAACTCCACTCGGCCTGCCCGAGCGAGTTGCGTCGCGACCGCCGCAGACTCTGGTAGTTGGCGAGCGCATTCTTGAGGTCCGTTAGCACGATCGGCTTGCTCATGTACTCGTCCATCCCGGCGTCCCGGCACCGAATACGGTCCTCAGCCATGGCATTGGCGGTCAGCGCGATGATATGCGGCTGTCGGATATCAAGCCCACGAATGGCCCGCGTTGCATCCAGCCCGTTCATCACCGGCATCTGAACGTCCATAAAGATGAGTTCGTAGTATTCGGTCTTGGCCATCTCCACGGCCTGAGCGCCATTCTCGACGACATCGGCCACAACTCCTGCGCGCTCCAGCAGCCGGCATACCACCTTCTGGTTGGTCGGATTATCCTCGACCACCAGGACTCGAATGTCATTGACGATCGGCCGGGCTGGTCTGTCCGGAGCCAGCGCTGGGACGATCGACTCGGGCGTCTGGTCCGTCTCCGGAACGACAAACGTGAAGTGGAAGGTGCTTCCAGTTCCAACCGTGCTTTCTACCCAGATCTCACCACCCAGGGCCTCCACGAGTCGTTTGCTTATAGCCAGTCCCAGTCCCGTACCCCCCGAACTTCTGGTATACCCGTCTTCGACCTGCGAGAAGGGCTGGAAGATCGTTCGGAGCATGTCCGGCTCAATGCCGATTCCGGTGTCCCTCACCGAGGTGTGATACCCTACCTGTCCGTCCCGCCTGTGAGACGATACCGACACCACGATCTCTCCCGAGGTTGTAAACTTGACGGCGTTGCCAACGAGATTGAACAGGACCTGACGGATTCGGGTCTCATCGGAGAGCACCCACGCGGGCGCGCTATCGTGATAGTTCATGACCAACCGGACCGAATCGCCATTCAGAAGCGGCCGGAAGACATCAAGGGACGACGTGATGCACGACTTCAGATTGAAGCGGGTCGACTCAAGGCTGAGCTTGCCGGCCTCAATCTTCGAGAGATCAAGAATGTCGTTTATGAGTGAAAGGAGGGCCCCGCCGCCGGACTGGATGGTTTCCACCATCTCATGTTGCTCCGGCGTCAGATCCGTCTCTTCCAAGAGCCCAGTCATCCCGATGACTGCGTTCATGGGCGTACGAATCTCGTGGCTCATGTTGGCCAGAAACTCACTCTTTGCACGGCTTGCCGCCTCGGCGGCCTCCTTGGCGAGACGCAGCACATCCTCCGCCTCGTTTCGCAGGCCAATCTGCTCCTGGAGAAGCCGGCTTACTGACAGGGCATCGGCTCCCGAAGTATCCTCATCACTCCGCAGCGACCGCATCGAATTCCGAAGTTGGGACAGCACCAACTCCTGGTTTTTCATCTCATCCTGCAGGCGCTCGTTGGCCTCATAGAGTTCTTCCGAGCTCAGATCCATTGAGCGCTCGAGAATCTTCCGGTCCCCGTCGTACTGCTCGTACGCGGCATCAACAGCGCTCAGGAATTCGGAAAGGGCAGGGTCCCGAGGCACCTCCTCCCCGAGGTATTTGCGGATCTGTCGACGCAGGAGGCGGTGCATATCAGGCTGCTTCACGAAGAGTAGTAATGGTCATGGTCTGATTGTGCAGTTCCGGTTATCCGATACCTCAGTGCCGTAGATCTCGCCGGAAGTAGAGCTGGATACGATGACCGCGTCGGGATAGGCGGCCTTGATGGCCGGATACGCCTGGGTAATCTGGTCGCGGTCGCCGAAGGCGAGGATCCAGTGAGCCTCTCCGCAAGGCAAGACCTCACCCGGCCACCAGGTGGTCTGAGTAGTGCGCATAAATTCGGGACAAGGGTACCTCACTACTATCGGCATCATGAAGCTCAACTCAAGTGGATTGGTTTGGCCGGTAGCCACGAAATGCGTCTGGATCCTACGGTCGGAAGCATCGTGGAAACGGCGACCAGCAAAGCCGACTCTATGCAGCCTGTCGTCCCCACCTCTTTCGAGATTGAATCCGAGTTCACGCCCACCGGGGACCAGCCGAAGGCCATCGCCGAATTAATCGAGGGCCTGCACCGGGGAGACCGCCAGCAGACGCTGCTCGGGGCGACGGGGACGGGAAAGACGTTCACGATCTCGAACGTCATCCAACAGGCTGGCCGCCCGACTCTGGTCATGAGTCACAACAAGACCCTGGCGGCGCAGCTTTAT
>JAJCYP010000041.1 GCA_029262855.1 Bacteroidota bacterium | reverse complement strand
GGCTTCCTGCTCGCGGTCGGGTTCGCCTCCTTCCTGGAGCCCGGAACGGGATGGCGAATCGCCATGGTCCACGGCCTCGTCGGCTTCTGGGCCCTCCGCCTGGCGCTGCACATCGGTGTGAGGAACATCGGCATGCGAAACTTGGGCCAGCCCGAGGATGCGCGCTATGCCAAATGGCGTTCCGAGGCTGGAGACGCTTGGCGGTGGAGGAGTTGGTTCAAGGTATTCCTGCTGCAGGGTGTGATCATGTGGGTGGTCTCGTGGCCCCTTCTGGCGATGGTGACTTCCACATCACCCGCGGCCCCCGGGCTTCTCATCTGGCTGGGAGAGGCGCTCTTCGTTGCCGGCGTGCTATTCGAAGCACTAGCCGATTGGCAACTCACACGGTTCAAGGCAGACGAAGCCAACCGGGGCAAAGTGCTGGACACCGGTCTCTGGCGCTACAGCCGCCATCCGAACTACTTCGGTGAGTCCGTCATCTGGGTGGGCGTGTCGCTCTGGGCGCTGTCGCTACCAAATGGTTGGCCGCTGCTGATCGGTCCGGTCTTGATGATCTGGCTCATCATAAAGGTCTCCGGGGTGGCGATGCTGGACCGCCATCTCGAGGATGCGAAGCCCCAGTATCGCGACTACATGCGCCGCACGAGCGCCTTCGTGCCGATGTCGCCGAAGGAGGCCTGAGTGGCCTCGGCGCACCGGACGCGGCGGGCGCGGCCTCGGTGCCGGCCGCTGCCACTCCGCCTCTCCCCAAAGTCTCCCCGGAACGCTTCGCCCCATCACGAATAGACGCTTTCCATCATCGTTCTTCGCCCAGAGCCATCCATGGAAATCCCGGTTCTCGACCCCGCCGTCGGCTACATCAACAGACCCATCGACCGGTTCTTGAATCTGTTCGACGAGATCGAACGCCTCAAGACAGAGAAGAAGGCCATCATCCTGGCGCACTACTACCAGGAGCCGGACATCCAGGACATTGCCGACTACATCGGCGACTCGCTGGGTCTTGCCCGTCAGGCAGCAGAAACCGATGCGGAGATCATCGTTTTTGCCGGGGTTCACTTCATGGCCGAGACGGCCAAGATCCTGAGTCCACAGAAGAAGGTGCTCCTCCCGGATCTGAACGCGGGATGCTCGCTGGCCGACGCGTGTCCGGCCGACGAGTTCGCGGCGTTCAAGGCGCAGCATCCTGACCACATCGTGGTCTCCTACATCAACTGCACGGCAGGGACGAAGGCGCTGAGCGACATCATCTGCACGTCCTCGAATGCGGAGCACATCATTCGCCAGATCCCGGAAGATCAGGGCATCATCTTCGCGCCGGATCGCAATCTAGGCCGCTGGCTGATCAAGCAGACGGGTCGGGACATGGTGGTTTGGGACGGCGTCTGCATCGTCCACCAGATGTTCTCGGAGCAGAAGCTGGTCCGGATGAAGGTCCGTAACCCGGGAGCCCCGGTGCTGGCCCATCCGGAATGCGAACCCGAGGTGCTGCGCCACGCAGACTTCGTGGGCTCGACCAGCCAGATCCGCCGTTTCGCCAAAGAAGATCCGCGAACCACATTCATCGTGGCTACCGAAGAGGGCATCCTGCACCAGATGCAGAAGGACAGTCCGGGAAAGACGTTCATCGGTGCTCCACCCGAGAGCGGATGCGCCTGCAACCAGTGCCCGCACATGCGTCTGAACACGATCGAAAAGCTCTATCTGTGCCTGGAGCACGAGCTGCCCGAAATCACGATGGACGAAGCCACGAGGCTGCGTGCCAAGGCACCGATCGACCGGATGCTGGCGATGAGCGCGGCCGTCAAGTAGGGCAACCGCCAAGTAGCGCCGCCGCCAAATAGCGCCGCCGCCGAGTGTGCCGGGGCGGGCCCGCCCTCCTCAAAGCTGGATTCTCAGCCCCAAAAACGGTTCGAACCGGCGCTGCGCCGCGTACCGCGTAACGCCATCCGTCTCCAGAATGGCCTGGTAGCCGTACCGCGCGTCGATGGCCAGCCAGATCGGCCCGGTGGCCCGGTACTCGGCCCTGAACGACATCACGGCCATGTCGCCGACGTCGTTGAAGAGGCTGAAGAAATTCCGAAGCCCGGCGCGGTCCTCGCTGAAGGAGAACAGGACATCCTCGGTCCTCAGGAAGAGCCTGACGTGAAACGTGGACAGGGTCTGCGGGCCGAAGTGTCGCCTGAATGCGTACCGGAGTTCGAAGCTCTCGAAAAACAGGAGGCGAAACTCCGTGAGCAGGTAGGTGGCGGCCTTCGCGTCGGTGAGCGAAATCGCGGGACTGCCTCCAAGGGTCTCGCTGGAGATTACCTCGGCGCCCGGGTTGTTGACCTCGTAGAAGGACCCGAAGTAGCCCGGAATGAAACGGTCTTCGGCATATTGCAGCGCGAGCCTGGCGTGAACACGCGCCAGGTCGATGAAGTTGTCGGTCTGAAGATCGGCCCCGAGCATGATACCCCGGCCGTACCGGAGGTACTCCGCGGCCGAGACGAAAGGCTCCAGGCGAAGGCCTCCGGAGCGGGCGGCCGTAATCCGGACGTCGACCTCCCGCGCCGTCGGAACCTCCGGTCCATCGCCGGAAAAGCGGCGATCCGTGGTCAGCCCAATACCAATCCGGAGACCGCCAGGCGTAGTCATCGCCCCGGTCGGGGAAATCTCCACGCGGCCACTGATCATCCGGTTCATTCGAAGATCGGCCGCGACCCCGGAGACCCTGAGGAAGCGACTGCTGAGCGCCACCTCCAGCCCTATTCGCCGATCGTCCCAGACCGTAGCGCCCTGATAGAAATCGGTTACCAGGCCCGGGCCCATCCGGGTGCGGTCTGGCGTGCCGACGCGGACGTAGGCGTTCCGGGTGTTGACTCGTGCAAACCGCAAGATCCGAACCAAATCGTACGCCTGATCGGTGTCAGGGTCATATTTCCCGTAGATCCCCGCGCGGAAACTGCCGTCCAACTCCACCAGCGTCGTCCGTGTCTCGAAATGACCCCGGAAGCGGGCGCCGGTTCGCCACTGGGCTCCGATCAGGGAAAAACCTCCGAGCGGTTCCACGTAGCTCGAGCGCATCCACCAGGCGGGGCGGGGGAGTTCGGCAGGATCGTCGACCGACCCGAACAGATGGTCCTGGGCCGAAACGGCGAGGCTAAGCCCGGACACCGTGACCAGGCAGATAAGCAGGAGAGTCTTGGAGATGTGGCTCATGGACTCGGAAGATACACGATTCTGAGCCGCCGCCGGGACCCTGAAAGGCGTCAATACCGTTTCGCCGGAACGTCTGGTTCGTTTCGCCACCATCCCTTTCATGGCCTCATCACCACTCATTCCGCTCTTTCCGCTCGGCCTGGTCCTGGTGCCGGACGAACTCCTGCCGCTGCACATCTTCGAGGAGCGATACCGCGATCTGGTGCGCGACTGTCTGGACGGCAAGCAGCCGTTCGGAATCGTGCTTTTTCAGAACGGCCGACTTAGCGAAGTGGGATGCACAGCGGAGATCAAAGAGGTTGTGCAGCGCTACGAGGACGGCCGACTGGACATCGTCGTGGCCGGGCACGCGCGGTTCAGGGTGCGCGAGATGGACCGATCGCGGTCGTACCTGCAGGCCGAAGTTGAGCCGCTTCCCGACGCGAAGGCCGAGGCGGATCTGACCGATCGGGAGCGACTGATCACGCAGCATATCAAGTTGCTGGAGCTGGCGGGCAGAACGCCGTCGCCCTCAGTCTATCAGGATCGGGACGCGCTTTCCTACTTCATTGCGCTCAATGCGGGTCTGTCTGTTGACCAGAAGCAGGAGATGCTTGAGCTGCCCGGCGAGCGTGACCGTATCGGCTTCCTGATTGCTCACATGGCCGCGTTCATTCCCAGGGTCGAGGAAGCCGAAACCCTCCGTCGCAAGATTTCAGCCAACGGGCACTTCCCCGACTTTCCGCCTCCCGTATGAGCACATCCTCACCGACGTACACCGCGTATCCCATCGAAGCCGGACGATTTGGGCTCGATGGAGGAGCCATGTTTGGTGTGGTTCCGCGCCCACTGTGGAGCAAGAAATCCGAGCCCGACGATGCCGGGCGCATTCCGCTCTCTACACGTTGTCTCCTGTTGGAGGGCGAGGGGCGGCTGATTCTGATCGATGTCGGGATTGGCGACAAGTTCGACGCGAAGCACCGCGGGATCTACGCCATGCAGGAGGGTCCCTCACTGGTCGACGGCGTTCGGGCCGCGGGCTTTGACACCTCAGACGTCACGGATGTCATCCTGACCCACCTGCATTTTGATCATTGTGGGGGCGCCACCGCCTATCGCGATGGCACCTCCCGCATCGTCTTCGATCGTGCTACTCATCATGTCCAACGCGCCCACTGGGACTGGGCCCTGGCCTCGAATCCGCGTGAGAAAGCCTCGTTCCTGGGCGAAAATCTCGAGCCGCTCCGCGGCGAGGGTAACCTGAATCTGATTGACGGGGCGCAGGTGATCATGCCCGGCATCCGTGTCGAGCCCGTAAACGGACATACCGAAGCGCAGCAGATCATCCACATCGACGGGGCGGGCGATGAGCATCTGGTCTATGTCGCAGACTTGATGCCAACCACCGCGCACCTGTCGCCGGTGTGGGGAATGTCGTATGACCTGCTCCCGCTCGTGACGATTCAGGAAAAGACAGACTTTCTCAAACAGGCAGTCGCGGGCAACTGGCGACTCTTCTTCGAGCACGACCCGTTCATCGAAAGCGCCGCGGTCGTGATGGGGGATCGACGCGCCCAACTGACCGATCACGTCGCGGCATAGAGTTTGATTCATCCGGGTCAGAGGACCCCACCCAGTCACCGCGCCCGTGTCCAAATTTCGTCGCCTCCTGAGTCGCCCGTCGTCCAGAATGGTTCGCGCCATTCTGATTCCGCTAACGGTAATCCAGGTTGTAGTCACCGCCTACCTCCTCGTGCTCTCGCACTTAGCGGCCCAGAATCTGGCGTACGACCGTATTGAGGGCCTGACGCAGGCCTTCGCCATGTCAGAGCCGCCGGCGCCGGATGTGCTTCGCCGCACGGCCGACTGGATTGACGCCGATCGAATTTGGCTGGTTTCGGCCACGGGGCGGATCCTGTCCTCGAACCGTGCGGCCGAAGCGAATGCCCTGGTCGATGAAATCTGGTGGCAAGATTTGCCACCGAATCAGCGCCGGGTACGCCGTGAAAAGGTGTGGGGCGGACGCAGTTATGTCCAGGTGGCCTATCACGATATTGAGCGGGGAGTCTGGGCGATGGTCATTGCTGACCTGGACGGACCCTTGCTGGCGGGATCGACCCGAATTGCGGCAGTACTCGTTCTGAGCCTGATCATCTGGCTCATGATCGCCGCATCGGTGATCCTGGTTGTGCGCCAAACAATGGGTCGCGCGTTGGACGTTTCAGACCTGGTCGCCCGTCGTGCCCTGGAGGGGAGCGCCGCCTCGCCGGCGTCGCTGGCCAGACTCAGGGCCGCCGCCGCAGGTTATGGTCCGGCCCAGCTGCTCCTGCAACTGGTAGAACGAATGCAGGAGCGGGCAACTCGTGCGAACGAGGCCGAAACACGATTCAACCTTGCGGTCGAGCTACTCCCCGGGTTGGCCTACCTGGCTTCCTACGAGGGGGCCCTGCTGTATGCTGGCCCGCTGATGCGGCAGCACCTGGGAGCAGATGCCCAGATGGGGCAATCTGTCATCGACATTCTGCCTGACCTGCCGCTGGAGCGCGTTCATACCGCCGCCATGAAGTCGCGACGCCGAAACGTGACTTTCGACAATCTGCCCGTCTGTCAGGCCACCAACGACAATCCGGCGATGCAGGCCTCGATTCGATCGGTTGTGTTCCGTGGAGTGCCCGGCTACCTCGCCCACCTGGAGTCGGTAACGGACGCAGGGGAGAAGACTGCGGGAAGGGCTTACAACTCCGCCCTGGAGCGTCAGGTGCTGGACGGAATCCAGGAGCTGGTGATAGCCTTCGACGGCGCCACTCAGACGCTACTCTGGAATCAGGCCGCGGAGTCGTTCACGGGCGCCAAGGCGGCGGAAGTCCCCAATCTTCGAAAGGCCATAGAGCGACTGTTCAATGGCGAGGCCGCCGTGGCGGCCTTTGCGGCGTGGATGGATGGGAGTCCCGAAAACGAGCCGCTCGTCGTGCAGTCCCGAACCGTGGACGGCAAGCGTGTGACGGTCACGTGGTCAGCGGCCGAGTTGTCGGTCGATGGGCGCACGCTCGGTGGAGCGCTTTTCGGTACGGTCTCACCCCTGTTGACCGAGGCCGCCCCGGAAGTAGAGCCCGAGCCCCAGGCGGAAGACCGCGTCGCATCTGTGATTCAACGCAGACTGCGCGCGCGAAGACTCCGCCGCTCGACGGGTGAAGACGCCGAGGAGGCCGACGGCTAAGGCAATTGCCCTGCGCATCGGGAGCCTTCCGCTCCGCTCTCAGTTAGGCCGGCACAGACCTACTTCGATATGGCACCTGATCGACTCACTGAGACTGAATTCCTCCGGCGACTCCGCGCCGAACTCGGCCGCGTATACCACGACATCAGCAACCCGCTGGCGATTGTGTCCGGCAACCTGGAGTTGGTAAACGAACTGCGCAAGGCGGGATTGCCACCCGAGGAAATGATGGACTCCATCGCCGACGCACATGCAGGAGTCGCGGGGTTTACGGCTCCGCTGGAGAGCTTGATGGTGCTGCGTTCGCTGGTCGATGAGAGGCTCAAGTCGGCGGGCGAGTAAAGAGGCGTCGATTCACCACCCGTGAGGAACCAACCAGCCGGGATCCTTTAGAACCCGGCTGCACCGAATCCTGAATTCGGCGTTTAGACACGTATCTTTCTGTTGCACTACGCACACGCAGCACCAAAACACAGGCCTATAGCACCAAGGGATACGAACCCGCCGGGAACGACGCTCCGAGGAGCGATGATCTCCCGGCTCCTTAAGCTCCTCCAAGCCAAGATCCCTTCCGTGTTTCGTAGTCCGCTTTGCATTCCAATTGCCCTGCTGTTGGTGACGGTCGCCCCCGCGGTGGGGCAGACCGTGCAATCGGAGTGGGTATGGACCAGCGACCGATCCGCCGAAGTAAGGATGGATCTGGAGTGGCCACGATCACTTCGGGAGACCGTCGATTCGCTGCAGTTGGTGGTTCTGTCTGCGGGTGACCTTGCCCGGATCGGGTCAGGCCTGACGGTCGCGGATGAATTACTGACGGCCGCCGGGGAGGTCGCGCCGACGGCACGCATCGTCGCCAGCAACTACGACGAGATCGCGCTACCCGCGGGGCCCGCACTCAAGAGGGGCAGCCTGCCGAGTCCCGGCGCCTCAGTATCCGATGTGGGGGTTTTTCGGAAGCGAAACGTAGCCAATCTGACGGCCCCGGTCTTGACCTATGACGCGGGAGAGGGCCGAGTCCGCCGGTACCGACAGATCACCTTTCAGGTGGACGGTGTCTCCCGTTCGGAAGAAAGTGCAGCCGCCGCGCGATCGGCCGGGATCACGAATCCTCACCTCGATGTGTCGCGGAGCGTACTGGCTGACGGTCAGATTTTTCGCATCCCGATTACCGAGGAAGGGATCTACCGCATCGACCGCGACCTGATTTCGGCCATAGGCCTCAACCCCGACGACGTCGAGCCGAACAACCTCCAGATTTTTGGTAACGGCGGCCGGCCGGTTGCCGCGCTCAACAGCGCCCCTCGGATTGCCGACTTGGCACAGAATCCGGTGCTGGTCCGGGGCGGCGGCGATGGCCGTTTCGATGCCGGCGATGTGCTCCTTTTCTATGCCTCGGGCCCGTTGACCTGGACGTGGTCCAGCTCGGGTTGGGAGCATACGGTGCATCCCTACTCGGTCGAGAACGCCTATTTCCTCCGACTGGGCAGCGAACCCGGCGTTCGCATAGCCAGCGTTCCCTTCATTGACGACGGGAGCATGCCCGTGATTCGGCAGGCGACCGGTCGCCACGTCACCGATATTGAAGAAGCGATCTGGAGCCGGGATCACGAGTCGGGATCGGACTGGATGAGCAACACGATCCGCGCCAATGGCTCGCGGGATCTGCTGGCAGGGGTCACACCCCCAAACATGCTTTCCGGCGAGGCGACGTATCGCGCTCGGGCGGCCATCGCTTCCAACCCACGCGCCCAGCTGAATTTCGAGTCGGGTGGTCAGATCCTGGCCCAACGCGTAGCGCCCAAGATCACGGTCAACTCGCCCGAGAGACCGGCGGCATCTCCGTTCACCGTCACCTTCACCGGTCCGGTTCAGGCAGGGCAGTCGCTGAGCCTCACGATGCGCCTCGTAGACCAGATCAACGAACCCCAGGCGGCTGCCGACTACGTCCAGGTGTTTTATCCCATGTCCCTGTCTGGTGCGAGTGGATACGTGCGCCTGCCGGGACCGGACACGGTCACCGGAGCTCACGCCTTGGAGTTTTCCGGATTCGCAGGCACGCCCCAGATTTGGGATGTGACGGATCCGCGACTGATTCACAGCCTGACTCCGCAGGATTTCTCGGGCGTGGCGCGGGTACGATTGGATCGTTCTCCCGGCGAGAGCCCGCGCGAGCTGGTGGCCTTTGTCGAGTCGGCGGCAAAGACGCTCACCGCGGATCTTATCGCACCGGTACCGAACCAGAATCTGCACGGCATCACCGGTTTCCCGGCTCTGGCCATTGTCACGCCTCCGGAGTTCCTCGAGGCCGCCGAAGAACTGGCCGAGATGCGTCGAGCTGAGGGGCTCTCGGTGGTCGTGGCCCAGACCTCCCAGATCTATAACGAGTTTTCCGGCGGCGTCCCGGACATGAGAGCCGTTCGGGACTACTTCCGGTTTCTGTACGATCGAGGGACCACCGACTCGGAGACTCTTCGGTACGGCCTCATGTTTGGAGACGGTCACTACGATTTTCGCGGGCTGGCACAGCGCGAGGGATCGCTGCAGAACTGGATATTCCCGTTTGAGACCGATGAATCACTGAACACGGACGCCACCTATACCAGTGACGACTACTTCGGTCTCCTGGATGCCAACGAGGGGGTGTGGGCGTACAGCAACTTCTGGGCCCGGTCCTTCGAGCGAGTGGATATCGGTGTTGGCCGGTTTCCGGTCCAGTCCCTTCAGGAGGCCCTCATGGTGGTGGACAAGGTGCGCCGCTACGAGTCTCCGGAAACCTTCGGTCGCTGGCGGACGGAGTACACGTTCGTGGCAGATGATGGCCCCACGGGCCTGAACGGGACAAAGGACGACGCCGACCTCCACGTTCAGAACGTGGATCAGGTGGCCGAGCTCATCCGCTCGGGCATCTTCCCGGCCATCAACGTTACCAAGATCTACGCCGAGTCATTCGAGCGTGTCTTCCTGAATGGATTCCGGATTCCCGAGGCCAAGGCCGAGGTCAACGCGGCCCTTAACAACGGCACGCTGTTCTTCAACTACAGTGGTCACGGCGGCCCGGACGGGTTGGCACAGGAGGAAATATTCACCAAGGAGGACGCCTGGGCCCTGACCAATCGCAACAAACTCGCGATCTTTGTCACCGCTACCTGCTCCTTCGGCTGGTGGGATCTGCAGAATGACCAGAGCGGGGCGGAGGCCCTGTTGCTGAATCCCAATGGCGGATCTGTGGCCCTGCTCACCACGGTTCGGCTGGTGTACACCTCGGGGGACACGACCTCCTTGAACGCCGGTCTGAACCGGGCGCTGAACATTGAATTGTTCAAGAGCGACGAGAACGGAGGCGCCCGTCGTCTGGGTGACGTCCTCCAGTCCACGAAAAACACCAGCGTCGGTCTTCAGGGCAACAGTCGGAAGTTCAACCTGCTTGGCGATCCGTCCATGCGCGTTGGCTGGCCTCCGCGCGAAGTGATGGTGGAGTCCATCAATGGAGTCGACCTCGCCGCCAGCGAGGCACCCCTCAAGGCGCTTGATCGTGTGACCATCGAGGGCAGCATTCGGGATGGCTTCGGTAACCCGGATCCGGCATTTACCGGCGTGGTGAACCTGACCGTTTTTGACGCGGTGCGAAATGTGCCCCTGCTCAAGCAGGTCCGGATGCCGCTACCGTACTACCGGATCCGGGAGGACCTGATCTGGCGTGGCGAAGCCCGGGCCACCGACGGTCGGTGGGCCGCGACGTTTGTCGTGCCGAAAGATATCTCCTACAGCAACCAGCGAGGTCGGATCTCGGCGTACGCGGCGTCGGATGCCGAACAGGGATTCGGGTACACGGAATCGCTGATCGTCGGCGGGACGGCTGACAATCCGCCCGACGACGGAACAGGGCCTGAGATCAGGCTCTTCCTCAATGACACGACATTCACCGCCGGCCAGACCACACCACCCAACGCGGAGCTGATCGTCAAGCTGTTCGATGAGAGCGGCATCAATACAGTCGGAGCAGGCGTCGGGCACGAGATCCTGCTCGTCGTGAACGGGGACGAGTCCGGAGCACAGGACATCGGAGAGTCGTTCGTCTCAGAACCTGACTCGTACCAGCGGGGAGAGATTCGTCGTCCCATTACGCTCACTCAGGCCGGACCGGGGACCCTGTCCGTCAGGGCTTGGGACGTCTTGAACAACTCGGCCGCCGCCGATCTGGATTTTGTCGTCACCGAGGATGAGGTACTTAACCTCTCCAACGTGTATAACTACCCCAATCCAATGGTCAGCCGGACCCGATTCGTGTTTGACCACAATCAGGCTCCCGGAACCACGGCTCGCGTGAGGGTACGGGTTTATACCCTCAACGGAACTCCAGTCAAGACCATAAATACCGAGGAGGCATTGCCTTCGGGGCTTCTCACATCAGGACCGGTACAGATCTTGTGGGATGGGCTTGACGACGATCTGGATCGAATCGCCACGG
This sequence comes from Bacteroidota bacterium, assembly GCA_029262855.1. GTDB lineage: Bacteria > Bacteroidota > Rhodothermia > Rhodothermales > UBA10348 > JABDJZ01. The sequence continues at coordinate 59,859 of JAJCYP010000041.1, read as the reverse complement.
GGATCTACCTCTACCAGTTACGCGTGGAAGTTGATGCCGCTGACGGGACGACCCAGACCTCGGAAGTTGTAGAGAAACTCGCCATCATTCGCTAAGAGACAGGAAGACGCATCGAGATTGATACGAATGATCGCTGACGAGTGTCAGCATTCAGGCCGAGTTTGAATAACCAGTCGATCCGAACGACAATGTACTTTTTGAAGCATCCAGCCCGAAACCGGACCCGAGCGGCCCGCCTTTCTGTGCTGGCCATCGTCCTCTTTCTCTTCACCGGTATCCTTGCCGGGACGGCGTCCGCCCAGGTAGGCGGATCCGCAGTCGTCTTCCTTAAGATCGAGCCTGATTCCCGGGCGGCCGGTATGGGTAACGCCGGCGTGGCATTGGCGGACAACGCCTCGGCCATTTTCTGGAATCCGGCAGGTCTTGCCTTCCAGACGGGCACGGAAGCCGCGATCACGCACTCGAATTGGCTGCCGGAATTCAATGCCGGTCTGTTCTACGAGTATCTGACCGCAAAGCACCACGTGCCGGGTTGGGGTACGTTTGGTGCCCACCTGACCTATCTCTTCCTGGGTGAGCACGAGGGGCGCGACGCGCAGAACAATCCGACCGGGACGTTCAAGTCGTACGATCTTGCGTTGGGAGGATCCTATGGTTTCAAACTGACACCGAACTTCGCGCTGGGCACCAGTCTGCGGTTCATCTACTCCAACCTGGCCCCCGGCCAGGTTGTAGGAGCGCAGGAAACCAAGGCGGGCATCTCGACGGCGTTTGACATCGCGGGACTGTACAAGTCGAACAAGTTCAACATGGGAAGTACCAAGGGGCAGCTGTCACTCGGCTTCAACCTGGCCAACATGGGACCGAAGATCCAGTATTCGGACAGCGATCAGGCCGATCCCATCCCGACCAACCTCCGTCTGGGCTATGCCTTTACCATGGACTTCGACGAGTACAACTCGCTGACCGTCCTCACGGATTTCAACAAGGATCTGATCCACTATTCGGATTCTGACTCTACGCGCCGCGTCGCCGATCCCTTCTACAAGGCCATCTTCAGTTCCTGGTCGCCGATCGAAGTGCAGACGAATGCCCTCAATGACGAGAACGCCGAGCTCGAGAAGCTGGGCGTACTCCGCCAGATGACCGTCGGTGCCGGACTGGAATACTGGTACGACCGACTCTTCGCCATCCGGGCCGGCTACTTCTACGAGAACCCGTACAACGGAAATCGGAAATTCATGACGCTCGGCTCAGGCGTTCGGTACAACCTCATCGGGATCGATTTCTCGTATATCTACGCGCTCGAAGAGAACTCGCCGTTGGCGAACACCATGCGATTCTCGCTCTTGGTCAACTTCGGCCGATAGGGGGCCGTTGACCCCCCGATCCAAGCGTCGTTCGGTTATCACCTGCGCGGTGCTGCTTGCCCTGGCAAGCAGCACCGCGTTTGTGACTGGCGTGTCTGCGCAGGCGCGCCTGCAGGCCGGCACGGCCGGCCTGCGAGGGGCGGCCTTCGCGGCGGGCGTGGAGCGCGCGGCCTTCGCCCCTGGCGTGGAGCGCGCCCTCGGTGCCGCGTCCGGTGGCACCGTGCGCAATCCTGCCGCACCGCACTACAACGTTGTGGTCCTGCGGGTAGAGTTCCAGCCGGACACCACCCGCTTCAGCACGGGCGACGGGACGTTCGGCGGCACGCTGTACTCCTCGGGCCTGCAGCCCTCGATTGATCCCCTTCCGCACGACGCCGGCTACTTCGAGGCCCATCTGGCTTTCCTGCGGGACTACCTGGGGCGGGTCTCGGACGGAAAGACCACACTGGCCACCCACCTGCTTCCGGGTGTCGTGCGGGTGTCAGGGACCATGGGAGCGTACAGCCCCACGGGAGAGGACAACGACTCGGATGCGCAGCTGAGCAAACTCGCGACCCTCGTCGCGGAGGCCTGGTCCCTCGCGGACCCGAGTTGGGCGGCCGACCTGCCCGCGCTCGATGCGGCATCCACGGCCTTCCTGATTCTGCACGCCGGCGTCGGCCGGGATGTCGAACTCGTGGGCACTACCCTGGACAAGACGCCGGAAGATCTCCCGTCACTCTATTTTTCGGAAGCCTCGCTCCAGCGGCTGAGCACGCGTCCCATGCCGCAGTTCGGGGGACTCACCGTCAATCACGGGATTGTCGTTCCTCGCACCGAGACGCGGCAGGGCTACAACTCGCTCGCCGGCGCGGACTTTCTGGCAGAGTTCTCGGTCAACGGACTGCTGGCCGCCAGTTTCTTCAATTTTCTGGGCGTCCCGGATCTCTTCGATACCCATACCGGGGAGAGCGCCATCGGACCATTCGGGCTCATGGATGGACTGGGAATTTTCGCCTATTCGGGCCTGTTTCCACCCGAGCCGACGGGCTGGACCAAGTACTTCTTGGGGTGGGCCGATCCGGTCGAGATGACCGCCGGACTGCCGACTTCGCTGGACTATGTCGGGAACGCGGACTCCTCTCCCCAGGCCAGGGCCTCCATCTCACCTGCGGAGTATTTCCTGGTGGAGAATCGCCACCGCGACCCAGAGGGAGACGGCGTGGTGCTGCAGGTCTGGAATGCCGGTGTTACCTCGGAAGTCCGCTTCGAGAACGGGGCCCCTGGATTCAACTCCAGTACGACTGGTGAATTCCCCGGAGGCGTCGTGGTCTCGGTGGACCACTATGATTTCGCCCTGCCAGGCGGAAAGGACGAAGACGACGTTGACCTCATCGGGGGTGCCCTGATCTGGCATGTGGACGAACGGGTTATTTCGGCGGGACTGGCCCTCAACCGGGTCAACGCCGACGAGAACCGGCGAGGACTCGACCTGGAAGAGGCCGACAGTGCACAGGACATCGGCAATCCCACGGGCGGTTTCTTCGGGCCGTCATTTGACCTGGGGTCGCCGTTTGATTTCTTCTATCTGGGCAACCCGGTTGTGACGATCACCGCGGCGGGAGCCGAAGTCAGGCTGTACCAGAATCGGTTCGGACCGGACACCTATCCGTCTTCGGCGGCCAACGATGGCGGGGCCGGGTTCGTGGAGTTGAGTGGCTTTTCCGTGCCGGGCGCGACCATGTCGGTGTCTTTCCGGACGCTGTCACAGTATGGTCTCGAGCCGCTGGCCACCTATGACCTGGATGCGTCTCCGGATCTCCTCTCGGGGCACGGCCTGACACGGTTTGTAGGCACCAACGGCGTCCTGGCGTTCTCGGGTGAAACGGGCGAGATGCGCCTCTTTGCCGATGGGGTGCTGTTGGCGTCCGTCAGCGGACTGTCTTCGGCGGAGCCAGCGATCGCCGGGAATTCCATCTGGAGCGCCACCTCAGAAGGCTTTCTGGTAACCGGTGGCTCCGGCAACACGAGCGGAGCCGGCAGTTTTCCGCCGGGTGCAGGCGCGCGAATCACCACGCCGGTCGTGGCCATTCCAGGTCGCGCCAGTGTCACTCCGGTCGTGGGCGCCTCGGGCAGCCAGGGGGATGTCCTCCTGGTCGGTAACGCGGCCACATCGACGGTCATCCCGCAGCCGGCCCCTGTGGTCGGCCTGGTCAGGCTGAACGGTACCTCACTCATTGCGGTGCTCAGCGACCGGGCAGTCTGGGAAGATGCCAATCGCGAATGGACGTATCCGGAGGTGGATGCTTCCCGCCTGCTGCGGCCCCAGTTCGGCAGAGACCGGCGCGGTGTATTTGGCGCCGTTCCAGACCGAGCAGCCGTCCACATGCTCCTGCCGGATGGGACTACCGTGACGGCAGCTCCGGACGGCGTTGTCGGCGACTTCTCCCCCCGGCCGACGCTTGCAGACGTCGATAACGACGGGCTGCTGGACGTGTTGATCAGCGACGGCGCCTCGCTCTGGGGCATCACGCGTACCGGAGCCATCGCCAACGGATTTCCCATTCGCACGCGCAACCCCATCGTCGGCGCCCCACTGGCGATTGAGCACGCCGACGAGGCCGACGATATCACGATTCTTGCCATGGCTTCGGACGGACAAATTGATGCCTACTGGGCCCAACCCAGACTCGCGCAGCCGGGCTTCCCGCTGTCGGTGGGCATTGGCGCAGGAGTCGGCGTGGCGTACTCAGCCAACGAATTCTCCGAGCCTCGCAACCGGGTCATGGGCGTCTCCGATGAAGGAAATGCCCTGGTCTGGGGCACACCGGGTTTCGGTGCCCTGCGCGGCGCGGATGCGCTCGGTGACGAAACGAACAGTTCGTTCGTGGTTACCGAACCGCTCACGACAACGCTGTTGGATACTCCGAACGTGCTCGTTCCAGGAGAAGTCTACAACTGGCCGAATCCGGTTCGGGACGGGGTAACCTATTTCAGGGTCCTGCCTACCGTGGAGAGCCGCATCACTGTCACCATTCTCGACGTCGCGGGTCACCAGGTGGGGTTTTTGGAGCTGGAATCGGCGCCGGCCGAGGTGCCCTCCGAACTCCAGTGGCGGACGGAATCCGAGAGCGGGGTCTACTTCGCCCGCGTGCGCGCCCGGGCCGCCGACGGACGTACCGAGGATCAACTCGTCAAGGTGGCCATCATCCGATGAGGTTGCGCATCCTTCAATCACTGACCCAATCGGTATTCGCCGCCCTGATACTCATTGTATCGGCTGGCGAGGCGCGTGCGCAGGTCAGTCCGAGCCTGTACGACTACGTGCGCTCCGATCTGGAGTGGTACACCATCGAGACCGAGCACTTCCTGGTGCACTTCCACGATGATGGAGTAGGGAATGGCTCGTCGCGAACGGCGTCTGTAACCGCCCGGATCGCGGAAGAGATTTACGGGCCCATAACCGAACTCTACGACTTCGAGCCCGACACGAAGGTCTCGATCATCCTCAAGGACTTCGAGGACTACTCGAATGGGGCGGCCTACTTCTTCGACAACCTGATCGAGATCTGGGCACCGGCACTCAACACGCCGCTTCGCGGGGCGCATGCGTGGCTTCGCAATGTGATCTCGCACGAGTACACCCACATCATCCAGGTCCAGGTGAGCATGAAATCGGGACGCAAGGTCCCGTTCGTATACCTCCAGTACCTGGACTACGAGGATGTGCGCCGGCCCGATGTGCTGTACGGGTATCCCAATGTCATCGCTTCCTACCCGGTCCCGGTGCTCAGCAATCCCGCCTGGCTGGCCGAGGGAACGGCCCAGTTCCAACGCACCGCGATGGACTATGACCGATGGGACAGCCACCGGGACATGATTCTCCGGACCCGGGTCCTGGAAGGGAAGACGCTGTCCCTGACGGAAATGGGCGGCTTCTATTCGCTGAACAGCCTGGAGCGCGAGACGGTCTACAATCAGGGCTTTGCACTTTCGCAGTACATGGCGGCCACGTACGGCGAGTCGGCCCTGGCGGACGTCAGCCGATCGCTCGGCAAGTGGTCCAACTGGAATTTCGAGCGCGCCGCGCGGGATGCGTTCGGACGGCATGGTGCCGACGTGTACGACGATTGGCTCTCGGCTCTCGAAACAGGCTATCAGGAGGCCAGCCGCGAGCGCCTCGCCAATCCGGTGACGGGGAAGAGCCTGCAGGCCGAAGGGTTCTACAATCAGTTTGCTCGCTGGTCTCCGGATGGGACACGCGTGGCCTATCTGTCGAACAAGGGGCAGGACTTCAGCAGGCAATACCTGTATGTCATGGACATCGCTACGGGCGAGGCGGTGGCCGTCGCCGACTTCCCGACCGGGGGACAGTTCGTCTGTAGCATGGGCCACAGCCTGGGCAGCAGCATGGGCAGCAGACTGGCGGGACCCGCAAACGGAGCCGTCTCCTGGCACCCGGACGGGACGCGGATTCTCTATGCCAGAACCCGCGAGACCGCCAACGGACAACTGTTCAATGACCTCTTCGACTACAGCCTGGCCGAGGAAAAGAGTACGCGGTTGACCCACGAGCGCCGCCTGGCGGATCCCTCGTGGTCTCCCGACGGGATGCGTATCGCGGCAGTCCAGCAGAGCGACGGGAGCACGAACCTTGTCGTGTTCGATGTCGAAAAGGACTCGGTCGTGGTGCTCACTGATCACCACTCAGGGCAGCAGGTCATCGAGCCCCGCTGGTCCCCGGATGGAACGTGGATCTACTATTCCCACAGCGAGCGCCACGGCTACGACATCCGGCGTGTTCGTCCCGACGGCTCGGGTGACGAGGCCGTGATTGCAACGGATCGCGATGAGCGGTCCCCTGTCGTTGATGCAACCGGAACGCTCTGGTACACGACTGACACGGGCGGCGTCTACGACCTGCACCGCCGCCGACCGGGTGCCGAGAGCGAGCGGGTGACGAATGTGATCGGCGGCGCCTTCATGCCTGACGTCTCTGCCGAGGGGAAGGTGGTCTTCTCCCGGTATGACTGGGATGGCTACCAACTCGCGCTTCTGGAGAATCCGATCTCCGTGGGCAATCCGCCCGCGTACGAACCGCCGGCCGTCCTCCTCAAGGGCCGGCGGCGTGATCTGTCGGCATTTCCAGTGCTTGCGGACTATGACGACGTGGACCTCACCGGCATTCCGAGCCGTCTGCTGCAATCGGCCGGGGACAGTACGGGCGTAGCCCTTCCCGGAGTCGCCTGGTCGGCCAGCGGAAACCGCACGGCCCGCCTGACCGAGTACAACGCCACCTTCACGTCCTTCAATTTCCTGCCGGTGCTGCGGCTGGATCGCTACGTATCCCGGAAGCGAAGCCGAACAGATGTGCGGATCCGGGACCGGACTCGTGGCGAGACGCTCCTGCGCAACACCAAGGTTGGCGTCTATGCTGGCTCGCGCGAGATCATGAACGGGCTGTCGGTCTTTGGAGGCCTGCTGGTGGCACCGGCCTCTCGAGCCGCCGATTCGCCTGCCGACTATATCTCGCCGAACAACCTGCTCAAGCTGGAGCGGGATCTGTTCATCCAGTTCGAACTTCGCCGTGGCCTGGGCATCATCGACCGGCGCTGGGCCCCTCAATTTTCGCTCGAACTGTTCAATGTGCGCCGCAATGTCGAGAACGGGCTGAGCATCGAGGAATTCCCGTGTACGGCCTGCTACCCGGACACCACGCTGGTCGACCTGGCCTACAACCTCTGGGAGGTGGACCTGGCGGCACGGAGCAAGGTGAATCGTGCGCTGCTGCTGGAGGCGGGCGTTCGCTACAGTCCCTATCGGGTCACCACGGAGCAGTTCTTCTCCAAGGAACTGTCTCAGACGATTCCCGAGTCGTCGTCTCGCTATTTCATTGGTCGCTCCTTCCGCCTGAAGGCCTATTTCGAGGCCCTCGAACCGCATCGCCACATGGATGTCGTGCCGGAGGGCATCAAGATTGAGGCCAGCCTGGAGCGGGAGAAAGGGCGCCTGCTCGACAAGTTCGATGTTGAAGACGGCATCCTGACGCCGGTCTACAGCAACGACGCCGTTCTCCGCTTCACGCTGGACGGCCGCCTGTCCTGGCGCATTATCAAAAACCCGCAGCCCCACGGGCTTTCCACCCGGCTCCGGACCAGCCTGATTCTCGGCGGTCAGGTCGATGACTTCTACGACGACTACGTGGGAGGCCTCACCGGCGCCCGGGGCTATCCATTCTACGCGTTGGGCGGCAACAAGACGGCCTGGGCCCAGGTGGCGTACACCTTCCCGCTGATTCCAAATGTCCAGAAGCAACTCGGATTCCTCTACGTCGACAAGCTCTTCCTTCGTGTCTATGCGGATGCTGTCAGTGCGTGGCGGGGAGACTGGCCGGGAGCCGGCCAGATTCGAAAGGATGCGGGCGCGGAACTAAGGCTTGGACTGGGCTCGTTCTACCTCCTCCCGACGGCGGTCTTTATCAGCGGCACCTACGGGCTGGACACCTTCGATTTTCAACTGGATGACGGTTTTGTCACGCCAGACGGTCGTTCGAGTGTGCAGTACGGGGGCGGCTTTCAGTGGCACGCCGGCGTTCTGTTCGGCTTTGATCTCTTCTGACCACACTCCGGTACCATGGACCTGACGTTCATACTCGCTGTAGCCGTCCTGATGATGGCGGTCGGCCTGGCCTTCCTCTACTTCCTGCTCGCAAATCGTCCGGGATACAAGCCGGCAGACCCGACCGAGTGGGCTGGCGCGCTGTTGTCGGGCGCGCTGGTGCTGTCTTCGCTCGCCCTGATCGTCATCACGTTGCAGGGGGCAGATTCCCAGCCGGTCATGTTTGTTGCGGCTGGGACTGAGCAGCCCGAGATCCTAGACATGGCCCTGGCGACAGAGGCCGGCAATTTTTCGTTTACGTCCGTGGACGATGGCGTGGAGCGGGACCTCGAGTCGCTCGAGGGCAAGGTGGTCCTGCTGAATTTCTGGGCCACATGGTGCGCCCCCTGCCTGCAGGAAATCCCGGAACTCAACCGACTGGCTGAACGCTACCCGGATGACCTGGTGGTGCTATCCCTGTCCGATGAGGACCCGCAGACGCTCACGGGATTCGAGGAATTCCTCGAGTTGTCGACGTTTTCGAACTATGTGCCGTTGGGATCCGTGCTCCCGGCTCCCTTTGCCGATGCCTTCACGATCCGCCCAACGTCTTTCGTAATCGACCGCGATGGTGTTGTTCGCAGGTACCTCCTGGGACAGCGGAGCTATGACATATTCGAGCGGTTCGTCACACCCTACATGTAGCATGCGATTCCTGCTGGTTGTTCTGATCCTGAGCCTGCCGGAGCTCGCTTCGGCGCAGGTGTCGCCCTCCGCGCCGGAGGGAGCGGCCTGGTCACCGACCGAGCTTCGGTCCGCGCTGTTGGCCGGCATTTCGACCCAGGCGGAGCGGCAGGGGTGGAATCCGCGCCGGGAAGACAAGGCCAGGAGCATTCCGCTCGCTTTTGGCATGTCAGCGCTCTTGCCCGGCGCGGGGCAGGCCTACAACCGGACGTGGACCAAGGCAGCTGCGGCGCTGGGCCTCGAGGCTGCGGTCTTCACCGTCTGGTCCCTCACCAAGTCCAAGGGGCTGTCGGGCGAGGACGATTTCCGCGCCTTCGCGCACCAGGGATGGGACCCGGCGAGGTACAGCAGATGGCTGAATGACTACGTGGTCTATCTGACGGACGAGTTCGGGCACAACGTTTCGGCTCCGCCGGCCATGGTGCCTTCCGGTGTAGACTTCACGCAGCCGGGTGCCTGGACGGATCAGGAGCGGGCGGCCGTCAATGCGTTCTTCAACCAGGTCCGGGCCATCGAAAGGCAGGTGTTCCATCCGGAGACGCTGGCCACGTTTTCCCACCAACTTCCCGGCTTCGGGGAGCAGCAGTATTACGAGTTGATCGGCAAGTACTTCCAGTTCGCGCCAGGATGGGGGGACTACCCGGAATGGAGGGCGTCCGATGGGTCGTTCACGGTGGCCATTGACCCCGAGCGAACCGGGGCGGGCGGGTCCAAGCCTAACGTTTCGCCGACCTTCTTCAGCTACGCCGAAGATCACGCTGCCGCCCAGAATCTTCTCAGGACGGCCTCACACCTGTCGAGTCTGTTCGTGGTCAACCATCTCCTGGCCGCCATTGACGCCGCAGTCACGGCAAAACTTCGGAATGACCGGATTTCGACCAGCATGACACTGGCCTACGACCGGTATGGACCGCCCTCGACCCGACTTTCGGTTGTAATCAGGCTTTAGCGGGAGCTGCGCGCCGCCTTCGGCCGCATGGCCTTGCATTGTAGGCGTGACGGATGGTTTCTTGGCGGACTTGCCACGACCCATTTGCCACGACCCATTCAGGAGTGGCTCCGTCACCCCATAAGCGCGCAACTCCATGGCCTGGTATCGAAAACTCCACTGGCAGATCATCATCGGCCTCGTTCTGGGTGTCGTCTTCGGAATTACCGCGGCGGCCTCGGGCTGGAGCAAGTTTACCAGCGATTGGATTTCCCCGTTCGGGATCATTTTTATCAATCTGCTGAAGCTGATTGCGGTCCCGCTGATCATTGTTTCGCTGGTCACCGGAGTAGCCTCCCTTTCGGACCTGAAGAAACTGTCCCGGATCGGTGGGAAGACCATCGCCATCTACATGGCGACGACCGTGATTGCGCTGATTATCGGCCTGGCGGTCGTCAACATCATGCGTCCCGGCGATACCGTTCCGCCCGAGATGCGCGAGCAACTCGAAGCCACGTATGCCGAGGAGGCAGAGAGTCAGGCCGGGGCGGCCCTGGCGACGGCCGAAGAGCGGGGCCCGCTCCAGGCAATTGTCGACATTGTGCCGGAGAACTTCCTGAGTGCCGCGGGCAACAACAGAAACATGCTGCAGGTGGTTTTCGTGGCCATTTTCCTGGGAATCGGCATGCTGATGATTCCTGCGGCGCAGGCGAAGATCCTCTACGATGTCTTCGAGGCGGCCAATGACCTTGTGATCAAGCTCGTGGAGGTGATCATGATCATGGCACCCATCGGCGTCTTTGCGCTGATGGCCGATACGATTACCTCGATTGCGGGCAACAGCCTGGCGCAGATTGCGGAGTTGCTGGCCGCCCTGGGCTACTACTGTATTGCTGTCCTTCTCGGTCTGGCGATTCACATGGGGCTGACCTACACGGCCATGCTGAAATTCCTGACGCCGCTCAACCTGAAGGATTTCGCGCGCAAGATCATGCCGGTCCAGTTGGTCGCGTTCTCGACCTCGTCCAGCGGGGCAACGCTTCCAGTGACCATGGAAACGGCCGAGAAAGAACTCGGCATTTCCGAAGAGATCTCATCCTTTGTCCTGCCGCTTGGAGCCACCATCAATATGGATGGCACGGGTCTCTATCAGGCCGTGGCGGCCGTGTTCATCGCCCAGACGCTTGGGATGGGTCTGGATCTGGCCGCGCAGATGACGATTGTCTTCACGGCAGTGCTGGCCTCCATCGGAACGGCCGCTGTGCCGAGTGCCGGAATCGTGATGCTCGTCATCATTCTGGAGTCCGTGGGTGTTCCAAGCGCGGGCATTGCCCTGATTCTTGGCGTCGACCGCATTCTGGATATGTGCCGCACGGTCACCAACGTCACGGGTGACCTTACCGTCGCCAGCGTCGTAGCCGCCAGCGAGAATCAGATCGCTGCCTGATTCTCCTTCGCCGGACAGACCGGGCAAGGACTCAAACTGATATATCGGCGTGCGGCCGGGGTCCACCTGTACCCGGTTGAGACTTCGGGAAGGTCGAGCGGAACGCTTCAAATTGAGCCGAAATCCCGTTTCGGGACTCAAAACGAGACGGTGTCCCGGTAGAAATCGGCGCTGGCAACCACGGCGTCAGGCCATGGACACATTCCGGACATCGTAGCACAGGTTGCGGTCCGCCGGCATTGGGGGCTGCCCGTTGGCACCAACTTCGTCAGGGAATGACTCAGTTCCTTGACATCCTCAGCGGATTCCCGACCTGCGACCGCGGGCTCAGATCCACCGGGCACAAACAACAAATCCCCGCCCACCTTCCGGCGGACGGGGATTCAGTGGTGCGCTTGGGAGGATTCGAACCCCCGGCCTCTGGAACCGGAATCCAACGCTCTATCCAACTGAGCTACAAGCGCAGACCCACAAGGTAGCGCTTCGAACTGAGGATGGTCAAGGGATGGTTTGTGAGCATCATCCGAAACCGTTCCCGCACCTGCGCTACAACATTGCCGATGTACTCGGGCACCTGGTGTCTGCGCAAGCGGGGCTTGAGCCTCCCTATGGACGACAAAGCCCTCATTCAGCTCTTTGAGACTAACCCGGAACGCGGCTACCAGGAACTCCTGGATCGCTACACTCCGGTCCTTCTCCGCATGATTCGCCGATTCCTGAAGGATCCCGACGATATCATGGAGACCTACACCGCCATCTGCGAACGACTTCGCAACAATGATTTCCAGGCCCTCCGCAATTTTCGCATCAACAGTGAGTTGACTCCGTGGCTCAGCGTGGTTGTTGCCAATGCGTGTCGCGACCGATTTCGGAAGCAGCGCGTGGTTTCGGCCCCGCAGTCCGTGATCTCCAAGCTCAACGAGCGTCAGAAGCACGTATTCAAGTACTACTACCAGGATCAACTTCCGCACGAGGACATCGCGGAATTGATCAAGTCGAACTACCGGATTCCCTGCACGGTCTCCGATGTGACCCACGATATTCAGCAGATCAATGACCTGCTGTCCGTCAACAAGCGCTGGCACCTGCTGGCCGCACTCCGGGCCAATCGCCCAACGGTATCGTTCGAGGACCTGGCTGAGGCCGGGATCCAGCCGGTTGACAAGTCGACCCTCCTGGACCATCAGGGCGACGGCGTCGACGAGGAAAACCTCGCCGATCTCCAGCGGGCCATAGGAAGTCTGGATGCCGAGGATCAGCTGCTGATCCAGCTTCGCTATGAGCAGGGCATGCGGGCGAACCAGATTGCCAAGGTGATGAAGTTCGACAACCAGAAGTACGTGTACACCCGGCTGAGAACCATCGTCAACAGGCTCCGCCGCCAGATGTCGGCGCCTCCCATGCGAAACGGAGTGGCTTAGTGGCCGATTGATCCGACCGAACGGACCGGATGAAATCTGATACGCCCGGAGGGACCACCTTCCGGGCGTATCCGTAATGTTGGCCGCCACGATTAGAGACTCCATGGAAGACCCCGAATCTGCCGAGACCGCGCCTCAGGCCTCCAGCTATCCGCTCGACGGATGGCTGGAGCGGAATCAGTTTCGTCCCGGCCTTACGATTCTTGCAGGCCTGATCCTGGGGTTCATTGCCTTCCAGGGCGTGTCGATGGTCGTCCTGCTGCTCATGATCGCAGCGGGCGAAGGCTTCCAGAGTTTGGTCGGGATGGACCCGGGAACGCTGGTCGAGACCTACGCGAGCGAGTTTCTGATTGCCAACACAATTGGTCAGTTTCTGGGTCTGCTGGGATTCGGCTGGCTGCTGGCAAGACTCCATACGTCGAGGCCGGCCCAAATGCTGCGCGTCCGCGGGACGTCGCTACGCCTGGCCGTCCTCTCACTCGTGGGACTGGTGGCTCTGTTTCCTTTGGTTCAATGGGTGGGCACCTTAATGGAGGGTCTCCCGTGGCCCGAGTCTATTCGGAATTTCGAACAGGTCCAGATGGACCTGCTGGAGCAGGTTCTCGCCACGGATTTGGGTTTTTTCTTCACGCTGTTCACGATGGCCGTGACGCCGGCCCTGTGCGAAGAGCTTTTCTTCCGAGGGTATATCCAGCGCCAGTCGGAGCGTCTATTCAGCACCTGGCTGCCGGCGGTTCTATTCACGGGGATCGTCTTCGGGCTCTATCACATGCGCCTCACCCAGGCCGTGCCACTGTCCATGCTCGGCGTGTATATGGCCTATGTGGTCTGGGTCTCCGGAAGCCTGGTCCCAGGAATTCTGGTTCATCTGCTCAACAACGGATTTGCAGTGGCGCTCGGTGCCTACATTGCCGGAAGCGAGACCCTTTCGCTCCAGGACATTGAGGCGATGGAGATTCCCCCCCTGGTGATCATGATCTCCGCTGCAGCGTTTGCGATGGTAGTCAGGACTATGCACAAACAGGCACCCGTACCGGGTGGGGAGGCAACCAATGAACAAGCCAAAGACCTTTGAGGGCTGGGAGGCCGTCTACAGCTCCGGGACCGACTACGAAGCCGATTTGGTTCGGGACCGGCTGGATGATTCCGGCATTCCCGCCGTGGTCCTGACGCAGCGGGACCATGCGTTCAATTTGACCCACGGCGAGCTGTCCAACGTTCACGTGATGGTTCCGAAGACGGAGCTTGAGGCGGCGCGCCACATTCTGAACAGCGAACCCCTCACCGACGATGAGCTGGCGGAGGTGGCCCTCAAGGCAAACCCGGAGAATCCTCCCGGAGCCCCAGCCGGCAATCAGGCCGACAGCGGGGCCGAGCATATCAATCTGGGACCTCCCGACGAGGCGTGAAACGCGTTCTCACCGCACTGGTCGGGGTGCCGCTGTTCGTCGGCCTGACGTGGCTCGGCGGATGGCCCTTCGTGGCGTTTATCGGCGTTATAGCCCTGGCGGGACAGAAGGAGGCCTTCGAATTGTTTGAGGGGGACACTGCGCTGCCCGGCAATCTGCTCGGGTTCCTCGCAGCGCTGTGCATGGTGGTGGCTCCGATGTGGTGGCCCGCACTCTGGTTGATCGCGCCACTGGGGATTGGGTCCCTGGCGTGGTTCCTCATTCGGGCTCCCGGTGGCCAGCCCCTGATGACACTCGGTGGATCCGTGCTCGGCCTGGTGTACCCGGCAGCGTTCCTGGCCGCTCTCGTCATGATCCGTGTGCCGTATCGTGCCGTGTCCTGGGATCCCTTTGTGGTCACCATGGGCGTGGTAGTATTGATCTGGACCTGCGACACGGCCGCCTACTACGCCGGCAGGATCCTCGGCAAGCACAAATTGGCCCCAAGTCTATCGCCCAGGAAGACGTGGGAGGGAGCCATCGGTGGCGGAATCGGGGCGCTGGCCGTCGGCCTCCTATTGGCGCTCTTCTGGAGTGGTGGGCTGGCCATGCAGCACTGGCTTGTCCTGGGCGGCCTCGCCGGGACGGCAGGCCCAGTGGGGGACCTCTTCGAGAGCGCGCTGAAGCGTGCCGCCGGAACCAAGGACTCCGCGTCCATTCTCCCCGGGCACGGCGGGGTCCTGGATCGTTTCGATGCGCTGGCTTTTGTAGCGCCGCTGGCGGCCGCCTACCTGTTCGGTCTGGCCTGAGTTACGCCCGAATTACCCACATCGGCGGGGAAACCCGGAACGATCTCGGTCATCTTACCTTCAAGCCGTTCAGACCGAAGGGAGAGAAATGGGCCTTTTCATACCCAGCAAGAAGGCGACGTATCGCCGATTTTCGTACGAGCCGCGGTTCTATGACCCGGAGAAGGAAGAGAAACTGAAGCGACGGATTCGCATCAAGTCCAAGGTGCGGCGCCGCTCTCCAGCCAAATCTGTTTTCTTCATGGCGCTCTTGATGTTGGCTGCGTGGATTTACTTGACGAGTACGAGCTGAACGGAATCGATCAATCCTGCATGACCGACGAGACCGAGGAGATTTCCGAGGCGGCCACCAGCATTATCCGGGTAATGCCCGATGTGCTGGCCAACAAGATTGCCGCCGGCGAAGTCGTCGGTCGACCGGCCTCTGTGGTCAAGGAACTCGTGGAGAACGCCCTGGACGCAGGTGCCACTCAGGTGCAGGTCATCCTCGCCGACAGCGGCCGTTCGCTCATCCAGGTCGTGGATGACGGCTGCGGCATGTCACCGGCGGACGCGGAGCGCTGCTTCGGACGCCACGCGACCAGCAAGATTCGTTCGTTCGAGGACCTGGATCGCATTCAGACGCTGGGTTTTCGGGGAGAGGCCCTCGCGTCGATTGGATCGGTAGCGCGGGTGGAACTCAGAACGCGGCGCGCTCCGGCCGAGGCAGGGACCATGGTGCGGCTCGAGGGAGGACTGGTGCAGTCCGTCGAGCCGTGCGCCCAGCCCATCGGCACTTCCCTGGCCGTGCGGCAGCTCTTCTACAATGTGCCGGCACGCCGGGCATTTCTGAAATCAGACGCCACCGAGTTGAGCCACTCGGTGGAGACGGTGCAGTTCCTGGCACTTGCCCACCCTGATGTCACATTCTCCCTCCATGCCGAGGGCAAGGAGTTGTTGCATCTTCCGGCGCGGCCGGAGGGCGGCGCTGACGGGCTCGCCGGACGCGTGGAAGATCTGTTCGGTCACCAGCGTGACGGCCTGCTCTGGGTCGAGGAGCGAACGAGCTACCTGTCCATTACGGGCTGGGTGGCACAGCCCGAGATTCGCAAGAAAAGCCGTGGTGAACAGTTCCTGCTGGTGAATCGGAGGCCCATCAGAAGTCGATACCTGGAACACGCCATCTACAGTTCCTATCGCGGTCTCATCCCCGAGGGGAGCTTCCCCTTCTTCGTCGTGAATCTGGAGGTGGATACGCGTCACGTGGACGTCAATGTCCACCCGACCAAGGCCGAGGTGAAGTTTGACGACGAGCGGGGGATCTACAGCATGCTCAAGGCCGTGGCGGGGCGCGCGCTTTCTGAGGGCGCCGGTGTCCTCCGCTATGGCGATGGCGTTGACCTGCTGGCCGGAGGTCAGGGCGACGGAGGTTTCCCGTCCGGCACCGACGAGTCCCAGGGCTCTCCAAATCCCTTCGGCGATGCCTCTCACGGATATACCGCGCCCTCAAGGCCCGGCTCGCTGGAGCACGATCTCTACGCGCCCGCCGTCCGGGATACCGGCGGACTGGAGATGTCAGGCAGCGATGTCGTGCCGACGGAGACCGAGCCCGACAAAATGGTGTGGCAGGTGCTCGGCAGCTACATCGTCGCACCCATCCGGTCGGGCCTGCTGGTTGTGGATCAGCACGCCGCGCACGAGCGCGTGATCTTCGAACGCGCCCAAAAAGCACTCGACGACGGCTTCGGACTCTCGCAGCAACTGCTCTTTCCCACGGTGATCGAGTTCAATGCGGCCGACTTCGCGCTGCTCGAAGGGCTGCTGCCCGACCTCCGGGCCATCGGGTTCGATGTCGCGGCCATGAGCGGACGCAGCATTATGGTTCGCGGCCTGCCGGCGGACATCTCGACGGGCGATGAGAAAGGCGTGCTGGCGGAGGTGCTGGACCAGTACAAGGTGTTCGCCCAGCGTCTGCAACTCCGTCCCCGCGCGTTGCTGGCGAGGGCCCTGGCACGCCGCAGTGCCGTTCCCCGGGAATCCCGGTTGGACCCCCGGGAGATGCGGGGTTTGATCGATCAGCTGTTCCAGTGTCAGGAACCCTATACCAGCCCGAGTGGTCAGCCAACCCTGATCCGGATCACGGGCGAGGAGTTCGCACGCCGGTTCGGACACCGGAAGTGACCGCGGCCGATCTGCTGGACACGTCGCGTCTTCCCGGGCCCGGCGAGCCGCTTCTGGTTGCCGTTTCGGGTGGGATGGACTCGGTCGCCCTGGCCCACTGCCTGCACAGGGCGGGGTTGTCCATCGTCCTCGGACACGTGCATCACGGGCTGCGTGAGTCCGCCGATGATGACGAGGCTCTGGTTCGGGATCTGGCCCGCGAACTGGGTTGCCGGTTCGAGACGGCGCGACTGGATCTGTCGAAGACGCCGGGCACTTCGCTCCAGGCTGAGGCAAGGGATGGGCGGTATGCGGCCCTCGCGACGATGGCCGACGAGGCGGGTGCACCGGGTATTGTCACGGCGCATCACGCCGATGATCAGGCGGAGACCGTACTGATCAATCTGGCTCGCGGCGCGGGCCCTCAGGGCCTGGGGGGTATGGATGTGATTTCGGTCGTGCCCGGGCGCCCGGACCTGAAGCTGTATCGCCCCCTTCTGGAGCGAACCCGTGCGGAGATCGAGGCCTTTGCCCGGACCCATGGACTGCGCTGGGTGGAGGATCCGAGCAACGAGGACCTGTCCTATCGCCGCAATGCCGTTCGAGGCAGGCTGCTACCTGTTTTGCACGAGATATTTGGCGCCGGAGCCTCGCGTGCCATCGCTCGATCGGCTAGACTGTTGCGCGACTACGAGAACACTGAATTGGCCCCTATGTCAGACAAGCTCCTGGAATCCGCCCGGCAGCCACTTGAACCCACATTTCTCCGGAGGGACGGCTTTCTTCTCCTCGAGGATGAGTTGGCTCAGCTGGAGCCGGTCTGGCGACAGAGGGTGCTGCTGCAGGCCCTTGAGGATGCGGGGCTTGAGGCTCCCAGGGACGAACAAACGGCAATCGCCCTGGGGGCGCTCCTGGAGAGTCAGCCGGGCCGACACCTGGAGTTTCCCAACGGATCAGTCTGGCGCGAGCGGGAGGGGTTGGCGTTGGTCCGCGCCGCGGAGGCCTTGCTGCCGACAGGCCCCCGCGTGGTTCTTCCGGGTGAGGAGGGTCTTTCCTATGGCCGGCTGACCTTTCGATCGCAGTCCGCGTCCTACTACTACGAGCCCGAGTTGTGGTGTGTCACGGTCCCGGCCACCGATGCGTGTGTCATCAGAAGATGGAAGGACGGCGACCGCGTTGCCCTGAAGCAGGGCACGGCGAAGGTGAAGGACCTGCTGACCGAGGCCCGCGTCCCCTGTCATGTCCGGTCCGATTATCCGGTTGTTGAGCAGGGGGGCGAAGTGGTCTGGGTGCCCTATGTTCGGGCCTCCTGGATGCCGGAGGATCGCAAGCGTGAAACTTCCTGGGTGCGGCTCTCCGCCCTGCTTGATTGACTCGCGCGATTCGTAGCTTGAGCGGTCCCCTCACGCAGTCCACCGTGCAGCCCGTACCACGCAGCCCACTATGCAGCCCACGCTTGTGTCAAAACCGGACAGCGTTGTCATAAACAACGAACGTTTCAGGCCGTATCTCACGCGCGATGCCATTGCTGCGAGAATCAAGGACGTCGCCGCAGAAATCGATCGCGATTTGGATGGCAAGGTCCCGATTCTGGTGGGGGTACTCAATGGCGCATTCATATTCCTGGCCGATCTGATGCGGGCCCTGAGCATCGAGTGCGAAGTAGACTTCCTGAAACTGTCTTCCTACGGTGCCGCCAAGATCTCAAGCGGTCGCGTCCACGAGCTGAAGTCCCTCGACGCCGACATCGAGGGGCGGCATGTGATCCTGGTGGAGGACATCGTGGATACCGGGCTGTCGATGGAGTTTCTCCAGAAGAAGATGCAGGAGTTCAAGCCCGCATCCCTGCGGACGGCCGTGCTCCTGCACAAGAAGGAGGCCACACGCATCCCGCTGGAGCTGGACTACGTCTGCTTCGAGATTGACAACCTGTTCGTAGTCGGCTACGGTCTGGACTTCGCGCAGGTGGGCCGGCAACTGGCCGACATTTACATTCTCGAGGGCTAGTCGGCCACGTTCTTGCCCGGATCGGGCAGGCTCGCCGAGAGGAGCTCAACGAACTCAGCAATCTCCGAAAAGGTATTGTAGAGCGGTACCGGCGCGGCGCGAATGACGTCGGGTTCGCGCCAGTCACAAACCACGCCGAGCGCGGACAAACGGTCATAAGTCCCGCGGCCGCCCCGCACACGGAGGGACAACTGTGCTCCCCGCTCGGGCGGAGTGACGATTTCCACGGCGCCAGCCAGACGCTCCCCAACCAGTGTGGCCAGGAAGTCTGTCATACGCTGGCTGCGCTCGGACAGGCGGTCCATTCCCAATTCGTCGAACATCGCGAGGGAGGCCGTCAGGGGCGCGAGGGAAAGGATGCTCGGTGTACTGATCTGCCAGCCCGCAGCACCCGGAGCGGGAGAAAACTCATCCGGCATTTGAAAGCGGGTCGCCGGATCGTGACCCCACCAGCCGGCCAGGCGCGGTGTGGTGGCCGTGTGATGTCGCTCGTGCACAAAGAAGGCCGCCGGAGCACCGGGCCCCCCGTTGAGATACTTGTATCCGCACCAGGCCGCAAAATCCACGTCCCAGTCGTGAAGGGCCAGCTTCACGTTGCCCGCCGCATGCGCGAGATCGAGTCCCATCACTGCTCCTGCAGCCCGGGTTGACGCGGCGATCGAACGCATGTCATACACACGGCCGGTGTAGTAGTTTATACCCGCCAGAAGCACCAGGGCGAGGTGGGGTCCGTGCTCTGCTACGGCTTGGTCGAACGCCGTATCGCCCCCGGGCACCGCGACGATTTCGGCGGCCGGATCGAGGCCATGCCACCGGACCTGAGATGCCACCGCGTATTGATCGCTCGGAAAAGCGTCGGCCTCCATCAGGATTCGCGTCCGACCGTCCGCCGGGCGGTAGAAGCTTGCCATGAGTCGGTGCAGGTTGCCGGTCAGTGTACTGCCAACCGCTACCTCTCCTGGGCGTGCACCCACGATGCCGGCCATGCTCGCGGCCAGGTCGCCCTCGGTTGCCATCCAGTCTGTCTCGTGCCATCCGCGCACTCCGAGCGCATCCCACTCCGCCATGCGTGCCTCAACAGCCCCACGCGCCGATCGGGGTTGTAGCCCGAGGGAGTTCCCGGTGAGGTAGATCGTGGCCGGCGCGTCGGGGTAGTGAAATCGGCCGCGCCATGTGGTCAGCGGATCGGCCGCGTCCAAGTCGCGGGCAACGTTGTGGGAGGGGTGCGGCTGTGTCAATCTGAGGGAAGGACGGGGTAGAGGATGGGCCGGCTCGGTACGGCGTCGGTGGCCAGGCTGGGCACCTGGAGGTCAAGGAGAAAGGCACCGTCGGGTACGTCCGGCGGGACCCGGATCAACTCCGTGATCGTGCGCATCGACGTACCCTCGGGATACCCGGCTGGCAGGCCCCAGAAGGCGCGGTGGGCCGCCAGGCGGCCTCCATCGTCTTCCGGATCGACAGAGGGTGCCTCGACCAGGAGATGGCGCACGCCGCGCTCTGCCGCTAGCGCCAGGGCCTGAGGCTCAAAGGGCCCGGGACTCGGCTGCCGAATGACGAGGCCCTCCATGAACCCGGGCCGGGCTTCGTCCAGTCTGGCGCCGAGTTCGGCGGCCGATCCGCCGGTCATGGTGACGAGCGAGGTTGGAATCAGGCCCGGAACGGCCACCGCGTTGATCGGATTGGTGCGCCGGGTAATATGAGCGCTGGTCTCTGTATGTGTCCCCGCGCAGTGTGGAGCAAGGCTGAGGACGGCCACATTCACGGAACCACCTTCGGCCACTCGACCCACGAATCCAGGCATTCGCAGAGGGGACTCCGACGGCGGAGGTGCGCCGAACCAGGCGGGCGCTGATCCATCCAGCACAACGGGTCGAGCCAGGTCGACGGGCCGGGTCAGATCGGCCAGCCAGGGGCGGTTGTCCACGTAGAATCTAACCAGCGTCAGTGGCATGGGGTATCCAGCGGCTAGCTGTCGGCGCCATTGGGATAAAACGGCACCTCCTTCGGGCCGCAGAGGAAGGCCTTGGTCTCTTCCTGCGCAAGCGCGGCAATGGCATCGGAGTCTGCGGCCTCGGTGAGTTCCAAGATCGGCCCGGAGCTGGTTCGGATTCGAATCGGGGAGCGCTCGCGGTCATACGCGCGGTGGCGCAGCCAGCCCGAGCGGCAGTAGTAGCGGCATTGGGCCTGGCCCTCGTTCCGTGCCTCGCTGTGGGTCCCGCTCTGAGCGCCGCTCCGTGCCCCGCTGTGGGCCTCGCCCCCTGCCCCGTCCTCGAGCCCGGACGCCATCATCCAGGCGTGCACCCGTTCCCGCCAGTCGGCGACCTGATCATCCGGCGGCATGCTCCGGAGGACGGTGGTTCTGAAGAATCGCCGGTCCAGGAATCGTGATGCCAGATCGGCCAGGATGCGATCTCCGGAGTCCCGCCACTGCTTCAGGGAGTACAGAATGTCAGCGTCATCAAGGGCGGCATACGAGGCGAGGACCTCTGGTGTCCCGATATCCTCCGTCGTCAGTTTGTTGGCCAGAAAAACCCGGAGCGGAGGCGCCGACGCGTCCAAGGCAGTCGCATCGCCCGATTCCACCAGGTCACGGGCCCTTCGGAGACACGCAGCAAGAACCTGATCGCCTGCGACGACGGTCTTGTGCAGGTACACCTGCCAATACATCAATCGACGGGCGATGAGGAAGCTCTCCACCGCATAGCCGCCTTTGTACTCAACCGCCAATTCCTGCTGGGGGGTAACTCGGAGTGATTTGACGATGCGGCCCACGCCGACGCGGCCTTCGACAACTCCCGTGTAGTAAGAATCCCGGCGCAGGTAGTCCAGGCGATCCATGTCCAACTGGCCCGAAAGCAGTTCGTGGAGGAAGGGGCGGTGATAGTCTCCATCGAAGATCTGAAGGGCGAGCCCCAACTTGCCTCCCATGCGGGCATTCAGCCCGACGATCAGCTGTCGACTCATCGTCTCGTGCTCGAAACCCTCGATAAGGACGTCTTCCAGTGTGTGGGAGAAGGGTCCGTGCCCGATGTCATGCAGCAGGGCGGCGGCCGATGCGGCAAACCACTCTTCCGGCGAGATATCGGTCCCCTTGTCGACCAGGGTCTTGAGGGCCTCCCGCATCAGGGCCATCGCCCCAAGCGCATGACCAAATCGGGAGTGTTCTGCACCGGGGAAGACCATGTAGCCGACGCCCAACTGCCGGATTCGGCGCAGGCGCTGCATTTCGGGGGTCTGAATCAGTTGGAAGAGCTCACCTCTCGGTACCGAAACGAACCCGTGAACGGGATCGGAGAAGAGCGTGATTCGGCTGGACACGTTTGGTCGCTGGACTCGTTTGTCTGATTATTGGCCATCACCGGACGAAAGCCGCCGGATCCCCGATTACGCAAACATACCCTTCATTGCCCAAACGCGCCCACACGATTGACCAACCGTTGATTGGGGACGGGATCGAATGCATGATTCTGGCACCGGAATCGTTCAAGCGAAAGGCGTTGTACGCGTTGGAGACACTCCTGCGGCCGTTGGGGCTTCGGCCGCTGGACGCCGGGGCGGTCGGCCAGAGCCTCGAAGCGGCGACCGACGAAGCAGCACCTCCAGGGGACAAGCGGAAGGGCATCTGGTATGCCACCGAGGCCCCCACGGACGGGAATTGGCTGTTTGTACGGTTAGACCCCCAGACTCCCAGGAACATAACCTCCTCGTTCCGCGGCGGGCCATTGCCGCTCGCCGCCGCCGTGCCGCTGCCGCCCGCCGGTGCCGCGCCGCCGCCACTCGCCGGTGCCGTGCCGCCACCACTCGCCGGTGCCGCGCCGTCGCCACACGGCGCGCCCTTTCTTTTTCCAGGCGGCATCGATGAGGCCGGCGATCCCATCGCCTCCGCCTTTTACTGGCTGGCGGGTTGCGACTACCTGGCGAATCCGGAGCGTGACCAATACGGGCGGGTCACGTGTCGGGGGTCCCTGCTCGACGAACTGGGCCTCACCGGCTCGGCCCCGGTGGACACCTACTCGGAGCACGTGGTCTCTTCTCTCCAGGGGCCCTCTTCGAACGGCTTCGGTGAAACCCAGTGGAGTCTGTGCCCGACCTTCGACGTCGACTACCTCCGCAAGTGGCGGCCTGGCATTTTCTATCGCGAGTTCGTCGAGTATGCCCTGCTGGGTCGCGGCCCCGCCCCAAGATGGCCCCGCGCGGCTGCCTCGTTCCGGGATGCCATCCGGTCCGGCGACCCCTACCGGACGGCCCTGGATCGGATTCTGAGTGAACTCGATGGGGCCGGAGCCACCGGTACGTTCTTCTTCAAGGGTGGGGCAACCAGTGCCCACGATGTGGGCTACAGCCTCCGTAGCCGATTCGCTCGGCGCTTCATGAGCGGTATGGTGTCCGGCGGCCATGAGATCGGGCTCCACCCCAGCTTCCACGCCTACAACCACCCGGCGTATCTCGAGACGGAAGCCAGGGCTCTGGCCAGGGCAACGGGCGCGCCGCCGACAACGGTTCGGACCCACTACCTGCGCTGGGAGGAGCCGGCCACACCGCGCCATCTGTCTTCCCAGGGCTTCGGCGTGGATTCTACACTCGGCTTTCCCGACGGGTCGGGATTCCGCAACGGAACGTGTCGGCCATTCAGGATTTGGGATCACAATGCGGATCGCGCTCTGGATCTCTGGGAGTTGCCGCTTGCGATAATGGAATCCTGCCTGTTCAACCGCGAGAAGTTGACGGCGGCGCAGGCAATGGCCCGGACCCGTTCGTTGATGGCAACGGTCAAGCGGTTTGGCGGCACGCTGGTTTGCCTGTGGCACAACGTGCTCTGGGATGAGCCCGATTTCGCGGGTTGGGGGGAGCACTTCGTTTCGACGTTGCAGGCCGGAAGAGCAGAGGGCGCCCACATCATCACCCTTTCAGAGGCCCTGTCGCGGATTCGGTAGGCATACGGGCGCGAGAAAATGCCCTGTAACCCTGGAACGGCATCGGTCGTAGGTGGGCTGCATGGCGTCCAGTGTTGGACTTCATCTCGACACCCCAATCGGCTTTCTCCTCTCGCTATGGCACGTTCGGTAAGCGTCCTTCTGTTCACTCTGCTACTGGGCGGCTCAGTTTTTCAAGCCGGGTGTGGTGACGACGCCCAGAGCGCGCCGAAAGAAGAGGATGCCCCGGCCCTGCCCGTCGAGACGGCCTCCGTCCAGACAGGCGAGATCTCGGCCTTCTTTTCCGGGACTGCGACGCTGACCGCCGCCCAGGAGACGGACGTGGTCGCAAAGTCGGGCGGCATCGTCTCCAGCATCGCGGCCGAAGAGGGGCGGTACGTCCGCAAGGGGCAGATCCTTGCCCAGTTGGATGATGAACGGCTGGCCCTGGAAGTAGCGCGTGCCGAAACAGACTTGAATCGACTGCAGCGTGAGCTCGACAGGAACGAGGAGATGTTTGAGCGGCAGATGATATCGGCCGAAGAAATCGACCGCTCGCGATCGGCGTACGATGCCCAGAAAGCGGCGTACGACCTCGCCAAATTAGCCCTCGAGCACACCACCGTACGCTCCCCGATTTCCGGCGTCGTGTCAAGCCGGATGATCAAAGTGGGGAACATGGTTCAGACATTTTCGCCCACCTTTCGGGTAACGTCCTTCAGCCCGCTCCTCGCAGAAATGCACGTTCCCGAGCGGGAGTTGAACAAACTCGGTCCGGGCCAGGCGGCCAGCGTTCGCGTTGATGCCCTGCCCGGTGAGGAGTTCGTGGGGCGGATTCTCCGGATCAGTCCGGTGGTGGACGCCGCCTCGGGCACGTTCAAGGTAACGGTGGAAGTTCGGGACGAGTCCCGGCGGCTGAAGCCCGGGATGTTTGGCCGAATCGGCATCGTGTACGACACCCACGCCGACGCCACCCTCGTCCCGAAACAGGCGGTCCTTTCTCAGGACGACGAATCGGCGGTCTACATCGTCCGGGGCGACACGGCCTATCGCCAATTGGTGGTTCGGGGATTCGAGAACAGTGGATTCGTCGAGGTTCTGTCGGGCCTGACTCCCGGCGATGAGGTCATCACAACGGGTCAGACCAATCTTCGGGACAGCTCCCGGGTCGAGGTCATCCGGTGATATGAAGATTATCGAGGTCGCCACCCGGAGACGCGTAACCATCGCGATGTTCACGGTGGCTGTAGCCCTTTTCGGCTCAGTGTCCCTGTCCAGGCTGAATCTCAACCTGCTGCCGGACCTGTCCTACCCGACGCTGACTATCCGGTCGGAGTATGAGGGTGCGGCGCCGGTAGAGATAGAAAACCTCCTGACAAAGCCGGTCGAGGAGGCGCTGGGCGTCGTCAAGAATGTCAAGGAAATGCGCTCGGTGTCGCGGGCGGGGCAGTCCGATGTGGTCCTGGAGTTTGACTGGGGCACCGATATGGACCTGGCCAGCATCGACGTCAGGGAGCGCCTGGATGCGCTGCTCCTGCCGCTGGAGGCGACCAGGCCGGTTCTGCTCAGGTTCGATCCGTCTTTCGACCCCGTGATGCGCTATGCGCTCTTCATGGAGCCGGAAACGCGCCGGGCTGATGCGGCCGGTGATCCACCTGTCCAAGGTGTTGCTCTCCAGGATGCTCCTGCAGTTGACCTGGAGGCGTTGAAAGTGCTCCGGCGGTTCGCCGACGAGCAGCTGAAGAAGGAATTGGAGTCGGCTCTGGGCGTTGCGGCAGTCAAGGTCAGTGGAGGGCTCGAGGACCAAGTCCATATCTACGTGGACCAGGAGAGATTGGCCCAGCTCGGAATCTCGATCGAGCGCATCGTTCAAGTCATCCGGGCGGAGAACGTCAATCTCTCCGGCGGCCGCCTGGAGGAGGGAATCCAGCAGTTTCTGGTTCGGACCGTGAATCAGTTCGAGTCTGTCGCCCAAATGGGGGACGTGATTCTCGACACCCGCGAGGGCCGACCGATCTACTTGCGGGACGTCGCCGAAATTTCGATGGGATTCAAGGAGCGCGAGGCCATCGCCCGCATCAACGGCGTGGAGGCCGTTGAACTCGCCATCTACAAGGAGGGTGATGCCAACACAGTCGCGGTGGCCGAGGCCGTCAAGGCGCGTCTGGAGCGCAGCGAGCGTCTGTTTCCGAACCGGGTCCGGATCGAGAAGGTCTACGACCAGTCCACATTCATCGAGAGCGCCGTGGACGATGTCGTAAACGCCGGCCTCATCGGTGGTCTGCTGGCCGTTCTGGTTCTGTATCTCTTCCTGCGAAATTTTGCGGCCACCCTCATCATCTCGCTGTCGATTCCAGTCTCGGTGATCGCCACGTTCAACATGATGTACGGGTATGACCTCACCCTGAATATCATGTCGCTGGGGGGGCTGGCACTTGGAATCGGTCTGCTCGTCGACAACTCGATTGTTGTGCTGGAGAACATCTCACGGCACCGGGAGCGCGGGGCGAGTCCGCTGGAGGCCGCCCAGAAAGGCGCGAGCGAGGTAGGGCGAGCCGTCGTGGCCTCAACCCTGACCACCGTTGCCGTTTTCTTCCCGCTGGTGTTCGTCCAGGGAATCGCAGGGCAGCTCTTCCGCGATCAGGCCCTGACCGTGACATTTTCGCTCCTGGCATCGTTGATCGTGGCCATCACGCTCATCCCGATGCTGGCCTCGATCGGGGGGAACGCCCGCGAGACGTTCGAGGAGCCGGAGCGTCCCGAGCCCACGACCCGATTCGGTAAGGCTACCGGCAAGGTTCGGTATGTCCTGTTAAACCGGATTCCGTACTTCCTGGCACGCGGTGGCTATCTGGCGGCGAAAGGCCTGGGTACGGCCGCAGGTTGGGTCATGCGGCCGATCGCCCGAGGATTCAACAAGGTTTTCGATGCAGCCGGCTCCCGTTACATGCCGGTCTTGCGCTGGTCGCTGTCGCATAGGGGCACCGTCCTGACCACGGCGGTCCTCATCTTTGCCGCGTCTCTGACGCTGGTACCGTCGCTGGGTATCGAACTCATTCCGCAGCTGGCCCAGGACGAGTTCAACGTGGAGATGCGACTGCCGCCCGGGACGCCGCTGGCGGAGACCGACCTCGCGATGCGGGACGTCCAGTTGGCGGCCAACGACGCGCCCAACGTGTCTGCGTCTTTCGCCGTTGCCGGCAGCGGGAATCGCCTGGATGCCAATCCTGATGAGGGCGGTGAGAACTGGGGTGAACTCCACGTGGCCCTCAGTCGAGGGTCGGGTGACCTGGGTGAGGCCGAGGCCGTCGAGAGGATTCGGAGCGGTCTGGCGCGCGTGCCCGGAGTACAGTACAAGATCGAACGGCCGACGCTGTTTTCTTTCCGGACACCCGTCGAGCTGGAGGTCTCCGGATACGATCTCGATGGCCTGAAACTCGTTTCCCTGGCCCTCGCGGCCCGGCTGCGGGATTCGGGCCGATTTGCCGACGTCAAGTCCAGCATGGAGGTCGGCCACCCGGAGGTGCAGATTCGCTTCGATCGGGAGCGGGCGGCCGCGCTGGGACTTTCGGTGGCGGACGTCGCCGATCGGCTCGTGTCGAATGTGCGTGGATCCGTGGCGACCCGCTACTCCTGGAATGACCGCAAGATCGACGTCCTGGTTCGGACCCGCGAGGAGGACCGCGCCTCCGTGGACAAGCTCCGGGAGTTGATCGTCAACCCCGAAAGTTCGCGGCCCGTGACCCTCGCCAGCATCGCCGACCTGAACGTGGGTATCGGCCCAAGCGAGATACGGCGCGTGAGCCAACAGAGAGTGGCGGTCGTTACGGCAAATCTCCAGTACGGCGATCTGGGCGCAGCGGCCGATGAACTGGCGTCCGTGGTGGCCTCGGTCGCGACTCCCCGGGGCATCTCGGTTCGGATTGCGGGCCAGAATCAGGAGATGAGCGATTCCTTCCGGTCATTGATCATGGCGCTGCTGCTGGCCGTGTTTCTGGTCTACCTCGTCATGGCCTCGCAATTCGAGTCGCTGCTCCATCCCTTCGTCATTTTCTTTTCGATTCCACTGGCCGCGGTCGGCGCCATCTTCGCCCTCTGGGTCACCGGATCGACCGTGAGTGTGGTGGTGTTCATCGGCCTGATTCTCCTGGCCGGCATCGTGGTCAACAATGCCATCGTACTGGTTGACCTGATCAATCAGCTTCGCGCTGAGGGCATGGAAAAACTTACGGCCATTGTGGAAGCCGGGGGCCAGCGCTTGAGGCCGATACTGATGACCACCATGACCACCACGCTTGGGCTCATTCCGATGGCCATCGGAATCGGGGAAGGGGCGGAAATCCGGGCGCCGATGGCCATCACTGTCATTGGCGGACTTGTGGTCTCGACCATCCTCACGCTGGTCGTCATTCCGACCATGTACGCGGTGCTCGACCGAAAGCCCTGAGACTAGCATGATCAATCTGCCACAGCTTTCGATGTCGCGGCCGGTGACCACCATGATGGTGTTCATCTGCGTGGTCGTGGTCGGCCTCATCTCCAGCCGGCTTGTGCCGCTGGAGCTGTTTCCCGAAGTTTCGCAGCCGTTCCTGAACGTCAGTATTCCGTATCCCGGCTCGACTCCGGAAGAGGTCGAGCGCGAGATCACGCGGCCCGCCGAGGAGGTGCTGGCGACCGTACCGGGTCTGAAGAGCATAAACTCGAACTCGAACGAGGGCGGCTCCAATCTCTTTCTGGAGTTCGAATGGGGTGCCGACACCGACCTGAAGGCCATTCAGGTCCGCGAGCGCATGGACGCGGTCAAGGGCCAGTTCCCGACCGACGTGGAGCGCGTCTTCGTAAATCGCTTCAACATGGCCGACCAGCCGATTCTTCAGCTGCGTCTTTCGTCCGAGAAGAACCTGTCCGGTTCCTACGAGCTGTTGGACCGAAAACTGAAGCAGGTTCTGGAGCGGGTTGAGGGCGTCTCTCAGGTCGATCTCTACGGGGTCAACCGGCGGGAGATCAAGATCGAGCTATTGGCCGATCGAGTGGCGGCCCATCGCATCGACCTGGGCAAACTGACGGCCGATCTCCAGCGCTCCAATTTCTCGGTTACGGCCGGCCACGTCACCGATGGGAGACAGCGTTTTGTGGTCCGTCCGATGGGTGAGATCCGCACGGTGGCGGAAATAGAAGACCTGATCATCCGGCAGGACGGACTTCGCCTGTCAGACGTGGCCCGGGTGGCGCTGGATGATCCCGAGTTGGATCATGGACGCCACTTGAACCGGAATTACGCAGTTGGACTCGACATCCGGAAAGAGGCTGGCGCCAATACGGTCGCCGTGGCCGAGCGCATCGAAGCGGCGCTGGCCGAGGTCGGAGACGATCCCGACATGACCGGCATCAACATCTACTACATGGGTAACGCGGCCGAGGGCATCGTCCAGTCACTCCGCGACCTGCTCAAGTCGGGTGCGTGGGGCGGAATGTTTGCCCTCATCGTCCTGTTCTTCTTCCTGCGCCGAATTTCGACGACACTCGTGGTCACGCTGGCCGTCCCCATCTCCATTCTCTGCACGGTGGGTGCCCTCTACTTCTTGGGCTTCACGCTCAACATCCTGAGCATGATGGGCCTGATGCTGGCCGTCGGCATGCTGGTGGACAATGCCGTCGTGGTGACCGAAAACATCCATCGACACCAGCGAATGGACCCCGGCAACCCGCAGGCGGCGACGTTGCGTGGGGTCAAGGAGGTCGCCCTGGCTGTCACGGCCGGCACGCTGACCACGGCCATTGTTTTTCTGCCGATGATCGTCAGTCAGGCAGACGAGGTCACGCTGTTTCTCAAGCACGTGGCCGTGGCCATCAACATATCGCTGATCGTCTCGCTCATCATTTCGCTGACGGTCGTGCCGCTGTTGGCCTCGCGCCTCAAGCCGCCGCCCGTGACCGACAAGTCCAGCTCACTGGACTGGCTGACCGAGCGCTACGCCCGCCTCCTGGATGGCATGTTACGACGGCCCAAACTCGCCGCGGCCATCGTGATCGGTACGCTCCTGAGTGTGGCGATTCCCGCCTCCATCGTGAACATGGACTTCTTCCCGGACAACGAGGGAGAACGCGATATTTTCATCATCTACAACGTCCAGGGCCAATACACGGTGGAGCGGGTCGAGGCCGCCGTGGACGAGATGGAGGAGTACCTCTTCGCGAACATGGAGCGGTTCGAGATCGAGAACGTGTA
This sequence comes from Bacteroidota bacterium, assembly GCA_029262855.1. Lineage (GTDB taxonomy): Bacteria > Bacteroidota > Rhodothermia > Rhodothermales > UBA10348 > JABDJZ01. The sequence continues at coordinate 29,888 of JAJCYP010000041.1, read as the reverse complement.
TTCCTACTACGAAGGGGCGTCGGCTCAGTCTACACTCCTTTTGGCCAAGGACAGCGATACGGAAATCGCCGAACTCGAAGAACGAATCCGGGAAGGATTCCCGAAAATGGCGATTGCGCACCCATCATTTGACAGGAGCAGTGGGCTCACGGGCGAAAACGTCCGGATCCTGCTCCAGGGTGAGTCGAGCGATCGATTGGTCGCGCTGTCACGGGAGGTCGCCGAGATTCTCGGTCGGGTCGACGGTTTGAAGGACGTCCGCTCCGAGGCGGAAACGGACGATCAGGAGGTTCAGGTAGTCGTTGACCGGGACAGAGCCAGCCAGTACGGGCTGTCGGCTCAGGATGTGGCGCGTACCGTATCGACGGCCATGCGGGGGCAAAATCTCCGCCGGGTCCGAACCGAGGAAGGGGAGGTGGATCTCAGGATTGAGTTCCAGAATCGGGATCGCCGATCGGTCAACGATCTCCGCAACCTTCCGCTTCAACTGGCCAACGGGGACCAGGTCAGACTGGCTTCCATGGCAGATCTGACCACAACGCGCGCCCGCCGCTCCATCCAGCGGGAAGACCGAGTCACCATGATGGGCGTCACCGTCTTTCAGGATGACATCACGCGGGATGAGGCACGCGAGCGAATCGCCCAGACCATGTCGAACTACGAGTTGCCGGCGGGCTACACGTGGGGCTACGGAAGCGGGTTCGATGATGAGGCAAACAGCCAGGAGATCATGATGATGAATCTCCTGCTGGCCCTGATCCTCATCTATCTGGTGATGGCCGCGCTCTTCGAGTCGCTGATCCATCCCCTTGCCATCTGGACCTCGATCCTGTTCGCCATTGTCGGCGTGTTCTGGTTCTTTCTCTTCACGGGAACGACGTTCCAGATCATGGCCTGGATCGGGATTCTGGTGCTGATCGGGGTGGTGGTCAACAATGGAATTGTGCTCATAGACCACATCAATCATCTTCGGTCCGAGGGACTCGGGCGACACGAGGCCATTGTGCAGGCCGGGCGCGACCGGATGCGCCCGATTGTGATGACCGCGGCGACGACGGTGCTGGGCCTCGTTCCACTCTGCATTGGGGTCACCCAGATAGGAGGCGACGGGCCGCCGTACTACCCGATGGCTCGTGCTATCGTGGGCGGACTGACGTTTTCGACACTGGTGACGCTGGTGATTCTGCCAGCCATTTACGTGTTCCTGGACGACGTCCGGAATTGGGGATGGCGCACTGCCCGGGCCGCCTCGAAGTCCTGACGGCGTATCTTCGGGTGTGACCCGAACAACCCGCATTCTGGACGATCCCGAGGAGGCCGCGGCCGTGATTCGGTCGGGTGGCCTGGTGGCCTTTCCGACCGAGACCGTCTATGGTCTGGGTGCTGATGCGCTCAACCCGGACGCCGTCGCGGCCGTGTTCGCGGCCAAGGGGCGACCCGGCGATAATCCGCTAATCGTCCACGTGGCCGAGGTGTCCGGCGTGTCGCTGGTATGCGATGCGATCCCCGCGTCGGCGTCGGCGCTGCTGGCCGCGTTCTCGCCGGGACCGTTGACCGTGGTCGTTCCCCGGTCCGATCGAGTCTCGCCCGCAGTGAGTGCCGGCCTGGACACCGTCGGAGTTCGGATCCCGGGTCATCCCGTCGCACAGGCCTTGCTGCGCGCCGCTGGGTGCCCCGTGGCTGCCCCATCGGCCAACAGATCGGGTCGGCCAAGTGCAACCACCTGGGAAGCGGTTCTGGCTGACCTGGACGGCCGAGTGGACGCCGTCCTGAAAGGAGAGCGCCCGCAGGTTGGGATCGAGTCTACCGTTGTTGACTGCACCGGAGTGGTTCCCGCCGTGCTTCGCGCCGGCTCCGTCACCCTGGAGCAGCTGCGGAGGGTCGTCCCCGAGACGCTGGCACGCGGGGAGCAGACCGCCGCGAGCCCCGGCACCCGGCATCCCCACTATGCGCCCCGCGCGCGGGTGCGCATGGTCCAGTCACCCTCTCCGCGCGACACGGCTGCCTACATTGGCTGGACGAGGCCGGCGGCGGGCTACAAGCTTGAAGCCCCGGTAAGCGGGCTTGAGGAGTACGCTCACGCGCTGTATGACTTCTTTCGACAGTGCGACCGCGCAGGGGTTGCGGAAATCGATTGCGAGTGGCCTTCGTCCTCCGGAATCGGCCGGGCGCTGCAGGACCGATTACGCCGAGCCGCGGCTGCATCAGTGGCCTGAGTGAAGGAGCCGTGTATTCATCGCGCGGCACAGAACTTGCAGTCACCTTCCGGAAATCGGGACGTACAAGTCCCCATAGGATCGATGTTCTATCGGGTGCTCTCTCCTCGGAGGCGACGCCTGTTTCACATACAAATGGAGACGGAAATGCATAGCGCATCACAGCGTGAACGCATGCAGGCCGGACCCGAGCAGCTCGCCTACGTGGCCGCGGTTATCGTGGTACTGACGGCATTTGCTGCCCTGGTGGCCTAGCACTGTTGCACATGGATAAAAAGCCGCCGATCCCATCCAGGGTCGGCGGCTTTTTTGGTGTGCCTTCCGTCTGCCTAAAACCGGACCTGTAGCGTCCCTCCCTGGATCGTCGGCGAGAGGGAGACCCGGCTGCGACCCCGGTGCCGCCGCGTCAGCAGCCATGCGGTCGTGAACCCGACGGCACTACCGGCGACCACGTCCGAGAACCAGTGCGCGTTGGAGGCCATTCGGGAAAACGCCGTCGCACCCGCCAGCACGTAGAGGCCACCCCCGATTACGCCGCCGTAGTACAAAGCGAACGGGGTCAGGGCCGCGAAGGCCGTGGTCGCGTGTCCCGACGGGAGTGAGGTGTTTCCCGAAAAGGGTTTGAATGAGCTCGTGCCCTCGTCTTGCCAGGGCCGTGCCCGCCCAAACAGCCCCTTCAGGGAGTTGGTCACCAGATTACCCAGAACCACCGCCTCCAGCGCCGTGAAGGACGCGTCCTGCAATCGGGTGTCGCCTGCCATCAGAGATCCGAGAAAGATGACGCCCAGGGCAGGCCGGACGGCTTTCGCGTGTCCAAACTCCTGAAGGACCCGCAGGCTCGAGCCAATCTCGAGTCCGCTCGCCCATTCGGTGGTGGAACGATCGTAGCGGGAGAGCACCAGAATCCCCGCGCTACCGAGCGCAATCATGCCGGTGGTTCGGAATGAAATGCCGTCTCCCACCGCCCGAACGTCTTCCAGCGGCCAGAGAATGAACCGGATGGGATCCTCGCCGGCCTGACCGTTCACGGGTCGAGGCAGGCCAAAGGCCACGAACAGAAGGAAGATTCCTGCGAGTCGCATCCTACTATATTAAACACCAGATCGGCACCGAGCAGCCAAACAGTCGATGATCACAGGCAGTCTGGAGACTGGCCAAGGCCCCGCCATTCTGGTTCACGGAGGAGCCTGGGATATCCCCGCCAGCGAGACAAATGTCCGCTTCGTCAGGTGAACAGCGCGCGCTCCATCAAGCCAAAACGGACATGGCGATGAGGATCTGGGCGGGAAAGTAGGTCCCCAGAACCAGCCATTCGGAATTTGAGATTTGGCCGACGAAACGGTTGAATCCCAGGACCGTGTCGGACAGGACAAAAAGGGATGCGCCGATGGCCCCGAGCCACGCCGAGGTCGTTCCCAGGGTCATGGCGACGGCCCAGGCCGAGCCGGCCATGAGCGCAATGGCCGTCGCATAGACGACGACCGGCCAGCGGAGACCGTCCAGATGGCGCCAAAGGAGTCGGATCACGAACAACCCAGCGATCGCAAAAGGCAGGAAGGGCAGTGCGGGGATTGCTTCCAGGCGGCCAAGAAACGCCGCTGTGTATGCAACGTGCGCCAGCAGGAACGCCCCAAGGCCCCCGAGGAATCGGTCCCTGGGAAGCATGAGGGCCACATCCCCCACGAGTGACAACCCGAGTCCAATCAGAATCAGTCGCTGGTACTCCGACGACACCGTGGGCCAGGCAAACACCGCAATCAGGCCAATGGACACCATCGTGAGTGGCTTGGCGACATACACCAGTTGGCGGTAACCGAGGCGCTCGGCCCGCAGGAGCGCGACCGCGCTGATGACCGACAAGAAGACGAGTGCGGCGGTGACCATAAGAGAGCGCGAAAGCGGTTGTCGAGCGATGTGTGGGACGATAACTTAAAGTCTTCCGCCACGCCAATACTTCTCCATTGCGGCTGACTTACTGATGCTTCGCATTTTCGCGACCGCGGCCGCCATTTCCCTTCTCATTGCCTCAGGTTGCTCTGGACCCGGGGAGTTGATAAAGCCCCCGAGAGCAACCACCCTGGCCACGCCGGCGATTCCCGAGGAGCCGCCCCCGTCGGCGCGCCGCGAGTTTCGGGCGGCCTGGATCGCGACGGTGGCCAACATCGACTGGCCGACCGAGCGGGGCCTTGCGGAGAGTGAGCAGAAGGCCGAGTTGCGGCGGATGCTCGATCAGGCCGCCTCCCTTGGGATGAATGCGGTGATGTTTCAGGTGCGGCCGATGGCCGACGCCCTGTACGCCTCTTCGCTGGAGCCCTGGTCCATCTACCTGACGGGGGTCCAGGGGCAGGATCCGGGCTACGATCCGCTGGCCTTCGCCGTAAAGGAAGCCCACGATCGCGGGATTGAGCTGCACGCATGGTTCAATCCCTTTCGAGCTGGTCATCCCACGAACGATGGCCCCTACGACTCCGGGCACGTCACTGTGAGTTCGCCGGAGTGGGTACTCGAGTACGGAAGTCTGCTGTGGTTGGACCCGGGGATTCCGGCGGTGGGGGACCACAGCCTCGCCGTCATGCTGGACGTGGTTCGTCGGTACGACGTGGACGGCATTCATCTGGACGACTATTTCTATCCGTACCCGGCAAACGATTCGTTGGGCAATCCCCTCGATTTTCCGGACGGAGCATCCTGGAACTCAAGCGGCTACACGGGCAAAAGGGCGGACTGGCGCCGGGAAAACGTAAACGGATTCGTCTCGGCCCTCTATGATTCGGTGAAAGCAGTCCGGCCAGAGGTCAAGGTGGGCATCAGTCCCTTTGGAATCTGGCGCCCGGGCTATCCCGAAGGCGTGGTCGGATTTGACCAGTTCGAGGGCCTCTACGCGGACGCCCGGCTCTGGCTGAAGGAGGGCTGGGTGGACTATTTCACACCCCAGCTGTACTGGGCGATGGCCAGCCCGGGCCAGCCTTATGGGCCGCTATTGGATTGGTGGATCGGGGAGAACGCCCTTCAGCGACATATCTGGCCCGGCAACTATGCCAGCCGGGTGATCCTGGAGGGCGCGGCCTTCTGGGAGCCGGATGAACTGGTGCGCCAGGTCCGGCACACGCGCCTCACCTCCGGTGCGGGAGGGAACGTGCACTTCAGCATGAAGGCGCTCATGCCCGGTCCCGGCGCGGACGTCATGCTGCTGGACAGCGTCTACAGCGAGCCTGCCTTGCCGCCCCCCACAACCTGGCTTGGCGGCAGCACGCCAGGCGTCCCCGTGGTCGCGTGGGAGGGGAGTACCCTGCTTCTTGAGCCTCGGTCGGAAGGCCGCCCGCTGGTGTGGCACGTGCGCGATTGGGACGGCCTCCAGTGGAGCATCAGGGTGGTGCCCGGGAGCCAACGGCGTCTCGAATACGACGAGCCTCCCCTGATCGCGGTGGTGTCGGCCGTGAGTCGACTGGGATTGGAGGGCGCGAACGCCTGGGCCATCAGGCAGGTGGTTGCGGTTGAATAGGCCAGGCACATTGCCCGCGGTGGTGCTTGCGCTCTTCCTCGCCGGTTGCAGCGGCGCGGGGAATGTGGCGGTTGCACCCGGCGATCAGCCTGCGGTTACCCCGGAAGCGCGGGCCGCCGAGTTTCTGGACGCCTGCAAGCAGCGTTCGTGCGGCTTTCCCATTGACCCCGGAGCCGCCATCGATACCCTCGGCAGGGCGACCGACGGCGTGCTGGAAATCTGGCTGAACGACGCCTGGGCGCAGGTCCCGTCGAGGGAGGGGGACGTCGATGCGACTATCGCCGGCCTCCGGGCGTCCCTGGCGGAGGATTCGATCCGCGTGTATGCCCTCGAGCAGCCGATCCGCGAACTGGTCCCCAATCATCTGCGGGTCCGGATCCCGATTGACGAATCAAGGCGACCCTCCAAAACCTCGCCGCCTCGCCCGCTGGTTCGTTATCCGGATCGAGCCCCCTCGCCGGAGAGTGGCCTCGCCGGGCGTCACATTGCGCTCTGGGCCAGCCACGGCTGGTACTACGAGGCCGGTCTCGATCGATGGGAGTGGCAGCGGGCCCGTCTGTTCACGAGCGTTGAGGATATCCTGCCAACGGGCTTTGTGCTTCCCTACCTCGCGCCCATGCTTGAGCGCGCAGGGGCCTATGTCTGGATGCCGCGGGAACGTGATCCACAAACCGCGATGGTGGTCATTGACAATGACGCGGATTCGGGTCCTGAAGCGCGCTACCACGAGACCTGTGCGTGGCAACGGGGCGATCGCGGCTTCGCCCCGCGAACCGCGCCCTACACGACCGGGGAGAACCCCTGGGAAGCAGGGACACATCGCTTCAAGGCGGCCGGAGACGGGTCGTGCGCCATCCGGTGGGAAGGCGGTATCAAGGAAGGACGCTACGCCGTCTACGTCGGCTATGGCCATCACCCGGATGCCACGGATTCGGCCGCCTACCAGGTTGCCCACGCCGGCGGCGTCACCCGCGTTGTGGTCGATCAACGGATGGCCTTCGGCACGTGGGTGTACCTCGGTTCCTACCAGTTTGACGGCGAGGCTTCTGTCACCCTGACGGATCAGGGCCCCGAGGGGACCGTGGTGTCGGCAGATGCGGTCCGATTTGGTGGAGGGACCGGACTGATAGCCCGAAACGGGCGGACGAGCGGACGGCCGAGGTGGCAGGAGGGTGCCCGGTATTCCCTCCAGTACGACGGCATGCCCGCATCGCTGGTCTACAACGTCACCGATGCGGCCGAAAGCGACTACGTGGATGACTACCGAAATCGGGGCGAGTGGGTCAACTACCTGCGGGGCGCCCCTCTCGGACCCAACAAGGACCCTGGTGTTCGAGGCCTGGAAGTGCCGGTTGATGTCTCCGTGGCGTTTCACACCGACGCGGGGGTCACGTCCGATGCGCGTACCATCGGGACCCTGTCCATCTATTCCAGTCGTGGATACGGGCCTGACGGTACCGAGGCCCGCGAATTCGCCAACGGGATGTCGCGATTTGCGAATCGGGATCTGGCTGACCGCATGCAGTCCCAGATCGTGGCAGACATGCGCATCCTGTACGATTCCACCTGGAGCCGGCGGTCTCTTTGGGACCGCGATTACAGCGAGGCCTACCGACCGAACGTCCCCTCGATGCTTCTGGAACTGCTGTCGCACCAGAATTTTGCCGACATGCGGTTCGCGCTCGATCCGCGGTTCCGGTTCGATGTCTCCAGAGCCATCTACAAGGCACTCACGCGGTTCGTGGCGGCCCAGCACGGCGAGCCCGTGCCGGTCATTGCCCCGCTTTCGCCGGACCATCTCGCGATTTCCAGTTCGGGAGGAACGGCCGTCCTTTCTTGGCGCGGCCGAAAGGACCCTCTCGAACCCTCCGCCGCGGCCACATCTTTTCGGATCTACCGGCGCGAGGGCGATGGGGGCTTCGACGACGGGATGGCGGTCACGGGGACAAGGGCTTCGCTGAAAGTGAGCCCGGGAGTAACCAGTTTCTATGTGACGGCCCTGAACGCGGGGGGCGAGAGTGCGTCGTCCGAGGTCGTCGCGGTGGGCTATCAGGCCGCCCCGGATGTCCAGGGTCGAGTCCTTGTGGTGTCGGCCTTCGACAGGATTGGGCCTCCGGCCTCGGTTGATCTGCCCGGATTTCGGGGCTTTCCGGAGTTCCTCGACCACGGGGTCGCCGACGGCCTCGATCTTGCCTTTACCGGGGCGCAGCACCAGTTCGATCCGGCCGAGCCCTGGGTGGACGATGATCAGCCGGGACACGGCGCGAGTCACGCAAACCTGGAGGCCATCCCAGAGCCCGGCAACACCTTTGATTTCGCGGCGGGTGCCGGGGCCGATCTGTTGGCCGCTGGGGCGGGGCGGCGGTTCGACACCGTCAGTGATGAGGCCCTGGAGGCCGGGGCTCTGGCTGCCGATGTCTACGATGTGATTTATGTCATTCTTGGGGAGGAGCGCTCCCGCGTTCCAGGGAATCCAACCGCACCCGAGTTTGAGGCGTTTCCGGCCGGGCTTCGGCGGATTCTTTCGCAAGCCAGAGAGGCTGGCGTGTCCTTGATCGTGTCAGGATCCTATCCTACCGAGGAACTGGAAGGGGACGGAAAGGAGTTCGGCAAGAAGGTGCTTCTGGCGGCCCATAAGTCCGCCCGGGCATCAAGAACGGGGGAGGTGGCCGGCACGGCCGGGGCATTCTCCGGTCTGGCAGCACGCTTCAATACGAGCCGGGGCGGCTCGGTCTACGCGGTCGAGGCTCCGGAGGCGCTGGCGCCGGCGGCCTCCGCCGAAACTGTCCTGCGGTACATGGACTCGAACATGGCCGCTGCCGTGGCGGGGCCCGGGGCGGTTACATTTGGCTTTCCCCTGGAAACCATTGAGCAGACGCCCGACCGCGTGGCCCTGTTCAAGGCGGCGCTTCAATACCTCAGGCAACAGTGATGACGGAACCCAACAGCGAGATCGGCACCGAGCGAGGCACGTCACGCAGTCCCTGGACATGGATTCCATCCCTCTATCTGGCCGAGGGACTGCCGTATGTCGTGATCATGACGGTATCGGTGATCATGTACAAGCGGCTTGAGATCTCGAATACGGAGATTGCCCTGTATACCAGTTGGTTGTACCTACCCTGGGTCATCAAGCCGCTCTGGAGTCCCTTCGTTGATCTCATCAAGACGAAGCGCCTCTGGGTGGTGGCCATGCAGCTTTTGATCGGCGGCGGTCTGGCCGGCGTCGCCCTGACCGTGCCGACGGATAATTTTTTTCAGTACACGCTGGCGTTCCTCTGGCTTCTGGCCTTCTCGTCCGCCACGCACGACATCGCCGCCGACGGATTCTACATGCTCGGGTTGTCGACACACGACCAGGCGTGGTTCGTGGGCATCCGATCAACGTTCTACCGACTGGCTATGCTCGCGGGCCAGGGGCTGCTGGTCATGTTGGCGGGATATCTGGAAGGCTCGACGGGCAGCATACCGGCAGCCTGGTCAATCATCTTCTTTGTGCTGGCCGGGACGTTTGTGGGCTTTGCGCTCTGGCATTTTTGGGCGCTGCCGCAGCCCGAGGAGGACGTACCCAAGCCCTACACGTCGGCGTCCGCGGTCTTCGCCGGGTTTGTGGAGACCTTTCGCACGTTCTTTCAGAAGCCGGGTATCGGCCTGATCCTGGCCTTCCTGATGCTATACCGGTTTGCGGAGGCCCAGTTGGTCAAGATGGCGTCACCGTTTCTGCTCGATCCCAGGGCGGTGGGTGGCCTTGGCCTGTCGACCGGGGAGGTTGGCTTCGTGTACGGAACGGTCGGTCTGCTGGCCCTGACGGCCGGAGGTATCCTGGGAGGGCTGGCCGCCGCCAAGAGCGGTCTGAAGGCCTGGCTCTGGTGGATGGTTGCGGCGATTAACCTTCCGAATGCCGTTTACATCGTGCTATCCTGGACGGCGCCGGAGAGCTTCTGGGTGGTCAACGTCGCGGTCGCCGTGGAGCAGTTCGGGTACGGATTCGGCTTCACCGCCTACATGCTCTACATGATTTATGTGGCCGATGGGCCCAACAAGACGTCCCATTTCGCCATCTGCACGGGGTTCATGGCGCTGGGCATGATGTTGCCGGGCATGATGAGCGGTAAGATTCAGGAGTTCCTGGGCTATGACTGGTTCTTCGTCTGGGTCCTCCTGGCGACCATCCCCGGCTTCATCGTCAGCGGTCTGGTGCCGATCGATGCGGAGTTCGGGAAGAAGGAGGAGGAGGCCGTGTAGCCCTGGATTCCGGACGTGGAATGCCAGCAGGGATGCTCGCCGCAAATCCGCCAGCCGTTATACGACTTCAGTCTTGAAACTTATGCCCAGGTAGTCGATACCCAACGTATTGACAATGCAGCACACTGAGGGGATAAGCATGAGCAAGACGGCACACATCTCCACGCGGATCAACGCATCCGACAAGAAGAAGGCTGAAGCAGTATTCAAAAAGCTGGGAATCAGCGCTTCCCAGGCCATTGCAATGTTCTACAAGCAGGTGTCCCTTCGTCGCGGGATTCCATTTCCTGTGGAGCTTCCAAATGAGGTGACCCAGGAAGCGATCAACGACGCTCGCGAAGGAAAGCTTACCTCCTACGATTCCGTTGAAGAGATCAAGGCCAAGCTTTCGGCCTAAATGCTATCCATCAAGACAACGGAGCAGTTCGAGTCCGACTTCAAGCGCATGCTTCGGTCTGGACATGATGCGGTTTTGTTTTGGGCAGTCGTGGAACTTCTAGCCAACCGAGAGGCGATTCCAGAGGAGTTCAGAGATCACGAATTAGGAGGAGATTGGGCCGGGATTCGAGACATCCACGTGGAGGCTGACTGGTTGTTGTTGTATCAGGAGTCAGGACAAGGGCTGCTCATTCTTCCACCTCGAGCACTCTTGGCCGTGTCGCTAAAGTTCTAAAAAGTCAAACCAGCCCCAATCTGAATCGACCGGCCGGGGACGCCTTCGTAGTACCGGCCACCTCGGGCATTGGGAATGATCGAAATAACGTGGTTGCCGTCCAGCAGGTTGGCCACCTCGAGGAACGGCACCAACTGCATCCCGGCCCGGACTTGCCGCTCGAACGCGAGTCGGAGGTCAGCCATCACGAATCCGTCGATCTCGACCGTGTTGGCATCATCAGCGAACTGCAGACCGGCAAATCGCATCCGGACCGCGCCCGTGAGACCACGCGCCGTCCTCGCCAGTCGGAGGGAGCCGAACAGGTTGGGGATCCCGGGCACGCGATTGCCATCGAGCTCCCCGGAGGCGAAGGTGTAGCGATGAATGGACAAGGTCGCGTCGGCCGTCCATGGACCGGACTGGACTCGGGTCGCGCCCTCGACACCGACGTAGCTGACCTCACCCACATTCTGGTAGAAGGTTCGGCCGGGGAATGCCTCCAGTTGGTACGGACTCAGGAAATTGGTCAGCCGCTGACTGTAGACGGCCACGTCAAACCGGGCGAGCGCAAGGCTTGCTCGCAGGCCAGCTTCGATACCAACCAGACGTTGCGGTGAGAGATTCTCGTTGAACCCTGAGGAGCCGTCCGGGCTGTTCACCAATTCGGTGGTGGTTGGGATTTCGAAGGCCGTGGCCACCGAGGCAAACAATGTCGACGAACCCACCTCGAACACGGCCCCGAGTGCCGGGCTGAAGGCCGAGAAAGAACTGGATCCTGATTCGTCCCCGTCGCCGGTTAGATGGTCGTCCAGGGACACCGTCAGCCGGTCGGCCCGGAGTGACGCCGTCAATCGGGTCCGCTCGCTCGCCTGGAAGTCCCCGGTAAGCGCCAGACCCAGCCCCGAAACGCGCTCCCGCTGATCGACTGAGGTCTCCGCCCCGCGTTCTCCCTCGTCGTTGCGCGCGTTGATCCGGTCATCGGACTGAAGACGGCCGTCGGCAGCAAGTCCAATCGCCACCCGATCTCGATCCAACCGCCAGTCGAGCCGCGCCCCGCCTGCCAGCCGCTCGAGGCCGATCCACGCGAACGGGAGTGGGTTGTCCAGGGATCGCTTCACGCCGAAGACACTCCCTGAGAGGATCCCGTCAGCCAACGGCGCCGTCACGCCGACTGATGACTGGACCTGCGTGGCTCGTTTGCCCGAGTTGGTGCTGGAATAGCGCGGATCAGCTGCCGCAGGGTCGGCCTGCCATTGCTCAAGGGTGAGCGATCCGGGAGATCGGGTATCCAGATCAGAACCGTTGATGGCCAGAGAAAGGACCGCCCCCGCATCCAGGGCGTGTCGAACCCGCAGTCCGCCGCGCGCGATGCTGCCCTTGGCGTGCTCCCGGTAGCCCGTTCGATCCAACACCGAGCCGTAGGCGAGGGCGGCGGTTGGCCCCGATCGGATGCCGCTCTCGGCCAGAAGCTGTACAGTTCCGTCCGAGCCGCCCAGCGCCCGCGCTGAGGTGCGTCGTCCGGTCTCCGGGAACGCGCCCGATTCGATGGCCAGCACGCCTCCGGCCGCGTTACCCCAGAATCGACTGGCTGGACCACGCAAGAGTTCGGCCCGGGCGATCATGGCCGGCTCGATGGGGTCCAAAACCGCCTGGCCATCGGGCATGGTGAGCAGGACGCCGTCGAGGAGGACGGCCACACTTCGCACCCCAAAGGCTGCCCGGCTACCCAGTCCGCGGACAACAAGACGTTCGCCAATCGCAAGGTGGCTCCGGTCGGCCAGCCAGAGTCCCGGCAGTTCAGACAGAACATTCTCCAGGGCCAGCGCCGGCTCTCGCGTCCTTTCGGCGTCGGACCGCGTTGCGATCGCGACGGCGGTCGGTGCCCCGCTTGCCGAGAAGGCACCTCGCGAGGCCTCGACCCGAATGGTAGGCAGTTCGACCTTCAGAGTATCCTGTGCGGACGCGAGGCCCGGGGCCAGTGCGAGAGCACCGAGGACCAGGATTGTACGGGCGAGCGATGGGGTTGCGAAGCGATTGAACACGGATGCTCGGACTGGTGAGCCCGAAAGATCGTCCGCGGGCGCTCGCCGTGCTACCAGCCGCGGCGGCGTCCTGAATTCGAGGCGGGCTTGGGCGCTGCGGAGATCCAGGCGCTCGTCTCGCGTCGGGCGGTAGCAACCTCAGGAGTCTCAGTAGCGGTGATCACGGGTGCGGCGGCACGCTGGGCAACGCCCCGGGCTGTCCGTCCCGGCATGAAGCGACCGGCCAGGCGGTCTGTCGAGCCCGTCCCAGCCTTGGGTCCAGGCGTCGGCAAAGAAGCCAGGAGCCCGGCTGGAGGCAAGGCAGACCCCTCAATCTGCCTGCGCTCCAGCCGTACTCCTGAATAATAAAAATGAAGGACATCCGTGTAGCTCTTGCCGGCCAGGGCCATTCCGTGGGCGCCATACTGACTCATCCCGACTCCGTGGCCGAATCCGCTTCCCTTGAACACGTAGCGTCCGCGCTTCTGCTCGAGGTTAAAGCGGGTGCTCTTCAGGCTCTTTTCGCCCAGGGACGACCTGACAATCCGCCGGAATTCGTCGGCAGGGATGGTGCGGGTGCGTCCACGCTTCGGGATGAGCCCCATCGCAATCGCCCGTCCATCGGACCCTTGCTCGGCTACCTCGACCTCTTGGAGTTTCAGCCCAAGGGCGCGCTCAAGGGCCCGGTGCAGAACGTCGGATTCAATGGAGACCTCCCAGCGATGGTTCGGCGACACGCCATCCCACGGGTCCTGCTTGCCGCGCAGGTAGGGGTGCGGGTTCGACTGCCAGACATCCTCGTTGTTGGCCGTGTGCCCGCCAGAGGAGGAAGAGTACACAGCCTCGATCAGGCTATCGTTGTAGGTGAGTACCTCGCCGGCCGTAGCGTGAGCCGCCTGCCTGGCCAATGGGGTAACGGAACGGGTGCCCTTGTAGACCTGAGACCCGGTATGATCGACATGGTCAAAACGGGCGCCAGAGCCGAGGAGCGAGCGGAGTCCGTAGGTCCTGGCAACGACGGCCATCGCCTTGGATCCCTCAAGGTCCTGCAGGCCATACTCACTGGACACTACGGAAGCGACGTATTCCTCAAGCGGTACATGGTTGACGATCTCTAACGCCGACCCTGAGGTTGGCGCGCTGATCCAGAGGCTTCCAGCATAGCTTCGGCGCTCCCTCTGCACCTCCACCTGTATTTCGCCCGGCCCCAGAGGCTCCAGCCTGACCTCAGATGCGTTGACGCGTCCCGCAGCGGCTTCCAGCTGCACCATGCTGCCTCGCCGGACGACCCGAAAAGTGGCCCCTGGTCCTATCTGAAATCTGGGTGTTGACTTACCGGACTCGGAGACGGCAAGGCCGTACTGACCTGCGGTCATCGCAGCCTCTGTGGGAGAGAAGGTCTCCAGGAGTTTGATGCGAACGGTATTCCTGAGCGCCGGGTCAGAGGAGCCAGCCGGGCCAGAGGAGCCGGAAGCAACCGGTGTCAGAAACACGGCCGCGATCAGGAGAATCGAACTGAGGGACGTCGATTTCATGTGAACGGTGGAGTCGCGGCCGACTGCCAAGCAAGTGAGAAGCCAAAGGCAGACGACGTGCGCGACTCGTCGAAAATGCGGAAGAACCCAGTCGGTCGATCTGACCGAGCCGGGCCTGCAGACAGGCTGCAGGGGAGTGAAAAGAACACTGCGAAGTCCCTTCGAAAAGAGCGATTTGGACCGTTTCGGGCCCAAAAAACCGGCTTTCTCCGTCGGGACATACGCGGGGCTCTTCCGTTATCGGCTGACCACCTTTAGAACTTAAATTTACATGATGAAGATAACGTGAACCCTGATCGCTTTCGCTTAAGGAACGGCGTTTTCGGTCGCCCCCCGGCGCGTCGTGAGGACAGGACACAGGAATCCTGTCCTGCGATCAGGTCAGTCTTCGGGGGCCTGGGTGTTGGCTCAGCCGGCCGCGGGCGAGGCGCGGCTCTAGCCTGCGCTGGGCTCCATGATCAGGTCCAGCAGTTCCGTGATTCGCTGCTTCATGTCGCTACGAGCCACGATCTGGTCCACGAAGCCCCTGGCCTGCAGGAACTCGGACCGCTGAAATCCTTCGGGGAGGTCTTGCCCCATCGTCTCCCGGATCACCCGGGGGCCGGCGAAGCCGATCAGGGCACCGGGCTCGGCCAGGTGCACGTCACCCAGCATGGCGAAGGAGGCGGTCACGCCGCCCGTCGTCGGATTGGCGAGCACGACAAAGAAGGGCAGGCCCTTTTCATGCAGCCGGGTGAGGTGAGCACTCGTCTTTGCGAGTTGCATCAGGCTCAGGGCTCCTTCCATCATCCGGGCGCCGCCGCTTTGCGTGATGATGATTAGCGGAGTCTCTTCGGTGTAGGCGCGCTTGATGGCGCGCGAGATCACCTCGCCCACGACAGACCCCATCGATCCGCCAATGAACTTGAAGTCCATGGCCGTGACGGAGGTCCGGTGTCCGCCAATCAGGCCCATCGCGCCGCTGGCAGCATCGGTGAGCCCGGTCTTTCGCTGGGCCTCGGCTAGGCGTTTCGGGTACGGCTTGCGATCCGTGAACTCAAGCGGGTCCTGGCTGACGAGATTGGTGTCAAAGACCTCAAACTCCGCATCGTCAAACAGAAGCCGGTAGTACTCCATCCCGCTCATGGGGAAGTGGTACCCGCACTCCGAACAAACCAGCAGGTTGCGAATGACCTCCCGCCGATTCAGTGTCGAGGAGCACTCCTTGCACTTGACCCAATGTCCCTCAGGGACATCGATCTGGTCCGTGAGGTTGGTATTGATGCCCGCTTTTGTGCGTCGAAACCACGCCATGCTTCCTCGGAATAAGCCTAGTCTAGAAGGGCAACCGGGCGAACACCGATTTGGTGGGTACGCCAGCTACGAATTCCTTCAGATAATACGGTTCGAAGAGTTCGGCATCCACGAAGGTCTGCCGATTAAAGCGCGTCTGGCCGAGTGTTGCCACCGTTCCTGCCGAGCACGGCGTCACCTCAAACGGAAGGCGATTCTCGAACGCCGCCGCCGCCGGCCCCAGGGCCATGCGCAGGGTCAATCCGTCAGATTGAAGGGCCTCCAGAACGGGATCGGCGTCTCCCGCCAGGGTATCGCCTACCTGCTCGGCGCCATCGGAGGTGAGTCGATAGGCTGCCGCAAAGACTTCCTTTCGCCGGGATGGGAATGCTGCCAGAAAGAGATCGCCCGGTTCCCAGGAAATACCCGCGGTTGGGACTCCATGGAGACCCGCCGCCACCAGAGAGGGCACAGAAACCAGCGGAATCGAGAGCGCCTCGGAGAGGGCTTTCGCTACGCTGACGCCAATTCGCAGTCCGGTGTAGGACCCCGGACCGGCCGAGACGGCAACGGCCGCGAGGTCTTCTCGGCGCAGCGTGGCGCTCTTGAGGACCTCGTCGATCATCAGCATCAGATCGGCATCATGCCGCCGGCCGCCTTCAACGGAGCGTACCCACAGCTGGGTGCCCCGCACGATTGCGGCTGAACAGACTCCCGTTGCAGTTTCTATGCCCAGAATCGCGTTTTTCACAGCGGCTGACGAATAGGGCGGGGCCGCGATTGTTCCTCCGCAATCCTCAGTTCGCGCCGCCGAATTAGTGGACAACGGAAGGGTACACGGTTATCTTTTGCGCCCTTTCCATTCTTGATTTCAGGCGAAAACGCGGAGCAGGATTCATGCAGGTATATGATGCGGGACACATCCGAAACGTAGCCTTGGTAGGGCATCAAGGCTCGGGAAAGACGATGCTGGCCGAGGCCATGCTGTTGACGAGCGGTGCGCTGCCCCGAATGGGGTCAATTGAGGATGGAACAACCGTCTCCGATTACCACGCCTCTGAGCACGAGCGCCAGATGTCGGTGTTCTCCTCCGTTCTGCACGCTGAGTGGAAGGGCTACAAGGTCAACATCATTGATACGCCCGGCTACCCCGATTTCGTGGGTGAGGTGGTAGCCTCCCTGACCGTGGCGGACTGCGCCATCTTCGTGATCAATGCGGGCGAAGGCGTGCAGGTGGGGACCGAGCTCGCCTGGCGGACTGCCGAGGAGCTTGGGAAGCCGGCCATGTTTGTGATCAACCATCTGGACAAGGCGGACACCGATTTCCGCGGCGTCATCGGGCAGATCCAGGAGCGATTTGGATCCAGCGCGACTGTGGTACAGGTGCCCGGGGGATCGGGTAGCCGCAGCATTTTGGACGTCCTGCGTATGAAGCAGCTCTCCTTCGCCGAAGGCACGGGGGCGATGAGCGAAGGCGATATCTCCGACGCTCACAAGGAGGAAGCCGAGCAGCTACACAACGACCTGGTTGAGAGCATCGCGGAGAACGACGAAGGGCTCATGGAGCTCTACTTCGAGAAGGGCGAGCTGTCCGAGGACGAGATGCGCCAGGGTCTTCACGTTGCGATGTTGAATCGGCAGCTCTTCCCGATCTTCGTGACGAGCGCCACCGCCAACATCGGCGTCAGTCGGTTGATGTCGTTCATCGACAACGTCTGTCCATCGCCGCCCGAGATGCCTGCAGCCCAGCTGATTGGCGGAGGCGAGTTGCCGGCAAGCGCGGACGGAGAGCCGGCGGCACTGATCTTCCGGACCATGGCCGAGCCACACGTGGGCGATTATTCCTTCTTCCGGGTCTACTCGGGAGCGCTGGAGACCGGCATGGACCTGATCAATGCCGGCTCCGGGGCGCACGAGCGACTCGGGCAGATCTACTCGATCAATGGGCACGAGCGCGAGTCCGTAAACAAAATGGTCGCAGGCGACATCGGCGCGCTGGTCAAGCTGAAAAACACCCACACCAATGACACGCTGCATCTGAAAGGCTCAAGCACCGTCATCCAGCCCATCGTCTTTCCAGCCCCGCGGTACACGACTGCAGTCATGGCCAGTAAGGAGGGGGAGGAAGACAAACTTGCCCAGGGACTCCACCAGTTGCACGAGGAGGATCCCTCGCTCACCATCACACACGATCAGCATCTGTCCCAGCTGACCCTCGGCGGGCAGGGCGAGATGCACTTGCAGATTGCCCAGTTCCGGCTGAAGCATCGGTACGGCGTCAGCATCGAGTTCTCGCGGCCCAAGGTGGCCTACCGCGAGACGGTGACGACCCGCGCTCGGTCCAAGTACCGTCACAAGAAGCAGACAGGTGGGGCCGGACAATTCGCCGATATCTCCATGCTCGTCGAGCCGCTTCACGGAGACTTCGAGCCGCCGGATGACATCAAGGTTCGTTCGGTAGATGAGCACCTCACTGACTGGGGGTCGCGGATTCAGTATATCGATGCCATCGTCGGTGGAGTCATCGACATGCGGCGGTTCTTTGGCGCGATTCAGAAGGGCGTAGCAGAGGCGCTCCAGCAGGGTCCGGTTGCGGGCTACCCGGTTGGCGATATCCGAATTGTGATCACCGACGGCGGAATGCACTCGGTGGACTCAAACGAAGCGGCGTTCAAGACCGCCTCAAGGATGTGTTTCCGCGATGCCTTCCGCGACGCAAAGCCGGTCATCCTGGAGCCGATCCACGAAATTGAAGTGCTCGTCCCGGATTCCTACACAGGCGATGTCATGGGCGACATGAATACTCGCCGTGCCCGCATCCAGGGTATGGAGGCGGAGGGGCCGTTCCAGAAGATTATCGCCACGGCTCCCGAGGCGGAACTGTACCGGTACAGCACCTCATTGAGGTCCATGACACAGGGAAGGGGGATGCATCGGAACTCGTTTGCCAGCTACGAACCCATGCCGCGTCACGTCCAGGATGCGGTCGTTGCCGAGGCCGAGGCACTGGCGGAAGCCTGATTCCGGCACGTCTTGCGGTACCTGTGCCTTTATGGAGCGGGCACCCCAGGAATTGCAAAAGTGGTTCTTTTTACTACATTGACAGGTTCTCGCCGCGTTGCGAGTACTAAACAGTAGTATTAAGTCGAGTGGAAACGGACCGTTTTGAGCCATCGCGCAAGGCGCGCGCGTCCATGCTGCGGCGGGTCTATGAAGAGAACCGCCGCATCAAGGATGGCGGTGCTGCCGAAGCGGCCCTGCGGAGGAGATATGCCACCCTTTGGGCGGGGGGCGTCGTCCTGATTCTGCTTCTCGTGGTCGTGGGTGTGCAGCTGTTCGGGGAAGAGCCCGGTGATGCGGGAACTCCGGACTTTGGAGCCACGACCATTCTGGACGCCAATCTGCCGGTTCTGGACGTTGGACCCGATGCGGATGCGGGACTGGATCCCGATCAGTTCCGCGAAATGCTGAAGGGGTCCACGCCCCTGGCTGCGCTTTTTGACCTCCAGGTTCGCACCATCGTGCTGGATCCTGGGCACGGGGGCGACGATCCCGGCGCGATTGGACTCAAGGAGGTCTGGGAGAAAGATGTCACACTGGATGTCGCGCGCCGTCTTCGAAGAAGGCTGGAGCAACGCGGATACACGGTCCTGATGACCCGAGAAGAGGACGAGACGGTCTCCCTCCGTGAGCGCGTGGAGTTTGCGAATCGCCAACCGACAGACCTTTTCGTCTCTATTCACGCCAATTCTTTCCCTGACGCTCCGGTGAATGCGCTGGAGACCTACTACTTCGGCGCCAACACGGAGCGCACGCTTCTGCGACTGGCCGAGGCCGAGAATCAGGGTTCGGACTACACGCTCGCGGATTTCAATGACATGATCCGCAGGCTGAGCAGCACCGTCAAACTCCAGGAGTCCAGACGGTTGGCAACCGCTGTTCAGAGGAGTCTGGTATCGAATACGCGCATCGAAGCCCCGAATGTCCAGGACTGGGGCGTGAAGGCGGGTCCCTTTGTGGTCCTGCTCGGCTCCGATGCCCCGAGCATCCTGGCTGAAATATCCGTGCTGTCCAATGCCGCTCAGGCAGACCGCCTGCAGACGGAAGCGCACCGTGAGCAATTGGCCGCCTTCCTGGAGGAGGGTGTCCTGAACTATCTCGTCGATCGGAGTCGACGGCAATAGACTCCGACCCAATAACCACCGCCCCTCGGAATCCCACCGCCGCCCATCGGCAACCAACCCCAAGAAGCGAAACAATGCCTGCAAAGAAAAAAACGACGTCCAACGGCAGCGCCGATCGGATACTCTACATCGGAATAGACCTGGGGACCTCCCGGAGTGCCATCGTGGCATCCAACGGAAAACGGGAATGGGTCCAGAGCTACGTCGGCTGGCCGAAGGACTTTGTATCCAAGAAGATGCTTGGCCGGGATGTGCTGTTCGGCTCCGACGCTCTCGAGAATCGGCTCTCGTTGAGACTGACACGCCCACTCGAGCAGGGCGTCATTCGTGATGGCACCCAGCAGGACGAGGATGCTGTCCGGGCCCTGGTCCATCACCTTATTGAACAGGTGAATCCCGGAAAGGCGGCCGAGATCTATGCGGCCGTTGGCGTGCCTGCCGAGGCGCTGCGCGTCAACAAACTGGCCATCCGCAATGCAGTGAAAGAGTATGCCGACTCCCTGATGGTGGTCTCGGAGCCCTTCGCCGTCGCATACGGATTGGGGACGCTCAACAACGCTCTGATTATCGACATCGGGGCGGGGACGGCTGACTTCTGCATCATGCACGGGACCATGCCCGGCGAGGAGGATCAGCGGACCATCACCGTAGCCGGAGACTATCTGGATCAGCAACTGAAGAACAGACTCAATGAGAAGCATCCGGAGGCACGGTTCAGCGAGACCATGATCCGGACCTTCAAGGAAGAACACGGATTCGTGGGCAGTCATCGTGAGCGGGTCAAGATCAAGGTGCCCATCGGTGGTGTCTCGACGGCGCTCGACGTGACGGCCGACGTGAGGGCCGTATGCGAGGGCCTGGTGCCAGTACTCGCCGAGGCGACCATGGACCTCATTGCCCGCTACGAGCCGGACTTCCAGGAGGAAGTGAAGCAGAACGTGTTCCTGGCCGGCGGCGGCAGCCAGATCAAGGGGCTGGCCGAAGGACTGACCGAGGAGCTCAAGCAATTCGGATCCTTCAACATCCGTCCCATCGACGATCCGCTCTACGCCGGGGCCGAGGGCGCACTGGCGCTCGCCCAGGACATGCCCGAGGAATACTGGGAGGACATGTAGTCACTCCGATCCGCTCCGAGGAAGTGATCCCATAGAAAAGGGAGTGCCCTGTTCAGGCACTCCCTTTTTGGTGGCGCGAGGCAGATTTGAACTGCCGACCTACGGGTTATGAGTCCGTCGCTCTAACCAACTGAGCTACCGCGCCGAGCCGACAAAGCTAGCGCGCCCAGATCCCCTGGTCAACGCTCGGCGCCCCTTACTGACGTATCTTCACGTGCTGCGAACGAAACCATGAAGTGGGAATCAGTCATAGGACAAGAGCGGGCGTGCTCCGCCCTCCGGTCGGCCATTGCGCGGGACCGGGTGGCCCATGCGTACCTGTTTCACGGGCCCGACGGTGTGGGCAAGCGTGCGGCCGGGCTGGCCTTTGCTCAGACGCTCCTCTGCACCGGGGAAGACGCGCCCTGCGGGACCTGCAACGCGTGTACCAAGACCGAGCGCCTGATTCACCCGGATCTCCATGTTCTGATTCCGCAGCCCAATGATGCGAAGGCTGATGAGGTCCAGGAGCGTGTGCGGCGTCTGGCGGAGGAGCCGTACGCAACCATCGACTATCTGCGTCGGGCCAAGCTGGATGAGCCCGGGTCGTCGTCCAGCAAGCAGATTCAGTACAGCGTTGGTCGTATCAATGACGAATTGCGCCGAATCATGAGCTTTCGCCCCGTAGAGGGACGGTTCAAGATTGCCATGCTGTCTGATGCGGATCTGTTGCGGAAGGAGGCGGCCAACGCGTTTCTCAAACTCCTCGAAGAACCGTCGGCTCGGACCGTCTTCATTCTGACGACGGCCAGGCCGGATCGCATGCTCCCGACGATTCTTTCCCGGTGCCAGCATCTTCGGTTTGATCGCTTGCCGGCCGAGTTGATCTCGAACGCACTCGTTGGGCGGGACCTGGTCGCGGAGGCTGCCGCCGAGACCATCGCCCGCATGGCTGATGGGTCTTTCGCGCGGGCCCTGGACCTGGCCGCATCCGAGGAGTTGATGGCCGCGCGGGGTGAGGTACTGAGGTTTCTCCGCGGGTCCTACCAGACCTGGAGTGCGGCAGACCGAATGGCCGAACAGATAGAGCGCATATCGCGTCAGGGACGCGAGCAGGTCAAGTTCATTCTCGAGTTGATGCTGGGGTGGATTCGTGATCTGACGCTGGTGCGGGTAATGGGTGACGGTGCCCAAATCGTAAACACCGATCAGGCCGAGGAAATCAGGAAGTTTGCGGCCAGCCTGACGCGCGCAGACCCGGATCTGATGGCCCAGTTGGTAGAGGAGTGCATCGGCCGACTGGAGCGGAATGCCAATGCCCGGCTGGTGTTGACCGTGTTGTCGCACAGCCTCCATGATGCCATGAGAGGCCTTCCGGCCAGCCACCTGACAGAGCCCCTTACCGATGGCGTGTGAATCATGCGGAACCGGTGGGTCGGGCGGCTGCTCAACCGGCGATTGTGGGACGGACGCCTGTCCATCGAATCAGCCGGCGGATTGGCTGACTGATATGGGTGCCGCGCCCGAGGCGGACCAGTTTCCCATTCTTGAGGTGGCATTCAAGGGAGGGCGAAAGGACTTCTATCGGTCTTCGTCAGATATGGACGTCGCAACCGGTGACCACATCCTGGTGGACGCGGATCGAGGCATCGACCTGGGCACCGTCCATCTTTCAGGTGAAATGGTACGCATCCGGCTGCGCTCCAAGGGACTGGATGTCGACGGGGATTTCCCGGCAGTCGTGAGGCGGGCGTCCCTGGAGGACCTGAACCGCTGGGAAGAGAACAAGGAAAAGGAGACCGAGACATTCCTCATTGGGCGACGGACCATCGATCGCATGGCCCTTCCCATGAAGCTGGTCGATGTGGAGTGGCAATTCGACAGCAAGAAGGTCACGTTTTACTTCACCGCCGATCATCGGGTAGACTTCCGCGAGTTGGTCCGGAAGCTGGCGCGGCGGTTTCGAACACGGGTTGAGTTACGGCAGATCGGAGCCCGGGACGAGGCGGCGCGGATCGGCGGGATCGGTTCGTGTGGCCGCGAACTGTGCTGCTCGACCTGGCTTCAGGAGTTCAAGCCGGTATCGACCCAATCGGCCAAGACGCAGAACCTGCCTCTGAATCCGGCACGGCTGTCAGGCCAGTGTGGAAGACTGAAGTGCTGCCTGAACTACGAGTTGGAGGCGTACATGGCCGCCCTGAGACGTTTCCCCTCGGTGGACTCCCAACTGGAGTTGGCTGACGGACCCGCGACCGTGCGCAAGGTGGACATCTTTCGAGAGACCGTGCTGCTTCAGCTCAAGACCGGCGCCTGGATTCAGAAAGATCTGGAGAGCGTACGGCCCTACATGCCGCAACGGCCGCGTCCCGGAACGGCCTGATCAGCCCGGCAGGTCGCCGAGGCCTTCGAGTCCGTCCAGTTTCTCCAGAAGGTCTTCCGGTTCTTCCCGGATTATGGCCAGAATGGCTCCATGAGAAACAATCAGGTAGTTGTGATCCTGAAAGGTCAATTCAATGGCTTCTTTTCGAAGGAAGAAGGCAAAATCCCCGGGCCGTGCCTGCAGGGGCAGGTAGCGAACGGAATCACGTGACGGCGCCCAGGTCTCACTCTCGCTGAACTCCGGATTCGGGATCACGTAGCCGGGGCCGACACGCACCACGCGACCACCGCGGACTTTGTCGCGCTCGGACACAGTAGCCGGAAGCACCAGGCCCGATGCGGTCTGCCGCTCGCCCTCTTCCGGGTCGACGAGCAGACGGTCTCCCACAAGAATGATCTCACTCATACCGGTTTGGAGGCGGAAGCCAGTTCCGCCATCAGCTCTGCGTATCGGTCAATGATCCGTTCTCGGTCATAGCGAAGCCCGCGCTGGCGCGAGGCCATCTGCCACCCTGGAAGTACGCGCTCCAACTCACCGGTGTTCTCCAGAAGAGAGCCGATCTCATGGACGGTTTCCCAATCGAAAACGGGCCCGGCCTGGGCCTCATTCAGTTCCCTCCCGAGAGGAGACTGGGCATCACAGACTGCGAGGACCGGCGTGCCGGCTCCGAAGGCCGGCAGAAGCTTGCTTGGGATGAAGGAGCCCCCCGCGTCACGCTTTTCCGTGACGACGAACAGATCGCAGGCGGCCAGCCCAGCGGCGAGTCCGGCCTCATCCGTGAGCGGTGCCATCGAGAAGCGCGGGTCACCGCTGTTCTGAATCCACGTGCGAACGTCGTCCGCTGCGCTGCCGTCTCCCCGGATTTCAAACCGGAACGCTGCATTCGAGTTTGCCAGGACCTTGCAGAAGGCCATCAAATCCTGCTTCCCGCCGATATTGCCGGAGTACAGGAGGTGGGGAGTAGAGCCGGCGCGGCTGCCACGCGGGCGCTGCGTGCTCCCAATGGCATCCGCCAGCGAACCATGCAGCCAGTTGGGCAGGTCGTGAACGGCCTGTCCCCGTGTTGCGAGGGGGACAAGCCGATCCTGCATCACCGGGGATATGGTGCTCCAGACGGCGGCCCGATTGAAAAGGAATCGCTGAAAACGGGTCAGAATCGATCCTGCAGCACGATGTCGAATAATCCCGGCCGTGGTTGCCGCCTCGGCGGAAAGGTCCTGAACATTCAGCCAGAGCGGTGCTCCCGCTGCCCGCGCGGCAATGGCACCGTATCCGACGCCGCCGACGAGCGGGCAGTAGGCCATCACCAAATCAAAGTCTCCGGGGGCGGGGAGCACACGGAGCAGGGAAGCAAAGAAAGAGGCCTCATAGACCAGGCGCTGCCACAGACTCTCCGGACTGGACGGGATGAAGAGGCCGAACCGGCGAACCCGAACACGATTCTCGACACTTTCGGCTATCGCCAGGCCGTTCCGGTCGGTCTTGTCGGCCCACTCGGGATAGTATGGGTACGCGCAGCGAACCTCGACGTCGAAGCCGCGCTCGGTAAGCCCCTCCATAAAATCAGCAAACAGGACGCCGCCGCCCAGATCGGGCCGATAGACGTTGACGATGACGAGTAGCCGCAAACGGGTTGGGAAAAGCGGGTTCAAAAAAAAGACACGACCCCGGAACGAGGTCGTGTCTTCAAGCTGTCGCTGCGGTCGGGCTTGAGCAAGCCCAGTCAAACAGCGGTGAGGGGGCTAGAGGAGTTGGAAGACAGTCAAGACAATTAGACCGACGACGCCTGCCCCTAGCGTCATCGCCCGAATTGCACTGTCTATAGGATTGCGCATCCGATGGCTGTACCGGTTCGGTGGGGGGGTGAGGGGAGAGACTGCTTGGAAGGAAACGCAATACGGAGCTCTTCACAATCCCTTCGCGGCCTAAATTCACCCATTTAGACAATCTTCACGCGATCTTAATCGTAACCGGTTAGGTGCGGGTGCTGGGCGCACGCTACCACTCGTTTTCGTCCTTGGTAACTCCCATTTCCACCGGAACCGGGTAGTTGGCAGTGAAGCACGCGTTGCAATACCCGTGGCCGGACGGGTTGGCTGCCCTGACCGCCTTCATCATTCCCTCAGTAGAGAGGTAGGCGAGGCTGTCCACGTCCAACCACTCGGACATGGCCTGAATGTCTCCGCCGAACTTGTTGGCGAGCAACTCGCCATGACTCGGGAAATCCATCCCATAGAAACAGGGGCTGACCACCGGTGGCGATGCCACGCGAAAGTGTACTTCCCGGGCTCCCGCGTGTCGCACCATCTGGACCAACTGCCTCGCCGTGGTCCCGCGAACAATCGAGTCATCGACCATCACGACCACCCGATCCCGGAGTACACCCGCCACCGTGTTGAACTTGCTCCTGACCCGGGTCTCCCGGCGGCCCTGTCCAGGTGCGATGAAGGTTCGCCCGACGTAGTGATTCCGAATCAGACCAATTTCGTAGCGAGCCCTGAGCCCAATCTTGCGTGACTCGGTGACGTAGCCCAGAGTCGCCGTATTCGACGAATCAGGGACCGAAATGACAATCGGCTTGCCGCCGGTAGGGTCCTCCGGCACAGGGGCGTCGTGCGCCAACTGCTTGCCCAGCTTCCTCCGGACCTTGTCGACGTTTTCGCCGAAGATCCGGGAGTCCGGCCGCGAAAAGTAGACGTACTCGAAGACGCACTGGCTGACGCCGTGGTTCTGCGCGAGCTGGAACTGTGAGAACTCACCGGCATCTATCCCGGCCTGATCAATGACCAGCACCTCGCCGGGCTGAATGTCCCGGACATATTCCGCGCCAATGAGGTCAAAGGCGCACGTCTCGCTGGCCACGCACCAGGCATCACCCCCATCGGCACCACCTCCGGCGAGTTTGCCGAGAGCCAGAGGACGGAATCCGTTGGGGTCCCGGACGGCAATGAGTTCGTCGTCCGTCATCATGACCAGGCTGAAGGCACCTTCCACCTGGCCGAGCGCATCGATGATTCGGTCGACCTGCTTGCGACGGGGACTCTGTGCCATCAGGTGCAGAATCAGCTCTGTGTCGCTGGTGGTCTGGAAAATGGTCCCGCGCTCGGAGAAGGTGTCGCGCAGTTCACGCGCGTTCGAGAGATTGCCGTTGTGAGCCAGGGCCACGTTTCCGCCCCGGTAGTGCACGACAAAAGGCTGAATGTTCGACGTGTTGCCGGCCGCGCCTGCTGTGGAGTACCGGTTATGTCCGATGGCCTTGGTCCCAAGCAGCTTGGTGTCGAATATGGTCGGATCCCGGAATACGTCCAGCACCAGGCCCTCGCCCTTCACGGTCGGCATCACGTGGCGGTTCTTGGCCTCGTCGAATGTCGAAGTCACGATCCCCGCGCTTTCCTGTCCACGATGCTGAAGCGCGTGGAGTCCCAGGTACGTCATCTGGGCGGCATTCCGGGCGTTCATGACGCCGAAGACACCACAGTATTCTCTGAGTTCGGCCATGTCAGCGGGACGTCGGGGTGGGGTTGGAAAAACCGTTCGGGCGAAGACCCGGTTGAATAGTCCGACATGCCCCAGGTTTCTCGGCCCGCCGATGCATCGGGTACGGTCCTGCGAAGAGCGGGTGATTCATGCGGTTTGGTTCCTTCAGATATCGTTGGACTCGGCGTCGGGGTCGTTCTCCTCGGGAGGATCCTCCACCCGGAGGACCACCTGGCCAATGCGGTTGTTCTCGACGGTCTCCACCCTGAGGCGGATGTTCTGGAACTCGATTTCATCCCCCTCCTCGGGGATGGATCCGCCGACGGCATACACCAGGCCTCCGAGGGTCTCAAAATCAAAGCTTGCCGTGTCCAGATTCATCTCCAGGTAATCGTTCAGGTCGTCCAGATCAATTCGCGCGTCCACGCGATAGGTACCGTCATCCAGTTCTTCGACCAACGAGTCCTCCTGCTCGTCGTGCTCGTCCTGGATTTCGCCAACAATCTCCTCCAGAACATCCTCCAGCGTGACCAGTCCGGCCGTGCCGCCGTATTCGTCAACCACCAGGGCGATATGCGTTTTTCGCGTCTGGAAGTCGGTGAGCAGATCATCGAGATTCTTGCTGAGGGGCACAAAAATCGGCGTTCGGACCAGTTTGGCCCAGTCCATCTGCTCAGGACGGGGATCATGGGCCAGGAATCGAAGGATGTCCTTGGCGTAGACAATACCCAGAATGTTGTCGAGATGGCCGGCGTACATGGGGATTCGGGAATGCCCGCTGGTTCGAATCATGGCGATGGCATCGCTGAGTGTGGCCTCCGAGGAGAGGGCAACCACATCCAGGCGCGAAACCATGATCTCCCGGACCATCGTCTCCCCGAACTCCACGATGGAATGGATCAGTTCTCGCTCATCCTCCTGGATGGTGCCGTGGGCCTCACCAATGGCCGCCATGGTCTTGAGGTCGTCGGCCGAGAGCCGCGTTTGAACGGTATCGAACCGGCTGTGGAACGACTGCATTCTCTGGGAAACCCAGGTTGAAACCGGCCAGAGTGCACGGTGAAAAAGCAGGAGGGGACCCGAGACCCACCGGCTGAAGAGTGGGGCGTTGTTCGCGGCGAGGAGCTTGGGCGATATCTCGCTCACAATCAGCAGCACGAAGGTCAGCGCAATGACCTCCAGTACTACCGTGAGGGCAGGATTCCAATCGTAGGCGGCCGCCAGATCATGTGTGATCACGGCGGACAGGACGGCTGCGCCGACGTTGACCACCGTGTTCAGAATGAGAATCGAGATCAGGAGCGCTCCCGGGCGCTCCAGAAGGCGTAACACGCGCCGGCTGGCGTTGTCCATCTGCGCGGCCAACGCTTCCTTGTCCGCCGAGTCCAGCGAAAAGAGTGCCACCTCGGCTCCGGAGAACAGCGACGAGAAGAGCAGCAGCGACACGAGAACGGCCACAGACCATAGAATGACTCCGGCGTCCAGAGGGACGCCCTGCATCATCAGGATGGCGCTATGGGCCCAGTTAGGGTCGGGGTCCACGATCAGTGAGACGAATGGTCTGCACCAGTGAGTTCACGCACTAGAAGTAATTCCCGGTAACGATGACGTAGATCAGGACCGCACCGACTGCCACAGGGCAGACGTAGCGGACGAGGAAGCCGAACAAGGCAGGCGCAGGCAGTTTGTGGCCCGACGCCTCCAGTGAGGCCAGGGCGTTCGAAATGCCCCACTTGTACCCGACGAATATGCAGAGGGCTATCGCGCCGAGGGACAGGGAGTAGTTGCCCCAGAGGTTGTTGTTCAGGCTGAGGAAATCGACGCCTGTCCCCATGAAATCAGAGAAGAATGGCGAAGCGCCGTTGGCCAGGGCTGAAGGGATGGCCAGGAAAAAGCAGAAGATCCCGAGGACCCACGCCGACTTGTTTCGACTCCAGCCCTTCTCGTCCACGAAATAGGAGACCACCACTTCCAGCAGAGAGATGGTCGAGGTCAAGGCTGCAATGGCGAGGAGCGCATAGAAGGCGATGGCGAACAGGTTGCCGGCCGGGAGGCTACCAAAGATGGAAGGCAGGACGACGAACACCAGACCGGGGCCAGCGCCGGGCTCCACGCCCACGGAAAACAGCGCCGGGAAGATGATCAGGCCGGCCAGAATGGCGATGGCGGTGTCAAAAATGGCGACGGTGATACCGGCGTTTGGGAGGTTTTCTCCATCGGGGAAGTAGGAGCCGTACGTAATCATGGCCCCCATGCCCAGCGAGAGACTGAAGAGGGCCTGCCCAAGAGCGCTCATGACCACGGTGACCGTGATCTTGGAGAAGTCCGGTTTGAACAGGTAAACCAGACCGTCCATGCCGCCGGGCAATGTCACCGACCTGATGGCGAGAATCACCAGGATGATCAACAGTAGTGGCATCAGGATCTTGGTGACCCGCTCGATGCCCTTGGAGACTCCACCACGGACGACGAGGATGGTCAGCAGCAGAAACAGTCCGGAAAGAAAGATGGCCTTGGTCGGGTCCGTGATCAGCTCGTTGAAGAGCGACAGGCTCTCGTCGGCCGTCAGAACGCCGCCATAGACCCCCGTGAGGGCTCCCCAGAGATAGGACAGCGTCCAGCCGGCGATCACCGCGTAGAAGGCCAGGATGCCAAACCCCGTCAGTACACCCAGGCCCCCGACCCAGGGCCAGAGTGAGCCCGGCACCAGCGCCTTGAAGGCTCCAACGGGATTTCGTTGGGTAGTCCGGCCGATTGCCAGCTCAGAAAGGACCACCGGAATCCCGATGGCAGCGACGAAGAACAGATAGATGAGCACGAAGGCGCCCCCTCCGTTCTCTCCTGCACTGTAGGGGAATCGCCAGATATTGCCGAGGCCGATGGCCGATCCTGCGGCTGCAAAGATGAATCCCATGCGGCCGCTCCATTGGCCGCGCGACACTGTCGCCATGCTTATTCGCTGATTTGATTATCGAAGGGGGCGGCTCCTGCGCACCGAAGGTGACGCAAGAATACCGAACGCGTGCGGCCATCTGACCGAACCCTGCTATAATAACAAGAAAGGCCGCTTCGATCGTTCACGGAGTGAGTTCACGGAGTGAGTTCACAGTGCGAAGCGAGTCGAAGCGGCCTGCCGATTCTTCGATGCACGACTTAGAAGGGGAGGTCGTCGTCCGCCTCGAACGTGTAGTCGTCCCCGCTCTTGGCTTCCCCCGCCGGCTTCGCAGCCCCGTTGGCGGCCCCCTCGGCGACCGGAGCTGCCGATGCCGTCTCCGGAACGCGTTGCGGACTCGCGCCACCACTGTTG
>JAJCYP010000040.1 GCA_029262855.1 Bacteroidota bacterium | reverse complement strand
GACTGCCTGTACGTAGGTACGGGCGAGGGCTCAGGCACCCCTGAATCGGTGCTTCGCAAGCGAGGTTGGGAGTTGGTGGAGCGGGGGCCGTACTTCGTCTCGGAAGTGACCATCCGGCGTAAGGCGCTCTGACTCGGCCAGCAGGAGGTCCGGCCGCCTCGATGTTCTTCGTGCGGGTGAACAGTGACGTTATTCGGCGGTCGGAAGCTCCGTGCCACCATCGACCGTGACGTGGGGCTGAATGCATCCCTCCATCGCACCAATATCTATCTCTCTCCCGTGCCCGCACCACAGGCAACTGCAGTCGTCCGCATCACAGCTCGGCTCTCGTAGTTGCGAATGGATACGCCGTTTGGCGACTTCGAACAGCATTCGCTTCGGCGGGGACGGTGCGTAGTGCTCTCTCAGCTTTGAGATAACGTCCAGCCCGGCCAAGCGGCGAAGCACCCAATCGTATCCATGGTTCCCGAGTTGGGAGAAGATCAGCCGGTTGGCGAGCGCCGTTTCCATCTGAGGCACAATCTGTTCCTGGCACAGTGCATCATAGTCCTCGCCATGGATGATAGCCCGCGCCGCCAGCACCCCTGAGAGCATGGCATACCGCAGGCCAAATCCCCATAGTGCATCCTGGAACCCCGCCCGCTCGCCCACGAAATAGAGGCGATTGTTTTTCACCCACGGTCTATGGATCCGGAAGTTGATATACCCTCCGAAGGGGCTGGGATTTCGAACCTCGAGCGGTACAGCCTTCAAGATGGCATCGAGGGCACGCTTGAAATAGTCTGTCGCGTGCTTGAAATCATCGAACAGGCAGGTGGCGAGTGTGGCCCGCCCGCCACACACAAGCAAGTAGGCGTAGCCCCGCGGTGCAAACTGCTCTCCGAGGAAACCATAGTAGCCATCCGGATGGGACGTCTGAAAAGTCATCCCACGTGCGATGGCGCTGGGCGAACGCGGGCCTGTCGCGACAATTACCTTCCCTGCAGTGGCGTGTTCGACCTTCCTGCCGAAACGAATCTCTATTCCTGCATCCAGGACCTGTTGCTTCAATCCGGTGTCAAGGGACCCGGCACCGGCGCCACGCTCGACGAGGTAGAAGAGTGGGCGCGTCGGGCGAATGTCGTAGGATTTTCCCGACGGTCCAAAGACGGTGCCATCCGCGAAAGGTACGCATCGAAAATCCCGCGCGATACCGACTGCGCTCAGGACCTCCGTAACATCATCTTCCGAAGACCAGTTTTCCAGTCCTTGAAAATCGCCAGTGAACCTCCTGCCGACGTCCGTCGCCTGCTCGAAGACGACAGGTTTGTGTCCTTCCCGCGCCAGATAGAGGGCTGCAGCTAATCCGGCCGGCCCGGCTCCGATGATATGGATGTCGTGAGTTGCCATGTTCAGAGTAGATGGTTGACCGACGCGAACTGCTGCGTGTGTTGAGCTTGAGGGCCCGGGACGACTCGAACGTCCGTAAGCCGGTTATCAATCGGCTGCTCTGCCAGTTGAGCTACGGGCCAGACACGATCGACCGGGCGATGGACCCTCTTAACTGCCCCGAACTTCTGGGTCGGGGTTCTCCGAGTCGTCTCCCGCACCTTCGTCAACAAGACGATCCGATACCAGAAGCGCTTTTGCGATGAGTCCGACCACCTCCGCACAGTCGCTCGAGTGATTTTCTTCGTGTTCGCGACCCAAAGATCTACCCTGTAGGTCAGATGCTCCCATTACGATTAGGCTCCGCTGCCCGTTTCATTTTGACAGGTGGGATTTGTGGAATAGGTGGCCAGTT
The DNA here is from genome assembly GCA_029262855.1 of Bacteroidota bacterium. GTDB lineage: Bacteria > Bacteroidota > Rhodothermia > Rhodothermales > UBA10348 > JABDJZ01. The sequence continues at coordinate 16,630 of JAJCYP010000040.1, read as the reverse complement.
GGGAAACCGGCAGAACTTCACCGGTCACGGCCACAACATCCGAAGGCAGAGCTTACATCAACCTGAACGCAACCTGAACATCGATTCAGGCGTGGTCGGGACCAGTCGGGTAGGGCGCTGACTCAGTTATCGAGGGTTGGCTTGCCCTGTAGGGCGAAACTTGGCTCAATTCAGCCTTTCCAGGCGCACCGAGCTCCCGTCCGGGGCGGTGACAACTTGTTGCATCAACCCCTGTCCAGGGATGATTGTCGTTTCGATCTGGAACACTTGCTCCTTTACCTTTATCCCTAATACATACGCTCGAAGGAGAAGCGTCTCGTTGATTGAGTAAGATGTTAACTCTGGCCCGTCAGAAACAGGTAAGAGGACGCGATTCTTGAGGCTCAAGCGGCTTTTGGCACCCAGAAGACCCAGTACCCCCTCCTCAACCTTGGCATTCAGGTTGACGTCCGCCAATGCGCCAACTCCGCCAGGGCCTATCGGATAGGCAATTTCACCGCCGACCATTCTCAGCCTTACCCGGCTCCCTTTCGGGTCCACCACCGCCAGAAAATTCATCACCATATCAACGGCTTGATCGGTGCACCATATTGTGGACATCAGGGTGTCGGAAGCAGCCCCTTGGTCATCGAAATTATACAGTGTGACTTCCACCCCGATCTGGTCAGCGGATCGCTCCAGACGCCCCACTTCAACCTCTTGGTATTTTGACACACTTCCCTCGACGTCGAGGGTCCGACGAGCAAATAGCGCTCCGTCCACCAGAACGATAGGCATTTTCGACTCTTGCGCGGTGCCCTCTCCGGGCGCGAATACCAGGGTGGCCAGAATAGCAACCCGCCAAGCGGTCAATTTGACAGGCGGATATTTGAGGAAGCGCATTGGTGCTGCTCTCGAGTGGGTCTCCAAGGTACAAACTTCAAACCAGCGCCGTCCGGCGCTTGATTCCAGGGCAAGTGGTCTTAGTTTGTTGGGTGCACCCCGCAGAATATGCCGATAGTCTCGACTCACAAAGTAGGGGTCCGTCGGTAGCAATGAGACTCCCCCAGATTGCGACTTGATGGTATCGACATGAGACTAACACTGGCATTCCTTGTCCTTGCGCCGCTGGCCGCGTCACCCGTGGCCGCCCAGGAGGCTTCATCACAGGCGGACAGGTTCTTTCCCCGGCAGGGATTCATGCTGGCTGGCTACGGCGGCGCCGGGTTCACCGCCGTCCAGGGGGATGGAGAGACTCGAAGCAACTTCTCGACCACTTTCGCCCCGATTATGCTCTTTCAGATTTCGGATCGTTTTCTCTTCGAGGGCGAGTTCGAGTTCGAACTCGAGGAGGGCGTGTCTGGAACCACATTGGAGTACGCTCAGGTTGATATCTCCCTCAACGACAACTTCGTGCTCGTGGCGGGTAAGTTCCTGATGCCGTTTGCAGCGTTTTCCGAACGCTTTCACCCGACATGGATCAACCGACTCCCGAGCGTGCCCGCCGTCTACGGATCACACGGAAATCCGGCTGTTCCCGCCGATCCAATGCTGCCCATTCTGTCCGACGTGGGGATTCAGCTACGCGGAGCCTTCGATCTGGGCGAGTTTCGGACCATAACTACGGAGCTTTTTGTTACTCAGGGTCCGAGTTCCGAGGCGGAGACGCCTGGGGAGGGCGACGACCACTCTGCTGCAGCGAAGACCGGCAGCCCCGCGAATCTTGAACTCGGGGACCTCAGTTGGGGCGCCAACATTCCGGACAATAACACCAACAAGCTGATCGGTGGACGGGTTGGGTTTGGGGTGTCGCCGTACTTCGAGGTCAACGTTTCCGGAATGACGGCCAAGTACGATGCCGAGGACGAGTTGGGATTCGATGCCGCGGCCGTACACGTGGAGGGCCGACGCCGCGGGTTCACCGTTCACGGGGAGCTTGTCCAGACCTGGCAGGACGTCGTGGGTGAAGTTCATGAGGAAGGCGCGTCGGAAAAGCGAGCGGCAGCGGCAAACGAGGGACCCGTTGAGACCGTGTCACGAACCGGGTACTGGGCCCAAGTTGGCTACCGGCACGGCAAAGTTCAGCCGGTCTTCCGCTTCAGCCGGTTGCTTGATGGAAAGTTCGATGGGGAGACAATCGTAGAGGGAGGTCAGCAGTTGTCGTTCGGACTGGACTACTGGTTTGAGCCCTCGCTTGTCCTCAAGCTCGAGTACATGGTCAATGACGAAACCGTCGATGTTGACAATAACCGTCTTGCTGTCCAACTCGCCTTTGGCTTCTAAATTAAGATCGTCGTCATGAGAGTATTTGCATTTTCGATTCTGTTACTGGTACTCGGCTTCGCTGGCCCGACAGCCGACACCTCCGCCGTCTCGGATGTTTCGCGGACCGTGGCGGGCGTTGACACCACACTGGCAGCCCGCATCGGACAGGGAGCCCAGGTCTTCTCCCGCACCTGCCAGCGGTGTCATGACCCTCGGGGCCCGGCTGAACGCACGGACCGGGAATGGGTCATGATCATGCAGCACATGAGAACGCGGGCGAATCTGACGGGAAAACAGGCTTCTCTTGCCCTTGAGTTTCTTCTCGCCTCAAACCAGGCCGCCATGGCACCGGGTCGTGTGCGCCCCGATCTGTCAGCTACTCTTGACACTGTGACCGTCGAAATCATTGAGGCCGGAAGGGCCATATACGCTTCAGCAGGCACGTGTTTTGCCTGCCACGGCGCGGCACTCGAAGGCGGCCCCATCGCTCCCAGCTTGAAGGACGACACGTGGAAAGTGGGCGAAGGCGACTACGCCTCTATCCTGGACGTTGTCAGAAACGGAGTCCCTGGGACTGCGATGGCCGCGTATCCCGGCGGCATCGACGATGAAGCCGCCAGGCAGGTAGCGGCGTTTGTATGGGCCGTCGCCCACAAGGAAGTGGATCCATAACTGATGCGGGGGGTGGGTCGGCTGGTTCGCCCGGGCCGCTTTCACAGTGAGTGCTCCTCGTCTGGACCATTCGGCCGCGCTACAGGAGGTGCAAGTCGAGGACCATGCCGCGCGGGAACAGCAATCCGCTGAGGGTAACGAGTGCCATCGATCCAAGGAAGACGGGCGACTGCAGGACGAACGAGCTGAGCGGGTCCCCGACTCCCACATCCGATTATCCCTCGCACTATTGCGGCTAACCACCCCGAGTATTCCAAGGTGAGGAGCCCGCCGATAGGCGGAGCCGATCATCCTTGCTCGACTGTGGCGCGACGTCTGCGGAGATAGTACCGCTCGAAAGCAATGACGACCATGATCGAGACGAGGCTGACCACGACGATCAGCGGATCGGATGCCCCCTTCACGAGGAGGAATGCCCCCAGGGCGATTGTGTCGAGGACAATCGCAGCGCCGAGGACAGCACGGTTTGCTCCCACGTCCTCGTGGAGGTGCCGCAGGACACCCCAGTGAACAGTGATGTCCATCATCAGGTAGAAGATCGCGCCCATCGAAGCGATCCGAGACAGATCAAACACGGCGGCGAGAACGGCGGCGATGATAACCGTGTAGACCAGGGTGTGTTTCTGAATGTCGCCGGGCATCCCGAGGTGACTGTGTGGGATCAGCTTCATCTCGGTGAGCATCGCGAGCATGCGCGAGACGGCGAAGATGCTTGCCAGCAAGCCAGAGGCGGTGGCGATGATGGCGATGCCCACGGTGAACCACATTCCGTAGCCACCAATCGCCGGCCGAGCTGCCTCCGCGAGCGCGAAGTCCTTGGCCGCAATGAGTTGCTCGAGCGTCAGGCTTGAGGCCACGCCGAAGCTGACGGCGAGGTAGACGACGAGACAGATCACCAGAGAGATGATGATGGCGCGGCCGACGTTCTTCTTCGGCTCGGTGACCTCGTCACCGGTATTGGTAATGGTGGTGAACCCTTTGAACGCGAGGATCGCCAGAGCCACGCCACCGAGGAAGCTCCGGGGCGAAGGGCCACCACTTGGGGGAACCATACTGGTCTCCAGACTGATCCCAGAGGCGGCCAAGACGATGGCCGCGAAGATCAGGAGCCCGCCGATCTTGAGGACCGCGCCGACGTTCGAGACCGCCCCGATGACCTGGTTGCCGGCGATGTTCACGACGAACGCCAGCACGATGAGCCCGACCGCGAGGACCGGGACCCAGATCCCCGCTGCGTCGGATGGAAAGAGCTGGAGGGTGTAGGTGCCGAAGGTCCGGGCCACCAAGCTCTCACTGATGATCATCGAGAGTGTCATGAGGAGCGCGGCGGCTCCCGTCACCGTGGTCTTACCGTACGCCTTCTTGAGGATCATGGCGATGCCACCCGCGGACGGGTAAGCGCTGGCGACCTTTATGTAGCTGTACGCGCTGAATCCGCTAATCACTGCCGCGACGATGAACGCGATCGGGAAGAGACCTCCCGCGAGCTCGGCGACCTGCCCCGTGAGCGCGAAGATGCCGGCTCCGATCATCACGCCGGTGCCCATCGCGACCGTGCCCAACAGGCTGATGCTGCCCTTCTCGTATTGGGCCGAACGGTCCTTCATTCGCCAGCCTTCTCAAGCAACCCAGTGATCCCGAGCGCGGCGTTTGTTTTGCGAATGGACACCGCGGAATCCCTCTCCAGATCGGTCAGGGCGCGGATGGCATCAATAGTCTCCGGGACCACGATGGCCTGATTGTCAACCATGTAGGCGTAGAAGGCCTCGTCTTCCTGGACGGTCAGCATATCCTCCCATAACGCGACCTCGTACAGGTTGTCGTGCGGACGTCCAAGGTCGGCCATGAGCTCCTTCACGGCGTTGATCGCTCCAAGACCGTCGCTCACTCGTCGGAATGCGATGCGCGATGAGGTTCGCAGGGCCTGGAGCACCTCTTCTTTCGAGGCCTCACAGGTAAGCTGCACCGCCCAATAGTGAAGGTGGGCGAGGGTTTCGGGCACCTTGACGGCCATTGTAACCACATCGAGCCCAGGATCTACCGTCTGGGCGTCCGGCCCCTGGTGGCTCGGGATCTTCGGCTCCGGGACGAGCGTGTTCATGATGCCACCCAGGTGGCTCTCCCAGGGATCCGTGGCGCGACGGAGGAGAGTACCGCGGGCTCGCTTCAGGAGGCCCGCTCGTCGGAGCGCTGAAAGCGTCCGGACTGTCGAGGTGGTGTTACACGAGACCACCCGGGTGCTGTCCCGGCCCACCGCGCTGGCGTAGTTGTGCTCCGCATTGAAGGAGTGACCGGTGACCGAGTGCTTCTCGCCACCCTGAACGATAAATTTTATCCCGCGCGATCGATATCGGTCGATATTTGCGGCGGCATCGGCCACACGCTTGCCGATTACACCATAACCATTTACGGCGACTCGAGCAGTTCTCGGATGGGTCACAGGGTTCTCGCTTTTTGAGTTCAGGCGGGGTGTCAGAATCCGATCTCGGGCCTTACATCAACCTGAATGCAACCTGAAAATCGAGTCATGCCCACGCCTCGATCGATTCCGGGCGGTACCATGAACAGGAGAGTGTCTTATCAGGGGGCAGTGGGCAGGCCGAGGGTGATCCAGTCGTGCATCCCGCCCCGGTAGTAGAGGATTTTCTCGGCCGGATAGCCAGCCTCCAGCAACGCGTCGATGGCCGACCGGGACTGCCCGCACTGCGGACCATTGCAGAAGAATATCGTGGACCGGCTCTGGTCCAACTCCTCCAGGCGGTCTGTCACCTCGGGGTGGGGGACGTTGACGGCGCCGGGGATGGTCGCCTGCGCGTTGAACTCGCGCGTCCGCGCGTCCACGACCGGGCGGCCCTGGCGCAGGTGCTCGACCATGTCGAGCTCGCCCACAGTGCGGACGCCTTCGGCCGCCTGCATGGACTGGATCGTACCCCAGGTGGCATCCACCCGGTAGAGGCCCGGGGCATCCCGTATGGCCTTCGGGAGCTGCTGCGGGTGTTCACGCGCGGGGAGCCGGTCGAGGGGTGCGGAATGACTTGTGAGAGGCTTCATAATTGGTATGGTAGAGTAGAAGGAACAAATCGCTCATCATGGCTGGTGGGTGTGCCTCAGCGCTACGCAGCGTCCGGCTTGAGCCGCTCCTCGAATGCGTGGCGCGAAGGCAGGTCCCGGAAGACCAACTCGTCGTCGACGACCAGGTTGGGCGAGTGTCGGATCTGGAAGCGGGCGACCTCTTCCGGCTCGTCCTCGACGTAGGCGACACGGTAGTCGAGATCCATCTGCTGGAGCCAGCGCTCCATCTCCGGGCGGTGGTGGCACGATTTCGTGGCAATAATCAGGATGTCCATGGGAAGTCAGTCGGGTTTGATGTTCTTTTCTTGAGATGCCGATGGCATAGCAAGATCGTCGTAAAAGGAAGCCTGATCCATAGCCTAGTCCCGGCTTAAGATGTCTTCAGGTTCCGCCTCACACGCTCTGCTCCACGTTCAATGTGAAGGCGCGTACCGGATGCAGCCGACCGTGCGTCTCATTATGCGCTCGGATGGCGTCCAGCAAGCGACCGGCCTGCTCGTCTTCGACGAACGCGAAGGTCAGCTTGGAATAGGCCGGCGCGTCTGTAGAACCAAACCAGTTGTTCGGGGCAACGGCAGGCGGGCGCAGGTAAAAGCCCCGGATGTCGGTCTCGCTAAAGACGGGGATGCCCAGGTCCCGGTAGACGGGCATGAGATCATCAGCGCAGGCTTCCAGACTCAAAACGACGATCAGTTTCATGGAGATACTCCGTGTGCGTGAAAGCGGGCAGGGGCAGGTAGGCACCCGTTCGGGGCGGCGCCAGTCAGGCCGTCTCGCAGCCGGGCTGGCCGAAGATGCGGCCATAGATCCAGCCGCCGAGGCACCAGTGGGTCGTCGCGGCCAGGCCGCTGCCCAGGATGACGAAGGTGCCGAAGAGGTAGCCCACCCAGGCGACCCCGAGCAAGAACCCGGCCGTGGCTACAGCAGAAAAGGCACCGGCCAGGGCACAGGAGAACCGGCGCGGCGGCGGGGCCGGCGGGAGGGTGGGCCCGTCGAAGAGCGGGCGGAGCGCGACGTTGTAGAACCGGTCGATCAGGTTACCGCGGGCGAAAGCGGCCCCCACCCCGCCCAGCACGGCCAGCACGCCGAAGAGCATTGGGGAGGCCAGCAGCAGTCCGGCCACGGCCAGCACCACGCAGACCGCCGGTGTCAGGCGTAGCGCCGCATTCATGCGGCGGGCCTGGCGGTCGTCGAGGTGGTAGCCCTGCATCTGGAGGCGGGGCTGGAGCGAGGTCGAACGTTCTGTCGTTGGCATGTCCGTCTGGGTGTTGTCTGTGAGCGGGGTCTGCGAGGAAGGCGGTTCAGGAGCTACTCACGCATCCGGCCCCAGCGAGGGTTTCTCGTCGGTGACGCGGTTGGCGGGAGAGACCGGTTCCGGTGCGGGAGGGGCTGGGTGGCTGTCCTTCTCCATCATGTAGTAGAGCAGCGGCACGATCAGCAGCGTCAGCACCGTCGAGACGATGGCGCCACCCATGAGCGAGATGGCCAGGCCCTGGAAGATCGGGTCGAAGAGGATCACGAAGGCGCCGATGACCACCGTGCCCGCTGTCAGCAGGATCGGCGTCGTCCGCACCGCGCCGGCCTCGACGACGGCGTCCTTGAGCGCGGCACCCTCGGCAAGGCGCAGCTCGATGAAGTCAATGAGCAGCACCGAGTTGCGGACCATGATGCCCGCCAGGGCAATCAGGCCGATCATCGAGGTGGCCGTGAAGAAGGCGCCCAGCAGCCAGTGGCCCACCAGGATGCCCACGAGCGAGAGCGGGATGGCCACCATCAGCACCAGCGGCACCTTGAAGTCCTGAAACCAGCCGACGATGAGCAGATAGATGATCACCAGCACCACGGCGAAGGCGGCACCCAGGTCGCGGAAGACCTCGTAGGTAATCTGCCACTCGCCGTCCCACTTCACGGCGAAGTCGTCCTCCATGAACGGCTGTGAGGCGTAGCGCGTCTCCAGCGCGTAGCCCTCGGGCAGGGCCAGTTCGTCTATACGGTCCTGCATGTTCAGGATGGCGTAGATGGGGCTCTCCAGTTCGCCCGCCACCTCGCCGGTGACGTAGACCACGCGGCGCTGGTTCTTGCGCTGGATGCTCTTCTCCAGTACGCCCTCCTCAATCGTGACCAGGCCCGAGACCGGCACCAGCGCACCGGTGCGGGACTGCACCTGGAGGTTCTTGAGGTCTTCGAGGCTGGAACGGTCCTTCCGCGCCAGGCGCAGGTGCAGGCCCACCGGCTCGACCTCGTCCTCCTGAGAGAGTGTCGAGACGTCGCGGCCCTGGAGGGCCAGCGCCATCGTCTCGACTACGCGCTGCGGCATCACGCCCGCACGTAGGGCCTTCTCTTTGTCGATCACAAAGCGGTACCTGGTCTGCTCGTCCTCGACGGTCCAGTCCACGTCCACGACGCCCTCGGTCGTCTCGAAGACCTCGCGGATCTGCCGTGCCACCGCCTGCTGCCGCGCGTAGTCGGGGCCGTACACCTCGGCTACGAGTGTCGAGAGCACGGGGGGGCCAGGGGGCACCTCGGCCACCTTGATGCGCGCGCCGTTGCGTGCGGCGATCTCCTGAAGGCCCGGCCGGATGCGCCGGGCAATGGCGTGGCTCTGCGAGTCGCGGTCATCCTTGGGCAGCAGGTTCACCTGGATGTCGGCTACGTTGGCACCGCGCCGAAGGTCGTAGTGACGTACGAGACCGTTGAAATTGACCGGTGCGGAGGTGCCCACGTACGTCTGGAGGTCTACCACCTCCGGCTCGTCGGCCAGGTGCGCGGCCAACTCGCGTGTGACGACGGCGGTGCGCTCCAGCGTGGTCCCCTCCGGCAGGTCGATGACCACCTGGACCTCGTTCTTGTTGTCGAAGGGCAGCATCTTTACGACGACGGCGTTGAAATAGAACAGCAGCAGCGAGCCGAGCAGGAGCACTGTCACCCCGCCTATGAAGCTCCAGCGCCACAGGGGCCGTTCGAGCAGCGGGCGAATGGAGGCGGCGTAGAGCCGGTAGATGCGCGTGTCTTCGAGGCGATAGTCCTTCCGTGCCTCGTCCTCATCGGCATCGCGGCGCAGCAGGTGGTAGGCCAGGTAAGGCGTGATGACGAGGGCCACCAGCAGCGAGAACAGCATCGCGAACGCGGCACCGATGGGCATCGGGCTCATGTACGGCCCCATCAGGCCGGAGACGAAGGCCATTGGCAAGACGGCGGCGATGACGGTGAAGGTCGCCAGGATCGTCGGGTTGCCTACCTCGTCGATGGCCGCCATCACAGCCTGTCGGAACGGCAGGCGCCGCATCTTGAAGTGGCGGTGGATGTTCTCGGCGATGATGATGGAGTCGTCTACCACAATGCCTGTGACGAAGACCAGCGCGAAGAGCGTAATGCGGTTGAGGGTATAGCCCAGGAGGTAATAGACGAAGAGGGTCAGCGCGAAGGTGATGGGCACGGAGAGGAAGACGACAAGGCCGCCCCGCCAGCCCATAGCGAGCGTGACGACGAAGGCCACGGCCAGCACGGCGGCGAGCAGGTGGAGGAGCAGTTCGCCCACCTTGTCGGAGGCCGACTGGCCGTAGTTGCGCGTGACGGTCACCTGCACGTCGGCGGGCAGGAGGGAGGCTTCCAGGCGGTGCACCTTGTCGAGCACGTCCTCGGCAATCCGCATGGCGTCGGTGCCGGGCCGCTTGGCCACGGCCAGCGTGACGGCGGGGTAGACGCCGCGCGGGGTGCCGGCGGCCAAGCCCCCGGCGTCGCCCGCGTAGGCGGCCCCCAGGCCGTAGGACACATACTGGCTCGGCTCGGCCGGGCCGTCCTCGACCGTCGCCACGCTGCGCAGGTAGATGGGCCGACCCTCGCGGACGCCCACGACCAGGTTAGCTACCTCCTCGGCCGACGTCAGGAAGTTGCCCGTCTCGACCAGGTACTCGGTATCGTTTCGGACAAAGCTCCCCGAGGTCAGCTCCGTGTTCGCCGCCTGCAAGTGCTGGGCCACGGATAGCGGGTCGAGGCCGTAGCCAGCCATACGGTCGCGGTCGAGCACCACGCGGATCTGGCGGCTGCGCCCGCCGATCAGATCGACGGCGGCCACGTCCTCCACCTTCTTGATCTCGCTGGCCAGTTCTTGAGCAAGGCGGCGTAGCTCGAAGTCGTCGTAGCGCACGCTCCAGAGCGTGAGGGCGAGCATGGGCACGTCGTCGATGGCGCGCGTCTTGATGAGGGGCGGGCTGGCACCGGGCGGCATCTCGTCCATCCGCTTGAGCATCTCGGTGTAGAGGCGCACGAGGCTCTCCTCCTGGTCCTCGCCTACCAGAAAGCGGACGCTCACCATCGCCTGTCCCGGCAAGGCGAGGGCGTAGACGTACTCGACGCCGTCGATGCCCGCGACCAGCCGTTCGAGCGGTTCTGCGACGCGGCTCTCGACCTCGGAGGGGCTTGCGCCCGGATAGGCCACGAAGATGTCGACCATCGGGACGCTGATCTGCGGCTCCTCCTCGCGTGGCGTCAGCCAGGCACCGTAGAGGCCGATGGCCAAGAAGGTGGCCATCAGGAGCGGGGTGAGCTTCGAGTGGATGAACGGACGCGCGATGCGCCCTGCGATTCCAGTGTTCTTCGGCATAACGAACGAGTCAGCGGTGCGGAGGGTGGCGGGAAGGTGCCGCGCTACGGAGCGGACACCGCTACGACGACGGCCTGCCCGTCGCGCAGGGGAACCGTGAGGTCGGCGACGTAGCGCTCGCCGTCGGTCAGCCCGGAGAGGATCTCGACCCGGCCGTCAATGTGCCTTCCGGTGCGCACCCAGCGCAGCAGCGCTTCGTTCTGGTGGTTGACTGTGAAGAGGCCCGTGAGCTGGCCGCGCCGCACAAGCGCCGCTTCCGGCACGGTCAGGACGCGGCGCGTCCCCTTGCGGAGCACGACGGTGGCGTACATGCCGGGCTTCACGCCTCCCGCCGCCAGCAGCCGCACGTGGGCCTCGAACTGGCGGCTGCCAGCTGCGGCCGAGGGGTTCACCTGCACGACGCGACCGCGCTGGAGTCCCTCCCCGGTCGCGCCGACCTCGACGTCTACGGTGTCCCCCACGGCGATGCGGCCCACCTCGCTCTCAGGCACCTGGGCGACGACATCCAGCCGCTCAACGTCCTCAATGGTGAGGAGGGGCTGGCCCGGCGCGGCCAGGCTCCCCACCTCGGCCTGCTTGCGTACCACGTAGCCGTCGAAGGGCGCACGCACGACGGTGTAGTCGAGCGCGTCCTGGACCTCGAGCAGGCGGGCCTGCAGGGCATTCACCTGCTCCTGTGCCGTCTGGTGGGCCAGCGTGGCGTCCTCGAACTCCTTCTTCGTGGCGCTCTCGGCGGCGAAGAGCGTCTTCATGCGCTTGTAGTTTGTCGCCGCGTTCTCCTGCGCGGCCCGGGTCTGCCGCAACTGCGCCTCGACCTGCGCGTGCTGCGCCTCAATATCCTGGCTCTGGATGCGCACGAGCGTCTGGCCCCGGCGCACCGGGCTGCCCTCCTCGACGGGCAGGGCCGTGATTCGGCCCATGACCTTCGTGCTGAGCGTGGCGTTGCGGTCGCCCTCGACGCTGCCGGCATACCGGTAGGTCTCGGCGACCTCCGTCCACCTGGCCTGTTCAAGCTGAACCTCGGGGGCGGGACCCTCCTCCGGTGCCAGCGATTCCTGGCTCCCACAGGCGCTGAGGCCGAGCGTGAGCAGCACGGCTAGGCCGGCAAGGAGCGTCGTGTAGGTCCGTTTCATGGCAATCTGTATGGTGTCAAAAGGCAAGTGGTTATCGCTCGAGGAGAGCGCGGTTACCGACGGATCAGCGGTTGCTCGGCCAGCAGTTCGAGGCGGAAGGCACTCAGGGAGTATCCGTAGAGCGTCTGCAGGTAGCTCAGGCGGGCGTTGGCCAGCGCGACTTCGGCGCCCAGAACGTCGGTGGTCTGTTCGAGGCCCTGAGCGTAGCGGTCGGCACGGATGCGCAGGTTCTCTTCGGCCTGCTCGACAGCGGTGCGGGTCAGTCCCAGGCGCTCTCGCGCGACGGCCAGGCTGCGCCGTGCGGCTGCGAGCTCGACGCGGTTTTGCCGCATCTGGTCTTCGTAGGCAAGGGTGGCGCGCCTCAACTCCGCCTGTGCCTGCTGCAGGGCACCGGTCTGTTCGAAGCCCTGGAACGGGTTCCACCGCAGCGTGGCCCCAACCGTCCAGCCCTGACCGCTGGTGCCCAGCAGTGCGCTGTCGTTCCAGTCGTAGCTGCCGAAGAGGTTGAGCGAGGGCACGAAGGCCATGCGCCGGGCGCCTACAGTCTGGCGGGCGGCGTCTATCTGCCTGCGAAGCGCCCGCATGTCCGACCGGTTCTCGTTCACCTGCTCTGTCTCCACGGCGTCGACCACCTGTTCGGGGGCCTCCAGCGAGTCGGTCAGCACGAGGGCGACCTCGTCGTCGAGACCTATGAGGTAGCGCAAGCGGTCGGCGGTCTCCTGTACCGCATTCCTGACGTCGGTATGCTGGCTTTCCAGTTCAAGCAGGCGTACGCGGGCGGCCAGCAGGTCCGCCCGGGTGATCAGACCCTCGTCGAAGAACCGCTGCGTCTGGTCGAGGGTGACGCGGGCGGCGGCCAGGGCGTCGTCGAGCGTCTCGACGCGGCGGCGGGTCAGGGCGAGGCCGAAGTAGGCCTGCTGCACCTGGAAGGCGACGAGATGTCCGGTGCGCTCAAGGGCGTAGGTGCTGGCTGACAGCCGGCTCTGCGCGGCGCGGCGCTCGAACAGGTCCGCCGGATTCAGCACGGGCTGCTGGACCAGCACCTGCATCCCGAAGTTCTCGACCCGGCCGGGGTCGTTGAGCACGACCGGGGCAAAGTCGGCCTGGGTGACGACTTCCTGCCGGAGCTTGAACCCGAACGCGTTTAGCGGGTCGGTCGTGGCCGTCGCCGTCTCTGAAACGGACAGGCGCGGCAGAAACACTGCGCGGGACTGATGCACGCCGGCGCGGGCGATCTGCCGGTCGGCCTCCGCCAGGCGGACGGTGTAGTTCTGCTCCTGCGCTCGGACGAGCGCTTCCGCCACGGAGAGGGGCAGCGGCTGAGCGTACACAACCGCAGGGAGCGCAAGCGCGTTGACAGTGAGCACGAGCGTGCTGAAGACGAGGGCTCGCACGGGGGAGCCGGTGCCGGTGAGCGGGCCGACACCGCGCCACGGCAACGGTAGGTTGAGGGATACGGGCACGGAGGTAGGATCTGGTTGGTGCGATCATATACAACTATACAATTGAACAGTTGCGTATCACACACAAACTTCGTATCATGTCCCATGTCGGATACCCTCCTCCACCCCGCCCTCCTCCACCGGGCCGCCCGGCGGTTCAAGCTGCTCAGCGACCCCACCCGCCTCGAGCTTCTCAACTGCCTCCATGTCAAGGGCGAGTCCAGCGTTCAGGACCTCGCCCGCGCCACCGGGCACAGCCAGGCGAACGTCAGCAAGCACCTCCTCTTGATGGCGGGCGAGGGACTGCTGGGCCGGCGCAAAGACGGCCTCCACGTGCGCTACGCCATTCAGGACCCGACACTCTCGACCCTGTGCAACGTCGTCTGCGGACAGATCCAGCGAGAGATCCAGGACCTTGCCGGCCTCGCCGGCGCGGGCTAGTGCTGCGTCAAGGGGAGTGGCGCGTCGAGCCATTACGGCACCTGTTGCTACGCGATGGCCACGAGCGGCCGCTCGAACCCAAGCAGATGCAGGTGCTCCTCGTCCTTGCTACGGAGCCGGGCGTCGTACGGACCCGCGCCGACCTCCTTCGCACAGTCTGGCCGGACACGGTCGTAACCGATCACGCTCTCACGCGCGTCATCTCGGAGCTGCGAAAAGCGCTCGGCGAGTCAGACTGTCCGGGTTGCTATATCGAGACCATTCCCAAACGGGGATATCGGCTCGCCGCGCCCGTCCGTCCGGTTCCAGTCGTTTTCTCCCGCGGATCTGACGGGGCCGAGGGCTCGGGCGACAGATGGGCAGAGAGAAGCTGGCCAGAAGCTGCCGAGGTTATAATCGCAGAAGGGGCTGTTCCACATCCATCGGCGCGCTTACGCCTTAAAGCTCAGGCCAAGCCCGTTCGGGCTGCTTGTGGGGTTCGCGTTCAGCCTCCTGGCCGCCCTCGTGGTCGCGGTCGCTGTGCGATCGACAGGAGGCACACCCGAACGGCCCTCGACAACCTGGCGGACCCTTCCCATTACCACGCTCCCTGGCCAGGAATTCAGCCCTGCATTATCGCCTGATGGCCGTTTTGTGGTCTTTGTCCATCTCGCCCCTCGCGAAGGAGCGACACAGAATCTATACCTCCGCTCTATTCATGATGAAGCCTTCCTTCAACTGACCGACGGACCCGAACGGGACGTGTGGCCGCGCTGGCATCCCAATGGAGAGACCGTATTGTTCCAGCGCTTCGGTGAAGGGGGGTGTGCACTTATGAAGATCTCAGTGCTCGGTGGTTCTGCCCGGCACCTCGGAGACTGCACGCCATGGATGGGGTGGGACCTCCTGCCCGCCGCTGATGGCTTCATTCTCAGCAAAGCACAGGAATCGGGGGTCGGGCTTATCTTGGTGCAGGGGCCGAGCGAGTCGGAAACGTGGCTGACTCGGCCAGATAACGCCGCCGACTTGTTTCCCAGGGTGTCGCCCGACGGCACCCGCATCGCTTTTGCACGTGCTTCGGCAGGAGGCCTCCCAGACCTCTACGTCCTCGACCTGGCCTCGGGCCAGGAGCGTCGCCTGACGAGCGAGCAGGCTGCCCTCGCGGGGTTCTCATGGACTGCTAATAGTGACGCCCTTATCGCGGCGCGCGGCCCCATTGGCGGATACCAGCTATGGCACATCCCTGTCGAGGGGGGGCGCGCGCAGTTGATTAGCGTCGCCGGAACGTACGATCCAGGCGCACCGTCCCGCGAGGTCAACGGGCGCTTTGCTTACGCCGACTGGCGCTTTGACTACGACATCCGCGTTCTTACCCGTTCTGGGCTCACTCGTGCAGATGAGTGGGTGCAGAGCCTGGCCTCGACGCGGTGGGACTACCGTCCACAAGTGAGCCCGGATGGGTCCATGCTCGCCTTCATCTCTAATCGCTCGGGGCCTCCAGAGCTCTGGCTCGCCCGGCGCGGCGTCAGCGGGCCTGTGCGGATTAGCGACCTCGGTGCCGTGGCTATGGGCACCCCTGCATGGGATCCGGAGGGCCGCTGGCTCGTCACCTCCGTGCTGACCCCGGAGGGTGCGGAAATCGTTCGGTTCGATGTCGACGGTAGGCCGGAGCAGCTTTTGGTCGACGAGCCCGGGCTACGCCTGGCACCGAGCGTCTCGCGCGATGGCCAGCGTGTGTACTTCGGTCGTCTCACGGCGGACGGATGGCGGATCGAGCACATCCCGACCCAAGGCGGCCGCGCGGAACGTGTCGATGGCGCGCACGGAGCCGCAGCTCATGAAGGCCCCGAAGGGGCCTGGCTCTACTTCACACGTCGCGATGACACGGGGTTGTGGCGGGTCCCTACGGGAGGCGGTGAGTCCTCTCTTGTCGTGAGCGAAACGAGCCAAGTGCCCAGCAGGCAACCATTCCTGAACGGAAGGGGGCAACAGAAACGGAGTCTCCCGATCAACCTGGACGAAGCGCACTGCCATCCGGTCTGTGATGACGTCCAATTTACGAATCAGACGGATGCCCAGTCCGACAGACTGCTAGGTGGAATTTACCCCCATCATTCCATGCAGGCGGCCGAAAACCGGGTGTCTAGATGGAATTTACCCCCGCCATTCCATGTAGGGCTTCTGCCACGCCTCCTGCGTGCGCCCTGAGGCCTCTCATGCGAGTGCGGCCTGCCGTTTCGCCATCGGTGTGTCGCGGTCGACTGGAACGAAGCGAACTAACATCTGAGATCCCGACGGGGAGGAACCCCAAATTGCGAATCATGACGGCACTAAGTCCGACAGACTGCTAGGGCCTCCGCAAGGGCTCGTGCACGGTTGGCGGAGGGGGAGTTTGCCAGCGTGCGTCCGGTGCTTTCGAATATTGCTCGTGGCCAGGAGTGTGTGGCGGTGGCGGCGAGTGTCCTTCGGTCTGTCACGTGCGTGAAAAGCCGGACGACGATTGACTGAGGCTGTGCCGAGCCTATAGCCGCCTGGCCAGCACGATCGCCGTCGCGGAGGGTAATGGTGGATCGGCCTTCCAGGACCTCGGTCCAGGAGCGAGTTGAAATTCTCATCGCCCTTCCATTCAAACACGGCGGGGCGCCTGACGGCCCCGGATATGGCGACGGTCTTGCCGCGCGAGGGTACGAAGACGAAGTCGTTGGTCTGGAGGCGGACGGGGTTCTGAGGGGGCCGCCGGTGGCGTAGAGAACGTTGAAGCCGGTGGCGTTCGGGCTGACGGTAAAGCCGCCAGGGCGGGAGACCTCGCCGAGGACGTAGACCTGGACGGGGCGGATCCGCGCGACCGTTAGGTCCATGAACACGGTCGGCGGGTCGGTGGTGAGGCCGGCGTAGCTCTGGCTGAGGTATCGCTGTAGGGCTTCTCTCAGGGAGTCGATGCGGCGGCCGGCCGCCAGGAACTGGCCGACGTTGGGAATGAAGATGCGGCCTCCGGGCCTCCGGCGTCCACTTCCAGTTCGTAGGCGAACTCGGCGGTGCCCCAG
>JAJCYP010000039.1 GCA_029262855.1 Bacteroidota bacterium | reverse complement strand
TTTGCCGTCACCTGCACATACCGGAGAATCGTTTTGGCTCGACCTGTCCGTGCCGGCCTGATCCAGGCCACGCTCTCAGAAGACCCCACCAAGGCGGTCTCGAAAATCAAACAGTCGATGATCGACAAGCATGTCGCGCTCATCGAGGAGGCCGCCGCCCAGGGGGTGCAAGTGCTCTGCATGCAGGAGCTCTTCTACGGACCCTACTTCTGCTGCGAGCAGGAGATCAAGTGGTACGACATGACGGAACGGATTCCCGACGGCCCGACCACGAAACTGATGCAGGCGCTGGCCAAGAAGCACAGCATGGTGATCGTCGTCCCGATGTACGAGGAAGACCTCACCGGCGTCTACTACAACACGGCCGCTGTCATTGATGCCGACGGCAGCTATCTGGGCAAGTTTCGCAAGATCCACATCCCGCACTGCCATCCCGGGTTCTGGGAGAAGTTCTACTTCCGTCCCGGGAATCTGGGCTATCCGATCTTCGACACAGCGGTCGGCAAGGTGGGGGTCTACATCTGCTACGACCGGCATTTCCCGGAAGGGTGGCGCGAGCTTGGACTGAACGGAGCCGAAATCGTGTTCAACCCCTCCGCCACCGTCGCGGGCC
Source organism: Bacteroidota bacterium (assembly GCA_029262855.1). GTDB lineage: Bacteria > Bacteroidota > Rhodothermia > Rhodothermales > UBA10348 > JABDJZ01. The sequence continues at coordinate 56,252 of JAJCYP010000039.1, read as the reverse complement.
TGTCCGAGTATCTGTGGAAGCTTGAGCAACCGGCCGCTGCCTGCGCCAACATGTACTATGTCGGGGCGATCAACCGGCCCGGCACCGAGGCACCCTGGAATTTCGGCGAGTTCTACGGCAACTCATATTTCGCCGACCCACGGGGTCAGATAATCTCGGAAGGGCCGCGCAGCGAGACGGCTATCATCACGGCGGATCTGGACCTGGACGTGATTCGGGACGTCAGAAACGTCTGGCAGTTCTACCGGGACCGTCGTCCTGAGACGTACGAAGCAACCTCCCGCAGGTAGGGGCACGCTATGTCTAGTAGCTCCCGCATTCCGAATCGTGCTGACATTGAGGCCGTGGCGCCGTCCGGGCCATCGGCCTCGCTCTACAATGCTGATCTGGCGCCCGTGTTGGCGCACAACAGGTCGTGGGGCACGTGGAATATTGCGGCCCTGTGGGTCGGGATGGCCGTCTGCATCCCCACGTACACGCTCGCGGCGGGCCTTATCAGCCAGGGCATGACGTGGACGCAGGCCCTCATCACCATCATGCTGGGCAACCTCATCGTGCTGGTGCCGATGATTTTGAACGCCCATGCCGGCACGCGTTACGGCATCCCGTTCCCCGTGCTCCTCAGAGCATCATTCGGAACGATGGGGGCCAATGTCCCCGCTCTGATGCGGGCCATGGTGGCCTGTGGCTGGTTTGGTATCCAGACCTGGATTGGCGGCTCGGCCATCTACACGCTGCACTCGGTGATCTTCGGGTTTGAGCCGGCGGGCCCGGCGGACATGATGCCGATTATCGGTCTTTCGGCCGGTCAGTTCGCCAGTTTCCTTGTGTTTTGGGCCATCAACATCGCGGTGATTCTCGCCGGGATCGACACCATCAAGTGGCTGGAGACCCTGGCCGCCCCGTTCCTCATCGCGATTGGACTCGGCCTGCTTGCCTGGGGCATCACGGCCGGTGGCGGGCTCGGACAGATTCTGTCGGCCGAGACGGTGGCCAGCGTCCGGGGGACCTCGGCCGACACCTTCAGCTTCTGGGCGGCCTTCTGGCCCAACCTGACGGCGATGGTTGGCTTCTGGGCTACGTTGTCCCTGAACATCCCGGACTTTACCCGCTATGCGTATTCCCAGAAGGATCAGGTGGCGGGACAGCTGATCGGGCTGCCATTCACGATGACACTCTTCTCGTTTATCGGGATCGCGGTGACCAGCGCCACCGTCATTGTATTTGGCGAGGCCATCTGGGACCCCGTCTTGCTCCTGGGACGGTTTGAGAGTCCTATCATTGTCGGGTTCGCCCTTTTCGCGCTGACCATCGCCACCCTGTCTACCAACATTGCGGCGAATGTGGTCTCGCCAGCCAATGACTTCGCAAATCTGGCCCCATCGAAAATCACCTTCCGTCGCGGAGGCCTGATCACTGGAATCATCGGCATCCTGATCTTCCCCTGGAAGCTCTACTCAGACCTGGGGAACTACATCTTCACGTGGCTGATCGGCTACAGTTCGCTGCTGGGTGCCATCGGCGGGGTGATGCTGGTAGACTACTACATCATCCGGCGGGCCCGGCTCTCGGTGGACTCGCTCTACCGGACGGACGGCAGATACTCATACGGGGGAAGTGGATTCAACTGGCGGGCGCTGGCCGCGCTGGCCATCGGCATCATCCCGAACGTTCCCGGGTTTCTTGCGCAGGCCACCGGCGGGGCCCTCAGCGTCCCCGCCTTCTTCAGCACCCTGTACACCTATGCCTGGTTCGTCAGCCTTGCGATTTCGGCACTGGCCTACCTGCTTCTGACTCGCGCCTATCCGCCGCCCGAAGGCTCGGACCCGAGTCCCGCACTATCTCAAACTTGATTCGACCGAGCGTCATGAACGTGTCCACGGAACTTGCGATGCCTCCCTGCGACTACCAGCCACCGGCCTACGACGGGCCGACGCGGGAACGGGTGCAGGCACTACGGAAGCAGTATGTCCACCCCTCGCTCTTCGCGCTCTATCAGGAGCCGATCATGCTGGTGGACGGTTACATGCAGTGGCTCTTCGACGAGAAGGGGAGTCGCTACCTCGACATGATCGCGGGCATCGTGACGGTCAGCTGCGGCCACCGTCACCCGAAGGTCAGTGAGGCCATTGCGGAGCAGCTGAGGCACCTCCAGCATGCCACCACCATCTATCTGCACCCGAACCTGCCGCTGCTGGCCGAGAAGGTGGCGTCCAAGATGCCCGAGGGGCTGGATGTCACGTATTTCGTCAACTCGGGGTCGGAAGCCAATGAGTTGGCCGTCAACATGGCGCGGGCATTCACGGGGAACGTGGACGTGGTCGCCCTGCGGAACGCCTACCACGGCATGTCCTCGACATCGATGGGCCTGACCAGTCACCACACCTGGAAACCCAACATCCCGCAGGGGTACCGGATTCACCACACCATGAACCCGGATCCGTATCGAAACGCGTTTTCGGGGACGCCCGAGGAGGTCGCGACCCAGAGCGCGGAGCAACTCAGGGAACTGCTCAGGTTCTCGACCCCGGGCCAGGTGGCGGCCTTCATCGCCGAGCCTATCCAGGGCGTGGGTGGTGTCTCTCATGGGGCCGCGTCCTATCTGACCGAAGCGTACGACATCATCCGCGATCACGGTGGCCTCTGCATTTCGGATGAGGTCCAGACCGGATTCGGGCGCACCGGTGACCATTATTGGGGCTTCCAACACTCCGACGTCAAGCCCGACATGGTCGTGATGGCCAAGGGTATCGGAAATGGCGTACCGCTCGCGGCCGTCACGACAACGCGCGAGATCGCCGATGCCTTCACGAGCCGACTCCACTTCAATACCTATGGCGGGAATCCCGTCAGCATGGCCGCCGGGCTGGCGGTCATGGATGTGATCGAAGAGGAGGGCCTGCAGGAAAACTGCCGCGTGGTCGGAGGTCGGCTCAAGGCGGGCCTGACCGCACTCATGGACCGGCACGAGCTGATCGGTGACGTCCGGGGAATGGGGCTCATGCTCGGTGTGGAACTGGTGACCGATCGGGGCACCAAGGAGCCGGCCAAGGCCGAGACGGCTGCGGTGCTCGAGGAGTGCCGGGAGCACGGGATGCTGATTGGCAAAGGCGGTCTCTACGGCAATGTGCTCCGCATCAAGCCCCCCATGTGCATCACGGAAGAGGATGCTGATTTCGCCATCGACGTTCTCGACGCCGCCCTCGAAGTAGCCCGGAAATAGACATGTACGACACGGTAATCAAAGGCGGGCGACTCGTGACGCCGGGTGGCGTGATTGAGGCCGACCTGGCCATCGAAGGAGAAAAAATAGCGGCCATCGGTTCGGACCTGTCCGGCGCAAACGTCGTCGACGCGGCCGGGCACTACGTCCTTCCCGGGGTCCTGGATGTCCACGTGCATCTGGCGCTTCCCTTCTGCGGAACCACCTCGTCGGATGACTACTACACCGGAACGCGGGCCGGCGCCCGTGGCGGTGTGACCACCCTCATTGACTTCGCCATCCCCTACGAGGGCGATTCGCTGGGCGACGCGGCCGACAAGTGGCTGAAGAAGGCCGAGGGCAAGGCGCTGATCGACTACACGTTCCACGTCTGCATCACCAGATGGGACGAGCACAAGGATCAGATTGAGGGCATGGTGGATCGCGGCTTTACCACCTTCAAGGAGTTCATGATCTATGAGTCCGAAGGTTGGCAGTCCGACGATCGGGCCATGTTCGGCACCCTCGAAAAGATGCGCGACCTCGGCGCGATGCTTCTGGTCCACGCCGAGTCATCCCGTGTGCTTGACGAGTTGATCGAGCGTCACCACACGCCTGAATTGATGGAGCGGTACGGAGCCCGGCTGCATCGCATGACCCGGCCAAACTACATCGAGTCCGAAGCCATCCAGCGGGCGGTGAAGTGGTGCGAAGTGACCGGAGGGCAGCTCTACATCGTCCACATGTCGACGGCCGAGGGCAGTGATATTGTCAGGGATGCCCAGGTTCGAGGCGTTCCGGTGCTGGCGGAGACCTGCGCGCAGTATCTGGTACTGGATGACAGCGTGTTCGACCGCGAGGACGGGCATCTCTTTGCCTGCTGTCCGCAGCTCAAGAAGCCGGCCGATGTTCAGAGGCTCTGGGAAGGCCTGCAGAACGGCGAAGTATCTGTGGTCTCCACGGACACCTGCACCTTCACGCGGGAGCAGAAGGCCATGTGGGAGGGCGATTGGACGAAGATCCCGATGGGGATGCCTGGTCTGGAAACCCTGATGCCGGTGGTGTACACGCACGGGGTCCTGGAAGGCCGCATCGACATCGAGACCATGTGCCGGAAGCTCTCCACGGATCCGGCTCGCATCATGGGACTCTATCCCAGAAAGGGTGCCCTGCAGGTGGGGTCAGATGCCGACATCGCAATCATACACCCCGAGAACAAGCTGACGGTGGATCCCGCCACGATGGAGACCAACGCGGATTGGAGTCCCTTCGAGGGATGGGAGATGGCCGGATTTGCCCGGACGACGCTCTCCCGTGGAGAGACAATCGTGGACAACTACAAAGTGGTCGGCCGAGCCGGTCGCGGACAATGGCTGCCCCGTACCTACGCGGGGCTGCAGTCAAGGAAACGCACAGAGGTTGAAGCATGAGTACGCTGGTCGAACAATCCGTCCTTCCCAACTACATCGGTGGTCGGACCCATGAGAGTGTATCGACTCGGCTCCTGCCGGTGACTGCGCCGGGGACTGGAGAGATCATCACTGAGGTTCCGATGTCCACCCGCGCGGATCTGGATGCCGCGGTCGAGTCAGCCGCCGCTGCCCAGAAAGAGTGGGCGGCCATGCCGATGAAGGACCGGGTGCAGGTGCTGTACCGATTCAAGGCGCTCATCGAGCGGGATGAGGACCGGCTCTGTGAGGTGGTCACCCTGGAGAATGGGAAGACCATCTCCGAATCGCGGGGGAGTGTGCTCCGAGCCATTGAGTGCGTCGAGTTCGCTGCCAGCCTTCCGCAAATTGCGCCGGGGCTGGTGATGGAGGTGAGTCAGGGCGTGCAGTGCCGCACGAGCCGTTTGCCGCTCGGCGTCGTGGCCGGTATCACTCCATTCAATTTCCCATTCATGGTGCCGCTATGGATGGTCCCGATGGCCATCGCCCTCGGCAACGCATTCGTCCTCAAGCCGTCGGAGCAGACGCCGCTCAGTGCGATGGAAATTGCCCGCCTTCTGGAGGAGGCGGGGCTCCCGGACGGCATCTTCTCCGTGGTCCATGGAGATCGTGAAATCGTCGAGGGCATGTGTGACCATCCCGGAATCGGAGCCATCGGCTTCGTCGGGTCGACCCGGGTTGCCAGGTTGGTGTACGAGCGGGGCGCTGCTCATGGCAAGCGGGTGAGGGCCATGGGAGGGGCGAAGAACCACCTGATCGTGGTGCCAGACGCGGATCCGGAGATGACGGCATCGAACGTGACCGCCTCGGTTACAGGATGCGCCGGCCAGCGATGTATGGCGGCCAGCGTCCTGGTTGCTGTGGGCGACTGTCAGCACATCATTGACCGCATCAAGGACCATATGGCCGCTCTCGAGGGCGGTCGAGACATCGGGGCCATCATTTCGGAGGTGGCGTACGATCGCATCACGGGCTACCTCGAACGGGCGGAGTCCGGGGGCGCTCAGTTGATTCTGGACGGCCGCAACCGCGTCTCCGGGGACGCGCCGACGGGTGGACGGTATCTGGGGGCATCGATCATCGACCACGCCCAGCCGGACCACGAAGCCTCCTGCACGGAGATCTTCGGGCCGACCCTGACCATCATTCGTTGCAGGACACTGGACGAGGCCATCGCCATCGAGAACGCCAATCCCTACGGAAACGCGGCCGCGATCTACACCTCCTCAGGAGGCACCGCGCAGCGCTTCGCAGATCATGCCAGCGCCGGAATGATCGGAATCAATATTGGCGTGCCGGTCCCGCGTGAGCCCTTCGCATTCGGTGGCTGGAACGACTCGGCCTTTGGGGGCGGGGACATCACCGGCCCGACGGCCATCGACTTCTGGACCCGGATGAAGAAGGTGACCACCAAGTGGAATCCGTCCGGAACCGCCAATTGGATGTCCTGAGCGCCCATGATTCCAAAGACCAGACTCAGCGCCGAGGAACTCGCAGTCAACTTCGCCGACCTTCACCCGGCCTTTTCCCGAGATGAAGCGCTTGCCGAGGCGGCCAGGTGTCTGTACTGCTACGACGCGCCGTGCACGCGGTCCTGTCCGACCGGCATCGACGTGCCGGGCTTCATCCAGCAGATTCTGCATGACAATCCGCTCGGAGCCGCGGAGACCATTCTGGATGAGAACATCTTCGGGGGATCCTGCGCCCGAGCCTGTCCGACGGAGGTATTGTGTGAGGGAGCGTGCGTGGACCGGACGCTCTTGACTGATCCGGTGCGGATCGGTCGCCTCCAGCGGTTCGCCACTGATGCTGCAGCCGAGAAGAACATTCGCTTCTTTGAGGCTGGACCCGACACGGGGAAGCAGGTGGCCATTGTCGGAGGCGGACCCGCGGGCCTGAGTTGCGCCTTCCACCTGCGCCGCCTGGGTCATGCAGTCATTGTCTTCGAGGCCCGGGATGTGGCAGGAGGACTCAATACGATCGGGCTCTCGCCCTACAAGGTTTCCACCGAGTTCGCTCTGACCGAGATCGAGCCCATTCGCGACATGGGCGTCGAGATACGCCTGGGCGAGACCGTGGACGCCGACCGGCTCGGCGCGCTCCGCCAGTCCCATGATGCCGTGTTTGTGGCCGTGGGTCTGGGTCCCACCAAATCACTGCCTCTCCCGGGAGCCGATCTTCCGGGCGTCGACGAGGCCCTGGATTTCATTTTCCCGGCCCACCTGGGTCCGCTGGTTGATTGCAGGGTGGGCGACCGCGTGGTGGTCATCGGTGCCGGCAACACGGCCATCGATGTGGCCACGCAGGCCGTTCGGTTGGGAGCCAGCTCTGTAACCATTGCCTATCGCCGGGGCCCTGAAGACATTTCAGCCTTTGCCTACGAGTACGAGCTGGCCAGGCAGGATGGCGTCGCGTTTGAATGGTACGTCCGTCCTGCGGCGTTTGTCGGCACCTCGACGGTCGAGGGGGTACGGGTTCAACCGGTGCACCCCGACGACCTGTCGGATGCAGGGGCAACCCGGATAATTCCCTGCGATCAGGCGATCATGGCGCTGGGCCAGACCCCGATTGTGGATAGGCTGGGTCCGCTCGGCGAGGGCGTGTTTTCCGGGGGCGACTGCATCAGTGGCGGGGCCGAGATTGTCGACGCCGTGCAGGATGGCAAGGTGGCCGCGACCGAGATCGATGACTACCTGAAGGGCTCAGGCCGATAGCACGAGCGCAACCTTGACGAATCCATGAGCAGACCGGACATCACGGCATCCATCGCGGGCATCAGAAGCCCCAACCCGTTCTGGCTGGCCTCCGCGCCGCCGACGAACTCGGCCTACCAGGTGCGTCGCGCCTTCGAGGCGGGCTGGGGCGGTGTGGTCTGGAAGACCCTCGGGCACGACCCTGCCGCCGTGAACGTCAGTTCGCGATATGGAGCGGTTGACTACGACGGCCGGAAGATGATGGGGTTCAACAACATAGAACTCATCACGGACCGGTCTCTGGAGGACAACCTGGCGGAAATCCGGCAGATCAAGCGTGAGTTTCCGAATCACGCGGTCCTGGTCAGTCTCATGGTCGAATCCACCCGCGAGGCCTGGCACGACATCGTGAAGCGCGTCGAGGATACGGGAGCCGATGGCCTGGAATTGAACTTCGGTTGCCCTCACGGGATGAGTGAACGTGGCATGGGCTCGGCCGTCGGGCAGGTACCCGAGTACACGTGCATGGTCACCGAGTGGGCCAAGGAAGTGGCGCAGACTCCGGTCTTCGTAAAACTGACCCCGAACGTCACAGACGTCCGGATGCCGGGACGTGCCGCCAGGCGAGCCAACGCCGACGCCATCTCGCTCATCAACACGATCAACTCCATCATGGGGGTGGACCTGCAGACGCTGGCCCCCAGGCCTCAGGTAGCAGGACGGGGTTCGCACGGCGGATACTGCGGACCCGCGGTGAAGCCCATCGCCTTGAACATGGTGCAACAGATTGCCTCGGACCCCGAGATAGGTCTCCCGGTCTCCGGCATCGGCGGCATTCAGACCTGGCAGGACGCGGTCGAGTTCATGCTCCTCGGAGCCGGATCGGTCCAGGTCTGCACGGCCGCCATGCATTACGGGTTCAGGATCGTGGAGCAGCTCGAGTCCGGACTGGTGAACTGGATGCGGGAACGGGGCTTCTCCTGCCTCAGTGATTTCGTGGGCGCAAGCGTCGGACGAGTCGGTACGTGGAATGAGCTCGACCTGTCCTACAAGGTGGTCGCGGACATCGAACAGGACGCCTGCATTCATTGCGGGCTCTGCTACATCGCCTGCGAAGATGGTGCCCATCAGTCCATAGCGCGGACTGAGATTCCACTGGCCGATTTCATGGCCGAACCGATGGGAAATACGGCCGTCCTGGAGTCGGGGAGACTGACTGTGGTGGCTGGTGCCGGGGCTGGCTACGTGAACCGCTACGAGATCAAGAAGGACAGCTGTGTGGGCTGCAATCTGTGTTCCTTGGTCTGTCCGGTATCCGGATGCATCAGCATGCAGGAAGCCGACTCGGGGCTTCCGAGCATGAACTGGGGCGAGTACCAGGCGAAGCTGGCGACCGGAGAGGTGGAGCCCATTCAGCCGCCGGGACACGCCTGAGCGTTCGCCTGGGCGGGAGGCACTCGAGCCCGATGTCGGGCCGCTGCTATCCCTGCCAGACCCCCCAGCCTTTCTTCCTCAATCGGCCGGCGAGGTAGGCCTCCAGTTCCTCGGCCTCTGCCCGACTCGGAATCGGATTGTACTGCTCAAACACTTCGGGCAGCAGGCGCGAGCCAAACTCGCGGGCAAACCGGTTCGAACGGTAGCCTTCCTTGTGCTGGTCAAATCGTTCGTCGGGTGACTTGAACGAACTCCCGACATACACGCAGGGGCTCCCGGGACGATATCCCGGGTTCTTGCTCTTGAAATTGTGCCTGCCGAGTACGGCAGGCACAAGCTCGATGACGTAAAGGTGATAGCACCGGGGCAAGTCGGTCCCGTCGGGTGTCGATTCAGGGCGAGAATAGTGCCCTTTGTCAAGAAAACACTTGTTTTGGCCGCACAATCCCTGTTTATTTAGGACTGGTTGGTCTTCGCGCCCCTTGACGCCAGGCCGACCCGATGTACACCCGCGTGGGAGGCACGCCAGAACCGTCTCCCACCATATTCGAGGAACGCCGTGGGACCGCTAGTCACGGGCGTTGTTGTAGTGCTGCTGTTTTCAGTTGCCTGGCCGATCCCCATTCGGTCAGTCAACGGCTTCTTGTGCCTTGGCGTTATCCTGGGTGGTTTCGTCGCGGGGATGGTTCAAGCCAAGGCGAACGACAACACGTTGGAATCCACGCGAGGCCTGAAGCTTGGCGCCAGGGTCGGCTTTACCGCAGCCCTGATTATCATTCTGGTTGATCTGCTCTTCGAATACGTGGACTTCGGTCAGGGAGCCCGCGCCGGCATCGATGTGCTGGATCCGATTCCCAAGTATATTTACGCGGCGATCTACGGAATTTGGGATGGCCTGCTGGATCTGGTCTCGCGGGACGAGGGTCCGGACGGTCTGGAGTGGCCGGGGCGCATTGCCCGCTACATCATTCTCGTAGTCAGCACCTCCCTGTTCGGGAGTTTTGGTGGCGGGATCGCGGCATCGGCGGTCGAATCGCCCAGCATGGGCACGCTTCCTGAGGACCGTCCAGATACTCCGGTGACGCCCGGTTGGATGCGTCCGGGACAGGCCATTGTGCACCTGCAGGATCCTCAGGAGGCTCAGATATTTCAGCCGCCGGAACGCGCGAGGCCGGCCGCGGCGACGGGTACCTACGGGCCCACCGATCCGCGATGGGTTCAGGCCGGGCAGCAACCCCAGCTTCAGCCTCAGCCACAGGCGGTGAGACTGGCGTCGCTGGGAACCATGCCCTCGGCCCCAGTTCGCGTGCCTCCAGCGACGGCTGCCAGCTACCCCACTCCGACCGCCGGCTATCCCACTTCGGCTGCCGGCTACCGGGCTCCGACTTCCGGCTACCCCGCTCCGACCGCCGGCTACCCGGTTCCACCGCCGGCCCCCGAGCCGAAGCCCGGCTGGGAGCCGGAAACCCTTTACACCTCTCAGCCCTTCTTCGATGAGGCGGCGCAGATGCAGAGCGAACGTCGTCCTGGCGGGTCGGTGCTCCTCACGTCGACTCCCGCCGCCCCAGTGAAGTCCGAGTCGGCCGACCCTTCGTGATTCGAGGTCAAGCCGTCCTCTTCCTTGCTCTGGTTGTGGGCTGCTCCATGCCCGTCCCCGATCGCGGAGTCCCGTTGTCCCTCGCGGAAGATCGCAAGGCTGCGATTCACGAGGTCACCTACGATCTCCAGCTCGTGGTCCCTGAGGACCGGAATGAGCCCCTCACGGGCACGATGGCGATCGGATTCGATCATCGGGGCTCGGGGCCAATCGTCATTGATTTCGTTCCGGACACCGCGACTCGGGTCGCGTTAAATGGCGAGACGGTGGCGTTCCGTCACGAGAATGAGCATCTCATCACAGCGGGCCGCGGACTGGTCGAGACGGGGAATGTCCTCTCTGTGGACTTTTCAGCCGGCGATGCTTCGCTCAATCGGAATCCTGACTACCTGTATGCCCTTTTTGTGCCCGATCGAGCGAGGCAGGCAATTCCGGTGTTTGATCAGCCCAACCTCAAGGCGCGTTGGTCGCTGACCCTTCAGGTGCCGGCAGAGTGGGTTGTCCTGTCAAATGGGGAAGCGACCCGGGTCGAGGCGTCGGGTGCGGGAACGCGGTACGAGTTTGCCCAGACCGAGCCCATCCCAACGTATCTCTTCACGTTTGTGGCCGGGGTTTTCGAGAGCATCCGTGCCGAGCGGGGTGGTCGGACGATGACGATGTACCATCGCGAATCGGATCCCGGGAAGGTGGCGCGGAACGCCCCCGAAGTCTTCGATCTCCACGCGACCGCTTTGGGATGGCTCGAGGACTATACCGCGCACCCGTATCCGTTCGGCAAATTCGACTTCGTCCTGATCCCGTCGTTTCAGTTTGGTGGCATGGAGCATCCGGGCGCCATTCACTATCGCGCCAGCAGTCTCATGCTGGACGACGAGGTGCCCCAGAGCCGACTCTTGGGCCGGGCCAGCCTCATCGCGCACGAAACTGCGCATATGTGGTTTGGTGACCTGGTGACCATGGACTGGTTCAACGATGTGTGGACCAAGGAGGTATTCGCCAACTTCATGGCGGCCCGAATCGTGGAGCCTTCGTTTCCTGAGGTCAATCACGAACTGCGGTTCCTGAATTCCCATTATCCCTCGGCGTACGCGGTGGACCGAACTCCTGGTGCCAACTCCATCCGACAGGGACTGGACAACCTGAATGACGCGGGCTCCCTCTATGGGGCCATCATCTATCAGAAGGCCCCCATCGTGATGCGAAAGCTGGAGGCACTTGTCGGGAAGGACCAGTTCCGCGAAGGGATGCGCGAGTACATACGCCGGTTTGCGTTCGACAATGCCACGTGGCCCGACCTGATCGCGATCCTCGATGCCCGCTCAGAGCGCGATCTCGTCGCCTGGAGTCGGTCGTGGGTCGAGGAGGCCGGCATGCCGGACGTGCGGCTTTCCGTCGCCGACGGTCGCCTCGGGATGGAGGAGCGGGATACCAGGGGCCGCGGGCTAACCTGGCCACAGGCCCACCGCATCAGCTATGGGGGGCCTTCGGGGGATGATGCTTCCCTGGTCCACGACACCCGGCCCGAAGAGGGACACGCCCTGGCATTGACCGACGTGGAGCCGGGAGGGGCGATCCCGCCAGAGGCCCGATTCATCCTGCCGAACCGGGCCGGCGAAGGCTACGCGGCGTATCACGTCCCCGAGCCTCACCTGCACGGCCTTCTGGAATCGGTGAACCGGATTCCGGACCCGGTGGATCGTGGCGCGGCGTGGATCACGCTGTGGGAAGCCCTGCTCAACCAGGAGGTCGAAGTCGCTGCATTCATGCAGGAGGCCCAATTCGCCGTTTCGACCGAGTCGATCGAGCTCATCAGGGATCGGGTTTCCGGCTACCTGCGGTCGGCGTACTGGAGGTTTCTGACGCCGGCTGATCGGTTGCTGCGCGCGGCCCAGCTGGAGAGTCTGTATCTGGCCGCCATGGACGGCGCAGCGGGCGCTCGGGAGCGCTACGGCTTCTTCAAGGCCTGGCTGGACGTGGTTCAGACTCCGGAGGGTGTTCGCCAGTTGGAGCGATTCTGGAGTGGCAGAGAGGACGCCGGCGTCAACCTGTCTGAATGGGATGAAGCGGAGATGGCGCTGGAACTGGCTGTCCGAGGGGTGGCGAACGCGGATTCGATTCTCGCCGCCCAATGGGATCGAATAGAGGATCCCGATCGCCACGCTCGGTTCGAGGCACTCCTGGATCCGCTGTCGTCCGATGCGGAGCGGCGGAACACGTGGTTTCAGAACCTCCGGGACCTCGAGAATCGGGCGCAGGAATCATGGGTTCTGGAAGGAGTCCGCTACTTGAATCACCCGCTGCGCGCTCAACAAGCGGAGCCGCTTATTCGGCCTTCGCTGAATCTCGTACTCGAGATTCAGGAGACGGGCGACATCTTTTTTCCCAAGCGATGGCTGGATGCCGTCCTGGGTGGCCACCAGACCCAATCGGCGGCCGATGCTGTCGAGGCCTTTCTTGGCCAGCTTCCTCCGACCTATCCGGATCGGTTGAAAGGGAAGATCCTGCAATCGGCGGACGGCCTGACTCGGGCGGCGAGGATTTCAGGGAGTTGACGGATCTGGCAGGACAGTTGAATGTCCGTTATTGCAAGGTAGGTACAAGCAGAGCCCGACTGCTGTTGCAATCGAGCTCTGGTGTAGTCCGGATCGGCCACCCACTAGCCACCCGGATGCGTCCCGTCGGAAGGAGGTGAATGCGGGACGCAGTCTTGTAAAACGGAATCGGTCGCCAAAACAGTATCAGTCGTCAGGCGGCGAAGGGGATTTCTGAGTAGGGGCGATCAAAGAGTCCATTGTCCAGCGGTACCCAGCGGGTCTTCAACTGGGCCATGAGAGCACGCGTGGCACAGGCCATGTCCCCCCGCCCGCACACAGGGACTCCTGCCGCCTTGATGCGCCGATCCCTCCGAAGCACAGACGGGTCCGCGCGTGGAGTCCAGACGGCACCGACCCGGAGCCCCGTGTTGGTGACCATCTCAATGCCGAGAGCGGCCGCTCCTGGATCTGTGGCCGAGAGAATGGAAGTGCTGGGCGCGCTGCTCTGGCCAATGAGCGAAACCATGGAGCGAACGTCCTGTCTCCAGAGGGTGCCGCAGAGTTCGACCACCACGACGTCCGGCGCGTAGGTAGAGATGTCGTCCATCTGGACTGCAAAAAGGCGTGACAGTTCTCGCGGGTCGCAGGACTGGGTGGTCACGTAACCATAGTCGGAGAGGTCACGCGCGGAAATCCAGTTGCAGGATTCCCGGAAAACGGTCCTCCGGCCGCCGGTCAGTCGGGAGACGGCCACGCGCAGACCCTGGTTGGCAATGCAGTCCGCGATCCGGGTGGTAAGGGAGTGCTCGCGACTCGTCGCGTTCGCTCCTACGACGGCGACGATTGGAGGCAGGTCGCAGCTGCCGGTAGAGGAACTCGTTCGGGCGTCATCGGTGTGCATCAATGCCCGATTTGGCTCCGGCTGTCGATCCCTGCCAGACACGGTGACACGGGACTTGTTGTTGCGCTTGCGAGGGTGCTTGGGCGCCGGGAATCCGGTACTGCAAATGAATGTTCGAGAGTACGTCTCCTGAACAGCCACAAAACCTTCATCCGCGGGGTGGGGGACCGCGTTGAACATGATGGGGGGGTGTAGTGGAAAGACACGGGGTAACGCCGAGAGGCTCCGCGAATACCATGCCAATCAATCCGAAACACCTGAAATGGACCGGCTGATGCCGGACCACGTTCCCTCGACCCGGTGAAGTGTTTCAATGGTGTCTCATGTGTCTGTTCATAAGACACGACCCCGCGGCGCGGCCAATCACTCGATGCCGGTTTCGGCCAGTCGGCGATACAAGGTGGCGCGGCTGATTCCGAGGAGTTCGGCGGCCGCTTTTCGGTTGCCGTTGGTGTGGTTCAAGGCAGCAACGAGGCGCTCCTTTCGGGAGGAGCCGATGACCACGGGAGTGACCGTGGCCGCATTACGAACCTCCGGAGGGAGGTCCGCGGGCTGGATCACCGAGCCGTTGCAGCGTATCACGGCGTACTCCACCGTGTTGCGGAGTTCTCGAACGTTTCCGGGCCACGGATAGTCGATCATCGCGCGCATGGCCGATGAGCTGATGTCGCTCACGTCCTTGCCGATCCGCGTGCAGAACTTCGAGAGGAAGCTCTGAACCAGAATAGGGATGTCTCCGGTCCGCTCCCGGAGAGTCGGCAGGTCTACACGTGCCACGCGAATGCGGTAAAGAAGGTCGGCCCGGAATCGCCCGGCCTCAACCTCTTCGGGAAGGCTTCGGTGCGATGCGGCAACGATTCTGACGTCCACCTTTCGTGGGTGCGTCTCACCTACCCGGGTTACGGTCCTTTCTTCAAGAACACGAAGCAGGTTCACCTGCACGTCCAGAGGAATGTCGCCGATCTCGTCCAGAAACAGGGTGCCACCGTTCGCGGCTCCGAAAAACCCGCGCTCATCGCTGACAGCTCCAGTGAAGGAGCCCTTCTTGTGACCAAAAAGCTGACTCGCGGCGAGCGACTCGGTGAGAGCCGCGCAGTTGACCGCGACGAATGGCTCCGAGGACCGGTGGCTGGCCCGGTGAATGGCTCGCGCGACCAGTTCTTTTCCGGTTCCGGTTTCGCCCTCAATCAGAACAGTCGTGTCCAGCACGGCCACAGCCTGGATCTGCGAGAAGACGGTCCTCATGCTGGCGCTTTCGCCAATCAGGTCGTGATAATGCGAATCCTGATTCAGCTGCCGGCGAAGGTCATGTACTTCCGTGACATCGTAGAAGACAAAGATTCGTCGGAGGCTGTTTCTCGGGTCCGGCTGGACCTCGATCTCCATGTAGTAGGATCTTCCGTTGCGGTGCGTGACCGTGGTTGTGATCTTCTCCGCAGGGGCGGTGTCCGGTTCGGCGGCGATCGACCGCAGCGAGTTCAGGGTCGCTTCATTGAACGGGAAGATGTGGTACCACATCCCGCCTTGAGCGGTCTCCTCCGACATCCCCAGCAGGCGACAGGCAACGCGACTGATAAAGGTGATCCGCCCCGAGCCGTCCGTCATGGCGGTGCCGAGACGCAGGCCGTCCAGGATTTCCTGCAGGTCATCGTGACTCTTCTGCAGGTCGTGAAGGCGTTCGTGTCGATTGAGCGACACTTCGATCATGGCCCGCAGCTCACGCTCCTTGAAGGGCTTCAGGATATAGCCGAAGGCGCCAGACTCCTTGGCACGACTGATGGTTTCTTCGTCGCCAAAGGCTGTCAGGAAAATGACCGGGACGTCATGCTCTTTCCGGATCGCCCTGAAGGCATCGATGCCATCCACCTCGCCTTCGAGACGGACGTCCATCATGAGCAAGTCCGGCTTCAAGGCGATGGCCCGCTTGACAGCCTGCTCACCGGAGGAAACCAGATCCACCACCTCGTAACCCAATTGTTCGAGGTGAAATTGGAGTTCGAGGGCCGTGAAGACCTCGTCCTCAGCAATCATCACACGATTGCGCATGCTCATAGAGCGGCTACCCGTTGGGGCGTTGTTAGCTTGTGTAATTCGGAGCCCAAGGGGAATAAGACCTGGCACCTGGTGCCGCCCTTCGGCCGCTGTGTGGCAACTAGGTCTCCCCGCAATCGCGACACGAGTGCATCGACCAGCCGAAGGCCCAGGCCATCGCGGTTGGCCCGCGCACCGAGATCCGGTATTCCGCAGCCGTCATCCAGAACCGTAAGAACTCCCATCTCGTCTTTGCGCGAGAAGGTGACCGAAATGGTGCCATCGGGCTTCGAGTGGAAGGCGTGGCGAAGGGCATTCGTGACGAACTCGGTCACGATCAGTCCGCACGAAATCGCACGGTCGACGTCCATTGCGCCGGGCTCGACGCTGACCGTGAGCCGAATGTCCGCTCCATCATCACCGGCCGAGCGGACCAGTTGTTCAGAAAGTCCGGTCAGGTAGTCCACGAAATCAAAATGCGCGATGTCCTTCGCCCGATAGAGCCTTTCGTGAACCATGGAGAAGGAGTATATCCTGTTTCTGCACTCATCAAAAAGCAACTTGGTCGCGGGGGATTCAACTTGGCGAGACTGAAGCTGGAGCAGGCTCGAGATCATCTGGAGATTGTTCTTGACCCGGTGATGCACCTCGCGCAGCAACACGTCCTTTTCCCGGAGAGAGGCACGCAACGCGTCCGACTGGGCCTGGATCTGGTCCTTGGCAGCCATCACATCACGAGTTCGGGCATCCACCATCCTCTCGAGCTGCTCCCGCTGATGCTGCAGCTGGCGCGTCCGGACCCGCAGTGCCCAGGCTCCCGCCAGGAAGAAGGTCGAGGCCAGCAGCATCCAGAACCACGAGGTCTGGTAGAAATAGGGCTTGAGGTTGAACGCCAGCGAGATGCCCTCTTCGTTCCAGACGCCATCGTTGTTGGCGGCGATCACCTGGAACGTGTACTCACCAGGCTCGATGAACGTATAGGAGGCCGTGTTGCCTCCGATGGGAGAGGACCAGGCCGTCTCCGCACCTCTTAGACGATATCGATAGGTGATCGCCGACGCGTCAATCAGGCTGAGAGCGGCGAACTTGAACTCGATTCGCCGGGTCCCCGCGGGAAACTCGACATCCTCCGCGAAGCGCATCGGGATGCCGTTCGCTTCTACCTGCTCGATTGCCACGGGAATCGGGACCCCATCGGCTTCGATCTGCTCGATCACGACGGGCGGTGGCACGGTATTTCGGCGCAGGTCCGCCGGATCCAGAACTGCGACTCCGGAAATGGTTGGAAACCAGAGGCGGCCGTCGGAGCTTTTCCAGCCCGCGGGTTGAGCACCCCCATTGATTTCCGGCGACTTGAGTCCATCGTCGGTGCCAAAAGAGGCAAAGGGAATGGGTGCGCTCGTGCCGGCCTCATAGGTCAGCACATCCTGCTTCGAAACTCGGCTGATTCCGCGATTGGAACCCATCCACAGGTTTCCGAGGCCATCCTCAAGAATCTGGAAGATGGTGCGGTCGAAGAGCCCATCGCGAACGGAAACCGTCGAAATGACATCGTCCCGGAGGAAGGAGAGACCTCCGCCAAGGGTGCCGATCCAGAGCGTGCCGTCGGCGTCCAGATGGAGTGCGCTGACCAGATCACTGCCCAGGCCGTCTTCTGTGGTGTACGTTACGGGCGGCCTGTTCCGGCTAAGTCGGGTAAGGCCACCGCCGTAGGTGGCCACCCAGACGATGCCAGGTTGGCTGGCCTCCACGTCCACGATAGAGTCCGAACCCAGACCATCCGCCGTGGTGTAGACCTGGACGCCGGATGGCGTTATTTCGGCCAGTCCGGCATCGGTACCGACCCAAATGCTGTTTCCTGCACCGGGCCTGAGCGCGTAGACCGCGCTGGATGGAAGTCCGGCCGTCGGGAGAGCTCGGGTCCCGGCCATGCTGAACAGGCCCTCATCGATGGTCGCAACCCAGACCCGACCTTCATCATCTTCAAGGAGGCCCGTTACGTTCTTGCTGGGGAGTGACGGAAAGATGGACTCGGCCGTCAGTGCATGCGGATCCACCCGGTGAACGCCGCCGCCGAACGTACCGGCGAGGACGGACTTGTCCCGGAGTTCGAGTACCGTGGTGACATAACCATTGGATAGTCCCGCCGCCTCGTCCAAGGTCGTGATGGCGCCAGTCCTGAATCGGAGAAGGCCGCCTCCCTCTGTCCCGACCCAGACGCTTGCTTCCCGGTCCTCATAGATCGACAGGACGCGAGTACCCTCCAGGCCCGCTGCCTCGCCAAAAACATCCAGCCCGCTGGGGGTCTGACGAAAGAGGCGCTGATTCTCCATGCCAAACCAGATGGATCCGTGTTTGTCGGCCATCATGCTCCAGATCCTCTCATTCGGCCAGAGTCCGGGCTCGGATACAAGTTCAAACTCGTGGTCCGCCCCGAGTACGCCCACCTTTCCATTTCGGAAACCGACCACGATGGTCTCGCCATCCGGGGAAACCATGGAGGAGACGGACAGGTCCGGGACTCGGGGGAGGACCTCATCGCCGACCAGCGAAAAGAGCCCGGTGTCCGTGCCCACCCATGTTGCGGAAGCAACACGTACGATGCTCTGAATTCGGCCAAGCGATCCCGCGCGCGAGTCGTCCATGCGGCTGCAGGCGTCCACCGTGCAGCGAAAAAGACCGGTAGCCCATGTACCCACAAGCATACCACCGGAGCCGTCCCTCGCCAGGGCTTCCACCCGAGCAGAAGGTGGCAGGTGCGGCAAGGCAGCCCGAGTGCCGCCATTTACAATCACGACTCCAGCCAGAGTGCCGACCCACAAGCGTCCGTCGGCGTCCTGCGCGAGCGAAATCACCTCAATTGACGATGACACCGGCTCCAGATCAATCACAACGAATTGGAGGCCGTTGTAGCGGACCAGCCCCTGCTCGGTCCCCAACCACAGGTAACCGTCACCGGTTTGCACGATGGAGGTAATCGTGTTTTGAGGCAGGCCGTCCTCAACGGTCCAGTGGTCCACGACCCGCTGGCTCATGGTTTTGCCAGGGTCAATAGAAGAGGGCTCAGCGAAGGGAGCCGCGGCTATGAGGCCGGCGACTAGAAGAATTGCAAGCATGGGGGAGCGCGGTGGGTGCGCACACGGGACTCAAAAACCTTACCGATAAACATGGATACGTATAAAAATCTGTCTGTGAGCAATAAAAAAGACCTGTTCATCGGAGGTAACGGGATCTAAGTTACTGAAAAAGCGACACCTGCACTGAAAGGACGGGCTTGACTCGTAAAAAACGGGTATCTTGATTTGGCACCGCATTTGTAGACGATGTGGCCCCCCACAACCCCCAACCAGACCCCACCCTGGTATGAACCGCATTGCTTCCACTTGCGTGCTGATTGGTTCTTTGATCCCATTATCCGGATGTCTGGAGCCGATCTCGGCACCGGAGTTTGTACCGATGGAGCTTGAAGAGCAGGTTCTCGGCGACGCCAAGCTGATAAACGGCCACCTCCTGACGCAGACCGCGCTGACAACGCCAGCCGGGAAAGACGATCCAGACGAGATCCGGATAATCATCAAGTTTCTGGAGCCGAAGGGCGATGCCGATGGCTTCCTGAGACGCCACGGTTTCCTGCGCAGACACGGTTTTCTGCGTCGCCACAGCCTCTCCGGTGACGTCACCGAGCTTGCCGCTGCGGTCCAGTTGGACAAGGCGGAAATCCAGAGCACATTCGGGCTTCTTCCCGGGCAGGACATCATCATGCCCGCCTTGAGCCAGCTGCTCTCGCAGCCCGAAATCTTCCAAATTGAGCCAGATTTGAGGGTTCAGGCGGAGAGCGTAAGCATGTCTCCGGCAGGGGGCAATCAAACGATCCCTTGGGGTGTCCCTCACATCGGAGCGCCACTGGCCGATCTTTCGGAGGCTCAACTCTCTGGTGTGCACCTGTACATACTCGACACCCGTGTCAACGAGGACGACGTCAATCTGGTGGAGGAAATCGAGTTCATCAAGAAGACAGGCTCCGATGTCTTTACCCACGGCTACCACATCGCGGGCACGGCTGCCGCGCTGGACAACGATACCGGCGTACTCGGCGTCGCGCCCGGTGTCTCGGTCCACAATATGGTCGTCCTCAACAAGTTCGGCATGACTTCGATGTCTGTGGCAATCGATGCCATAAACACCATTATTGAGCGCAAGGAGGCCGATCCGGCCACGCCGGTCATCATGTCGCTGAGCTTCGGTGCCTACATCGGAGTGACCTGGGAAACCGCCCTGGACGAGGCCCTGACGGAGGCCAGCGACGCTGGGGTCATCGTTGTTGTCTCTGCCGGAAATGATGGATTGAACGCCAACAAGGTGACTCCGGCACACGCCAGGGGGGTCATCACCGTCGGATCTCACGGACCTGACAACGAGCATTCGTCCTTCTCCAATCGTGGTCCGAAGGTCGATATCCTGGCTCCAGGCGAAGATATTCTCTCATTGGGGAAGATTTATAAAAAGAAAATCGTCCTCCTGCTGGGTTCGGGTACATCCTTTGCAGTCCCCCATGTAACTGGGGCAGCCGCCGCGGTTCTGGCCAGGGAGCCTGGGCTTGGATACGAAGAGGTATTGAAGCGCATATCCTCATCAGACTGCGTCACGAATGCTCCGGGTAACACGACTTCTACGTGTGTTGCACTCAAGTAGGTGTCAGAAGGGGTGTCTCATTTGAGACACTCGCGAGACACCGCTGAGACACCGGAACTGTCTCACAACTCAGGATGAGTGTCGCGCCGGGCATCGGAAGAGGGGTCCGATGCCTGGTTTGTCACTTGACCTTGAGAATGCCGCCCAGCACTTTTTGCTGGGCGGCATTCTCTAATTTCGGGGCTGACTCAGCGCCAGTTGTTCCTGATGCGACACCCCCTCTTTTTCCTGTTCTTGGCTTCGGCCTGTTCTACCTCCGACGATGGGGGTTTGACCACGTTTGAAGTCGATATGTCGCAGGAGATCGCTGCGGGGCGATTCACGCCCGACTCCGACACCGTTGGGGTTCGCGGATCAGTTTCACCCCTGAGTTGGAGCGCGACCTTGATCGCCGAGGATCCGGACGGCGATTCGGTCTTCACCGCGAGGGTAGCCCTTCCCGTGAGCCGCGAGCCGGCTCGCTACAAGTTCAAGGTGGAGCGGGCCGTGCCTTCAGATGGCTGGGAGGTCGGAAGAGATCGCCTCGTCGCTCGAACGGTGGCTGGTGAGAGGGTTAGACGGGCCTTCAACGAGCCGCCCCCAGACGCCACAATCCGACTCACCGGGACCGTGAAGGCACATTCGGGAATCGAATCCGCCTTCCTGGACCACGCTCGGGACGTGTGGGTATATCTGCCGCCGAACTATGCTGATTCGGGGGATCGTTATCCCGTCCTGTATCTGCAGGATGGGCAGGCCATCTTCGACAGCCGGGCCAGCGGGTTTGAATGGGGTGCCGATGAGACCGCCGAAGCCCTCATTGCCAAGCGTGCGATTGAGCCGATCATCATTGTTGGGATTGAGGCCACGCCGGCCCGGATCAGTGAATACACCCCCACGGCGAGGTCCGTCTCTGGAGCCGAGACCCCGGGCGGAAGGGGTCGAGACTACGTCCGCTTTCTGGTGGAGGAACTCAAGCCGTTCATCGATGCCGAGTACCGCACCGTCCCGTCTCGCTCCGCAGTGGGCGGCTCGTCGCTCGGTGGATTGATATCGATCTATGCCGGGCTTGTCCGGCCAGACGTTTTCGAGGCCGTTCTGGCCGCATCGCCCTCGGTGTGGTGGGATGGGGAGTCAATCCTCGCCCTGGTCCGGGAATCCACCGGGATATCCTCCCGGGTCTGGGTGGACGTCGGTAACGAGGAGGGTGCCGGGATGGTGTCTGGTGCCCGATCGCTGGCTCGGGAGATCGAGAGTCGGTCCGATGACACCGAGGTGCATCTGGAGATCGCTGAGGGGGCTGGTCACCATGAATTGGCGTGGTCGGCGCGGTTCCCGGACATGCTCCTGTTCCTCTACGGCCGGTAGTCTCAGCGTGCCCAGGGCTGCCTGGATGTTTTAATCCCAGTGGGTATGACAATTAGGTGACACTCCCGGTCGTTACCCTATCGGTACGGGCACGTAATCGGGCAAGTTGAGTCTTGGAAACCGGCACACTTCTAATCGGAGCTATCGGCATCGCAGTAGGCGCGGTGATGTCATGGCTCATTGTCAGGACAAGGGTACACGCCCTGTCCGCCAGCCTCGGGGAGCGCTCGTCTCAGTTGGAATACCTCCGCGTTGAGTTGGAAAATCTCCGCGGCGCCCACAGCGAATCCGAACGCCTGTTGTCTGCTGAGCGCACCGCTCGCAATGTGGAAAGGAGAGTGGACGAGGAGAAAATCAATGCGTTGACCCAGGCACAGGAACAGTGGATCATGCAGATCGACGCGCTTTCCCGCAAGGCACTGGACGAGAACAACAAGACGTTCATGGAACTGGCTCGCAGCCAGTTCGACAAGCTGGTGTCCAAGGCGGACGAACGCGGTGAGCATGGTCGGCTCAAGATTCAACAACTCGTGGACCCCCTCGGGAAGTCGCTCGAAGCAGTCCAACAGCAGTTGGCGGCCGTGGAAAAGGACCGCACGGACTCCTACTCTGCGCTGCGCGAGCAGGTCAAGTCCCTCTCGGAGTCCCAGGCGAAGCTGCAGAAAGAGGCGGCCAACCTCGTCACCGCCCTGAGACGCCCCGACGTGCGGGGGAGATGGGGTGAGGTCCAGCTACGCCGCGTGGTTGAGATGGCCGGGATGGTGTCCTACTGCGATTTCCAGGAGCAACCCACGGTGCGGACCTCCGAGGGGCGGCTGCGTCCCGACCTCGTGGTCAAACTCCCCGGCGACCGGATCATTGTCGTCGATGCGAAGGTGCCGCTGGAGGCATATCTCAAGACCATCGAGGCCGAAGATGAAGAGACCCGGCGCCGCGAGGCCTTGAGGCACGTCTCCCAGCTGAAGGAGCACATCCGAAAGCTTGGGGCGAAGGCCTACCACGACCAGTTCGATACCACCCCGGACATGGTGGTGCTCTTTCTCCCGGGCGAGTCGTTCTACTACGCCGCGCTGCAGACGGACCCGGGGCTCTTTGAGTACGGGATCGACAGCAACGTGATCGTTGCCACGCCGATGACGCTGATCGCGCTGCTGCGGGCGGTGGCTTACGGCTGGCGACAGGAGCAGATTGCGGAGAATGCGCGCCAGATCAGCAGCCTGGGCCAGGAGCTCTATGACCGCATCTGCCACCTCGCCGAGCACTTCTCCAGGGTGGGAACGGGTCTGAATACGGCCATCGGCAACTACAACAAGGCCGTCGGCACGCTGGAGTCCCGCGTCCTGGTGTCCGCACGCCGGTTCAAGGAGTTGGGGAGCGGATCGACCAAGGAGGTGCCCGCTGTCGAGCCAGTCGATGCCCTGCCCCGGAAGATGTCCGCGATCGACATCGTTCCCGTGCCGCAGTTGCCATTTGGCGGTGACGGTGGGCACGGCGGTGACGGTGGGGACGGCGGGCACCAGGACGAGCCCGCGGAACCTCCCGGTCCGTCCAGGTAGGTTGGCCTTTTGTCGGGTGCCGGGTGGTCGATACCATCGGAGTACGTCCCACGGCCATCTCACACGAGTTGAACAGCCCGCTCAGACTTCTCCTCTTGCCGCTCGTTGTCGGGGCGGTCCTGGCAGTCGGTCACCGCTCCGCGGAGCTGCCGCGGAATCAGGGGCACCTGTTCTCAGGCTCTGGAAACTGTGCGGCCTGCCACACGCCCGATCCCGCGGACCCGGCCGCCCTCAGAGGGCAGAACCGCGGCGACGTGTCGCCGCCTACATTCTGGAGAAGCACCATGATGGCGAACGCGGCCAAGGATCCGCTGTGGCAAGCCAAGGTAAGCGCTGAGGTCGCGGCCAACCCTGGTCTGGCAGAGGCCATCGAAGACAAGTGCACCACGTGCCACGCCCCCATGGGCCGCCTCGAAGCGCGCGAGGCCGGAGGCACCTGGTATTCCATGGATGACATGCGATCGGATCCACTGGCGCTCGATGGTGTCAGCTGCACGGTCTGCCACCAGATCAAGCCTGACAACCTCGGACAGGAAGTGAGCTTCTCCGGCGGCTTCGAGGTCAGTCACGACCAGACCATATACGGTCCCTATACCGACCCCATTGGCTGGCCCATGCTCGCGATGAGCGGCTACGAGCCCGTGTACGGGGAGCACATCAACAGCTCCGCCCTCTGTGCCACCTGCCACACCTTGTTTACCAATTCGGTTGACGAAACCGGCGCGGTGACCGGAAGGCTTCCCGAGCAGACTCCCTATCTGGAGTGGCTCAATTCCATATTCCCGGCCGCAGACATCCAGTGTCAGACCTGCCACATGCCCGTGGAACCGGTCCCGGTACCCATCGCGAACACGCCGCGGGGACTGGACGCCCGTGAACCGTTCTATCGGCACGAGTTTGTGGGTGGGAACGCGTACATGCTGACCATGCTCAGAGACAACGCCGAGGCCCTCGGCGTTGCGGCCGAGGCCGTCCACTTCGATTCGACCATTGCGCGCACCAGGAGGGTGCTTGCCTCGGCGGCGACTGTCGAGGCCACGCCTCTCTGGGATGGCGACACCCTTACGGTAGGAGTCAGCGTTCAGAATTGGTCCGGACACAAGCTGCCCACCGGATATCCATCGAGGCGTATGTGGCTGGAGGTGAAGCTCACCGATGTCTCCGGAAGTACCGTATTTCACTCCGGAGCGTGGAGTCCCGAGACGGGTCAGTTGGATGCCCGGCCGGCCTCGTTCTCGCCCCATCTGGAGGTCATCAGATCAGGCGCCGACGCACAGGTGTACCAGTCCATTCTGGGCACACCAGAGGGCGATCCAACGCACGGACTGCTCCGGGCGTCACGCTATCTCAAGGACAACCGCATTCCTCCTCAGGGTTGGGTCTCGTCGGGTCCGCGGGCGGGTGATACTCCCGTGATCGGAGCGGCCGGCGCGGATCCTGACTTCAATCGACAGGGAGGAATTGAGGGGACGGGCGCTGACCGAGTGACCTACCGCATCGGCGCCACGGACCAGGCTCATCTTCTTGAGGTCAGGCTCCTGTACCAGAGCGTCAGTCCGCGGTATGCAGAAGACCTCCTGTCCAATCAGACCGACGAAGTCGATCGATTTCGTGCCATGTACGCAGCGGTGCCAAACGCCCCCGAGGTGATGGCTGAGACTGTTCTGGAGATCGGCGCATCCGTCGCCATCGAGACAGAGGCGCGCCGGCCAAACCGAAACACCTTGACGGCCTATCCCAATCCGACGGCGGCTGGAGTTTCGTTCGTCCAGACTTCCGGGGCCAGGGATGCGGAACCAGCTGTCCTGAGCCTTGGCGTCTACGACATACTGGGCCGCCGCATTCGAACTCTGACGGCGAAGTACTGGGACCTCCGGACGGGGTCCGGCCAACCCGTCGCTCCCGGCCTCTACTTCGTCGTGGACGAATCGACAGGCGCTCCGGGGGCCTCCGTAGCCGTCAGCGTATCGCGGTGACGGCTACGGCTTAGCTCCTGAAGGTCGGTGCTATTGCGTATTTGGGTTGCCGCGGCGGCGACCCGGTCGCTGGGCCTGTACGATTTCCGCGTACTTGACCAGCTCCTCTTCCGAGAGAACGTCCCCGAGGAGAGCAAGGGTTTCTTCATCGAGTGCTCCCATCTGCTCGCGCATGGCGGTCATAGCAGCCCGACGATCTTCGTTGCCGGCCTGGCCACCGCGGGGCCTGGCCCCGGTCTGAAGAGCGATGCGTTTCTCGGCCTGATTCGTGAGGAGGAGTTTGACGGTCTCGGCGCGGTCACCGGTCAGCGCAAGACCCGCTATGGTCTCATCAATCTGAGCCGTCATCCGCTCCTTCATCTGCTCAGGACTCATCCGACGCTGCCGCTGCGCCAGTGCAGACCCCGCCGTGAGCGTGCCCAGGAACAGGGCGATCATCAGGGAAGCTGTAAACCGTTTCATGTGCTGCTGTAGTCCGCGAGGACCGGCTTTGTTTGGAGAAGTATACCCAGCGCGCGCGCCACAGGTTAGTCGGAGTCGCTACAAGAGTGTGTCGATTCTGTAGCGTACAGCAGCGCGTTCGGTCCATCTTTGGTCAGGATTCTTGGGGAAGCTCTACTCCCGCGTCACGACAAGGTGGGTCGTTTCTGTTTGGCCGCCTGCAGACAGTACCACGAAATACACGCCGGCAGGCAGGTGCTCCAGGTCCCACGTGTGCTCGTGCGCGCCCACATCCAGATAGCCGTCCCAGATGCTGGCCACCTTGCGGCCAAGGACATCATAGGCGTCGAGCCGTACCGGGCCGGGCAAGGCCAGATTGAATCCCAGAAGGGCCGCGGTGCTGGCGGGATTGGGGTACGGGATCCTCAATCCGAAGGTGGCCGGAGGTGCGCTTGGCTCGATGGATGTTGAAGGCGTCGAAAGGCTCTGGTCTCCCGTTATTGCGTACAGCGTCTTTCGCAGGAACTCCGGCCGACTTTCCTCTGGCAACAGCAGAGGAGAGAGGCCCGATATCAGAGTGGACCCGCTGCGGGCTCCAATTACGTGGCCGTCGAACAGCAACGCGGGAGAGCCGCCCTGCCACGTTGGGACAAGCCCAGGCTGGATGCTCGTTGCCGTCCCGAAAAAGACCGAGTCATCCGGCGCACCCTCAGCCCGGTCTACCCAGACTGATCCCGTTCGCGTGATTCCGACCAGGGGGGCCAGCCAGTTGTCCGGATCAATCCTGATCCCAAGGAGGGCCATCGGGACTTTCCTGTTGAGGGCCTCCGCAAACAGGCTGCGGTCCGGAGGACGATCAAGCAGTCGATTGTGCCAGGACCACAGAATGCCGTCGTAGTGAGACAGCAGCGAATCCGGAAGTTGCCCCCGTACGTCGAACTCCCAATAGTCGTGCTCGATTCCCGCCTCCTGGAGGGCACGTCGATGGGCATCGGTGTCCACATCCGTCTGCGACCACGTCAGAAGCAGATAGCGGTGCACCGGCACGAATGGCCGCGATGATATGTGCCACGCACCGGGCTGGACGACTTTGTTGCCGCGCACATCCTCGGCCTCCAGATCAACGCGCAGGTCTGCTTCAAGGGCGGTGCTGAATACGGTGCTGTAGAGCCGATCGCCGGCAAGCGCATCGCCGTGTCGGGCCCAGACTCCGTCGTCATGGAGTGTGGCGTACGCAAGGAAATTACCCGAATCCCGGTCAATCATTCTGGCGCCCACGGCGGCAAGCGAACTCCCATCGAGTACATCCGCCCGGATAATGATTTCCCGTCCCGGTAGCGCGAGACCCCTCCCCGCAACATCGATGCGGGTATAGATGATCGGAGCCATGTCATCCTCCCGAGTCAACTGCCACCTCAAGGTGTCGGCCCCCACCAGCCGGTCTCCCGCGTCGTACACGAGGAAGGGGACATCGATGGCCTGCGGAGCCGCGTCCGGTGACTGCCAGAACAGCGGGACCCGTTTCACGAATCGACCAGCGGAAACCGGTGTGGCACGCCAGCCCGAGTGGAGCGCCAGGAATCGGCTGGCCTGACTGCCCACGTAGGATTGTGCAAGGGAGCCGAACTCATAATCAAGACTGACCGTGGCGCCGTTCAGATCAATCTCGGAGGCCAGGAAAACCTCGAGCCCATAGACGCCGCCGGCCGCCGTGGAAGTCACCTCCTGACGAGATTCCCACTCACCCTCTCGCAGGAGATTCGGACTCGAGAACAGTTGGACGCCGTCGGCGCGCAGAAGGGAGGATGCTGTGAACTCCACCCACTCGGTGGTCGGCAACTCGAGGGTGATCGATTCCGGCTGGAATCCGAATCCTGGCTCAGGGACGACGCTGACTGAACCCGACGGAAGGCTGGGCAGGTGGAACGTCCCATCGGCCGCAGAAATGGCCTCTTTGCCTGCGGCCACGACCTTCACGCCTCCGGCGGGATGCCCGGCGAGCATCAGTCGTCCGCTCACGGTCGATCCAGCTGTCCCGCCAGAGGATGCCGGTCCGATAAGGAGCGTGAAGCGCTGGGAGCCCAGGGCACTCGCAGCCAGGCTTACGTGGATGTCGTAGGAGCCTCCCTGGAGCGGTCGTTCGTTCACCCGCTCGACAGTGTCGACATCGTTGCGTCCCCGGGTGGCGGCAGCGCGCGGGTTGTCTGGATCCAGTCGGAACGGTAGGAAAATGCCGTCCGGGCCTGTCACGCGGACATCGAGGTCATTGACGAGTATCGGGACTCGCGCGTTGAGGGCCATCGGCCGCTCTTGAGCCGGAGGGTCAGTCCACACCAGCGTGACGCTGAGTTCTGTCTGAGGGAGGAGTTCTGTCCCATAGCTGACCGACTGACCGGGTGCCAGCGTGCCAGTGATCAGGGTCCCCAGCCGCTCGGCCTCCCTGAGGAAAGCGACGGCAGCCGCCACATCGATCAGCCCCCAGCCAAACTGGTAATCCGGGCCAACGTCGGGTCCCGCCTCTCGCGCCGAGTGGATGATCAGCGCTCGAACCGTGGCCGCCGACGGCGGAACCCCGTACAGGTCCATGTAGGCCTCCTGAATCAGGGCCACGGCGCCGGCCACAATCGGCGCCGCCATGGACGTCCCGGAGGAGTAAGCGTAGGCGTCCGGACCCGCAGCTACCGAGGACCAGACACTGGTGCCGTTCGCAACGATGTCTGGCTTGACACGCCCGTCGTCGGCCGGGCCCCAACCTGAGAAAGTCGTCATTCGGACATCCTCAGGCTCCGGAAAGAACCCGGTCAGATCCTCCACCGCCCCGACAGTCAGCACATTCTTGCCCAGCCCGGCATCCAGGATTGAATCATATCCATCCGGCCCGCCGTCGGTGGGGCGATGGGCGGTAGAGGTTGCCCAGCCGGTCTCGGTGAAGATATCGTGGGGTGTCCCGGGAGTCGGTCCACGATCCGCGCGCTCGTTGCCGGCCGACTTGACGATCACGTGGTTTGGAGAAGCGAATGCAATCGCATCCCAGGCGGCAGCTTCCTCACCGTAGAAGCCATACCGGTAGTCTTCGGTCTGACTGACACCGGTGTCACCCAGCCAGGTCCACCGTCCAGTTCCCCGGAAGTCTTGCACCCAACCCCCGAAAGTCCCGTAGGAATGATTCGAGACCAGGAGGCCGTCTGCTCCGGCGGCCGCCATTTCCACGCGATCGTTCTGCCAATCATAGGCGTCAATCAGGACGGCGGGCGCCATCCCCATCGCCTCCTCACGGACACCAGAGGCGCCCACGGTACCCGTGACGTGTGTTGCGTGGGAGGCCGGGGAGGACGCGGTGTCGATGACTCGAATCCGCGACCCAAATTCAAGGTGTCCTGGAAGGGCCGTTTCAGCATCCCAGACCCCAACTACCAAGCCGGCCCCTTCCAGGTTGGTACCAACCCAACCGCCCAGGCGGACCCCTGAGACGCCGGCTCCCAGGGAAGCTGCAAGATTGTGGGTGACCCGATAGACGGGGTGCCCACGGGCGACCCGCATGAGTTCAAAACGGGCGCCTGACGCCGTTCCGGAGGTTGGGACGTCATGGGATGCCACGAATTGGCTCACCCTCTCGACCTCAAGCACTGTCTTGGCCTTGAGGTTGCGCAAGAGGTCATCATGCACCGAGCCGGTATCCTGGGCCGAGACCTGAACGGCTCCCGACAGAAGGGCGGTTGTCAGGGCGAGGTGCTTTGTAATCGAGCGAGACATTCCGCAGAACAACGCAGCAAGCTGGCCGCGGATTCTGCGCTTCCGCTTAACCTCGGTCAGGCGAGTTGGCTCTCGGCTCCAGCACTGACGGCAACGGCAGAATCGGGTCGCGGTGGCGGCGAGAAGCGGGTAATCTTGGCGATGAATTCCTCCTCGCTGATCCCGGAAACGGCGCCCTTGCAGAGGCTGTGGACGTGCTTTGGGAATTCGGAATCGCGGATCCAGCGAATGTAGTCGGCATCCTCCTGAGCGACGTGGTAGAGCGGCCGGCCCTCGTATTTGCCAAAGCCGATCACTATCAGGCCTCCTTCCCACCGGATGTGGCGGGATGAACCAATCCACGAAGCGCGGTCGGGAGATGTCAGCTCTGCCAGTTCTTCCGGAGTGGCTGACTCCAACTTGAAACCGCTCTTCATGCCGGCGAGCACTTCCATGACCGCTTTGGTATCGGCATCAGCCGCATGGGCTCCGCCCAACTCCCCACCAACGAATCGTTCGTAGGCGTTTTCCAACTTGCGCGGTTCCATCGAATGCCAGATCCGGAGGGGGTCCACAATGAGCTTCTTCGACAGGTCGAGCTCGAGCCCCAGCCGCTTGAATTCCTGCTCAAGGAATCGGATGTCAAACGAGACATTGTATCCCATCAGGACGTCCGCCGACATGATGAGCTCATGGATCTCCTCGCCGAAATCCGAAAAAGGAAGCTCCTGCTCCAGGTCCGCCTGTGAAATGCCATGGACAGCCTGCGCCCCGGGCGAGACGTCGACACCCGGCCGGACGCGTTTGCAATAGCTCTCAGCCGATCTGCCAGCCTCCAATGCTCCCCAAAAATCGGTGCCACTGCTGCAGACCACGGAGATCTCGATCACCTGGTCCTCGAGCGGATTCCTCCCGGTGGTCTCTACGTCAAACGCGGCGATCGTCACTTTCTTTTCCATACCCCAAGGATAAGGAGAGGCTGTGACAGCCAAGCGTCACATGCGGACCAGCGGGCACCTTGAAAGGCTTTGAATCGGAACCTTGCGGAGGATTAGCTTCGGGTTGGGGTCGGACGCCTCGAGGGGCACAGGAGTACATTCAGTTCAGGTATCGGCCTCGGATGCCCCCGTAAGCCTCCGGTAACCAGCACGTATCCCATGGAAATTTCGCCACAAAAACACCGCATTGATCCTGGAAAGGCCTTTCGTTTGAACGCCCGTGACCCGTCGGACACGCAGGGAATCACGCGTAACAAGAAGGAGGTCCGAAACCGTCTGAAGGCGCTCAGGCAGCGAATTGCTGAGCTTCAGGAACGACTGTATGCCGAATCCAAGCAGTCGTTGCTGGTGGTTCTCCAGGCCATGGACACGGGCGGAAAAGACAGCACAATCCGCGCGGTTACAAAAGGGATCAATCCGCAGGGGACGTGGGTCCGCAACTTCAAGGCACCGAGTTCGAGGGAATTGGCTCGTGACTACCTCTGGCGGGTTCATCAGGAAGTCCCGCCGAAAGGGTACATCGGAATCTTCAATCGATCCCATTACGAGGACGTCCTCATCGTACGTGTTCACGGATGGGCGTCCCCCGAAGTAATTGAGGCCCGTTACGACCAGATCAATGACTTCGAGCGACTCCTGACCAGCACGGGGACCAGGATCGTGAAGTTCATGCTCCACATATCCAAAGACTACCAGTTGTCCAGGCTGCGCCGGCGCCTTGAGAGGCCGGACAAGCACTGGAAGTTCAATCCGGGCGACCTGGAGGAACGCGCTCTGTGGTATGACTACCAGGAGGCCTACGAGGTCGCGCTGCAGAGGACCAGTACGGCGGCGGCTCCCTGGTACGTGGTACCGGCTGAAAACCGTTGGTATCGCAACCTGCTCATCGCCCAGACCATTGTCGACACGCTGGAGGACATGAATCCGTCTTTCCCGGCGCCCGATTTCGACTTGGCCGAGTACCCGCCGGAGTCGCTGGTGTAGTCCGCGTGTGGAAAATGGCAGCTTTGGGCGAAAATAAATACGCGCGTATCCCGTTGCGCCGCAACGGGTTAAAAATAGTCACCGAGAAAGGCGCAAAAATATTTTGCGATCCCGCGCAAATCGCAGCGTTCTAGACGTAGACAGATACAACGGATGTTTTTGCGTTCCATGATTTGAAAAACTCATCCGTCTACCACCCACACTAGATTCACGGACAGCCTGAGCTGCCTTCCCCGCCAGGGAGAGCAGATCCCCTCAGGGCAGCCGTGAGCGACTCATATGCTTGCCAGAACCGTTCCGACGGAGGCGCCCGCCAGCGTCTTCGTCATCCGGGCAGCACTGCTCCTCGGAGTAGTGTATCTGTCCGCCGTTGCCACCCCCGCATCGGGCCAGGATATCTACGTCAGTACGTCCGGGTCTGACGCGGCCTCCTGCACCACAGCCCTCGCCCCGTGCCAGACAATTTCCGGTGGCGTGGCCAAGGCTGCTGCCGGGAATACGATATCCGTGGCTGCGGGCACCTATGCCGAGTCCGTGGTCGTGGACCGAGCGGTGACCATCAACGGAGCCGGGGCCGGCCTGGCGACGACCTCCCGGACGGCCGGCGACGGCTCCGAGTCGATTCTGGATGTGCGTGGGTTGGCGTTTGGCTTCGACGTGCAGGCCGACGATGTTTCGATCGATGGGTTCGATATCCTCGGCGACAGTGACACCTGGGCAGGTGTCCGCATGTTTGGGACGCGGGACAACGTGGATGTGCGGAACAATTTCATCCACGGAATGGCCGCCGAGAATCCGAATTCGGCCTCGTTTTCGTACGCCTACGGTGTGTGGGCCCTGGGCGACGGAAGCTCCGCGAGTCGGGGGACGATTGAGAATCTATCGATCATCGGGAACCATATCTATGACCTGGGTGGGGCCGCTTTGGTCAGCGGGAATGTTTCGGGTGGCGCCGGCGTGTTCGTGATGAGTCTGAACGGGAACGCCACCGGGACGGGCGCGCTCATCAGCCAGAACAGATTTGAGAACCTGGCCGATGGCAACCACACGCTCTGGCCTCAGCCGGGACTCGGTGTGGCGGTTCTGCAAGACGACGACGGCAGTCGAATCGATTCCGGAGCCCGCGTGGCGGGCAACTTCTACACCAATGTGACGCTCGGTGCGGTCATGCAGACTGCGGACAGCGAGGTGGAGGAGGCCAACGCAGTCTTTACGGGCGTGGACGTATTTGTAAAGCAGCTGGATGGCCTTGGAACGGTGGACGAGGGAGTTCTGGCGCCATTCAATACGCGCGACGATGAGCACCTCCTGGTTTTCCCCGCCGTGGGAATCACCAGTAAGGGCTACTTCCCGGTCAATCAGACGCGGTACGTCTCAACGACGGGCTCCGACGCCCTGAACCTCTGTACCGACGCCGCGAATCGCTGCCGGACCATTCAGTGGGCCGTGGACCGCTCCTTTGACGGTGATGTCATCGAAGTCGGCGCTGGTACTTTCGCTGAGTCCGTGAGGGTGGAAAAGGACGTTACCCTCAACGGAGCACAGAGCGGGATCTCGCCCGCCCTTCGGACGGCTGGAGGCGCAGGGGAGACCATCCTTGACGCCTCGGGTCTTCCGATAGCCTTCGACGTGGCCTCCAGTGGCGTGACCATCAACGGTTTCGAAATCCTGGGTAATGTCCAGACATGGTCCGGAGTCCGCATGTTCGGGTCATCAGATGGTGTAACGGTCCAGAACAACATTATCCACGGGATGGGCGGCTCCAATCCCAACTCGGTCTCTTTCTCGTTCAGCTACGGAGTCTGGGCGATGGGAGGCGGGACGCCTGGTAACCGCGGAGACATCACCAACCTGCAGATCCTCTCGAACGACATCTACGATTTGGGCGGCTTTGGCGTCTTCAACGGCACTTCAGGTGGCGCAGGTGTGTTCGTGATGAGCACGACAGGCGTCAATGCGGGCGACGGGGTAGTCGTCGCGGGCAACCGGCTGTGGGATCTCCCCGACGGCTTCCACAATGTCTACGGACTGCAAACGGGCGTGGGAATTGCCGTACTGCAGGACGATGAGTCGGCGACCGTCGACTCGGGCGCCGATATCTCCTCCAACACGTTCTCCGGCATGTCAGTCGGGGTTGCGGTGGATGCGGCCATGAGTTGGGTGACTGAACTGCACGCCAGCTATACCGGCGTGACGGTCTTTGTTCTGAATGTGGCCTCGCGGGCCAACATCGACGAAGCCCTGCTTCTTCCGTATGCACTGAGCACGAGCCCGGCCCTCGGAGCGCTGAGCGCGCCGTCGGGCTCAGTAGCCTATTTCGCCAGTGCCCAGACTGCCTTTGGCAACTCAACCACGGCGGCGACCATACATCTTCGTGGCAACCTCAGCGGCGCAGGCACGGCCACGGCGACGCGAGTCTTCCTCGACGGGGCCCAACTGGTGATTACCCAGAACGGCGTCGAGATATACCGGGGTAGTCCGAGTCTGGTCGCGGCCATTGTCGTAGATGGGACGTCCGGAAACGATACCCTGGAGGTTGACCTGAACCTGTTTTCCGTCATGCCTGCGGGCGGGATCACCTTCAACGGCGGCCTGGGTTTTGACTCCATGACCCTATCCGGGGGTACGGGCCTGACCACCGTCGAGCACACCTTCTTCAGTGCCACCGACGGTACCGTAGAGGTGGACGGCACGTTGATTGCTACCTACACGGGACTCGACCCGATCACCGACCACCTCCTCGCGGCCAACCGCATCTTTACGTTCACGGCGGGGACGGAGACCGTCATTCTGAGTGATGATGGCGTTGCGGGCAATGATTACTCCTTCATCGATGCCGACCTTGCCGAGTCGGTGACGTTCAGGAATCCCACATCCACGCTTGTCGTGAATCTGGGGGCCGGAGACGACACCTTCACGATGACCACGTTGGACTCATCGCTCAATGTGACCCCGCTGATTAACGGGGGAAGTGGAAGTGACCGGTTCAACCTCACCCCTTCGCCTGTTTACGCGATTGTGATCGTGGGAGGCATCCCAACCGTGGCGCCAGGTGATGTGCTTGACATCGAACTGGCTGGGACAACGGGCGCTTCCCTGCTGAATGTCGGAGGCAACGGAACGTGGTCCTTCACGAATCGGCAGGATATCACCTTTGCCGGGATCGAGACCCAGATTGATGATCCGACGGTGGCCGACGTGTCGCTTACCAAAACCACCGGCACGACCAATCTCTTCCCGGGCGACGTGGTCGTCTTCACGCTGACGCTCACAAACAACGGTGCCGCCACGGCCTCGGGAATCGAGGTGACCGATGTGCTCCCGGCTGCGCTGGTGTGCGTGTGTGCCGAGTTGCTGTCCGAAGGTGCATTCAGCAGCACCGGCGGGGCGGGCGCGACCATCACCTGGAGCGGCATCGGGCTGGCTCCGGGGGAAACGGCCACCCTTTCCTACAGCGCCTCGGTGCCCGGCTCGGGGTCTGGGACGACGTCGAACACGGCCTCAATCACTGCACAGAGCCCAGCCGATCCGAACCTGGCCAACAACTCGTCCTCCGTGACGCTGACCTTCAAGAATCCGATCAGATTCCCGGCCGGAGCGGTTGTGCAGGCGGTAGCGTTCTACGTCAATTCGCTCGGGCAGACCGAGACGCTGGCCGGCACGTTCAACCAGGGCCTCTACCGGAGTATTCCCGGTGTGATCGGAAACCGCTGGGCGCCTGTACTCGGCTCGCTGCCCGCCAATCTGGTGGTGAATGACCTGCTTGTGACGGCCAGCGGAACAGCCTACATGGCTGTCTACGCATACGGTGGCCTGCAGCAGAGTCTGGATGGCGGTCGCAGCTGGCTCCCGGTCGATTTTGGGGGGCCGACGCTCTCGATCGTGCATGCCATGGATGTGTCGCCCGTCGATGGGACCATTTACATATCGGCCGACGATGGCCAGGTCTGGCGGAACGCGGGCGGTTTCTGGGACTTCGCCGGGCGGCTGCCTGGCGGTGCATCGCACACTCCGTGGGCCTTAGCGGCGGACCCAACGATCGCCGGCCGGGTCTTTGCTGGTACGTTTGGTGACGGCGTCTGGCGCAGCGACGACTATGGAGAATCCTGGATCAAGGTCTCCGGTGGAGCGCTGCCGCACGGTGGTTCGATCCACATCTTCGATCTGGAGTTCGATCCAGAACTGAGCCCCACTACGCTTTGGGCCGGAACACCTCTCGGCATTTTCTACTCTCAGGACGGGGGCGTGACATGGGTCGACGGCTCCGCTGGTCTGGGCAAGTTCAAGGAGGTTCGCTCGATTGCCTTCGGGCCGGTCGATCCCTCTCCCATCGCTACGGGTTCGATGTACGTGGCAACCTGGGGCGGGGGCGTTTTCGAGCTGCCGAGCGATCGCTCGACGTTCCCTTCGTGGATTGACGTCACCCTGCGCCACCAGCAGGTTGGTATCGTGGCGGTCAGCCCGGATGGCACGAAACTCTGGGCCGCACCGGCAACCGGTGGAACGGTCGCCATAGCGCTTTCGGGTGTCGCTACCGCCGTCGAGCCGATCGACTCAGAGGTGCCGTCAACCGTGGAACTGTCGCAGAACTACCCGAACCCATTCAATCCGCGGACGACCATCGGTTTCGGATTGCCTGAGAGCGGCAAGGTCAGCGTAACGGTCCATGACCTTCTTGGCCGGCAGGTCGCGACGTTGGCCAGCGGGGTATTCCCGGCTGGTAAACATGAAGTGAGCTTTGATGCGGCAAACCTGCCGAGCGGTGCCTATCTGTACCGGATTACAACGGATCGCGGACGGGCTGAGCGTGTTATGGTGCTGATGAAGTAGCCTCGTCCCGGTCTCGAACCGCATGCGGCGGCAGAGTTCGAACCGCTGACTCGCGCTCAAGGCAATAAATCGGACATGAAATGGCCAGATTCCAATTCGGAGTCTGGCCGTTTTCATTTTCGCCCAAAACGCGCCAGAATCGACGTTTTGCTGTCGGTGCCTACGGGTCGCCGCGTCCGATTAGTGGCAACGCCCGACCGATTGCAGTTTTCCCATGTCGCGAATTTTCTGAATCCGCCCGTACCCAAGCAGTGACATTCCTTGACGAGGTTGCCCCACCGGTCGCCACGTCTCGGAAGAGCAGCCCCCTCAGGCCGCGCCATCGACGACGGGAACGTCACCGATGTACAAACGACGCCCGCAGCCGGGATTCCAGTGAAAGGCGTCATCCGGATCATCCCTGCCTGGAGACAGGCAGAGAAACTGCTGACCAAGACCAATTACAAGCGACAACCCAGATCATCAAGGATTCGTCGCCGGAGGAGCACCCAACATGTTCAGTTTCTACAATGTCATCGGTCGCCTCGTGCGCCCAGCCTGCCTGACCGCCCTGCTGGTGACCCTCACGGCATCATCGGCGGACGCGCAGGTCACGAGCAACATCGCGTTCCCCGACTTCGCACATGCGCGTTCCATCGTCCTGGTTGACGACGGCGGTGCCGAAGTTCAACTCGTGGGTACGCACAGCTACGGCCTCTATCGCAGTGTCCCCGGCGCGATTGGAAAGAACAAATGGACCGATCCAGCAGGATTGTCCGATCCGATTACGGTGAATGACATCGTCGAAATCAACACCGCAGCGTTCGGCGCGCCTGCCGCCGGCAGCCGCCTGCTCCTGGGAGCTTCCGGGTCGGGAGGTCAGCAGACGGATACCGAGGCGACAGGCCTGTTTTACAGCGATGACAAGGGCGTCACCTGGACACCGTACGTCAAGTCTGATTTCGATTCGCTGGCCGTGCACACGGTTCAGGCCATCACGCAGTCTCCGGCGGACAACGTGGTCTTCCTTTCGGCAGACGATGGCAACATCTTCATCTCCACGGACGGCGGCGACAGCTGGATTTTCAACGGGCGTCTTCCGGGTGGATCCAGCCAGACCCCATGGTCTCTACTGGCGCACCCGACGATTGCCGGTACCATCTACGCCGGGACGTTTGGCTACGGGGTCTACTACAGCCAGGATCACGGCGGACAATGGTTGGAGTTTACCGACAACTCCACGTTGGTGCCCACCTGGTCTTCCACCGATCCCTGGACGGGCACGGGCGGCGGCAACTATGTGTTCGATTTGGAAGTGAATCCCAATTCGTCTAACCAGATGTACGCAGCCACCTCGAAGGGCGTGTGGCGTTTCAACGACGTCACCAGTACGACTGGTACGTGGACACGCGTGGCAGCCTCGGACTCGTCGTTCGTACTGGATGACGCGGTCACTGTCGTGAAGGCTCACCCTGAGGTTCGCTCCATCGCCTTTGACGCAGCCGGTACTACCCTGTACATGGCCACCTGGGGCTTCGGAGTCCTGACTACCACCGAGTTTGCGGGTAGCGTTACGGCCTCCACGGGCATTGCCGGGCTGGCCCTCCGCGGCGCAGAAGTCTCCGTGGTGGCCGTCAGCCCCACAGGAGCCGTCTATGCCGGAGCGAACGGCGGCCTGTATGAGGTGGTCTCGGCATCCACGACGGACACCACGCCGGAAGGCGAGACACCCGAAACCTACACGCTGGGTCAGAACTACCCCAACCCGTTCAACCCTAGCACATCCATCTCCTTTGACCTACCGGCACAGTCCGACGTTCACCTTGCGGTGTTCGACGTGCTCGGTCGCCAGGTAGCGCAGCTTGCCAGCGGCGCATTCCCGGCAGGGAGTCATTCCGTGACCTTCGATGCGTCGCGTCTGCCGAGCGGCCTCTACATCTACCGCCTTGATGCGGGAGGCCAGCGCATCGCACGGACCATGTCTCTGGTCAAATGAGCCTCTTGGAGGAGGTAGTCTCTGGAGCCGGCGTCGAAGCGTAGGACGCTCGAAACACCCACCGCCCGTTCCCGGACCTGCAGGTCGGACAGCAATGTCCGGCCTGCTTTGTTTGTAGCTTTGTGACTAATCCGGCCCTCGTCTCTCAAGTCAAGGCCAGTCGGGGACAGGATCAAGGGAAACCCCCGGTTTTGATGATTGAACTGTCCGTCTATATTGCTGTGATCTGCATCCAATAAATACAAGAAAGAAATGGGACTCATCAGTTTTCTTAAGAACGTAGGCGCCGACATTTTCAAGGGCGGCGACAAGTCTGAGGAGATCAAGGAACTGCTCCAGAAATCGTTGGGCGCGCAGCTCATCAGCATTGAAGTGACCGAGGATGACGGCGTCGTGACGCTTTCCGGCGAAGCCGATTCGCAGGCCAGCAAGGAGAAAGCCGCGCTGATTGCCGGCAACGTCAAGGGAATCGAGCGTGTGGACGACTCTGCCCTGAACTTCCCGGCTCCGGTTGCAGTCAACTACTACACCATTCAGAAGGGCGATTCGCTCTCCAAGATTGCGAAGGCCGAGTACGGCGATGCCATGAAGTACAAGGAACTCTTCGAGGCGAACCGCGAGGTCATCAAGAATCCAGACCTCATCTACCCCGGTCAGGTAATCCGCATCCCGGCGCTCGACTAGGAAGGACAAATGGCTGAAGGCGGAACGGGCTTCGAGAAACTCGGAGCGTTCTACCTGGGGCGGGAGATTGATGGCCCGGCGGGCGATCCCTCCGAGACTCCGGTCTTGTATGACTCCAAGGACCTGACCACGCATGGCGTGATCGTAGGGATGACCGGGAGCGGCAAGACCGGACTCGCGGTCGGGATGCTGGAGGAGGCTGCGATTGACGGAATCCCTTCCATCGCTATCGATGTGAAGGGAGACCTGACCAACCTGCAGCTGACGTTTCCCGAGATGCGGCCCGAGGACTTTCGTCCTTGGATTGATGAAGGTGCGGCAGCCAGAAAGGGGCAGACTCCGGACGAATTCGCCGCCTCAACCGCCGATCTGTGGAAGAATGGGATCGCCTCCTGGGGGCAGGACGGAGAGCGGATTCGCCGGATGAAGGAGGCGGTGGAGTTCAAGCTCTACACGCCCGGCGCCAGCAAGGGAGTGCCGATCTCGCTCTTGGGATCTCTGGGACGCCCTGGCGTCGGCGCCTCGGATCCGGACACCGAGCGGACCCAGATCCTGGGGACGGTTTCGAGCCTGTTGACGCTGCTCGGGATTGATCCTGACCCCATCCAGTCTCGGGAGCACATTTTCCTCTCCAACATCCTTTCGTGGGCGTGGGGAGAGGGACGTGAGCTCTCGCTGTCGGACCTCATCCGCACGGTGCAACAGCCTCCGTTCGATTCGGTGGGTGTCATTGATCTGGAGTCTTTCTTTCCCTCGCGGGAGCGCGCAGGCCTGGCGATGGCCCTCAACAACCTCCTGGCAAGCCCCAGCTTTCAGAGTTGGCGCGAGGGGGTACCTCTTTCCGTGGCGGACCTGCTCTACAGCCCGGAGGGGAAGCCCAGGCATTCGGTACTGTATCTGGCGCACCTGTCGGATGTCGAGCGGATGTTCTTCGTGACACGACTCCTGAACGAGGTCGTTGCCTGGATGAGGACACAGTCCGGCACGGGTAGCCTCCGCGCCCTGCTCTACATGGACGAGGTCTTCGGGTATCTGCCGCCCACGGCCAACCCGCCCTCGAAGCTGCCACTGCTGACGCTACTCAAGCAGGCCCGGGCATACGGTGTCGGCGTCCTTCTGGCGACCCAGAATCCTGTAGATCTGGACTACAAGGCGCTCTCGAACACAGGCACCTGGATGCTCGGCCGGCTTCAAACCGAGCGCGACAAGATGCGCGTTCTGGACGGGCTTGAAGGCGCCTCCGGCGGTGGCGGATTTGACCGACAGCAGGTGGACGCCATTCTTTCGGGTCTCGGGAAGCGGCGCTTCATGCTCCACAATGTGCACGAGGATGGTCCGGTTCTCTTCCACACCCGCTGGGTGCTTTCCTACTTGGCGGGTCCACTGACGCTGGACAAGGCCTGCGAATTGGCCCGGCTCACCCAGGGCGCCGACGCTGCCGCGCCGGAGCCATCGGCCGGGTATTCGTCCGGGAAATCGGGGAAGAGGGCCGCCGCGTTGTCTTCGGTCGCGGCGCCGGTCACACCTCAGCGCTCCCCGCGGCGCACCCCGCGCTCCTCGCAGCGCTCCCCGCCCGGCAAGGAGCGGCCGTTCGTCCCCAGGGAAATCCAGGAGGTCTTTCTCGAAGGAGAGCCGGGCGTGCCGGTGGATGCCGTCTCCCCACGGCTTCTGCTGAAGGCGCGCCTGCACTATGTCCGTGCCAGCTGGAAAGTGGATGCCTGGAAAGAGGTGACCCTCATCGCGGACCCGGAGGAGAATAATCCCTGGGAATCGGCTGACCAGATCGAGCGGGCCAGACTGATACCGGATCCCGGCGATGCGGTGGAGTTCGCACCCGTACCTGCAGCGGCGCTCCGGGCGGCCTCCTACAAGTCCTGGAGCGTGGCGGCCAAGGCCCATTTATACAGGAAGGCCACGATTACGCTGCTGCGATGCAAGCCGCTCAAGGAAACCTCGACTCCGGGAGAAACCGAGGCCGAGTTCCGCATGAGACTTCGCCACAAGGCCCGTGAAATCAGGGATGCGGCCATGGAGAAGCTTCGGTACCGGTACGATACGAAGATGGGTCAGATCGAAAAGCGGATCGCCACCGCCGAAGAGCGGGTATCGCGCGAGGAGTCCCAGTACGAAGAGCAGCGCATGGCCAGCGTCCTCGACGTGGGGAGTACTCTATTGGGCTCCCTGTTTGGCAGAAAGCGCATCAGTCGCGGTACCATCTCGGGGGTATCTCGCGCCGCGCGCCGGTTCAGTCGAGCGGGCAAGGAGAAGGACGACATAGCCTTCGCCAAAGGAAAATTACAGGTCCTGACGGAGGACCTTTCAGAGCTCGAGGCCCGCCTCGAGGAGGAACTGAACGAATTGAGGGACGCGTACGAGGTGGATCTCCTGGATCTGGAGACCCTTGAACTGCCCCCACGGAAGTCAGACATAGTAATCGAACAAATCGCCCTGGCCTGGCAACCGGTCTGACCGACCTGTCGGTGCACACACTCCCAATACAATGTCCATGATCACAGATATGCTGCTCTCCCAGTTGGGGGGCAGTCAACTTGACGGCATCGCCGGTGCCATCGGCGCCGATTCAAGTGCAACTCAGCGCGCGGTTCAGGCCGCCATCCCGGCCCTTCTCGGCGGACTCGCCCGCAATGCGGCTACTCCTTCAGGGGCGGCCTCGCTGGCCTCGGCGCTGGACAGTGATCACGATGGGTCTATGCTCGACAACGTCGGCTCACTCATCGCGATGTTCGGTGGTGGGGAAGGCAGCAAGAGCGGCATGGGAGGCCTCCTGGGCGCCGCGGCCGGCATGCTTGGTGGCGGCGGCGGTGGCGCCTCCAAGGCGGCCA
Organism: Bacteroidota bacterium; assembly: GCA_029262855.1. Classification (GTDB taxonomy): domain Bacteria; phylum Bacteroidota; class Rhodothermia; order Rhodothermales; family UBA10348; genus JABDJZ01. Next base: position 14,354 of record JAJCYP010000039.1, on the reverse strand, counting down.
ACGGCGCGGGAATCGTGAAGCACGTGTTCGGAAGCAAGGAGAGCGTTGTTGCCGGTGCGGTCGCTGAGGCTTCGGGCCTCGACCTGGGTCAGGCACTCAAGCTCCTGGCCATGGTGGCTCCTCTCGTCATGGCGGCAATCGGCAAGACCAAGAAGGCCCAAGGCCTGGATGCTGGAAGCCTTGCCGACATGCTCGCCGGTGAGAAAGAGCAGGTTGCTGCCAACACCAAGGGGCTCGATGGACTGATGGGAATGCTGGACGCCGATGGTGATGGTGATGTAAAGGACGACGTGGCCAGGCTCGGAGCCGGCTTGCTGAAGAACTTCTTCTCCAGGTAAAGATTTGGCGCTGGGGGTCGATTCCGTAAGGAGTCAAAACCGCCAAAAAGGCACGTCGTGCCCCCAGCATGAGCCAATCGCTCATACATCTCGCGCCGGAGCAGTTCGAGCAGTTCGTCGACCTGTCCGGCGATGTCGTCTACCAGACGGATGTCCAGGGCCGCATCACATACGTCAACGAACGGGTGCGGGATGTCCTGGGGTATTCGCCCGAGAGCCTGATCGGCTCGCACTACCTGGTGCTGGTGCAGCCCGAGGTGAGGGCAGAGATATTCCGGTTCTACGCCGAGCAATCTCGCAAGGAGACCGGGCAGACCTGCAAGGAGTTTCCTGCGCAGGCCCGCGACGGGCGAAGGGTCTGGATGCAACAGCACGTTCAGCTCCTCCTGGACCATGGCCAGGTGCGCGGTTTCCACGGAGTCGCCAGAGACATTTCGAGGCTCCAGCAGGCGGAGCGCGATCTGGAAGGTCGGGACGCGCGGATGGGTTTATTGAGTCGTCTCGCTGCCCTCCGGGGGTCAGATGGTGATAGACTTCAGAAGGGTCTTGAGGAGGCCTGCAATCTCCTCGGGCTGGCGACGGGCGTTGTCAGTCGGATCACGGACGACCGCTACGAGGTAGTCCAACATTGGCCCGCCGATTCCGGACTCTACCAAGGCCAGGTGTTCTCGCTCAAAGAAACCTATTGCGATCTGACAGCGCGACAGGAGTCGGTGGTTGCCATCGAGCACATGGGCAAATCTCCCCACGCCGGTCATCCCTGTTTTGAGGCGTTCGGCCTCCAGACCTACATCGGCGCTCCCATCCACGTGGGGGGGCGTCTGGTCGGTACGTTGAGTCTCTCTGACTCCGAGGTCCGACACGGCGGCTTCTCGGGAACTGACGCCGACTTTGTGGCTCTCCTCGCGCAGTGGGCGGGATCAGTGCTGGAGCAGTCCATTGCCCTGAGGCGAATCCAGGCGGCCGAGGGCCAACTGCGTCACATCGTTGAGGCGGCCGCGGACGGTGTCACCACGTGCAGCCCGGAGGGCAAGATTCTCTCCATGAACAAGGCGGCCTGCAGCATGCTGGGCCTGGGAACTGAGCCCGTCGGCCAGGACATTCGATTATTCCTGCCCGAGTTTCTAAGCGCTGAGGGGCATGGCGGCGCGGCGCAAACCAGATTGACCCGACCGGACGGCAAACAAATTGAGGTCGACCTGAGGGTGACCCGTGTCGGTCACGACGGTAGAGGAGTGCTCGCGGGCATGTTCCGCGATGTGACCGAGCAGAACAGGCATGCCACCAAGCTGAAACGACGGGACGCCGCCCTCCGCGCGTTCTATGACGGTACTCCTTTCTTGATGGGCATCCTGTCACTCCGGGAGAATCACCTGATTCATCATTCGGCAAACGCAGCCGCCATCGATTTTCTGGGGCTTCTGACGCCTCCGTCGCTGGACAACGATGGCGAGTCGTTCGCGGCGCTTCCCTCGATTACCGACTGGGAACGGGCCTGTCGCCGGTGCCTCTCCGAACGCAGGCCTGTGCGGTTTGAACTGCAGTCGAAGGGACGTTGGCTCAACGTCACGGTGAATCTGATCAACGACAATTCTGCCGAGGCCGCCCGATTCTCGTACGTGGCTGAGGACGTGACAACCGAGCACCGTCAAGCTGCCGAGTTGGACAGGCGAAGAGCCGAGTTTGAGGCCATCTATGCCTCGATTCCGCACGCCGCCGTGTTCGCGAACGCGGACCGCGGAATCGTTGCCGTTAATCCGGCCTTCGTTTCGATCTTCGGATACTCGGTCAAGGAAGCCCTGGAACTGGATGCAGAGTTCTTGTTCGGTGAGGCGCCGTTCGTTTCTCCCGAAGGGCGGCCGTATCTGGCCGAGGTTACCTATATCCGTCGCGATGGTACCCGATTCGCCGCCGAAACGGTTCGCGTTCGTGTCCCCGCACCGGATGGGAAGACCCTGGGATGGCTGGCGCTGGTCCGGGACGTGAGTGAGCGGAACGCAAACCGCGAGCGGTTGGGAATGCAGGCCAATATTCTGGCTCATGTCAAGGACGCAGTCGTGGTTCTCGACGCGGATCTACATGTCACCTACTGGAATTCCGGGGCAACGAAACTCGCCGGATTGGCGGAGTCGGAGGCGCAGGGCCGGCTGCTGTCGGAGTTGATCCCGTTCTCCTGGCTGGCTCCGGAACAGGAAGCCGAGGCGATCGAAGGGCTGGTAAACGCCGGGACCTGGAAGGGGCGGGTGAAACTCGATCTGAATGGCAGGACGGATGTCTATGTTGAGGCGGTGGTGAGCCTCATGCGTGACGGCGCGGGCGAGGCGTCCGGGATGCTGGTCGTGGCGCGCGACATAACGCCCACGGTTCAACTGGAAGGCCAGCTTCGTCTTCAGGCACGTTCGGACTCCCTGACCCGGCTGCCCAATCGAAAAGTGTTGGACGAGCGCATTGCGAACGCCATCCAGCAGCGGGACCGCAGCGGGTCGAATTTCGCCCTGGTGTTCATTGACATCGACCGGTTCAAGCTGATCAATGACTCGCTGGGGCACGCGGTGGGCGATGCCCTGCTTCAGCAGGTGGCTGGTCGAATAACGGCAGAAATAGACGAAAACGATCTCGTCGCGCGGATCGGTGGTGACGAGTTCGCCATTCTGCTGCACGGCGTTCGGTCGCCGCACGACGCCCTGGAGCAGGCCAACAAACTGTCTGAGGTCCTCTCAAGACCATTTCAGGTTTCCGGCAGGGCGCTTCCGTGCTCCGCATCTCTCGGACTCGTGATGGGCGACGTCAGATATCGCGAGTCGGCCGACCTGCTCCGCGACGCAGACACCGCCATGCACGAGGCCAAACGCACGGCCCGAGGCACAGCCGTGGTCTTTTCGGAAGCCATGCACGACGACGTGAAGCGCCGATTCCGTCTTGAGACCGACCTGGCCTACGCTGCGCCAAATCACGAGTTGGAGTTGTACTACCAACCCATCGTCGACCTGAAGGATGGTCGCCTTGCGGGCTTCGAGGCGCTGGTGCGATGGAATCACCCAGAGATGGGGACGCTGATGCCGGACGAGTTTCTCCCCATGGCGGCCGAGCGCGGTCTTCTGGGCGATATCGATACCTGGGTCCTTCGCGAGGCCTCGGCGCAGCTATCCTGCTGGCTGGCTGCACACGCGAGACACGCGAATCTGATCATGCACGTGAATAGTTCGCGAGAGACCGTCCTCACGCCCGAATATCGGAGTGCTGTCAAACAGGCCATTGAGGAGTTCGGTCTTCCGGAGAGCGCCCTGGAAATCGAGATCACAGAGCACATCCTGCTGGCCGACACCGAGGCCGCGGCCAAGAGGCTCTCGTCGCTGAAGCGCCTCGGAGTTCGGTTGAGTGTAGATGACTTCGGTACCGGGTACTCGTCGCTGAACCTGCTGCATGCCCTGCCAATCGACACGGTGAAGACAGACCGCTCCCTGCTGACTTCGTCGATGCTCGAGGCGAGGGGCAACCACATTCTCGCCACCATCGCCACGCTGACCGATGCGCTCGGGCTCGGGTTGGTGGCCGAAGGCATCGAAACGCAGGAACAGATGCAGCGCCTCCGGGACCTGGGCTTCACCTATGGTCAAGGGCTCTTCTTCTCGAAGCCGCGGCCCGTAGGGCTGGCCGAGCGCCTTCTGAGGACCCCGGGCTGGCTGGGCTACTGGGAGGCAGGCAGGCCGTCAGCGCAGCAGCAGGCCGCGGATCGACCCGCAGCGCCCAGGCGGACAGCAGATTCACCGGGCGCCGAGACGGCCCAGCCTCAGAGCTCTGCGCTCTCCCCAAACTCCGGCACCACCACCTGATCGTAGCCTGCGCGCTTGAAGGCCCCGGCCATCAGGTCCTGGCGCTTCGGTGCGCCATGCACCAGAAAGAGTCGCTTCAGCCGATCCCGGTCCATCTTGCCCACAAAGTCGAGGATTCCCGCTTCGTCCGCATGGGCTGAGAAGCTGTTCATCACCTCTACCTCCGCACGCAACTTGTGCATCTGCCCAAATATCCGGACCTCTGGACGCTTCTCGATGATCCGCTTGCCGAGCGTGTGTTCGGCGCAGTAGCCCACCATCATGACCGTGTTTCTGTTGTCACCGATGTTGTTGCGTAAATGATGCAGGATTCGTCCCGCCTCACACATGCCTGAGGCCGATATGATGACCATGGGCATACGATTCCCGTTCAATGCCTTCGACTTCTCGACATCGCGGATGTAGGTGAGTCGGTCGAATCCCCAGGGGTCATCGTCGGTCAGCATGTACTCGTGCAACTCGGGATCGAAGCACTCAGGGTGGGACTGGAAGACTGCGGTCGCGTTGACGGCCAGGGGGCTGTCGACATAAACCGGGACGCTGCGCAAATGCCCCCCATTCCAGAGTTGATCGAGTGCGTAGACAATTTCCTGAGTGCGACCAACCGAAAACGCGGGGATGATTACCCGCCCACCCCGCTTGGCCGTTCGCTCGATAACCGCTCCGAGACGCTCCTTGGCATGATCCGCGGGCTCGTGCTCCTTGCCGCCGTAGGTGGATTCGCAAATCAGCCAGTCGCAATCCTGCATCGCCTGCGGATCACGGAGAATCGGTCTGCCGGGATTCCCGACGTCACCCGTGAAGCCAAGACGCCGAGTCTTGCCACGCTCTGTGATGGAGAGCACCATGGAGGCCGAACCCAGGATGTGCCCGGCGTCCCGGTATTCTACCGAGACGCCCGGGACCGGGGAGAAGGTCTGACCGTAGCCCACACCGACAAAGTGCTTCAGGATGCCCTCGGCATGCTCCCGTTCGTAGAGCGGCTCTACTGGAGCGTGCTTTCGGCGCCTGTTGAGCTTGTTGACGAAGCGGATGTCCTTCTCCTGGATGTGGGCACTATCCAGCAGGAGCAGAGTCGAGAGGCTGTATGTGGCGTGTGTGCACCAGACCCGCCCCCGGAAACCCTCCTTCCACAGTTTGGGAAGCAGTCCCGCGTGGTCTATGTGCGCGTGGGACAGCAGGACAACGTCGATTTCCGCCGGGTTGAAAAGGAACTGGCGGTTCATCTGGTCCGATTCCGATCGACGGCCCTGAAAGAGTCCGCAGTCCATCAGGATTTTTTGACCCGACTCGAGTTCCAGAAGGTGCTTTGAGCCGGTGACCGTCCGGGCGGCGCCACAGAAAGTGAGCCTCATCTCAGCCTCCGACCTCGTGACTGACAATGGTTATTTCGTTGGGGTAACGAATTGGACCAATCGGGGTGGAGATGGTGGGCCGGGCTCGCAGCGAGATCCGCTTTGGAGCACCACCTGATCCTGAGACTGCCAGTACCAATTCAAACAGGTCCTGCGCGCTTCGCTCGAAAAACTCGACAAGATTCAACTCGACCTGGATGGGAATCCCGATTGGAATGCCCGGTGGCAGGTCCTTCGGGTCGTTGAAGGTGCCGGCGACGGTCTCGTTCTCGTCCAGAAACAGCCTCCAGTCCATGCCCACCATTCTGGCCGTGACCGGATTGTCGGCCGGGTTCGTTGCCGCCAGGTTGACCGTCAGACTCAGGGGCAGATCGCCTCGCGAAACGGCCGCGATGAGCCGCGCGGCATCCATGATGTTGAGGTCGTCGTAGGTCCTGACATTGTCGAGGTCCACGCCGGCGAGACTAACCTGATTCACACGATCGATGGCAAAGTCGACAGACTTGAGGGCCGAAATTTGCTGAAGTGTCTGACAGCCCGAGGCGGCCATCAGGGCGATGAGCGCGGCCGTAAGCACCAGGGTATTTCGTTTCATTGCTTCGAAAGACTGTCAATAAGGGAAAATCAATCAGGCAGGCGCACGGAGAAACCGGCACCGACATAGACATCTGGGGCCGAATTGTTCAGTCCGGTGCCCGCATACAGATCAAGTTGCATTCGCGGGCTGATCAAATAGAGATACCCCACGCCGAGATTTTGCCGTTCGCTTCCCTCTGCGGGCATGATTCCGAACACCTCAAGGTAGAACGAGTGTCCGTCTTCGCCGCTTACGCCGATTGTTGCCGACCAGAATTCGTTGCTCTCCCGGCTGTCCTCGCCGCTTCCAAGCATCATTTGTTCTACGAGAAAGCCGGAGTCGACGTATCTTGGGATCGTCGTCCAGAAGGACCCTGCATTCAGGGTGAGGCCATATCGGGGGGTGAGCGTCCAGCCAAGTGCAAGTCGCAGTTCCGGGATCTCCTCACCGGCACTGAACCCGCGCTCTCCGGATGGAATCGTAAGCGTCCCCAGGATGCTGGCGGCGGGTTTCCACCCTCCGCCAGCCGCAAGCTCCAGTTTCACTCCAAAGGAAAGGTCGCCCGCGCCCGAGAACGCCACGTTGTCATCGAAGACCCCGTTCAACCCGGCCCAGCCCAGTCGCAGTTCCACCGGTTCTGCCAGGCCGAATCGGAGCAGGCTCTCCAGAATCTGGTTGGTATCAACCGACCCGTTTTGGGTGCGCTTGACGCCGGTCTCAAGTTGAATGGTTCGCACCGGCAGCACCGCTGTGCTCGCACCGAAGTCCGGTCTGTCGGTGGCGATGGTCTGTCCGGTAGCGGGTACGGTGAGCAGGGCCGCGACCAACAGCAGATACAGTCTTGACATTGGGAAAAGGCTAGGGCGTGACGACCAGCGTGTTTGTCTGGTCAAAGATCACGCCTGCAAAGCCTTCTACCAAAACACGGTAGAAATAGACTCCCCCTCGGAGTTGCCCGGCATTCAGGGGGACCGAGTACCAACTCTCTCCATCCTGCACGGCATCAACCACGACGGCCACGGAGCGGCCCATCGTGTCGAACACCTCGAGGCGGACGCGGCCCTCGGTGGGGAGGAAATAGCGGAACTGGACGGCGCCGCCGGTCGGATTGGGGAACACGTCTGCCAGAACGTGCCCTGCGGGCAGGTCCAGCGAAACCTCAATCGTTCCGACCCGCTGTTCTCGTCCATCTGTCCCGGTCACGTAGAGTCGATACGACACAGTCTGCTCGGTGACCACCCCGGCGTCGGCATAGGAAGCCGGGACGGCGCCCGTACCTGTGGCGAGCACGGCGTCCCGTGAGCTCCCAATCCAGCGCTCAAGCCGGTACGTGGCGACTCCGAAATCGCTCGTAAAATCCCAGGCTACCCTAACCACACCGTCCGCACCAACGTCGGCGCTCATCGATGCCGTGGCGATGGCTGCGTTGCCGCTCTCAATGAGGTCTGCGACGGCCGTCCGCAAGTCGGGGAGGAGCACGTAGTTGTTGTCGCCCGGACATGCCGTGCTGGAAAAATCCCGATGACCCCTGATTTGCGTCGGCGCGACACCGTAGCGTTCGCCGAGAAAGGCGAAGAGTGTGGTGTACGTGTCCAGCGCCTCGGGCGTGATCTCCTGCGCGCAGGACGGGCCTTCCGGAGGATGGTAGCAGCCGAGAATACTGACGCCGATGTTTCCGGTGTTTGCGCCTCCAACGTGTGCACCGAGCGCAAAAACCGGGAGGTCTTCCAGTGAGGTGGCGTTGTTGAGAAACGGACGCCCCTGGTAGAGCCTGCCGCCCCGATCGATGACAAATTGGTAGCCGATGTCGCTCCATCCACGGATGTCCTGATGCAGGTCCTGGATGGCCTTCACCTGCTGGATGCCTTCTGCCCGGGTCGTGGCCGAGAAGCCCGCCGCGTGGTGGAAGGTCATGTAGTCGTGCGTGGGCCGGGCCAGGGCGGACGGACTGCCGATGAATGCCTTGGCTCCCCAGTCAGCCCTCGTTATCAAGGCAGGAGGGATGATGTTGCCGGACTCCGCGCCTGCCGAAGGGGCCAGCGCGCCGGGGCCGGGTGCCGGGAAGGCATCGGAGTCGAGGGTGTTGTCGAAGAGGCCCGCGGAGCGGACTTCCAACTCGGATGAGGCATCGAGGAGAAAACGCACCTCGAAGGTTACGGCCGAAGCCAGCCGCTCTCCGCGGTATCCGGCTACCAGTCCCGGGCCTACGGCCGAGCGCACCACGCGCATGGGGTGCCACGGATTCCATGCGCCATTGAGCCGGAAGCGGATCTCGGCGACAAGCCCCGGGTCGGCAGACTGGGCCTCGACCATGACGCCCGTGAACGGCTGGTTGACGGGTCCCGACTCAAAGACATGCGTGGCCACCTTGCCGGCCACATTGAGGCTCTGCGCCTCAAGCGAGGTCAGCGTCTGCGCGACGTCGTCCAGCATCTGAGCCTGCGCAACATGGCCCAGGCCGGCCATCAGGACCAGCCCTACAAACCCATTCAGCATCTTTGTCAACGAGCGGTCCTCAGAAAATCAGATTGAACGTATACCAGTGGGTCTGATCGAGAATGCCGAAATCTGCGTACGCATAGTCTACCCGAATCCTCACCGAACGATCCACGCGCAGGTTCAGACCGCCGCCGAGCGTGATACCCTGTACTCCATCGGTCTCGAACAGGTTGCGAAACCCGCCCCTCAGGAAAATCATGTCCCGGAAGGAGTACTCGCTGCCGACATTCAGGTATTCGCTGTTGTCGTTGGGATGGGCGGCATCGGAAAGGACGACGACACGATGGTCACCGAGTGTCACCGCATCCCAGGCCAGCCCGACCCGAAAGATCAGAGGCAGCGCATGCTCGTCGGTCAGAAACTCGGCATTGACGATCTCAACATTTCCCGACGCGTCTACGGCGGGGTCGGTACTGAAGAGAATGTCACGCCCGGTCATCTGCATTTTCGGGCCGAAGTTGGCCATGCTCGCACCCAGGCGGAGCGCTCTGAAGGGCGTGGTAAAGAGCACCCCGACATCGAAGGCCATCGCAGACGCGGACGAGTGCCAGATCTGCTCGCGGATGTACTTCAGATTGGCACCCAGCGAGAACCTGTCTGTGAGATTGCGGCCGTACGTCAGTTGTAGCGCCAGATCCTGAACCTTGAAACGCTCGCCGGTGCCGCCGGGCCGCGAGGTGGTCCGTACGGCCATGTCCCCTGAATCGAGGTAGATGAGAGAGGCACCCACGGAGCCAATGGCCCCGAGACTGACGCCGAACGCGGCGACGCTGTACGAGACGTCCGCCAGGTACTGCGTATGGTTGAACTGAACGCCAGACCCCGGCATCCGGGCGAGTCCGGCGGGATTCCAGTACATGGCCGACAGGTCTGATGCCTCAGCCACAAACGCGCCGCCGAGGCCTATTGCCCGGGCGCCGACGCCGATCTTGAGGAACTGCGCCGAGGTCGTGGCGACCTTGGTCAGCGTCTGTGTCCCATCGCCCGTATCCCCGAAGGTCTGGGCGCCCGCAGGTGCCGTCAGGACGAATGCGACGGCCAGAAAGAGGAGTGTTGTTCTCATGGCGCCGCCCTATTTGATGACCGCGAACTTGCCCACGTAGTTGCCCGACTCCCACTCAACGTGGAAGAGGTACAGGCCGTATGCAATGTTCATGTTGTCCTTGGTGCGCAGGTCCCAGAAGGCCTTCCCGTCGTCCACCGGGCTGTCGCGCTCGATGGTGTCCACCAGCTCACCGGCCAGCGTGAAGATGCGGATGGTGCACTGGGCGGGCACACCGGCGAAGTACATCCGGCGATCACCACGCTCGGAACGGGAGACCGGGTTTCGGGGCTCGATCTCGTTGGTTGCGACGTAGGGGTTCGGAACGGCGTAGATGCACTCGCCGAATTCGTCGTAGCGTGGGTCCGAGGGGTCGAAGTTCTTGCAGTTCGTGACCTCCTCGGTGATGAGGGCGGCGTCGTCGCGGGCTCCGATGGTGTTGAAGGTGAAGACGTCGTCGCCGAAGGGCTTGGTGGTAGTCAGAAAGAAGACGTCACCGCTTCCCGGGAGGACTCCGGTGTCGAGGAGAGCGACCTGCCAGGTGGCTGTCAGCGTCCCATTGACGTCCTCCAGGAATACAATCTGCTCGTTGGCATCCCACGCGTTATTGCGGTTCAGGTCAGGTACGAAGACCTGGATAGGCAGATTGGCCTGCGTCAGATTGATGACCTCGAAGGGGATCGGGACATTGTTCGAGAAGCCCGTCCCGATTGGCGCGTCTGCGAAGCGGATCTCGTAGTCGTAGGGCTGACCTACCCGGCCAGGACCGCTACGCGCCACGCTCGCATCGAACCCGATGCCTTGACCTCCCTGAGACCAGCCAGTCTGGAGAGAGTCGATCGAAAGGACATCGTTTTGGACGAACAGATGGATGCCGTCAAAGACAAGGTTGGTCTCCTGACCGTCCAGCGCCGTGCTCCCGGCAAGTGGTTGATACTTGAAGCGGGCGACCAGCTGATCACCATCGCTGACAGCGCCACCATTCAGCACGAGGACCGACCCCAAAGCCTCGTTGAGTTCGAAGTCCGTTCCCTCGGTGAGTGTCTGTCCGTTGCGGGTCAGGATAAACCCGTCCCGTACGACATTCTTGACCCCGAGCGAGCTGGTCTTGCCGGCGACTGCGCGAATCGTATCCACCTGCGGAATCTCATTGGTCACCGAGTAGCGTGCCGCATCCTCGAACGCGATGCTGTAGGAGCCTCCATTCGGCACGGACATCGCGTCCACAATCCGTAGATCAATCGTACCCGTTGCCTGTCCGGCCTCGCGAATGAGTCCGCCAGCCTCGGCGATGGAGGGTGCCACGAATCCGGCTGCCACGGGTCTCGGCGTGACCGCGACGGTGTTTACGTCGTAGATGTATTCGTCTGTGACGGGGTTGAACGTAACCGTCTTGGAGGTCTCGCTGGGCGGGATACCGTTTGCGAAGGTCTCGTTTCCACCGGAAAATCCGCGGTCGTAGGCCACCACCGAGTAGTAGTACGTCTGGCCATTCACCAGCCCGTTGGTGTCTTCGTACGTATGGAAAAGGCCTGTGTCGCTCCCCAGGTTATACGCGACACCGCGCTTGGGGAAGGGGATGGGCGATGGGCCTTCTAGTCCGTTGATAAGGTCAAACCGGGCCTCAACTCCGAGCTGGGACTGCAGGGGCCGGAACAGGAATTTCGAGCCGTTGATATCGGTGATGGTCTGCTGGTCGCTGAACTCGTGATCGGTGGATCGATAGATCGCATAGCCTTCGAAGTCCTTCGAACGAGAGAGCGGATCCTCACTGTCTTCCGCGCGATTGTCCCAATAGAGGGTGACTTTTTCGTCGCCGGGCACAGCCCGGAGAATGGGCTTGTCTGGCGGCTTGGCGAAGCGGTATCCAACGTCGAAAATCTGCTGGACCGTCTCTGCGTTCAGTCTCAGGTCGGCGAGGTTTTCGCCGACAAGCAGGGCGATCGAAAATCGCTTGGTTTCGCCGGCACGCAGCGGAAACTGCCCCGATCCGTACAGGAAGACGTAGTCGCCGGCCTCTGAAGGGACGCTGTCAAAGCGACCGGGCTCGACGAAGCTCCAGACTCGCTCGTCGTCGGACACCCTGTTGCCTGCGAAACGGGGCGAGGCGAACGAGGTGAGACCGATCATGTCACTCTCATCGATGTCGGTGAACTCGAAGTTGGGCTCGCCTGGCTTGGTGATATCGAACTGGTCTCCGGCGGTGGGTCGGCCGTCACTCTCCCCGACGTCGCCCGTTCCAGGAATGCCGTCGAGGCCGACATCGTCGCGCTCGGCATCCCAGTCGCCGTCGTTGTCGATCCCGTCAGTCCACGACTCATCCACCATGCCGTCGTCGTCATTGTCGATTCCGTCACCCGCGTAAAACACGCCGTCGATGATCTCATTGCCCAGGCCGGGGCTCTCGAGAAATTTGTAGCCGAAGTATCCAGGGGTTCGGCCGGGAATGTCTGATCGGCCATCGAAGTCCCAGGCGAAGACCATGTTGCGGCTCTGATCGAAGAACGCCAAGTCGTCCGACCAATCACCAGGGCCTCCAACATGCGGATCTCCCCACATGCCAAAGGTGACCTTGTCCAGGTCCTTCTCGGACTTGTTCGTGATCTTGTAGACCATGAAGATGGCGTCCTCGGCAAGCGGGTTTGCCCATTGGTAGAGTCGCACCTCCGTTTCCAGTCCGAGGCCACGCCGGGTCGGATCGCTTGGGAAGGGCTCGTAGGCGAATTCCTTGTTGTTGTAGTCGTTGATGAAGTAGAGGGCCTCCTTGTCGGCGTTTGAAGCACCCTGCTGGAGTGCGCCCGGCCAGACGTATTCCTTCAGCGTTTCGTTGTACCAGTCATCCGGCCACGAATCGGGCTTGCCGTCCAGGTCTCTGTCCGGAGCGTCCGAAGTAGGTATGCGATCGGACAGCGGGTTGACTACCTGAATGCCCTCAAAATTGCCTACTGGCTGGGCGCAGGGGGTCGGCTGCCATCCCCAGAACTCCGACCCGTCAGGCGAGACCTCGCCACCGTTGGACACGATGCCGTCGGAGACGATGTGCATTACCCAGATGGGATTGCCGCTGTCGTCTCTCACTACATTTCCGTTCGCGTCTCGCTTTTGGACACTCTTGGGATCCTGATGACCGACATCGATGACCTCAGCCGCCACAAAGGGTCCGAACTCATACCCGTACCCCAGTCCGTTCCAGACAATGTCCGTGATGGTGTTTCCCGGGCTCGAGATAGAACCGAAGTTGAGGATCTGAGTGGTGATCCGGTTGCCGTTGAGAATCACATCACGTCGTTCCGTGATGTCCTCGAAACAGTCTCCTGCCACACCGGCCTTGGACTGTGATCCCTGTGTGGCGAGCCAGCTCCGGAGCTGGCCGTAATCCATTCCACGCTCGCGCGTCTGTGCCTGGACCTGTCCGGCCTGCAGAATGAGCAGAAGGACAATCGGAGCGAGGCTGCGCGTCATATTTCGAGTACCTGACATGGTGCGCGTCTAAAACGTGAGTGCGGCGCCGACGCGGACCTCGCGTGGGCGGGAGTAATACTGGGGGCGCGACTGGTACTCGTCCGGCGAATGAATTCCCGGAAGACCAAGAGCCAAAGCCTGCTCCCAAGACGCGTACTGGCCGCGCTGTTCAGCCAGTGAGTAGGTAGCCCGGCCGGTGTCATTGAACACAAAGCGCTCGTTCAGGTGATCGAGGAGGTTGAATACCTTGGCGAAGACCCGGAGCCTCGACTGGCCGCGAAGGGGGACCGTCTTGGAGGCGGTCAGGTCGAGCTTGAAGTTGCCAGGCTTGCGCTCCTGATTGGGAAGCTGGTCAATCTTCTGATCGATCAGAAGGGGCGTATAGGGATAGCCGGTAGTGTACTGGGTGATCATCCCCACACTCCACGATCCGGGGCTCGCCAGCGTCACCGTGCTGGAGAACGTGTGCCTGACGTCGAAGCTGAGGGGAATGATTTCCAGCTCGTTCTCGCGCCCGGAGAGGGTGTTGAAGAAGAAGGCATCAGAGTCCGTCCGGTTGCCCTCCGCCACCTGGAACGTGTAGTCCAGCGTCCCTGACAGGTGGCCACTCCGGGGCCGCCTCTTGGTTAGGGCAAAGGTGACGCCCTTGACGTTGGCGTAGTCCCGGTTCAGCTGAATGCTGTACTGGTCCTGACCGGCAATGGTCGAAAAGCGAATGGTCTGGGTGGCCAGATAGTCGCGGATGTCCTTGAAGAAGCCCGTGATGTCGAAGGCGAGCGTGCTGGTCAGCTGTTGCTGCAGTCCGATTTCGTACTGAACGGTTCGCTCCGGCTTCAGGTTGGTGTTGCCGTAGAGCGTTCCACCCACCGGGAATTCGAACTCGGGGTTCACGTACATCGACCGAAGCGAAGGCATCTGCGCGAAGTGGCCGTAGGAGAAATGGATGATGCCGGTGTCCGTAATCGGGAAACTCACGCCGAGCCGCGGAAGGAACAGGTTCTTGGGCTCGGCCGTGGCCAGATCCTTCTCGAAGTCCTCGACAAACGGATCCAACAGGTTCGGCACGTACTGGCCGTGCGGATTGAAATGCTCAAACCGAAGCCCGAGGTTGATGATGAAGTCGTCGAACTCGAGCTTGTCCTGCGCAAAGAGACTCAGCTCTGTGACGTTCTGGTCGGCGTAGAGGTCGTGCGCGGGCGCCGTCACGGCAGGGATGGTTGGGACCTTGTACTGGTCGCCATTGAACAG
>JAJCYP010000038.1 GCA_029262855.1 Bacteroidota bacterium | reverse complement strand
ATGCCATCGCGGAAATCTGTGTCCGGGAGTGCGATGTCGCCCGGATTTCACGACTGGGCCGAGAGGAAGCGGTCTGGGAAATGACACGCGAGAACACCCAGCATGCAGGTGGTATGCAGCGAAATCGAGTCTTCGACGACGGGGTCACGCTCGAACCCGGGATCTATGATGTCCTGGTCGAAACGGACCGGTCCCACGCGGCCAGATCATGGAGGGCCAATCCGCCCTACGATCCGCTTGGTTGGGGCTTGCGCCTCTTCCCGGTGTCAGGCGCGGTCGGCGAATATGACCCGTGGGTGGGGCCCGAACCGCTGGTTGCTTTTGGCGAGGTTGGCAACGACGCTGACCTCGAGGCCGTCTTCGAGGTCTCGGAAACCACCCGGCTCGTCGTGGTCGCCACCGGAGAGGTGGGTTCTGGTGATACGGTCTATGACTATGCCTGGATTGAGTCCGAAGGCGAAAAAATCTGGACGATGTCGGTCGACGCGAGCGAGCCGGCCGGAGGCGACAAAACGAACCGTTCGGAGACGGCGTTTGTTACCTTTGAGCCGGGCACGTACTCCCTTCGCTACGTGTCTGATGGATCTCACGCGTTCGGGGATTGGCGTCGAACTCGCCCCACCGTACCCACGCGCTGGGGCGTTACTCTGTTTCCCATGGAAGCGGCCGATGGATCCCGTGTGACGGTCATTTCGCAGGGACGTCGGGAGACTGCTGTGGTTGAGGAGGCCCTCGAGAGTGGGGTGGGTGTAGGACCGCTGCCCTCAGAGGACGCCCTGTTGTTCGGGGCGACCCGCCTCGGCAACGACGTAGAGAAAGAGGGACGGTTCAGCCTCTCAG
The DNA here is from genome assembly GCA_029262855.1 of Bacteroidota bacterium. GTDB lineage: Bacteria > Bacteroidota > Rhodothermia > Rhodothermales > UBA10348 > JABDJZ01. Next base: position 1,882 of record JAJCYP010000038.1, on the reverse strand, counting down.
AGAAGACGCGCGTCAGGATTGTGGCCGTCGGGGAGCTCTCCGAAAGTGGCCGGTACGACTACGGCTGGCTCGACGGCGCCGATGGCGACAGGATCTGGGAGATGACCCGCCGCAACACGCAGCCCGCCGGGGGCAATGACATCAATCGCCGCTTTGACGGCATTCTGGAGCTGGATCCTGGGGAGTACGAGGTGGGTTTCAAGACAGACTTTTCTCACTCGTTCGGCGATTTCGGTGGCGGGGATCCCCGCAATCCCCAAGCCTGGGGCATCCGCGTTTTTCGTCTCGATTGATTTATGACCCAAACTTCCGGGACTCTGGTTTTCACGTTCACGGGTCCCGCGGAGCACTCGGGCTGGCTCGTTGCCGAATTGGCTGAGCTTGGATTTGGAGCCTTTGATGAGCACGATGGTCGGGTCGATGCCTTCATGGATGAGAGCGCCATGCCAGCAGGACTGTTTCCGGAGCTGGCAGGGGTCGTTGCGCCGATGGGGTATCGCCTGGAAGAGTCCCTTCGCGTCGCGCCCGAGAATTGGAACGCAACGTGGGAGGCCGGTATCGAACCGGTATCCGTGGGGCGGTTCTGCATTCATCCGCCGTGGCATGCGCCCGAAGACGGACTGATTCCCCTGTGCATTGAGCCCAAGATGAGTTTCGGGACGGCGCACCACGAAACCACCCGGCTGATCCTGTCGATCCTCGCCGAGTTGGTGATGCCCGGACAGTCCGTTCTGGACGCCGGCACGGGAACGGGAGTCCTCGCCCTGGCCGCCCGGAAACTCGGCGCCGGTCGCATCACGGGGTTCGACATCGATCCCTGGAGTCAGGAGAATGCCGTCGAAAACCTGGAGCGAAACGGGGAGACGGACGTCGAAATACTCGCCGGGGGGATCGCGTGTGTCGAGGGGCGGCCACCCTTCGATGTCGTGATCGCGAACATCAATCGGGCGGTGTTGCTGGACATGCTACCGGCCCTGGTCAAGGCGTGCTCTGACGGCGGAACGATTGTTCTCTCTGGCGTGCTGGCGCCGGACGAAACCGTCATGCGGACGGCCTTGTCGGACGTTGGTTGGGCCTGCGAACGCGTGATTGTGGAAGGCGAGTGGATTGCGCTGGTTGCGCGGTGCGCCTAGGAACAATAGGGGAGGCGACCGTTGCATTTTGCGTATCGCAAGGCGGCCATTTGCTGCGCCCTCCATTTTCTGCGCCCTCCAATTACTGCGCCCTCCAAGATGATTGATTTGGTTCTGGATGCCCTCGAGACCGTAGTCGAACCGGCTTCGGGAGAGCATATCCTCAGGCGCGGCATGGTCCGCGATCTGGTGGTCGAGCAGGGTCTGGTGGCCCTGACGTTGGTTCTCGATGACCCGGGAAGCGCCTTCGCGGGAGAGGCAGAACACCTCGTCAAGGCGGCCCTCCGTGCGGCCGTCCCGGAAGGCACGGAACTCCAGGTGGATCTCGACAACCCGGTCATCGGATTTGGCGATGACACGCAGGTGGACGGCAAGACGCAGATGCTGCCAGGCGTCAAGCACATTCTGGCCGTGGCGTCCGGAAAGGGAGGTGTCGGCAAGAGCACCGTGGCTGTCAACCTTGCAGTGGCCCTCGGTCGGCAGGGCTACAGGGTCGGCCTGGTGGACACCGACATCTACGGGCCGTCGATACCCGTCATGATGGGCGTCGAGGGCTCAAAGCCCCGGGTGAACGAGGCCCGCAAAATTCTTCCGGTTGAGGCCTTTGGGGTCAAGACCCTTTCGATGGGGTTTCTGGTTGATCCGGACAAGGCTGTGATCTGGCGTGGACCCATGGTGTCGAGCGCCGTCAAGCAGTTTCTCGGAGAGGCGGAGTGGGGCGAGCTGGACTTTCTGATCATGGATCTGCC
>JAJCYP010000037.1 GCA_029262855.1 Bacteroidota bacterium | reverse complement strand
GATACCGTCCGGTCTCTTAATCCCGCACAGGGATTCAGCCCGCTGATCCATACGTTCGTCCCTGGCGAAGGGCAAAGGCCGTTGCCGCGGAAGCGGTCGCGAACGGAGTTGGCAAGGGAGTAAGGCGAATGCCAAAGCACTGCACGGGGGAGGTCGAATCACTCCCGTCCGCCGTCCAAGTCCCGAAGAGCGGATCGCCAGGCTTCGGGATCCTGACCCGGGTCGTACGTAGCAAGCGGCACTCCGGCGCGGCGCCGCCACGCCCCGGCTACTTCCAATCGCTAAGCATCTGCCGGGCCGCATTCCGCCCTGAGAGTCCGGTTCCAGCACCACCAGGATGGGTGCCGGGACCGCAGAGGTAGACGCCGGGCACCGGCATGCCGTACCCGTACCACCCGGGGATGGGGCGCATGTGGAGCAGCTGATCAAGGGCAAGGTCGGCGTGATGCAGGCATCCGCCGCTCAGACCAAATCGGGCTTCCAGGTCCACAGGGGAATCGACCTCGCTATGCAGGATGGACTTCGCAAAGCCTGGCGCATGCGTCTCCAGGAGGTGCACGACACGATCTCCGAATGCCTCCCGCTCGGCATCCCAGCTGGTCCCGTCCAACTGATACGGGGTGAACTGCGCTCGGACCAGCATGACGTGTTTTCCGGGGGGCGCGAGAGTGGGATCCAGCGCGGAAGGCACCGAGCAGGTGAGGAGTGGCTCCTTCGGCAGTTCCCTGTATTTGGCCGCATCCCAGGCGCGCTCGATGTAGTCGACGGTCGATCCAATCTGGATGCGTCCGCGAAGCGTCGCGGCACCTCCCGAAAAGGCGGGTTCCTTGTCCAGGGCAAACCGCAGGATGGTGATCGTGCCTCGGGAGCGCACCTGTAGCACCTTTTCAACGAACTCGGGCTCCATCCATCGCGGTCCGACGAGGTCGATGAGCGTAGTCCGCGGGTCGAGAGCAGAGACGACCCGATCGGCGCGGACGCTTTCGCCATTCACGCTGACGCCTGCCGCGCGCCCATCCTCCACGATCACTTCTGAGACTCGGGATGAGAGGACTACCTGCACTCCGGCCGCCTTTGCGGACGAGGCCAACGCCTCGGTCACTGCTCCTGGACCACCCCGAGCGAACTTGACCGGCCCGCCGACACCACCTGCACACGGGGGCTGATGATGCACCAGTCCATAGGCGGAGCCAGGGGACCGGGGTCCCATCGAGGCGCCGAACAGCGATGACGAGGAAAGCGCCGCACGGGTGGCCTCATCGGGGACATGCTCGTCCATCACGTCCTTCACGCACATGGGCAAGAAACGCAGGGCTTCCGGGAAGTCTCTCTTTCCCATGGATCGAAGCGCCCAGCCAAGGCGCATCAGGTCCACGATGCCGCCGACTCCGGTGGGCTCGACTGCAGGCAGCGGCCTGGTCCAGACCTTCTCCAGGGCCTCCCCGAGCCGGCCAGTGAATCGGCGGAGTTCTGCGATCGACGGATCGTCCGTGTTGACCTGGTGGGCATTCTCCGACCCGAGGAGGACGGTGGTCCCACCCCCCTCGATGATTTCCAGGCCGTAGCTCTTTAGGCCGAGTTCGTCCATCACCGCCGGGTGCAGGGTCTCGACGGTGTCGAGGGCGGCGGGGGCCTTGAACCCCGGTGCGATTTCGACTGTCGCCATCGTTCCGCCGACGTGATCGGCGGCCTCAAAAACCGCGACGCTCTTGCCGGCTTTGGCCAGGTAGGCGGCTGTGGCCAGGCCGTTCAGGCCGGCGCCAATGACCACCACGTCGTACTTCCGGGAGTCGCTCATCACTCGCCTCCCAGGATTGCCCGAGCGGCCAGCTGTCCGGGAGCCCCCATCACACCGCCGCCGGGGTGTGTCCCCGAGCCGCACATGTACATGTCCCGGATCGGGGTGCCGTAGCCGTCCTGACCAGGCACCGGGCGCAGGAAGAACAGTTGGTCAAGGCTCAGTTCGCCGTGGAAGATGTTGCCCTCTGTCAATCCGAAGGTCTGCTCCAGATCCCACGGCGTGACCACCTGGCGATGAAGGATGGTGTCGCGGATGTTTGGCGCGTGCTCGGCGAGGGTGTCGATGACGGCATCGCCAAAGGCCTCGCGCTGGTCGTCCCAGTGGGCGCCATCGGCCAACTCGTAGGGCGCGTAGTGGCAGAAGATGGACGCCACGTGTTTGCCCGGCGGTGCCATGGCTGGGTCGAGCATGCTCGGAAAGATCATGTCCATGTACGGCCTGCGGGAGAAGTGCCCGTACTTGGCGTCGTCGTAGGCCCGCTCCAGATAGTCGATGCTGGGGCTGATTGAAATGGCCCCGGCCATGTAGGGATCGGTCGATTCGCCCCGCGCCCGGATGGAATCCAAGCAGGTGAACTCGGGTAGGGCGGAGAGGGAGAGATTGACCTTGGCCGAAGAGCCTCGAATCTTGAACCTGTCAATGGATTGCCGGAACGCCGGGTCGAGATGGCCTTCTTCGACGAGTTTGAGGAAGGTGCGCTTTGGGTCCAGGCTGGAAACCACTTTCTTGGCTCGGATCTCCTCGCCGCCCTCGAGGACCACGCCCTTCGCCTGGCCCCTCTCGATCAGAATGCGTTCTACGGGGCACTCAAGCCGGATCTCAGCGCCTTCACTTCGGGCGCTCGACGCAATGGCCTCCGCGACGCCACTCATGCCCCCGCGGGGAAAGCCCCAGGCGCGGAATTGTCCGTCGATTTCGCCCATGTAGTGGTGCAGCATCACATAGGCAGATCCCGGCGACCGGGGTCCGAGGAACGTGCCGATGATCCCGCTGGCCGAGAGCGTGCCCAGAAGGGCCGGCGTCTCGAAGAACTGCTCTACGAATTCGGCCGCACTCATCGTCATGAGCTTGGCCAAATCGTAGAGGTGATCGGAGCGGTCGCCGAAGATCTTCCCGAGTCCCCGGAGCTTCTTGAGGTTGGCGGGGCCCAGTTTCGTGGGGCTGGCCGGGGGGGTCGATAGGAGGGGGCGGATGGTGAGCGCCAGGTGATACAACAGCTCGGCAAACCGCTCGTAGGCCTCTGCATCCTTAGGCGAGTGGCGCATCAGCTCGCGACGCGTGTCTCCAGCATCGTGCCACCGCATGACGAAATCACCATCCCCGGTCGGGGTGAGTGTGCCGTTCAGTGGGAGTAGCTCGAATCCGTATTTCGGCAGCTCGAGGTCCTCGATGATGTCGGGCCGCAATAGGCTCACTACGTACGAGCAGACGGTGTACTTGAACCCGGGGTAGAGCTCCTCGGTCACGGTTGCGCCCCCGACAAGGTGCCGCCGCTCGAGTACCAGCACCTTCTTTCCGGCCTTCGCCAGGTACGCAGCGCAAATCAGGCCGTTGTGGCCCGCGCCGATGATCACTGCGTCGTACGATTTCATGGACTCCGTAGTGGTCTGGCGAGGAGGAGGGTTCCCGGGTTCACGGCCGCCTTGCTGCCCGGGTTGTGATTCCATATAATGGATCGGCCTTCCACAATACGGAACATACGATTTCAGGACAAGCGCCATGGCCATCGGGACCGCATTCCACCCACGTACCGCAGCACTGTGCCACAGCCACGAGTGGAGGCGATGGTCCGGGTTCGTTGTCGCCAGTTCGTACAACGAGTTCACGGCCCCGGAATACGCCGCGATTCGGCACGCGGCTGCCCTCATAGACGTCTCACCGCTGTTCAAGACGTGGATCAGCGGCCCGGATGCGACTGACCTCGTCAACCGTATTGTGACACAGAATATGTCCAAGGTGGCAGAGGGACGTGTGGTGTACACGCCCTGGTGCGACACTGACGGAATGGTCAGACAGGAGGGGACCCTGTTTCGGCTGGGTCCGGATACGTTCCAGCTCTGCTCTGCTGAGCCTGCAATCGGTTGGGTCTCGAGAAACGGGGTGGGGTACGACGTGGAGGTCACCGATCGCACGGACGATTTCGGGGCGCTGGCACTTCAGGGACCCAACTCCCGCCGGATTCTCGCCGAGGTGTCCGACGTCCCCGTCGACACGCTCAAGTTCTTCCGATTCGCCCGCGGCACCATCGACGGCGTACCCGTTACCGTCTCGCGAACCGGGTACACCGGGGACCTGGGCTACGAAGTATGGGTACCGGCTGAACAGGCCGTGCGGGTCTGGGACGCCTTGATGGAGGGCGGCGCAGCCTACCAGGTGACGCCGTGCGGACTCGCAGCCATGGACATCGCCCGTATCGAGGCCGGTTTTGTACTGATCAACGTGGACTATCACAGCTCCGAAACCGCCCGCCTTCCGAGCCACAAGGTATCCGCCTACGAACTCGGCCTGGGCTGGGCCGTCAAACTGGAGAAGGATGGACCATTTAACGGGAAGCAGGCACTCATAGACGAGAAAGCAGGGGGAAGCAGACGTGCGGTGGTAGGGATCGAGATCGGCTGGGAGCCGCTGGAGGCGGCGTACTCTGCCGCGGGGACCATGCCTGACCTCCCTCACCTGCCGTGCCGGGAATCGGTACCTCTGTACGAGTCGGGAGGGCGCCATATCGGCCGGGTAACCACCCGCGTCTGGTCCACCTTGCTGAAGAAGTACATCGGCATCGCTACGGTGGATTCGAAGCACGCCACTCCGGGGAGCGAGATCCTGATGGAAATCACGGTCGACTATCAGCGCAAGACGGTCCCCGCGACGGTCCGGAATTTTCCATTCTGGCGACCCGAACGCATGCGGGCATGAGTGCGGCACGGGTGCAAAGCGCCCCTCCGGGGACGCAAGCCGTGGTAAGAGCCGTACGGCTGCTGAAGGCGGTGGCCGCCAGCGTACCCGGCGCTGGGCTGGGCGACCTCGCGGAGGAGCTTTCGCTTTCGAAGCCGACCGTGCACCGCATACTGGCGGCGCTGGAATCGGAGGGCCTGGTGACGCGCGAGGGCTCGAGGTTTCGACTGGGGGCGGGAGTCGTCACGCTCGGCGCCCAGGCACTTGCCGGCAGCAACTTGCGCGCGCTGGCGCGGACCTTGCTGGAGCGTCTGGCGGCCTCCAGTGGCGAGACGGCCACGCTCGAGATTCCGTCCGGTTCGTTCATGCTGATTCTGGACGAGGTGCGCGGAGGGCAGTTGGTCGGGGCGCATGCTGAGATCGGGACCAGGTGGCCGATGCACGCCACGTCTACGGGGAAGGCGTACCTGGCGGCCCTGCCCTCGGCCGACCGCGCTGCCTTCATCCGCGGGAAACGCCGAGCATTGACGCCGGCCACGCTCGTGGATGATGCCGAGTTCAGGGAGACCCTCGCTCAGGCGGCCAACGACGGCTTTGCCCTGACGCAGGAGGAACTGGAGGCCGGCTACAGCGCGGTTGCCGTGGTATTCAAGGGTCCGGGCGGTGATCCAGTTGGAGCGCTGAGTCTGGGCGGTCCCTCGGAGCGATTGGACGCGGAGCGCCTGCGACACCTAGGCGCGGAACTGCGGGCGGCCGGGGAAGAGATGGGTCGGCGCTTGGGGTGGGGCGTGACTTCCGTCGATCACCGCGATACGAGTGCCGGAGCTCGACCCAACTGCTGAAGGTCCGCCCCGGTCGGAAGCTGGAAGGGTCGCAGATCAAATAGCGGCAGCGCGGCTAGCACGTGATCGAAGATGTCCGCTTGGAATGCTTCGTAGTTCGCCCATGCCTGGTCGTTGCTGAAAAGGTAAATCTCGATGGGTAGGCCGTGCCCAGTCGGGGCCAACTGTCGGACCAGGAATGTCATCTCCTGGTGCAC
>JAJCYP010000036.1 GCA_029262855.1 Bacteroidota bacterium | reverse complement strand
GGCCAGTTTCGCGCCTTCTCAATCAGGCTCTCATGGTCCAGGTCCGTGGCGCTGATGACCGCGTTCATCACGCCCTTGTCGCGGATGTGTCGAACCAACGTCCGGGTATCGACACCCGAGATGCCGACCAACTCGTGTCGCTGCATGAATGACGAAAGGGACTCGTCCGCATTGGCGTTCGAATAGCGATGCGTGAAGGCGCGGACAACCAGTCCCGCCACCATGGGCCGGTCCGCCTCCATGTCCGCATCCATCGCGCCATAGTTTCCGATGTGCGGGTAGGTCATCATCATCATCTGTCCGTGGTAGGACGGATCGGTGAGGATTTCCTGATATCCCGACATGCTGGTGTTGAAGCACAGTTCTCCACCGGTTTCTCCCCGGTGTCCAACGGAGACTCCGGTTACGACGGTGCCATCGGCCAGGGCCAGTTTGCAGGGTTTTGACTCTTCCATCAGGTGGCGTAATTCGTGTTGATGTACTCTGACCGGACCCAAAGGCTATAAAAAAACCCTCCCGTGACCTCGGGAAGGTTTATCAGCGCGGAGCAGCTAAGAAGGAGGGCGGGGTGCCGTGCACGCCTCGTCGCTCTGTTGAGGTCAGTTGGGGAAGCCGATTCGCAATCGGCCCATTTCAAATAAAGTACGGCGCGCAGGTCGATTTGGCGGGTGCCGAAGTGTGCACTTTTCCACAAAGTGACGCCGTTCTCCAGGTGGCGCGTGCTCTGGCACAGTCAGAGGCCCTGTGCCGACGGCTCAGGCCTGACAGGGACGGCTCGGGCCCAGCAGGGTCGGCTCGGGCGAATCCGTGCGGCGGCAACCTCGTTAGACTACCGGTGCCCCATCGACAGTGAGCCGCTTTCAAGCCATAGAAAAGGAACGACAGGACTACGCACTCCGCATGAGCGGATGCGTAGTCCTCGCCCTGTTGCTGGCAATTTCCGCGTTCGAGTTCTGGCCCATGTCCACCGATTCGGTGGCCGACATCGTCTACGACGCCCGCAGCCAGGAACTCATTCAGATCGAAGATATTCAGCCGACCCAGCAGAAGCAGAGTCGCCCCCCTCCTCCCGCTCCTCTCCCGCCGGTCATCGTTCCGGACGATGTGATCCTGGATGAGATCGAGATCGAGCTCACCGACGAACTCGTCACGGCGGATACGGGAGAAGACAACCAGCAGGAAGAAGAAGGCACGGATGTCCCGGTTTCCGGGGGCTCTACGCAACCGGATGCGGGACCGAGAGCCTTTCGCGTCGTCCACCCCAAGTACACCGACGAAGCCAAACGCAGAAGCGTGAGGGCGGAGGTGGTGGTCGAGGTCCTGGTCAACAAATCGGGCAAGGTCGAGTCGGCCGCAGTGGTCGAGCGATTTCTGCTCGGGGGACGGGACAACGATGAGCGCGAGATGGTGGCCGTTCTCGGCTACGGCCTCGAGGAAGCGGCCATCGCCGCGGCGCAGCAGTGGATGTTTCGGCCAGCCCGCGAAAATGGGCGACGCGTCAACAGCCTGACCAGGTTTACGCTGCGTTTTGGCATCTGATCATTCAGCGTTCCCCTCGCCTTCCGATATGGGCCTTCCGCCCGTCCGCAGACGGCGCCTGGCGAACTGGGCCGTTCCTCTGGGACTCATCGCCCTGATGGCAGTGGGGTACCCGTATCTGGCCGATTGGGTGAGAGCGCCTCTCCTCCGACTCTTTCCGCCGGAGGGCCTGACGCTGGCACAAACGCTCTCCGTGATTTTTGGTGGCCCGGCCGTCCTGTTCCTCATCATTCTCAGCCATGAGGCCGGCCACGCGTTGGCCGGGATCTTGGGCGGACTTCGGTTTGAAATGATGGCGGCCGGGCCCGTCCTGCTGCGCTCCGTCGAGCCCGGCACCGGCCGGCGCCTCAAGCTTGGCCTCAACCGGCAGCCCGCGCTGCTGGCAGGATACTCCGTCTGCCTGCCGCCTCCCGAGATGATCCCTCAGGAGCTGCGGCGGGCTATGGTGCTGCACATTTCGGGAGGACCAGGCGCAAGCCTGATCGTCGGAATCGGTTCACTCGCCGCGGCGGTGCTCATGCCCGCCACCTCGGGTTGGGAGTCGGTGGCCCGAGCGCTGCTCTTGTTGATGGGCTGCGGCAGTCTCCTGGTGGGTCTTTTCACCGGGCTCCCGACTGGGGGGCGCTCCCTGCTCAGCGACGGCGCGCGTTGGCTCCAGTTGATGCGCGGCGGTGAGAGGGCGAGTCGGGACCTGACTCTCCTCAGCACATCGTCCCGGTCCATGGCCGGCGATGCGCCCCGACTCTGGGACGGCCATCTGCTCCAGGCGGCTGGACGGATTGCCGATTCGTCGCTCTTTGAGTTCTGGGCCCTGCGCTACCTGTGGCTGCACCATTGGGACTGCAGCAGGATTGCCGAGGCTTCGGCCATCCTCCAGCGAGCCCTGAGAGTAGCCGAGGCCCACGACCACGCCGTTCGAAGACAGGCGGCCCTGGATGCCGCGCGATTCAGTATGTGGGCCTGCTCCGCGCCCGAGGTCGCGGCCGAATGGCGTGGTCGCGCGCGCGGCACCGAGTCGCTCCTGACCGAAGACCACGAGGCCGCTGTGGCTAGTTTCTTCGAGGCTCAGGCGTCCTCCGACGCTACCCCTTAAACCTGATTCGGGTCAGACGGGCATCGGGATTTTCGGCATTCCACTGATTGCCGTATTCGATCATGTATAGATCACCCTCGGGTCCAAATCGGAGGTCCATCGGACGACTGAGTTTTTCGCCCGGCAGCAGCTCTTCCATGTGGCCATACCAGCCATACTCGTCGATGTCCACGGCGTACACCTTGTTCCGCATCCACTCGTACATGAACAGTCGGCCGGAGTAATACTCCGGAAAGCCAGCGGTCTGTCCTTCTTCGCGGTAGTACACCGGGCCGGCCATGGCACTGCGCCCGCCATCGCCGAGCAAGGGGAAAAGGTCGGTCTCGTTATACGGATACCAGATCCAGGCACCCTGCGCCGGCGGGAGAAACGTCCTGCCCGTGTTGTTGCGGGACTCGTTGGCCGGAGCGGCTCCCACGGCAAACTCGCCCGCGCGCTCCCGGGCAAAGTCGTAGGCTGCGTAGGGCTTGTTGTCGCCAATGAAATAGGGCCAGCCAAAGAACCCGGGGGACCGCGCCTGATTGATCTCGTCGTGTCCCCGCGGGCCGCGAAGTGAATCGTCATCGGCCGCATCCGGCCCGATGTCGCCCCAGTAGAGCCAGCCTGTCCGCTGATCGATGTTGATGCGAAACGGATTGCGGAGTCCCATGGCGTAGATCTCGGGTCTGCCGCGCGAACCGTCGGCCGGAAACAGGTTGCCTTCGGGGATGTCGTGCCCACCTTCGGATCTCAGGATCACCCTGAGGACTTTCCCCCGGAGGTCGTTCGCGTTGGCGGATGTTCTCTGGGCATCCCAGGGCTCGCGGCCCGGGCGCGAGTCCGTCGGTGCATATCCCGACGAGGCGAAGGGATTGGTGTTGTCACCGGTTGAGACGAAAATGGACCCGTCCGGGCCGAACTCGACAGAGCCGCCCGCGTGGCAGCATTCCACCCGCTGCGTCGGAACGTCCAGAATGGTCACCCCGGAGGCGAGGTCGAGACCATCGCCGGTGAGTTCGAAGCGCGAGAGTCGGTTCAGCGAAACGTCCGGCGGCGAGTGGTAGAGGTAGATCCAGCCGCTGGCCTCGAAATCCGGGTCCACCGCCAGCCCAAGCAGGCCGTCCTCCAATGTGGTGGAGACAGGCAGCGTCGCCAAGACACGATCTTCCCCGGCAGCGGTGACCTTGTGGATCTCTCCGCCCCGCTCTATGAACAGGACTTCGCCGTCCGGAAGGATGTCCAACTCCATGGGCTCATTCAGCGTGTCCGCCAGAACGGTGATTTCGAACCGGTCTTCGGTTGGCCGGACGGTGGGGGCGGAGTAGTCCAACGATCGCGGTGTGCCGATTGCCCACTGCATGCCTCCCCGGATGTGCTCGACGAACAAGGGGTCCGTATAGGACTCCGATGTGTGCCCAAGGGCCGTGTAGAACGACCTCCCACCGTCAAATTCGTGATACCAGGCCAGCTCGTGACTCGGTGTCACAGGGCCCTGCTCCGGCGTCTTGTAGCTGAACTCATCGACCGTCAGGAGGATGTTGCGAAATCGATTCGTAGTGCGGAAGTCGTACCACTCGTCGGCCTTGTTCCAGGTCGCAGGCAAGTGTGACGTCGCCACAAAGGTGGAGTCCACAACCGTGATGACGCCCTCCGGGGTGCCAGGCGGATGACCGGTGAAGTAGGCACCCACCAGCCGGCCGTACCAGGGCCAGCCATACTCGGTGTCCGCTGCTGCATGAATGCCCACGTAGCCACCGCCGGCCTGGATGAACCGCTCCATCTCCCGCTGGCCGGACTCTCCCAGGACGTCCAGTGTGGTCAGCAGAAAGACAACGGTGTCGAACTCCGAAAGCGGGCCGGACTCGAAAACCGTCGAGTCCTCGGTGATCTCAAGATCCCATCCTTCCTCCTCAGCCATGCGCCGAAACATGGCGTGTCCGGACTCGATGGAATCATGCCGCCAGCCCGCCGTTTTCGAAAAAACGAGCACGTTCGGCGTCGGCGCGGTACAGGCGGCGACGAGCGGGAGGGCGAGGATCAGGAGCGGAGTCAGCCGTCGGAGCATGTCGATGGGGGTTTGCAAGCCAAGGATACGCCGCCTATCTATTGTCATGCGAACCTTTCGGGTCTTGATGTATGCCGTGATCGCCCTCGCGTTTCTCGCGGGCGTGATCGTGATCGTGATTGCCCTCGGTCGTCCCAGCCTGACGGAATCTCAGGTCCGGATGGTTGTGGTCGACACATTCTTGAGCGAGGAGCCGGAGGCCTTTCTGATCACCGGGACGATCACCTTCACGACATCAGTGATTTCAGAGTCCGAGAAGACACTGCTGCCCGGCATATTGAATCTCGATCTCGGGACGACCGTCGCCACGGTACGGGCCCCGGGGCGAGCAGCCTACGGCTTTGACGCGAGTGTCCTTTCTGGAGAGGATATCCGCCTCGTGAACGACACGGTATTCGTCCGCCTCCCCGCCCTGGAGGTCTTCGCGGTGGAGCCGGATCTGGAGAAGTTGGAGGAGCGGGTGGATGTCGGCTGGGCGCGCATGTATAGATCGAGCGGCCAGGCCCAGTCCACCCTTGCATTGAGAAAGCTGCAGCCGGCCATGCGAAGACTGGCGATGGAGTATCTGGCCAGTGCCGACTATCCGCGAGAGAACACGCAGAGGGCGGTGGAGAGAATGCTGGGGCCGGCTCTGCGGATTGCCGGGCTCGAGAACCCGGTATTCGTCATCGAAGTCCGTCCAACTGTGGTCCCGCCGACGGGCTGACGCCGGGCCTGGGCTGTCAGGGGAATGGGGTTGCAGGTCGAAACCAGTGTTTCCCCAGGGGCGATCCCAGGGTTTTTGCCAGTCACGAAGTCTGCGCCCAGTCCCGATACTCAGTTCTGACAACCGAGGGCTGGCGCCTAACGGTCCCGGTGTCTTGGGCTGCCTGTGTTGTTCAGGGGACGACACGGCAGCCCTCCTTTTAGTACCCCATCGGACCAGAGACTTTCGGCACAGAGGATCGCCACCGCCGCGCAGCGCTGACTCGCCCCGGGAGTGCTCAGGGATCCAGGACTCCGATGCGCACCACGTAGCGGATCAACTCTGCCAGGTTGCCCGTCCCCAGCCTCCCCATAATCTGGGAGCGGTGCCACTCGACCGTCTTCGGGCTCAGGTGAAGCAAGGCGCCGATCTCATTTGTGGTCTTGCCATCCGCAACCAGAGTCAGGATCTCCCGCTGACGGTCCGACAACTGATCGTAGCGGGATTCGGCCTCGGTTTCAGACAGCAGGCGCGTCACAATCTGGCGCGAGATCTTTGACGAGAGAAACATATCGCCCGAGGCGACCGCGCGTAGTGCCTCTTTCAGTTCAGTCGCCGCTGCGCCTTTCGTGACATATCCCTGCACGCCCGCTCGGAGCGCCCTCAGAACCCAGTCCTCCGTATCGTGCATCGAAAGGGCGATGGTGCGAACTTTCGGGAAGTCGCGCTTGATACGAGCGGCAGCATCGGTACCCGACATCTGGGGCATCGAGATGTCCAACAGGGCGATGTCGGGTTCAAATTCCCGGACCAGCTCCAGCAGCTCGAATCCGTTCTCAGCCTCTCCCACCACATCGAAGCCGTCCATCGAGCGAATCAAGGCGGCGATGCCGGCCCTCATCATTCCGTGGTCATCGGCCAGGACGATCCTGATGGTTTCTTGCATTCGGGTAGGAGCTTCGGCTGGGCTGTTCCATCGGCCGAGCCTCGGGATTACCTCCGATGAGCGGCCGCGGATGGCTGTATCTCAGGAAGATCCCGCGTCAGGCTGAAAGTTCCCTCGATCGCCTCCTTCAGGGGAAGCCCGGGAGGCCTTCAGGGCATTCCCCGGGTATCGCACGACGCATGTTGGCTGGTTGGTCGCCGGCCCTTCGACTATCTTCTGTCGATCTCAGCGACCCACCACGTGACTGCACTTTACCTGGTTCTTGCGGCCTACTTCGCCATCCTCTTTGGGATCGGCCTGGTGGCGAGAAAGCGGGTTTCGAGTCTGGAGGATTACCTGGTCGGCGGCAAGAGACTCGGATACTGGGTCGTGGCGTTTTCTGCTCGGGCCACCGGGGAAAGCGCGTGGCTTCTGCTTGGTCTGACTGGCCTCGGCGCCATGGTCGGCGTGAGCGCCCTCTGGGTGGTCCTCGGCGAGGTCATCGGCGTAGCGGGCGCCTGGTTCCTCATGGCCAGGCCGTTCAAGGAGCGGACCGACGACTACGGGTCCATCACGGTCCCGGACTACTTCGTCAGCCATTTCTCGGACGGAACGGCTGAAACCGAGAAATCGACAACCCTGCTGAGAAAGGTGGCCGCCAGTGCACTGGCCATCTTCGTGGTTATCTACGTTTCGGCCCAGATCGACGCGACGGGAAAAGCGTTTGAGCAGTTCCTTCAATGGGACTATTACACCGGCCTTCTGGTTGGCTTCGCCATCGTGGTTGCGTACACCTTCTTCGGTGGGTTTGTGGCGGTGGCCTGGTCTGATCTCTTTCAGGGCTCGCTGATGGCGATCGGCCTGGTGATGGTACCCGTGATGGCCTGGATCGCGATCCCTGCCGGTACGGGACTCCTTCAGGAACTCGGCGCCATTGATCCGGGGCTGGTCAGCGCCTGGGGGCCTGCCGGTGCCACTCCTGAGAGCTTCTTCCTGATCGTCAGCTACCTGGCCATCGGCCTGGGCTTCCTCGGCTCGCCCCAGGTATTTGTGAGGTTCATGTCCATCCGGTCGGTCGAGGACATCAGACAGGGGCGCTGGGTTGCCATCCTCTACACGGTGATCACGGATACAGGTGCCGTCCTGACGGGCATGTTTGGTCGATACCTGCTGGTCGGTCCCGGCGAGAACCCGGAGACCATTCTGGGCGGTGCCGCGGAAGGCGTCCTCCCGGCCATCGTGGAGCACCTGTTTCCTGCCATAGTTGTGGGTCTCTTCATCGCCGCGGTCCTTTCGGCCATCATGTCGACGATTGATTCGCTGCTGGTGGTAGCCTCCAGCGCCGTGACTCGGGATTACCACCAGCAACTCCGGCATTCCAACATGGAAGGCGAGCGGCTGACGCGTTACTCCCGGGGGGCGACTCTGGTGATGGCGGTCTGTTCGTTGGCGGTCGCGCTTTTGGTATCGGTGCTCTCGCCGGACCGCACGGTCTTCTGGTTCGTGATCTTCGGCTGGTCCGGGATCGCGGCCACCTTCTGTCCCGCCGTCATTCTTTCCCTCTCGTGGCGTGGCTTCACCGTTCAAGGTGCGCTGGCCTCCATGGTTGCGGGCTTCCTCAGTATCCCCCTCTACAAGTTCGCGGTCCCGGCACTCGGCGGGATCGGTGAGTACGTTGGCCTGATGGGCGAAATGGCCCCTTCATTTGCCACGGCACTTCTCGCGGGATACGTGGTATCGAGGAGGACATCGGGCCGGCCGGCCAACTGAAAAACCGGATCAATCCTCCCGCCGGCAAGTTTGGCGGGCAACTCATCGGATAACGCAGCGTCTGGCGCAAGCGCTGATACAACTCTATGATCAAACGCATCAAGAACTGGTTCGGAGCACGCGACATCGACTGGGGAGTCACCGGCTTTTTGCTGGGATATCACCTGGTGCTGCTGATCGCACTGCCACTCTACCTGGTCTTCTTTACGCCGTCCGCAGCGCTTCTCATCATCACGTTTGTGATGCTCTGCGCCACCATGATGAGCGTCACGGTGGGCTACCATAGGCTGTACTCGCACCGGACGTTTGATGCGTCGCCGATCGTGGAGTGGGTTCTGTTACTATTTGGGACCGCCTCGCTCCAGGGCAGCATCATCAAGTGGTCCCATGACCACCGGCTGCACCACAAGCATGTGGACGGCGATAAGGATCCTTACGGAATCCAGCACGGATTCTGGTTTGCCCACATGTTCTGGCTCTTCGAGCGCCAGGCCCCTGTCAATCCGTCCATCGTCAAGGATCTCTTTGCGAAGCCGCTCCTCAAATCCCAGCACGAGCACTACTATGCCTGGGCCTGGTCTGTCAACATCGCGTTGACCATCGGCGTGGGACTTGCGATTGGCGATGTGCTCGGGGCCGTGATCTTTGTCTTTCTGCTCAGACTGTTCATGGCCCACCACGGCACGTGGTTCATCAACTCGGCGGCTCACATGTGGGGCGTCAAGCCCTACTCCACCGAGCACTCGGCGGTCAACAACTTCATCATTGCCTTCCTGACCTTTGGTGAGGGCTATCACAACTATCACCACACCTTTGCAGGCGACTACAGGAATGGCGTTCGGTGGTGGCAGTTTGACCCTTCCAAGCACATTATCTGGCTGCTCAGCAAGGTGGGCCTCACGCGTAATCTCAAACGCGTGAATGATCTCACCATCAAGAAGCGCCTTGTGATGGCCGACCGTAACCTGATGCTCGAGCACATCGGCGAAGTGGCCCAGGCAAATCTCGAGTTCCTGAAGGCTCGCGGGCACGAAAATCTGGAGCAGTTCCTGCAATCGGCCCAGGTCAATTTAGAGGCTGCCAAGACCATCGGTCACGACAATCTGGAGCAGCTCAGGGCCCTGCGTCACGAAAACGTTGAAAAGCTGCAGCAGCAGATCGACGACGCCACCGAGCGCTTCAACCTCCGGGTCAAGGAGGTGAAGGCGAGCGCAATGGCGTACAAGAAAGCCAAGTCACAGGCCTCCCAGGCCGAGTTGGGTCGCATCGGCCAGAGCCTCAAGTCCCAGCGGGAACAGCTCAAGGCGGATTGGCGGGCCTGGCAACTCCTGACCAGTCAGGTGCTCAAGCTCAAGCCCGTGCTCGCCTGAGTCCGGGTTGGCACGGCGTTGGCATTATGGATTATTGATCGCGTCCAGCCCCTCGGCCGCGGTCGATTCTTCCTGCCAATCGACCGACATTGCCATGTACCTCCTGAAGGGCCCCGTTGTCTGGCGCTCACTGCACCAGTTGACACGCCACACCCCCGATCTTCCACTCTGGACTTCGCTGTCCGAGTATCCGCTCAAACAGCTTACCGCCCCAGCGCGAGTCATCCCACGAGTCTTCTACCTGCCCCAGAGCATTGCGGCGATGCCGGCTGCCGCCGCACCGATCCAACATCGACGAGCGGCGTAGGGGACCTCAATACTCCCGGTTCGTCTTGAAGAAAATCGTCTTGCTTCTGATAGTCTTGGTCGCCCTGGCGGCCGCGGCTTGGTATTTCCTTCCTGGAGTCATTGGACGATCCGTTGTACGGACGGAATCAGGCGCCTCCGGCATTCCCTTCACGGTGGGCGATGTCTCCTTCAATCCGTTTGGGGGAACGGCTCGGCTGACGAATGTTGTGCTTCAATCCGAGGATCCATTTGCGGCCCCCTACGTGGTGCGGATTCGGCAGGTGGACGCCCGGTTTGACGCTTCGACCATGCTGAGCCCGTTCATCGTGGTAAACAGCGTGACCGTCTCCGGAGTGGACGTCAACGTGGAGCAGCGCGGACGCCGCTTGAACGTTCGCGAGTTGGCGGATCGATTCGAGGAGTATCTCGCTTCGGCGGACACCACCGGCCAGCTCCGTGTTTTCGTTGAGGAGTTCCGCATTGAGAGCGCGGCCGGGACCCTCCACACTGACGTAGGCGAACGCAGTTTTGAGATTGCAGACATGGTCTTGCGGGATCTGGGCTCGGAAACCGAAGGGACACCCGTCCTGGTCCTGGTAGCCAATGTGCTCGATCCACTGCTCGGACGCGCGTTGATAAGCGCCGGAATCAGCGGCGGGATAGGGAGTGGATTGCGAAGCCGGATCGGTCGGCTATTTGGGGACGACTGAGCGCTTCTCGGCATTCCAGGTCAAGGCGATCAACAGAATGGAAACCACGCAGGAGCCGATAATGAGCAGGAAGCCGGCATCCCAGCCGCCGGCATCGACCAGGGCTCCGATGGCAACGTTCGCCGCTACAGCACCGCCTACGTATCCGAAGAGGCCCGTGAATCCGGCCGCCGTTCCCGCAGCCTTCTTCGGGACCAGGTCCAGAGCGTGTACGCCTATGAGCATGACCGGGCCGTAGATCAAGAAGCCAATGCTGATGAGCATCGCGATATCCACGCCGGGATTTCCAACAGGATTCAGCCAGTAGACCACGACGCAAATCAGGGTCAGCGTCATGTAGACAATGCTCGCCGGCGCCCGCCTGCCCTGGAACAGCCTGTCGGACATCCACCCGCACACCAGGGTGCCGGGAATCCCGGCCCATTCGTAGAGCGCGTACGCCCAACTGGAGTCATCGAACGAGAAGTTCTTCACCTCCCCGAGGTAGGTTGGCGCCCAGTCCAGGATCCCATACCTGACGAGGTACACAAAAGCATTCGCGACAGCGATGGCCCAGAGCAGCTTGTTGTTGAGGACATACTCCATGAAAATCGCCCTGGCCGAAAACTCGGTCTCGTGCCCCTCCTTGTAGGCGAACGTCTTGGGGTAGTCGTCCCGATATTCCTCGATGGGCGGAAGTCCCTGGCTTTGGGGAGTATCCCGGACCATCACCAGGACAAAGACCGCTACCAGGAGCGCGAAGAAGCCGTGGGTATACAGAATCGCGTGCCAGTCCGCAAACACCGCCATCCCCAGAATTGCGATTGGGCCCACCAGACCTCCCCCGACGTTGTGGGAGACATTCCACAACGCCATCTTGGTGCCCCGCTCGTTGGTCGAGAACCAGTGGACCATGGATCGCCCGGATGGAGGCCAACCCATGCCCTGGAACCAACCGTTCAGCAGCAACAGCAAGAACATGATGCCGACCGATGAGGTAGCGGCCGGTATGGTCCCCATGGCGATCATGATGAGCGCGCTGGCGGTCAAGCCAAGCGTCATGAACGTCCTCGCATTGCTGCGATCAGAGACGCTTCCCATCACGAATTTTGACAAGCCGTAGGCGATGGCCACGCCTGACAAGGCAAAACCCAGCTCTGTCCGGGAGAACCCCTGCTCAATGAGGTGAGGCATCGCCAGAGAGAAGTTCTTCCGGACCAGGTAGTACCCGGCGTATCCCACGAAGACGCCCAGAAATACCTGCAGCCGTAGGCGCTTGTACTGAGGGTCTATTTCCTGCTCCGGAAGGCGATTCCGGTGCTCGGGAGGCGCAAGAAATCCTATCACGTCAGGCCATCGCGAGATAGAGGCCCGCAGCAATTAGGCCGCCCACGATCGGGCCAACCACAGGGATCCAGGAATAACTCCAGTCGCTGTCGCGCTTTCCTGGGATGGGGAGTATTGCGTGCATGATCCGGGGAGCCAGATCACGGGCCGGGTTGATGGCGTAGCCCGTGGTGCCTCCAAGCGAGAGGCCTATCACGAGGACCAGCAGGGCCACCGGGAGCGCGTCGAGCGCGCCGAGACCGACTTCGGGCGCTGCCAGATGCAGGACACCGAACACCAGGACAAAGGTGCCGATGATCTCCGAGATGAGGTTGGAAGAGGTGTGCCTGATGGCCGGCGCCGTGCAGAACACGGCCAACTTGCTGTCCGCGTCTTCTGTGACGCTAAAATGTGGCCGATAGTGCAACCAGACCAGCCCGGAGCCAATGGCCGCGCCCAGGAACTGGGCCGCGATGTACCCCGGCACCAGCGCCCAGGAGAATTTTCCCGCCACGGCCAATCCGATGGTCACTGCGGGGTTGATGTGCGCTCCGCTCACGGCAGCCACCGCGAATACGCCCACAAATACGGCCATGCCCCACCCCAGGGTGATTACAATCCAGCCGCTGTCGAAGCCCTTGGTGCGCTTCAGGACAACATTGGCTACAACACCGTCTCCCAGGAGCAGGAGGAGAGCGGTACCGACGACTTCGGCAAGGTAGGGGGTCATGGATTCAATGGTTTTGGGTAGAGGCGCCCTTCAATTCGGCACCGAGGGCGGGATAGTCAGTGATGATTCCGTCGACCCCCATCGCCAGCAGAGTCCGCATGGTCTCTTGCTCGTTGACGGTCCAAGGAACCACGGTCATCCCCAGTGTGTGGACCGAGTCCACCAATCCAGGATGCACCAGATTGTAGTCTGGACTGTAGATTTCTGGCTGGAAAGAGAGCCGGGCCAAATTCGCGGCCAGGCCGTCCTCGTTACTTACCAGAAGCGCCAGCGTAGCGTTCGGATCCAGTTGGTGCAGGGCTTCCAAGGCCCGCGGATCGAAGGATTGGAAGGTGGACCGGGAGACGGCCTCGGCTTCCCGGACTACCTGATAGACCATCGACGCGAACACGTCGACATCCGGGTGGTAAACCCCGGCTCCACCCTCCCGGGACTTGATTTCGACATTGAAACGTATGGGCCTGGGCGCGCCGGCGTCTATCGCCTGGAGAGCCTCGGAGAGCAGCGGCTTGTTCGTGGCGCGTGCCTCCTGGGACGGGAACCGCGGGTTGCCACGACTCCCGCAATCGAAGGACGCTATTTCGGCGTACGGCATGTCAAACAGATTGGTGTTCGGCATCTCCTGTTCCGTCACGGGGCGGCCGTCCGGGTGGGAACAGATCTCGGCAGACATCCACGGCTCGTGAGAAACCACCACCTGGGAATCTGCGCTGACCACCACATCCAACTCCACGGTGTCCGCCCCCTGATTCACCGCCAGCAGGAAACCCGGAATTGAATTCTCGGGCAGGACCCCACGCGCACCCCGATGACCTTGTAGATCGAATTCGTGAGCAGCGCCGGGCTTCGTGTCGGGATAATCTGTACGCCCGCACCCCATCACGATGAGGATCAAGGCCATACTCAAAGCGAGTCGTGCAGTCATGGTGTCGTCACCCTATCGCCCCGGAGGGCATTTGGTAATGTTGGGCCAAGGCAGAGAAGGCGGCAACCTGGCTCGCCTGCCACTGAGCATCTCGCCCAAGCTCCCTGCCGAGCACCGCCGCCACCGCGGGGGCTGATTCGATACTGGCTCGGGCATTCAGGAAGAGCGAGCGCGTGCGCCGCGCCAAAATATCCTCAACCGTTCGTGCCATCTCGTTTCGGATGGCCCACACAATTTGGCCCATAACATAGGGCAACTGAGCATGAAGCCGCGAGCCTCCCCCCTGTTCACCTGCGACCACTTCCATGAGCGCCGCTCGCTCTGAACCGTACTCCCGAAAATCGACCGGCGCACCTGCCTTGGGGCCGGCCTCCCATGCGTGCAGTTTCAGATCCGCCGTGATACATCTCTTCTTGCCGCTCCCAAGGAGTCGCAAAGCCCGATCCACGGCTTGCTGGGCCATCAGTCGGTAGGTGGTCCACTTGCCCCCGGTTATCGTCATCAGGCCAGAGTCGGATACCTCGATGGAATGCTCTCTCGGGACCGACTTGGTTGGTCCGCCGTTGCCGCCAATGAGAGGCCTCAGACCAACAAAAATGCTCAAGACGTCTGCGGAGTGTCCGAGTTGGTCATGTCTACCTCCGGTGGTTGGTCGCATTCTCCAGCCAGGCTTCAACCTCCGCTAGCGTCATCGAGTACCCACTTGGCTCGCCGCCTGCTACAACCTGATAAGTACGTTTCTCGACAATCCGGTACCGCCCAAATCCCAAGGCTTTCGGATCGCGGCGCCGGCAACGCTCAACGGTGAAACCGCGGCGGCGAGCGACGCGACGGGCCTTATTCTCTTGAACCTTTTCGCCTGCAGTCATGACATTTCGGTGGCTATGACACGTCACATGCCCGAATGTATGCTCAAGAGGGCGGGCGGGGTCCGGAATGTGGACATCTTGCTTTTCCTGGAGCCATACGGGAAGGCCGGCCAACACCATCAGGCCTTCTCCTGCACCGCTCTGGTCGTGCCCGGACTGACGGTCCGGCTTCCGCAGTCTGAACAACATCTCATTTCGCGATTCCCAGCTCAGTTCGCCCGATTGCTCAATGTCGGCGCCATGCTATCAAGTAAACCTGGATCGCAAAATCGCCGAACGGAGGGCGTACCGGGCGATTCTTGCTCGTTGCCGACTCTTCCAGTCAAGTGACCGTCAAGTAAACTCAGGCCCAGAAGGGCACGTACTTCATGAACTTGGGCGCAGCATTCGGGTCATGTGCCTTAATCATGTCGGTTGCGACGGCCTCCCTGATGATGCGGGAGGCCTGAGCACTGTTCTTCTTGGCAATCCCAAATCGCTCTCGAATCGACGAATTCGTAAGGTACTCCTGCTGGACGCGCTTCAGGCAGGCATGGAGGTAGCACGCGCGCACTCGACTCTCGCGATCGAGTTTGGAAAGCGGCCGGGGAGACAGGAGGACAGCCCTTGTGTTGTCTCCGACGACTCAAATATCGGAGCGGGGAGCTGGTACAGTTCCGTTTGAAATACAACCTTTGCTATTCCCGATCCTCTTTCCTCACAAATCCGAAGGCGCCACATCATCGAAGCGAGTGCCTCGTTCCGCGACCGTGGGGGCGTGCCCAAGAATCGATTCGCTTCAATCAGGGGCACGCCCGGGTTCGTTATTTCGATTCTATCCTCAAAGATTTCCACCATGGGTCCGGCCCCTTTGATAGACAGGTCCTGGTGTATCAGTGCATTCGCGACAAGCTCCCGGATGGCCAGTTCCGGTACACGGGGACTTCCGTTCGAAAGGCTTCGCCGATTTGCTCGTTTGATGGCAGGCGACCGTTGATGTAGCCAATGAGGGCGGCGAATCCACTGGCATACCCTTTCTGTCCGAGCTGTTCTCGAAGAGTGTCTACGCGGGACTTGCCCCGATACTGAATCACTCGGACGGCCTTTCGTTCAAGGGTACCGAAGTTGCCGATGTTCGCGGCGAAGAGCGCTGCTGCGAGGTTGGTGACGTTCCACCCCCCTGCTTCGCCACGAGTGATCAATCCATCTGCAGCGAACGCGTCAATGATTCCGTCCCGACCAGTCGGAAGCGGGAGGTCGAGAAGGCGGAAGTACGCTGGAGTCCAGAAGGCTAAGCACACGTTCGGGGCGAAGTCTCTCGGCCGCCACCAAGCCCTCGAACGGCGATTGGTCCAGTGCCTTGAAGAGTTCCCGCTCTCTTGGAGCGACATCTTTCAGCTTCTTTACGACTGACCCGACCCGAACATACCCTTCCGACTGAAATCGAACAGGGTTTCGGAACGCCCGATCAACGGCCAGGAGCACCACTCGGGTGCCCTCAATCAATGCTTCGACAAACTGGAAGTCGACCTTCGGGTCCATCATCCGAAGGAGTCAGTTCTCGAAGACCTCTCCTCCAACCTTCTTGGTGGTTGGCGAGAATGTTGTGCCGCGAAGATCATGGGTCGCATCATCCACGCCCCAAACAAGATAGCCTTTGGTCTTGCCGGCCAACGCAGCTGAGTTGGCCAACGCCGAGACGTACTTCCCGATGTCGTCCTTGTCCTCCCAGTTCAGCTTGAACTCCACCCACTCGGTCTCGACGGGCAGCTTGCGGAGTTCTGCTACGATCTCCCCGGCATACTCGCTTGTGATGGGTGTGCTCATGTCGACAGTTTAAGGAAGGTGTCCCAGGATTGGCGAACGTTCTATTCTGTCAATCCGGAGGGTTGCCTGTGGCAAACAGCCGCCCCATTTCCTCCCCGGTAAACTCCGCATCCAGCTCGCGCAGATACCGCTCCGTCGTCTTGATGTCGCTATGCCCCAGCGCCGCCTGAATCTTCCGGACTGACCACCCACCCGTCAGCGCCACGTTCGCAAACGAGTGCCGCGACATGTGGAATGAGAGTCGCCGCTTGACACCGGTGGCCGCCGCGATCTCTTTCAAGAGCTTGTTCGTGTAGGCATTCTGACTGGACACAGCCCGTCTGAACTTCGCGGAGGTCGCTCTCGGATTCCTGGATTGGCTTGATCGCTCGCTTGACTGCCGAGGGCGTAACCGCCTCATCCGAGAGTTTCAGCTCCAGGATCGCAGCCTTCGCCTCGGTGAGATGTTTCTCGATCAGATCATTGATCATCTCACGCAGCTTGTCGGACCTGTGGGACTTGCGCACTTCACCACGGGCCCCGTTCCAGTCTTTCGGCTTCACCCAACTCACCCCGCCGCATGCCTGCCTTATTTCGTCAGAATGGCGGCTTTTCCGGCCGATTCCGGCCTCAGCCGAAATCATCCATGTGCCCTCGGCAGGACTCAACCAGTTTCCTGAATGGGCACCGTTTCGTGCGTTTTGGTGCGAAAAACGGCGATTTTGCGAGAGTCAGTCGGGCCGTGTTTCCGTTCTGTTTCGGCTCCGTAGTCAATAGTCAGCCCACAATCCAGCCTACACGGATCCGTTCCGTACATTCATGGGCTATGGCCGACGTCCCAGCTATCCCGGGTCCGCTGATCCTGACCTACACCCTGCCCGATGAGTGGCGAGAGGTGAATGGAGGTTTCGCGCTGGAGATCCAGAACGTACCTCGAGGCATCCCGGTCTCCAATATCGAACTCGGCGACGCCTGGCTTCCGCTGCCCCGTGGCCTATCGGTCGGCAAGCTGCAGCACAAGTTCCAGGGAGGCAGCCTCCTGCTGATACTCGAGGGGAGTGGCCCCCCTCCGGCTGGTGGGCTGGTCCGAGTCATGGCGCCGGCGGCTAGACCAATATCCGAGAGGATCCCCAGGTAACCGATTTATTTTGACCTCCTTTCGACCGACGTCCGAGCGCGAATCTTTGTCAGGCATTCGCTTAGAGCTTGTCGGCTGAGGTCAAGGCTTTCGTGATCGACGCGTCCCTGAATGTCACCCTGCTCTTTTTCATTGACGGCGCGCTCGAACCAGGATTGTCCCTCCTCGAACTTGGACCGGCAGCCAAGCTGATCGGTGCTGCTGCCTGTCAATGACCTGATCCGCGACGCCCTTTGCGGCAACAGGGGTTAGCCTCAGGCACCGGCTCTTCTTGCGGCAAGGCCGAACTGTGAAGCGAACTCAAGAGCAGGCCCTGTAGCATCGTGAAGCCCTCCAGTGTGGCCGCTATCACACGCGCTGGATAGTCACGCTCGCAGGGCGCACAAAAGTACTTGTCGCAGAATGTGCAGTATGACAGCCCGACGTCGGTAGCGCAAAGGCAGCAACGCGGATCGGGGTGGGGACCCCGGGATCTCTCCGGGGATTCTTGACCCCCGCTCTTGGTCACCGTCTCGTAAGCCACTCGCAAAGACAGTTGACCATGCTTTCGAGGATCTTGCAGTCACAAAGGGTTTTGAGTAGTCCTCCTACGCGTCTGAGTTCCTTGACCGAAGGGTTCGGGACCGCCATGAGTGCCCGAAGCCGTTCGTTGACAGCCTCCGATGTTGTACCGTGTTGGCTGATCACTTTCATCAGGACTCCAACATATTCCTGGCGCATCGCGTCGTCAACCGATGTGGGGTCCGCCTTGATCGTCTTTGACTCAGCCATGCTTTCTCTCCCATGTGAATGTGATCGCCTTTCAACATAAGCATGCCCCCCGCTGCGTTCAAGGAGGCGGTCACGCCTTTCTCGATAGTCGTTTCGCACCGGACTCTGGCCGCTGGATGTAGAAGTCGTTGTCGGAGAAATCCGCGCGCTGCTGGTCCTCCGAGGGCGCCCCACCCCTGGCGTCGAAGGGGACATCCTTGGGGATCCGCTTCAGCAGGGCCTTTGCATGCTGGCGGCTGGAGCGCTTCTCCCGTGGCCAGTACTCGGCGTAGGCGTAGCATATGCCCGTGTTCGGATCCTTGGCCCAGAAGAGGGCCGCCTGGTTGACGCCGCCGAAGTCCGCGCCAACGAAGCGTTTCCAGTGCCTGGGGATGGGGAAAGGGGCGCTGATGTGCCCGCCCTTCTCGACCGGTTCGTCCACGAACGAGTCATAGATGATCCCGGCCGGGCGCTCGAACTCGCCCATATAGCGCATCTTGAACTTCCAGGAGGGCATCTTCGCCTTCATCTCCTCGAACTCCGCCTTGGAAAATGCTGGATTCATGATCGAGGAGAACTGGACGGTTTCGTACATCCGCTCCTTCACTGGCTTGCGCGCGTCCACCTTGGCCCGGTCGTAGACTTCGGTCTTCAGCCACCCCAACTGGTAGGGCGTGGTGGTGTAGAGGATGCGGCCGCGGTGGATGGACAGGCGGCCCTGGACGGCTTCGTGGGATGCCCGGAGGAACCGCTTCTGCCCGACCTCATCCAGGTGGGCCGCTTTCACCGTGGCGGACTCGAGGGATTCCGGCTTGATGCCGGCGCCGAAGATGATCCGGGTCTCGGTCTCCTCAAGACTACCAAAAAGGCCCATCCTGCCCGCTTCGTTCAGCACGAGAACCGGTGGATAGGACCGGTACATCTTCCCCCAGCCTAGACGCTTCTCAAACAGCAGCTGATACTCCGGGATGCACTTCATCTCCAGGAGCGGGAAGGTGGGCCCAGCTGCGAGATAGTCTCCAGGTCCCCGCATGGCCATCTCGCGGAGCATCCACCACGGGCCGCTGGAGGTTTTCCCCGATTGCAGACCTCCCAGTACCAGGATGAACCTCGCCGTGGAGTTGAAGCGCCTTCCGCTGGCCCTCGTGCGGCTGGAACTGCAGCCTCCCGTTCTCATCCGCGACGTACATGTCCGGCACGGGCGGCCGGTCGTCCTGGAACCAGTCGGTATCGCCTAAGCCGCCGACACTCACTCGTTGCCTGCTGGAGCGATGAAGGTGACGCCTGCAATGCGCTCGCCGCCGCTGGGGACGTCTACTCGGTCCTTGTAGGCGCCGCTCGCCCGGAGAATTTTATCCAGCGCGGATAGCTTGACCTGGTCGTCCCCCTTTATGGCCAGCTTTCTCAGTCTGACCAGGGCCTCGGTCGACGACATCGCCATCTCTGCCAGGCGTGCCTCGACCGCCTCACGAACCTTGACATTCTTCAACAGGCGTGATCCCTGTGAGGCGGCCGTCTTCTTTGAGTAGCCGGCGTCCTCTGCGGACCTGGTCGCATTGAAGGTTTCGCAGTATCGATCTACGAACCTGCGCTGCCCGCCGTTGAGCGTGGCTTTCTCCATGTCACTAGGGTTAGGCACGATCTCCGCTACATCTATTAGGGTATCATGTTACCCTATAAAGGTAATTCGAACAGGCAAGGGCACCAAGCATCCCGCTCAATGCTGATATGCTATTCATCTCTCTCAGCGCAAGGCAATCGCTGCCCCCTGTTGCAGAATGGTCACTTTCTGCCACTAGAACGGTCAAATTCTGCCACCAGCATAGTCGTTTCGCCTCATGCGGTGAGACCTTTGCTGGGCAGAACTTGTGGACTCCTTCGGACCCGAGCGAATTTTTTCCTGCCGTGAGGTTATGCCTACGCGCGCCTCGGGTCTAGGGAGAAAAGGCGGCCGTCATTCCGCGGCCGCTCTCATCCACCCTGATAACACTTGGAGGTGTTATGCTTCGTTTCCTTCCTTTTTTTGGCCTGCTCCTTCTAGCGGCCGCCACTCTCGCAGCATGCGACATGGCCTCGGTCCAGGATCCAGGATCTGATCCCGTCGAAGTGGCCAAGTCCTGGTTCGAGACTCAGACATCTGAGCCAGCTATCGCACGCAAGTACGACGGCAATGGTATCGATCCCGCTCTCTTGTTGGCCCGATATTATCCCGATTGGACCACAGCGGAGATCGTTAAGATTCCCCAGCATCCTGAACTCGTTGTCGCCTTGCTGGGACCTGATGCTCGGGAGCACTTTGGGAACACGGACAACATTGTCCGGACGCTAGTTGTCGAGGTGGACACTGATGGCTCTGTCGTCTCGGGCGAGATCGTTGAGTTCGTCGGATACAAGAACGGAGCCACCAACAATGTGCGGAAACTTGTCCGTAATCTGCTCAATGAGGATTTCGGTCAAGCCAACATCACGGTAAACCGGTACAATGCCCTCTATCAGCCCAACGGTGGTGTTCATTACTCACCGGATTATCCGCCCATCTCGCTGGAGATTAGGGTGGTCGAGTGTACCGAAGAGCAAGCCCTAGGAAGTTCAGACAGTGCCGGGAAGCTGGCGGCCATAACTTACCAGTGCTACGTTTCAGGTCACTGGGAAATATGCACTGGGCCGCTCGGAACCCTCGAGGAGAACTGCGAAGAATGGCTTGAGTACACCTGCGTCGAAAGTGAGGACGATGGTGGCGGTGGCGGTGGCGGTGGCGGTGGCGGTGGCGGCGGTGGCGGCGGCGGTGGCGGCGGCGGTGGCGGCGAGTCGGACCCGAACGCCCCTCCCGCCGAAGCGCCAGCTGGCGTCTCTAGCAGCGACTATAGTGGGATGAATATTGCAGAGAAGCTCCTTTGCTGGCAAAACGTGGCCGTCTGCATCACGGCTGCTGAGGGCAGATCGACGGCTGCGGCTGTGTCCGGCCAGCTGCCGGGCTCGGTGGATGGTGTTGGCGACGCTGTTCGACACGCCACTTGGATGGCATATGTCTCCCAAGAGTGGGGCACTGCGTATGCGGTTCAATGGGGCGTCGCCCACGAATCCGATGACCCTCCCAACCTGGCCCGCGATATGGATCTCCACAATAACTCGGTTGGCGCCGATATTGGAGTGAATGCTTCAACTTGGCTTGAGGCAGAGCTGATGATCATGGAGGCCGCCGATGGCGGATCGCTACAGTGCATCATTGTTTCTGACGTCGCGTACAACAGCCTCCAACCATGCCAACTTCCCGGAGGATGAGATACTTTTCACTGAGCCTGCTGTTTGTTAGCCTCGTCATGATCGGTTGCGGTCACGATGCAGAATTTACTCGAGGGGCAGGGTATACATTCACAAGCATCGGCCTGCGTGTCCCCGGCCAACTGTCGCAGAGCTCTGGCAAGTCTGGATCGTGGGAGTCGGCAACGTTTCAAAGTGGCGAAGCAACCGTGACTGTTGTATTTGAGCCGGCGCCTACAACCGGTCCGCTCAGTCTTGACTCGATGCTAGCGATTCGCGACGAGGACTACCTCGCCGCCGCGGGCAGCGTTGAGCGGATGCGCATTTGTGACTGGAACGCGGCGTGGATAACCCTTCGGCGGGTTGGACTGGAGCCTCTCGCACATAATCTCATGGCGAGTACCCCGAGCGGCGTGCTGAAGATATCCCTTCGTTCCCCTCCAAATGGCCCGACGCCTAGCTCACTCGTGACGTCCTTTCTTGAATCGCTGACCTGCCCAAACTGAAACCGGATGCACAAACGGCCTCGTCACCTTCGGGTGGCGGGGCCGTTTGCGTCGCATCACTGGGGAACTCCACTCGCCCGGAACCTTAGTTTAACTTTTGGCATAGAAATGACAACATCATTTAACTTGTCGTTCTAATGAAGGCGATCGATCGACTCCGATCCTCCATTCCAGCACGGTTTTGCGACCTACTCACGCCAGCCGTCGAAGGAGCCTATATGCGGGCCGCTGAGATCGCCGAAAAAGAGCACGCCTCCAACGTCGCGCTACATCGCGGAGTAACTCGATGGGGTTTGGTCAACGATGCAGTATTTGATCTGGCCAGGAGCCTCCACATCCCAGTTTCGCGAGTTCCGGCTGGCAACAACCAAACCCACACCGAGGTCGTTCTTGGTGACGTCGTTCTTACCGTAGCCAAAGGCGATACCCCGGGAGTTGTGCCGGAGGCGAGGTACCGGACCCTCCTTTCAGAACGACACAATGGCCAAACCGAAATGTTTGGCCCGGCCAAGCCAGTCCGCCGACTTTCGACGTACGCGATACTCCAGCACACGGCCAGCACGGATGGTAGCAAACCCTCCGACCTCCTGTTCGTGGTACCAGATCCATTCTCGCCGGACGTCCCAATCTTTGAAGCCGTGAGCCGCCTTCACGCGAGTGCCGCGAAATCAGCGGACGTCGTCGAAATCGAAGATCGCATCGGAAGGCCCGCTGTCCGCGAGGTCAGACGACCGGCCGCCAAATGAGGCAGGGTACACCCGGATTCGTTGGGTCGCGCCTGCGGGAGGCTAGAGAGGCCAGGGCTATGACGCAGGTTGCGATTGCGCAGCTTTTGGGTGGCACCGTCTCGAACCACAGCCTAAGTCAGTATGAGGCCGGACACGTAACACCGACCCCCGATACGGTGGACGCGATCGCCGAGAAACTCGGCCTTCCGGTATCGTTTTTCTTTCGACCAGCAGAGCCTAAGTCGCGTCGCCCGATTTTTTTTCGATCCATAGGAAAGGAAAAGGCGGGACGGCGATCGGCCGGCTGGCGGCTCCGCTGGCTCGCCCGCCTGGTCTTGTATCTTGATGAGTTCCTCGAGCTGCCGGCGGGGACCAATGTCATTTCGATTCCTGTGGACCCGACGGTCTATGATGCTGCGGTAGCCGAGGCTGCAGCCAACTCGCTGCGAACGCACTGGGGCATCGGGGATGGGATCGTGTCCGACGTTGTCCTGCTTGCTGAGAATAACGGGTTTGTGGTCGCACGGGAGCCCTTGTATCAGGAAACTGAGGATGCGCTCTCAACACCCGCGCTAGATGGTCGGCGTGACTATATCCTGCTCAATGCGGACAAGGGCGCCTCGGTGAGATCACGTTTTGATCTTGCCCACGAACTTGGCCACATGGTCCTGCATCGCGACCTCTCGATGGCGGAAAAGCTCGCCCACCACGCGACTATCGAGAAGCAGGCGAATCGATTCGCTGGTGCGTTCCTCCTCCCGGCCAGTCGATTCCTGCGCGAAATCTCCGAGCCAAGCCTTGAAGTCTTTCGAATACAGAAGCCTCGTCTGAAGGCCTCCATTGCATCCATGATCATGCGAGCAAGCGCTCTCGGCATGATAACCGACGAGGAAACCACCAAACTGTGGCGACAGCATCGGTACCGCGGTTGGCACAAATCCGAGCCTTTCGACGATCAACTGAAACCGGAAGTGCCGAGACTTCTCCGCCGCAGCATCCGCGTGCTGCTCGACCAAGGAATCCAATCTCCGGCAGATATTTGCAACGGCGTCGATCTGCCCCCCCGGGAAGTTGAACGAATTGCAGGGCTGCCCCACGGTCTCTTGGACCCCTCTCAACCCCTCCGATTCGTTGCGTTTGGCTCAGAAAGGAAACCCCTACTTTCATGACTACACGAGATGAGGTGCTGGTTGCCCTCTACAAACACCGGATGGCGATGTTGGAGGACCTGGTCCGTGCTTGCGGTCCCGCGTCAGATCGGGAAACGCAGACCGAACTCGTGGTTAACCTAAGCGGGGCCAACCTTTTCCTCAATTTGGACACAGAGGAATTGAATGGGACGCTGCCACTTCTCAATGGTTTGATTGAGGGCGGTTACCTCCGGAGGGCCGGTAGCAAGTCGACAGAGGGTCACTACGCCGCTGCAAAGTTCACCTCAGCGGGGCTCCGCCGAGCCGAGGAGTTGCTGACGGGAGATCTGGGCTAGAGGCTACTCTTTCTCCACGTCGACCTCAACCTCAGCCGTCCGCGTCGTCGGCGCCTGAAATACCACCTGCCCGTCGATCCGAACGGTGAGCATGCCGCCGCCGGCAATCCGGGCGGAGCGCCCCTCTTCGGCCAGGAAGTAGTAGAGGGGCTTGTTCGTGAGCTCCGCGAAGGCCTTCAGGTGCTTCTTCCTCGGGAAGCGCTGGTTCTCCTCGTCGTCGGACATCCACTTGTAGATAGTCTGCTCGTGGACCTTGATGGCCTTGGCCGCCTTGGACGGGGTCAGTCCCGGGGTTTCCTCGATCGCGCGTCGGAAGGGGTTCATGGGGTCACCGCTCTTGATGTGGAGAAGGCCGTCAATTCGAGCCTTACCTTGTGGATCAGGCCTCGAGGCTGCGGGTCTCTGGACTCATCCAGTGCTCTCAGGTGCGCCGCGTAGGCGAGCTCCACGTCTCGGTTCGTGCCGATGGCGCGCTCGAGGGCGCGGCCGAGTTGGATGGAGTGCGGTTTGCGTAACCATCGGATATATGCTATCGTATAGAGACAAAATGGACTGGGCTTTACTCGGTCGGCGCTAGGCCTCGGTGATTGCATCGAGGCTTTTCGCTTTTAGGGGAATATTTTGAGTCCCCACCCGAGGACCCGACCATTCGCGCTGCGACGAAGCTTGGGTTCTATGGTGTCGTAGGCACGGTTTGGCTGTCCAGGACGGAGGATATGGAGACCGATTGGTCTCGCGAACATGTCGGCAATCTGCAGTCCTGAACAGTTGGATTTCTTAGAGACGACCATCGGCTCGAACGGGAGTTGATACCCTGTTGCATTGTTGGCGCAGGACCTCCGAAATGCAAGCTCCATTTGGTCGTCCTCTTTTCCGCCACGCGCCTCGAGCACGACCGTCGTCGTTCCGCCTGCGCACAAGGGGCGCAGGTGCCTGTAGAGTCTTTCGAGGCAGAAAGCTAGAGCGGTGTAGTAAACGTGGGCCGGGTTATTGTACCTGGCTGAGTGGCGGGCCTTGTCAATCACGGAAGCGATGACCGTGGTCGGCGTGTCCTGGATGATCTGCCCAAGGTCGGACATGAATGCAGTCCGGACGTCTCGATTGCGCAAGATCGAAAAGGGTCCGGTTTGCCGTCGGATTTCCCGCTCGTGCAGGATGACCTGATCGTGCCTGAAGTGCAGAAACTTAAACCGGGTGACGTCGGGCATCGTGTCGATGTACTCATCGACCTTGAACAGGCAAAACGCCAGCACGAAAATCGGGTAGTCAGGGTCTGTGTGCGCCAGCCCGTGGACCGGCGACTGCCTTCATCGATGCCTGGCATGCGGCCAAGGCCATCGGCGCCACCATCATCTGCGGTCACATTCTCGCGGCTTGGGGCCTCCCGGTCACCTGGTGGTCGCTCCTGATCGCCTGGACCATCTACGGCGGGACCCACGAGATTCTCTACAACGGCCTGTACAAGGCGAAGAAGTAACCCAACCATGGAAACCTAATACGAGAGACTCCCGAAGGCTTCGCTGCCACTCAGGGAACAGCGGGAGATCTTCAAGCGCATCGACGACATCCGCAAGGCCGCGGATGTTCAACTCCAGGACGGCAACTGGAACTACGGCCCCTACATGTACGGGATGGCGAACGCGCTGCTCTTCGCCGTGGCAACCCTCGACGACAAAGACCCGGAGTTTCTGGATCCGCCGGATCAGTGGAAGGGCCAGCCCGTGCCGCCCACCGATCCCGTATGGACCGAGGGTGACACGCCGGAGGAGGACGGAGACTACCTCATCCAGACGGACCGCGTTTTCCATGTGGCGCGGTGGCACGGTGACAGATGGACTGGTCTCGGGACCGCTACTGTCCTCCGCTACGCAAAGATCAACGATACCGCCTGACATGGACACTCCAGCCCCCACGACCATCAACCCCTCCGCCCTCTACACGGCCAAGGAAGCGGCTGCCTGGTTGCGCATGTCCAACTACCGGGCTATCTATGAGATCAGCGAGGCGGAACTGCCCCAGTGCCGTGTGGGCCCGAAGAGAGGACGCATCCGGTACATGGGAGCCGATCTCCTCTGCTACGCGCGCGGCATCAAGCCCATCGACATCAAAGGAGCCTTGGAAGAACTCCGATCACGAATCAGCCGGCCGGGCCCCAGAGTCCTGCCGATGAACGGAAACGGGGTCTCGAGGCGCGTACTATAGGAAGGATTGGCATTTCAACGCAAAGGCTCTCCGCTCTATCAGATCAGGCGCCGCCGCTTGGTTGGATACGGCGACACCGGGCAGATCTCTTCGGGGACAGCGAACAAGAAGCTGGCCGCCCGGATGGAGGAAGCGCTGGAGGACTTGGCAGAAACGGCCCTGATCGAACCCCGGTACCGAGTACTCCTCGATGCGGTGTGCCGGGATCACTCAGTCTCCCCTGCCGAGCTGCTCGCCTCGAGGCGGGATCTGGACACGCTCCTGGTGAGCATCGATGATCCGAGACTCACCGAAGCGGCGAGCGACTTCCGCCGAGGGTTCTCCGGATCGCATGTGACTGAACTGGGGCTGGCCCAACTGCTCGAGTACACTCCGGCCGGGGCCCGCCTCTCCTACCTGACGGCAAAGACCATCACCACCCTTTGCCACACGGCCATGGAGGCGCCGGAGAAGGAAGGCACCCGGCACCGGAACACGGTCGTTCGGCAGTTCAAGCGCACGGTCTCCCAGCTGCTCCGCTTCCATCTCGGGAAGGCTCGCCGGAACGAGATCTTTGCCGACGTCGAGTTCACCGCGGTTAACGATACTCGGAAGGTCCACCTGTCCCCGGACGACATCCGGAGGCTTCTGGATGCCTGTCACACCTGCGGATACCCCGAGCTCGCCGTCGTTGTCCAGACCGCCCTCCTGACGTCTGCAGACAGATCGGTCCTCCTGGCTGGCCCCTCGCACCGAGGGAAGGTCACCCGCGGCCTGCTGGTGGGCGATCTGCGTATCTACGCGGACGAGCAAGGGCACTGGGGAGAAGTCCACCTGCAGGACACCAAGACGGCCAGCAGGACGCGCACAGTGACCATCACCGGGATCCTTGCTCACGACCTGCTGCAGCTGGCCGCCGGGAAGGGCCCATCTGACCCGGTCTTCTCGATCTCCTACCGAGACCTGGACTACCCGTGGAAGGCAGCGAGGTCGAAAGCCGGACTTGACGGGGTACGGTTCAAAGACCTTCGCGCCCAGATCTCGCAGTACGGCGAAGAGGCAGGGATTCCGCTCACCATTCTGCAAGGGGCCATGGGCCATTCGGATAACGTAATGACCCGGAGATACCAGCAGCGAGAGGCCATCTTCACCCGAAGCCACGCAGACGCTGTTTTGGGCGCGATGGGAATGCCCAGCCTACAAAGCAGCCTACAAACGGATTTGGCCGCCTCTGTAAAATCTCCGTAAGCCCATGTACGGCAAAGGCCAGCCCCAATGAAGGGCCGGCCTTGTTTGTGCCCTCGGCAGGATTCGAACCTGCGGCCTGCGGTTTAGGAAACCGACGCTCTATCCCCTGAGCTACGAGGGCGGTCGCGAAAGATAGCACGGTCTCCCCTGCATCTGTGCAAAGACGGGCTTAAACTGCGCTCATCAATTGAGTTGCCCATGGTGCCAGAAAACATCGCTTCGCGGCTCACCGTGATCGTCCACACGTATGAGCGGCCGAACTTCCTGGAGTCCGACGTTCGGCAGGGCCGCTGGAGCGAGATTCCGCTACTGATCGCGGACGATGCATCGAGCGCTCAGGTTCAGATCCGCTTGCAGTCCCTGGCCGAGGAATTTGACCTTCGTTTTACGTCTCGACCGGAGAACGGCGGGCCCGCTCAGGCGGCTCTCCACGGAGTAGAATTCTGCGGTACCGAGTTCTTTGCCCTGTGTGGCGATGACGACTACCTCAAGGATTTCCCTGCCTTTGCTGGGGAGGCCCTTGCACTCGCGGACGATCCGGATACGCTGTTTGTTGCCATGCCGGAGGTACGTTTCCTTGTGGAAGGACGACCGGAGTCGGTCCAGTTCAACCGCCGGGCTTTCGAGGGCACCAGGGGTAGGGAGCTTCTTCGCGAACTCGTGTTTGGCGGTGAAATGCGAGCACTTCAGGCGGGCACCGTCATCCGGTCGGCCGAGGCCCGGCCTCATTTCGCGAGTTCGCTTTTCAGGACGAGTGAGGATTTCATCCTGATCTGCCGCCTCTGCGCAGAGCGACCCGACGCGGTGGTCCGGGTGCCCGAAAAGGGGGTATACCTGCGGCGGGAGCATGACGCTTCGCTCTCCCATCGGAGCAACATGTCCACTGAGCGAGCGGTCACAAACCTGCTGGCTCTTCTTGTGGGTGGCCGGCTGCTCCAGACTCATGACGCCATCGAAGACAGTGTTATTCTTGGTCTGATTCGGCAACGGGCGCAGGTTATCACGACCGTTTATGGGTCAGGCATTCACAGCCTGAGGGTCATCGAGGCCTTCCTCGACGGACGTGACCCGGACCTTTCGACGAAGGAGGCTCGGGAGGCCTGTGAGTACCTGATTTCCAACTGTGATCAACTGCCGCGCGAACTGGTCCGCCTGAAGGCAAACATCTCTTCTCGCGTGGCTGAGACGACCAGCGAGGCCTCGCCTGGCGAAAGACTTGCAGGGGCGCTCCATGCCCTCAATTCGGGCGATCTTGAGCAGGCACGTGCCTTGGCGGGGGCGCTCAGGGCCGCGGACCTGGAGAAGCCTGCAGTGCTGTTGGCGCTCAAAGGCCAATTGGCGTGGCAAGACAATCAGCCCGACCAAACTGTGCGCCTTCTGAGCGAGGGATTGGTGCACGATCCCGAGCATGCCGAGTGCCTCCACATGCTGGCTCAGGTGGCCACAGCGGCGGGGTCAGAAGAGGTTGCAGCCAGGCTCAGGAATCGTCTTTGGATGAGCCAGAGTCTGGACGAACGGGTCGCGCTCGGGACCGGCTACCAGGACGGTGTACCCGATCTGAAGCTGGCGTTTATTGTCTCGAAGGGCCTGGACCAGTTCCTCACCGACCTCATCCGCGAACTCCTGCCTCACGTGGACGCGCGACGGTTTGTGGTCGAGACGCAGGATGACATCCTCAAGGCGACGGCGTGGGCGGACGTCGCCTGGTTTGAATGGTGCAACGACCCGATTATCTGGGCGAGCCGTCAGGACATTTCACGTCACAAGGGGGTGATCTGCCGGCTGCACAGGTACGAGGCCTTCAGTGACATGCCCCTCAAGGTTCAGTGGGAGCAGGTCGATGCGCTCATCGTCGTAGCGCCACATCTTGCCGAAATCGTGTCCGATGCGCTACCGGGTCTTCGGCAGCGAACGCACGTTACACACATACCCAACGGCGTCGACATGGCCCGGTATGAATTGGTCGAGCGGGAGCCAGGATTCGACATCGCCCTGATCGGGTACCTCCACGGTCGGAAGAACCCTCAGATGGCGCTCCAGATTCTGCACCGACTGTTGAAGAAGGACACGAGGTATCGGCTTCACGTGGCGGGGAAATTCCAGGACCCTGTTCTGAAATTGTACTGGAGTCATCAGACCGTCCGACTCGGTCTCCAGGACAATGTGGTCATGTACGAATGGCAGGATGACATCGCGAGTTTCCTTGCCGACAAGCAGTATCTCCTCTCGACGAGCGTCCACGAGAGCTTCGGTTACTCGATAGCCGAAGGGATGGCAAGAGGCATAAAGCCCGTGGTTCACAACTTCGCGTTTGCCGGAGAAATCTGGGCGGAAGAAATGCTTTTCGACTCCATTGAGGAGGCTGTGGAGATGATCACCTCTCCTGCGTACACGTCCAGGGCCTACCGGGACTTCGTTCAGGAGCACTACAGCCTTGACGGTCAGGTGGAACAGGTTCGCGCGTTGGTGGAGACCGTCTCCAGGGAGGTGAGTGGAGATCAGCCTCCGCTGGAGGTCACCCAGATCATGGGACTCGGCCCACGGATGGTGAATGCGGTCGTCACCTGTCGATGTCCGGGGTGCCAGCAGTTGATGGACTTTCAGCAACAGACCATCTCCGGCCACCCGGTCGCCCGGGAGCGCTGTGCACAATGCGGCGAAAAAGTGCAGGTCGGACCCGAAGCATACCGGGAAGCACTGGAAGGCTACGCCAACACACACCCGGCTGAGGACTTGAAGGCCCTCACTCGCGAGGTCGGGAGACTGGCGTCAACCTGGAGTCAGAATCCCGACTGGAAGCCTGTCCTTTCGTACGACGGGCTCGATTTGGCCAAGCACATGGAATTCGAACTCCTTCCGCATCTGGTACAGGCCTGGATAGCTGCGGCGCAGCGACGAGAGCCCGCATGAATGCCGACGTCCTCTTTTTTGATTTCTCGTACGAAGAATACCTCCCCATCATCCACAAGGCGGCTGAGCGGGGCGCTCGGCCCATCATGAATCAACCTCCAATGAGGAAGATTCTCCAGGACCAGGGAGGTCAGGCCAGAGCCTTCTTCGAATTTGCCGAGCAGGAGGATGCAACGGCGGCGTCGGAGCAGTCCAAGGGAATGGGTCGCCGGTTTGCGACAGCCATTACCAGCCGCTCAGCGGCAGGTGCTTTCGATTCCGAAGTCGGCAATCTCCTTGTTGCCGGAGGCCGTCCCCTGGTCGAGAAAATCCTCTCCATGGCGGAGAATCAGATCCTGATTGTCCGAATCATGGAGCGACTGATAGCCTCCACCGATCTTAGGGCGGTGGTGATGCGATCATGCCTCAGTTCCGGACAGCGTGTCCTTCAGGCCGTGGCCGCGCGGCACGGGATTCCGGTCATCGAGTTGTCACACGGCAATCCGGCGTGGGGCGCCGATCTCGCTCCACCGGCCCACGACTGGCATTTCGTGGTCTTCGGTGAGCGGGAGCGTCAAGCCCTGATCGCGTTGGGATCGGAGCCGTCGATGGTGCATGCGACGGGGGCGGCCCAATGGGACGTCCTCTACTCTCCCGAGGCCCGTTTGTCAAGGGAGCAGGCGCGCCAGGAGGTGGGAGTGCCCCTGGACAGACCGTTCATTCTCTACGCGGGAGGATTCGCCTCGGGCG
Source organism: Bacteroidota bacterium (assembly GCA_029262855.1). Classification (GTDB taxonomy): domain Bacteria; phylum Bacteroidota; class Rhodothermia; order Rhodothermales; family UBA10348; genus JABDJZ01. The sequence goes on along the minus strand of JAJCYP010000036.1, from coordinate 6,076 downwards.
GGACCCTGTTCTTCGCCGACAAGGCGCTCATGCTCATGGAATGCAACGAGATGTTTGCCGATGCGGTCGGACAGTTGGAGCGGGCCCCTCTGGTTGCCGTCCGACCCCACCCCGGAGAGTCCCGACAGAAACCGGGACGTCCCCCAACGACAGCAGAGCTTGCCGATTATCGGCGCTGGTTCTCGGACAAGGGCGTGGAACTGATCCATGTGGACTACTCCCAGGCGTCGCTCGTCAGGGAAAAGGCATCGCTCATTCGTGCGGCGGACGTGGTTGTCGTGCCCGACGCGACATCGACACTCATCACCGAAGCCATGATTCTGGATCGGCCGGTCGTCATGGTAGATTCCGGTCCGACTCCTTTCGTCAAGTTTTACTCGCCCGAGGACGGTTTGTCGTGGGTCCACGATTCGGACCACCTGCGGGACGAACTCGCGCGAATTCTGGAGAGCGATGCATACCGCCAGGAGCTTCGGGGCCGCCGAGAAGCCGTTCTTCCAGAACTGAATCTGAATCACGACGGGCACTCAGCCGATCGCGTCGTTGACCTGATCGAACAGATCATCGGCGCCTAGCTTGCGGGTCGCGGGAGTAATACTCGCCCGTATGGGATCCAGAAGGCTGCCAGGAAAGGTGCTGGAAGACCTCGGAGGCCTGCCGGTCCTTGGGCACGTCATCCGGCGCGCACAGTCCATCCGGGAACTTGCAGACCTGGTCCTTGCAACCACGACCGCACCGGAGGACGACGCGCTGCAAGCCTATGCGGACTCGCTGGGCGTACGCTGCTACCGGGGATCCATTTCTGACGTCAGCGCTCGGGTCCTCGGAGCGCTCGACGCCGAATCGACCCATTTCCTCAGGTTGAATGGAGACTCGCCCTTCTTGGATGCGGATCTCGCCTCACGCGGCATTCAGATGGCGGCCGAGTCCGGGGCGCATCTGATCTCGAACCTGCCAGGCCGGGCCTACCCCTATGGCATCGCGGTCGAGGTCGTGGAGGTAGCACACTTTCGACGACTGATGGCCACTACGACCGACTCGGACGCCCGCGAGCACGTCACCAAGGCCCTGTATGATGACAGCAAGACCCGGATCATCGTCCTTCCCGGAGGGGAGTTTCCGCGTATCCGGACAGTGGTTGACACCTCAGAGGATCTGGAAACGGCCAATCGCGTTGCGGATCTCCTCGGGAGTGAATTGCTGACGGCCCCCTACCAATCTGTCGCGGCTGCCTTCATTCGAGCCGGAACCACCCCCAGGACGCGTTAGCATGATTACCGTCTTTTGTATCCGACCCGTTGGATTCAACATCGGAAACGATGCCATCTATCTGGGCCTGCAGGAACTGCTGACCGAAGCCTTTGGGCAGGTCGTCAATGTGATTTCCCTGCCGGCAACCGCCAAGTATGATGTTCGAGGTCGCGCAGGCCTGAGTGCCAGCGTGATCCACGAGATCAATCAGTATGGCCACGGTGTGATTGTCGGAGGCGGCAACTTGCTGGAGAACGGTGAGCTGGACTTCAACGCGGACGCCCTTCAGGCACTGGACGTACCCCTGATGCTGTTCAGTCTGTCCCGCGGAAGGATCTACAACCGCGCAGGAGACCTCACGGCACGCACCGATGCCATGCCTGCCTCACGTATCCGCGCTCTCATCAGCGCAGCAGACTACACGCTGGTCCGCGATCAAGCCACACAGCAGGATTTGGCCTCGATGGGTTGTGCCGATGTGATTGTCGGAGGATGCCCCACCGTCTTCCTGGATTCGATCGCCTCGCGTCTTCCACGTCTCCCGACCCGGGACAGGGACAGCGTCCTCTTCTCGATTCGCCATCCGCACCTGATGAACATCCCGCTGCAGAAACAGGCCGAGGTACATCAGGACGTCGTCGACCTCATAGGTCTCCTCGGGCAGGCTACCGGCCGTCCGGTTCGACTGCTGTGCCACGATTACCGCGACATTCCCTTCGCCGCCTCTATTCCCGGAGCCGAGTACATCTACACGGATGATGTGTATACGTACCTGGCCCTGCTTGGCGAAGCGCACCTGAGCGTATCGTACCGCCTCCACGCCACCCTTCCGGCGCTGACCATGGGCACCCCCTCCATCAAGATCAGTTACGACGAGCGGGCCCTCAGCCTGATGGCCACCCTTGGACTGGGAGACTGGAATATCAACCTGATGGAGACCTCGAGCGTCGTGGACGCGGTTCAGGACAGGCTCGGGCGTCTGGATGAGCTTTCCCGCATCGTGGAGGATGCCCGCCAGATCTGGTCCGAATACCGGACCGTCTGTCGGAACAGCTTCTCGGCCTTCGCCCGAGATGTTACTGCCTGTTTCGCGGGGACAGGCGCCACAGCATAAGCCGCTCCATTGAATCGCATACACATCATCGCCGAGGCCGGCACGAATCACAATGCCCGGCTCGATACCGGGAAGGAACTCATCGATGTCGCGAAGGCCTCCGGTGCCGATTCGGTCAAGTTCCAGATCATCTACCCCGAGGGTCTCTATATCCCTCGACTCCAAACCAGTGACGGATTCGAGATCAACCCGGCGCTCGAGCGACGCCGACAGGGAATGCTGTCGGACGCTGAGTATGCGGATCTCTGGAACCATGCCTTAGGACTCGGCCTGCCCATCTCGGCCTCTGTGTTTGATCAGAGGGGAATCGATCTGTTGGTCAGACTCGGGGTGCCGTATATCAAGCTCGCCTCGTGTGATCTGAACAACGACGGGCTGATTCAAAGTGCTTCGGAGACCGGACTCCAGGTTATTCTGGCCACCGGGATGTCCACACTGGCTGACGTGGAGCACGCGATTGGCGTAGTGCAGCAAACAGGCGCCGAGGCGCCGGTGCTGCTTCACTGTGTGTCGGTTTATCCCACGCCGGTCGAGAGAGCCAATGTCGGTTTTGTGGCCACGCTCAAGAGCGCCTTCGGCATGCCGGTGGGTTTCTCCGATCACACGGAGACGGATACGGCCGCCATTTTGGCTGTAGCGCTCGGTGCCACCTGGTTTGAAAAACACTTCACGCTCGACCGGTCCAGCGAGGGCTATGACCACGCCTATGCCATGGAGCCTTCCGGCCTGGCCGGCTATATCGACTCCATCCGGGAGGCAGAGAGCGCCCTTCAAACTCACCACGAGAAGCTGAGTGCGGAAGAACTCCGCGTGGCGGGCGTCGCCCGGCGAGGGCTTTTTGCGGCCACCGATTTCCCTTCCGGACATGTCCTGACCCCGGAGGACATCCTGGTGGTCAGGCCGGTCGGCGTGCTCGGTCCCCGGGATCTGCCGGCTGTTCTGGGGGCCAGGACAACCCGCGCCATTGAACGCCACACGCCCCTCTCCTGGGATCTTCTGCTGATCCCGTGATGGACATCCACGTCATCTGCAGTGGATCTGCCACCATGGGACTGGGCCATCTGTTTCGCGCCCGGGCCTTCAGCCGGTCAATCGCCGATGACGCCAATGTCAGGATGACTGCGATTGCGGATCCGTCGATGAGTTCGCTCTTTCGGGACCTGCCATTTCCGGTCTCCCTGATTGAGTTTGAGAGCGACCTGACCAGGGAGAACCTCGCAGCCGACATCACGGTCCTGGACACCGTGAGCCTGGACCGTGGATTGATGGCTCCGCTTAGAGAGGCGTCCAGGTTGGTGGCCAGCCTGTCACCCGTCTTCGATCAGATGGACGCGGTTGATTGCGCGTTCTTCCGCCACCATCCTGTAGAGAGCCACGGAACGCGCGTGTTTGCGGGCCTGGAGTACGCCGTCTTCAGCGAATACTGTCGGCCTATTCCCAGTGATGTTTTTGGGGTTGCAGCCCGTAAGACTCCACTTCCGGTAGCCATATGCATGGGCGGGGCCGATGCAAGCAACAAGACGCTTCGCGTGCTCGAGTCCTTGGTGGCATGCGACAGTCCGCTGATGCTATGGGTCCTGCTGGGAGAGGGATATGGGCATCGGTATGACGAACTGGTTCGCTGCGTCCAGGGACGACCAGGGCACGAGGTCGTGCTGGCAAAGACGAATCGATCAATGTGGCAGATCATGGAGAATTGTGCTCTGGCGGTATTGTCTGGAGGACTTACCACAGTAGAAGCGGTCTATGCCGGCCTTCCCTCGGTGAATCTGTTCGAACGCGAGCAACATGCAAACCTCATGGCGGAGAGTTTCTACGACCGGGGTGTCTGTCTCAACGCCGGAGTGATCGGTCGCGATAGCCTGGTACACATGCGCCGGCTGGTGGCCGAGTTGGAGAGCGATCGCCTACGACTCCTCCACATGCACCAGCAAAGCCGGGGGATGGTGGACGATGGGGGTGCCGGCCGGGTCTTGAGGGCCCTGCTCTCTGAACTCGAGGTTCACGCATGAGTGTCCGAACAGCGGTTGCCGCTCCTGCCGGACTCGGCGAGGACGCCTGCCATGAGCTTGCGCGGCATCTCGCCTGGAGCCTCGAAGGCGTGACCGCCTGCGGTTTCGAAAGCAAGACCGGATCACTGTGGTTCGTGACCGAGAAGCCCTTGGATCAGGCCGATCTGATGCAGGCGGCCGACGATCGGGGGCGCGCTATCCAGGCTTTCCCATCCCGCCGATTGGCCAGCTTCACCAAGCATCCCTCACCGGCGTACGAAAACGTCGAAGACTTGCTGAGAGAGCGGGGCGACCTCAAACCGGTGGGGCCAACGACCCTTGCCCTCGGCGGAACTGCGGCGCTTCTCGCCACCCGACTGGAGCGCATGATGAAGACTGAGGCAGCGAAACTGGGGGCGGATGAGTGGTTGCTCCCCTCTCTGATGTTCACCCAGGATCTTGCCCGATCGGGATACCTTCGAGACTTTCCGCACCAGGCCAATCTGGTTTGTCACCTCCCCGGCCAGCCGGAGGATGTAAAGCTCGCCGCGTCCCAGATCATTTCTGGCTCCGAAATCCCGTCCCGCCTGTCTTCCGCCCTTGCCCCTACCGTGTGTTACCGACTGTTCACCACCCTGGCCGATTCGGTGGTGGAGCCGGAGTTGATGGTCCAGTCGGCCTCAGCCAAGTGCTTCCGGCACGAGGGTGCCGCCGGCGCAGGGCTAGATAGACTCGGGGAGTTCTCGATGCGTGAGATCGTAGCCATCGGAAAGCCGGAGGCCGTAAGTGACTTCCGGGATACGCTCCTGGCACTCAGCGGGAGGCTTCTTCAGGCGACCCGCCTGCACTCCTGGATCGAGTCGGCCTCCGATCCCTTCTTTACCGATGTGTGGGAGAAGGGCCGATTGTTTCAGATGGGGTTTGATCTCAAGGCAGAACTACGCGTCCGGGTGGCCGGACGGGCAGAATCCCTGGCCGTTGGATCGGTGAATCATCACCGGGACCACTTCGGACTCGCCTTCAACATCCGGGATTCGACGGGCGATCCGGTACACTCCTGCTGTGTCGGCTTCGGCATCGAGCGCTGGACTCTGGCGGTTCTCTCTCACTTCGGGCCCGAGCCAGGTGACTGGCCCGAGATCCTCCAAGAGGCATGAACGCGCCCCCGGATCCGCTCCGCCCTCGCCGTGAGGACTTTGTCAGCGCCTTCGAAGAGGCCGGCGTTGAGCCTGGCCAAACCGTATATGCGGCGGCCTCGCTGGCCGCCCTCGGCATGATGGATCGCCCGGAAGAGACCATCATGAACGCCCTCTGGGACGTCCTTGGAGAGGAAGGCACGGTCGTGATGCCCGCCTTCAACTTCGGCTTCTGCAATGCAGAGCCGTTCGATCGAGAAGCCACACCCGCCCAGACCGGGGCCCTGGCGGAATGGTTCAGGACTCGCGAGGGTACCCTGCGCACCTGGGCGCCTCCGTTTCACAGCGTCGTCGCAGCGGGGCGAAATGCTGCCAGTCTGGTTGATACGGAATCGGCCTCCTCGTTTGGTCCGGCCTCTGTGTTTTCCCGTTTGGTTGATGAGGGTGCCTATCACCTTCTCATCGGCTGCGGATTCCACGAGGGGGTGGCACACGTCCACTGGCTGGAAGAGCAGTTGGCCGTTCCCTACCGGTACTGGAAGAAGTTCGAGGGTGATGTCTACCGAAATGGAAACGCCTCCCGG
>JAJCYP010000035.1 GCA_029262855.1 Bacteroidota bacterium | reverse complement strand
CACCCAATTCCCCTCGCCGTTCCTGCGATACCGGTAGACCGTTCCCGGGGGTTCATCGCCCGTCTGCCATCCGGTGGGTGCTGACCCGATGACAAACTCCGGGCCCATCCCCGAAATGGCGCCACCGAATCCGGCTCCCATGGTGGAGCCGGCGGGCGTCGATTGTGCGAGCACGAACACAGGTGCGAGGAGAAAAACAGATAGCAGAACGACGCGTTTCATGGCCTGAGAGTTTGAATCCTGTTAAGATAGAACTCCGGACCGACGACGTTCCACCCACTCATTCTTCTGGCACAGGTTGACTCACCGGTCCCCAGCCAGCAGATTCATGGCAACAACCCCACGCCCATGCGCTCCCTGATACTCCTTCTGGCCGTTCTCACGCTCTCCGCCTGCTCCTCCGGTGAAGACGCGCGGGTTCCAGAAGGCACACGCCACGACCAGCTCGTCTCGTTCTATGGACAATGGCGGGTATTCCACGCCCCTCCCCTCAACGACGGCGTCTACGACCACTCTGCGGCGTCGATGGCGGCCCGGCACGCCGCGCTACCTGAATGGCAGGCCCGGCTGGCCTCGTTCGACACCACCGGTTGGACCGTGCCCGAGCAGGTGGACTGGCACCTGATCCGGGCCGAGATGAATGGACTCGATTTCGACAGTCGGGTCATGAAGCCGTGGGCAAACAACCCGGCCTGGTACGTCCAGGTCTGGATGTCCCAGAGCGACACCCCGGAGCATGAAGGCCCGCTGCCATACGGTTTCATAGACATCTGGAAGTACGATTTCCCGCTTTCGCCCGAGGATACGGCCGAGTTGGAGGCGCGGATCAGGACCATACCCGGTTACCTGGCTCAGGCATCGACCAACCTGACCGGCAACAAGCGTGATTTGTGGCGGATGGGCATCGAAGTGGTTCGCGCCCAGAACCGCGATCTGGAGCGGGTTCGGCAGATGGCTGACGGCGTCTCTCCCATCCTGTCGGAAGCGATCTCGGAGGCGCAGGACGCCACACTCGAATTGGTGGAATGGCTCGAATCTGAACTGCCGTCAAAGGACGGAGCGTCCGGCATCGGCACCGAGGATTACACCTGGTATCTGAAAAACGTCCACCTCAGTCCCTTCAGCTGGGAGGACGAACTCCAAGTCATGGAACGCGAGCTGGCTCGGAGCTACACGGCGCTTCGCCTGGAAGAAAACAACAACCGCCTGCTTCCCGCGCAGCTCCCGATCGACAATGCCGCAGACTTCGACCGCCTGCAGAACCAGGCCGTCACCGATTTCCTGGACTTCTTTCACAGTCGGAATATCGTGGATGTGAAGCCCTACATGGACCCGGCCCTTCGCGCCCGCGTCCGCGGTTTCAATCCGGATGGTCCCGAGCAGTTCTTTGCCCAGGTGGTGTTCCGCGATCCGATCGTCATGCAGACGCACTGGTACCACTGGATCGACCTCGCCCGGATGCGCGATGAGCCCCATGCCAGCCCGGTCCGATCCAACCCGTTGCTCTACAACATCTGGGACAGCCGGTCAGAGGGTCTCGCGACCGCGATGGAAGAGATGATGATGCACGCCGGGTTCATTGACGGCCGGCCCCGTTCCCGTGAGCTCGTCTGGATTCTGGTAGCCCAACGAGCGGCCCGGGCCATTGCCGGTCTCCAGATGCACGCCAACACGTGGACCCTGCAGGAGGCTTCGGATTACGCGGTCGAGTGGACCCCGAGGGGCTGGATGACACCCAACGGGCAGTTGGTGGGCTTCGAGCAGCACCTCTATCTCCAGCAGCCCGGCTATGGGAGCAGTTACCTGGCCGGCAAGGCTCAGATCGAGCGTCTCCTCGCCGAGTATCAGCACGTTCAGGGAGCCTCCTTCACGGTCCGTAATTTTTTCGATCGCCTCAGTGATTCCGGCCAGATTCCGGTGTCTCTCATCCAGTGGGAAATGACCGGCCAGCGCCCGCCCCATCTCGACTGACCGTGAGTCGTGCCTTTGTCAAAGACGATGCGCCCGATGGGCAGGTCGTCATCCCCTCTCGGCCGGCCCTCCCCGACGGCGTTGCGAATTATGTGACGCCCCGGGGGCTTCGGCTGCTGAAGGAAGAGTTGGCAGGACTGGAAGGAGTACGCGGGAAGCAGGCCTCGGCCAAGAACCGCGGCACCTCCGACCAGGCGCGTGACCTTGCGGTGACGCGCGGCCGCATTGCCCAGTTGGAGGCGCGCATCGGCAGCGCAAAACTGGTGACTCCGGCGGACCAGGCCCCGGATGTGGTGCGATTCGGGGCGACAGTTGAATTGCGGTCGGCCGATGGTGAGACCACGCGAACGATCACCATTGTTGGTGTTGACGAGTCCGACGCCAGCGAGGGGCGCATTACCTTCTTGGCGCCAGTCGCCAAACGCATGACCGGAAAGAAGGTGGGCGATTCGGTTCCGATGCCGACCCCGCTCGGTGATCAGCCGTTTCGCATCGCCGCGATCAAGTACTGACGAGCTCGCCCTCCTGGACCTGCAGAACCGCTTCTTTCAGGATGGCGAGGCCCCGATCGAGGTCCTCGTCCGTGATGATCAGTGGGACCAGGATCCTGATCACGTTGCCATGCGCACCGGACGGCAACACAATCAGACCACGGTCCCGACACGCTGCGGTGATCAGACGACAGGCCTCTCCGGCCGGACGCGCCGGGTCTTCCTCGTGGCAGAGTTCCATCGCCAACATCGCACCGAGACCGCGAATGTCAGCCACGAGGTTGGTGTCCTGTTGTAGCGCCTCAAAGGTCTTTCTGACTCTTCGTCCGATTTCGCGCGCGCGCTGATTGAGGTTGTCGCGCTCCATGATCCCGATCGCTGCCAGCGCAGCCGCGCAGGAAACGGGATTGCCACCATACGTGCCGCCGACCGTGCCCGGCGCGGCAGCATCCATCACAGACGCCTTGCCCAAGACTGCCGAAATGGGCATCCCCCCGCCCATCGACTTGGCCCATGTGGACAGATCCGGCACGATGCCGGCGTGCTCGTACGCACCCCACCTGCCTGTTCGGCAGAATCCGGACTGGACCTCGTCGAGAATCAGCATGATCCCGTGCCTGTCGCAGAGGTCCCGCAGCCCGCGGAGATAGGCCGGAGGGGCGACAGCAAATCCGCCTTCGCCCTGCACCGGCTCCAGGATGATGGCAGCCACCTGCTCGGCGGGAACGAGACTCAGAAACGCCGCCTCCATACGCTCCAGTTCGCGTTCCACGAAGGCTTCTTCGGACAACCCGTCACCATACTTGAATTGACTGGGATAGGGCAGGCGGTAGACTTCTGGAGCCAGCGGACCGCAGCCAGTCTTGTACTTGGTCTTGGACGTCAGCGCAAGGGCCATGAGTGTCCTGCCGTGGAACGCCTCGGAAAAACAGATTACCGCCGGTCGGCCCGTCGCCTGCCGCGCCAGCTTGATGGCGTTCTCGACGGCCTCGGCGCCGGAGTTGATCAGGATGACTTTGGTCGATTCGCCGTGCGGCAGGAGGTCGGCCAGCTTCTCACACAACTCCACGTAGGGTTCGTAGGTGGCCACGTGAATCGAAACGTGGATGAGGCGCTCGGCCTGATCCTGAATGGCACGGACCACTTCGGGCGCCGAATGCCCCACGTTCATCACCCCAATTCCTCCGGCAAAGTCGATAAATTCATGCCCATCGGCATCTGTGACACGGGCTCCGGATGCTGAGACTGCGGTGAGCTGACCGGCGAACTGCCCCACTGCCTTGGGGACAATCGCTTCCCGTCTCTCAATAAGATTTCGATTGCTGGCCACTGATTTTGCGCGGATGATTGTGCCAGTGTACGGCAATCCTACCTCACCGCGCACCGTCTTGATGACCACCCAACGCGGGACGCCGGAGGCGAAAATCGCGTGATGGCCGAACCGGGCATGCCGCTACTCCGTTTGGCCCGAAAAATCTGAAGAACTCATGGCGCTCAAGGCACACGACACCATCAACGTAGAAGGCGAAGGCGATCTCTTCGTTCGCTTCAACACCTCACGCGGTACGATCACGGCTCGCCTCTTCGAGAAGGAGGCCCCCAAGACGGTGGCCAACTTCGTAGGACTGGCCACCGGTCAGGCCGAGTGGCAGGACCCGAAGACCAAGAAGACTGTGTCTCGCCCGTTCTACGACGGACTGTCGTTCCACCGCGTCATCCCCGAGTTCATGATCCAGTTCGGATGCCCGCTTGGCACGGGCACCGGCGGACCCGGCTATCGGTTCGGAGATGAATTCGCTCCGGGGCTGGTCCACGACAAGCCCGGTATGCTGTCGATGGCGAATTCTGGGCCCGGTACCAACGGGTCGCAGTTCTTCATCACCGAGGTGCCCACCCCGTGGCTGGACGGCCGTCATGCGATCTTCGGCGAAGTCACCGAAGGCGTCGACCTGATCACCGAGATAGCAGGGGGCGGCAACGGCGCCACCTCGATGGAGACCGTCGAGGTTTTCCGGGCCTGATGCTGGAGACCGACCGTCTGCTGATTCGAAGACTGACCGAGGACGACGCGCCGTTCATTCTCGGCCACCTGAACGAGCCGACCTTCATCGAGAAGATCCGCGACTCCGGGGTACGCACTCTGGATGACGCGCGGCGGTACCTGCGCGAGGGTGCGCTGCTCAGCTACAGCCAGTTCGGTTTCGGCCTCTATCTGGTGACGCTGGCAGACTCCGCGCAAGCGATTGGCATGTGCGGACTCCTGCAGCGACCGGATCTGCCTGCACCGGACATCGGATTTGCCCTCGACCCGCCGTATTGGGGTCGGGGCTACGCCCTGGAGGCCGCGCGCGCTGTGATGGAGCACGGCTTTGGTGATCTGGGCCTGACCGAAATTCTGGCGATTACCTCGCCGGGGAATGAGCGTTCTGCGCGGCTCCTTCGGCGACTTGGCATGGAGGACCGGGGGTTGGCAGACCGCGACGGCGGGGTCGTGCGCGTGTTTGGGCGCCTGGCGCCAACGGGGTCCGCTAGTGAGCGACGAGAAGTCGGCGGGTGAGCCTTCGGTCCGCGGTGTCTATGACCACCAGATAGAGCCCTCCCGGCAGGCCCTGTGTCCGCAGATTGATGCTGTGTCGGCCGGCGTCCAGGGTCTGGCTTCGGACGAGGATCTCTCGACCCAGGGTGTCCACCAGTCGCGTCTGAACCGTTTCTGTGGCCGGCAGGGCAAGACGCAGCGTCACCTCCTGGCTGGCGGGATTGGGAAACAGACCCTCGAGTGCCGCTTCCGTCGGCAGGTCGGTCTCGGTCTCCGAGGCGGTCATGGTGCCCCGGATTACGGGCAGAGTCATGGTATCTCCCGGCGTTTCCGCGGCCCCATCGGTCGCGACGACCCGGTGGTACACCGAACCGGTTTCCGGTGCCTGGAAACCCCATCCCGTGAGCGCGGCTGCGATTTCGCCGAAGGTGACCTCCACCGTAGTCGCGTCCCCGGTGACCACGCTCAGCGGCGTGGTGAAGAGTGCACTGGGCGACATCTCCCATCGGTAGGTGACGGCTTCGCCCTCAACGTCCACCGTTGGATTCCACAGGACCCTGAACAGTCGAGCCGGATCGCCCTGCACGTTCAGCACGGACCCGGGGGACGGCAACAAGATGGTCGGCGCGCCGGGCGGGTCGTTTACTGGAACGATCTCGACGTGAATCCACGCCTCTGCCAGGCCGCCTCGTCCGTCGTCCAGCGAATACCTGAGCGAGTCAGACCCCGACCAGTTCTCGAAGGGGACGTATCGAATGGTGCCCGGCGACGAGACATACGCATAGCCGTTGACCGGGCTCGTGTGGGCCGAAATTTGAAGCGGATCCTGATCAGGATCGCTGTCATTCGCCAACGCGGCCACATCAAGCGGAACGTCTTCGGGTCCGATGACCGAGTCGTCCAGGGCCACCGGCGTCTGATTCAGACTGGTTCGAAACGTGTGGATGTCACTCCACGGGCTTTCGCCTCCCCGATTGACGGCCTGAACCCGCCAGAAATGGACTCGGTAGGGCCTCAGCGAGCCTACACGAATCGAGTCTGCTCCGACGCTGGTGGTGTCAACCACGGGGCGGTCGAAGGAGACCGAATGGGATATCTGGATGCGGTAGAGACTCGCGGTCTCGACGGGGTCCCAGCCCAGCGTGAGCGTGAGTGGGGCCTCAATGGCTCCGTCGGAAGGGCGTGAGGGCCGAGTCGCCAGGGGCGGATCCATCTCGGTCGAAAAACTGCTGCCTGCCCATCCCGAGGGCCCGCCCGTGTTGATGGCCCGTACCCGCCAGCGATAGGTTCCTCCCCGGACAAGGCCTGAGAGGACGTATTGGGTGGCCGCAACCTCGACGTCTGTCTGGGGCGACGAAAAATCGGTGGTCGAACTGACCTGAACCTGATAGGTGGCCGCACCCGCAGAAGCGCTCCACGTCAGTGTCAGATCAGTCGGGAGATCCAGAGAACCGGAGGCCGGCAAGAGACCGGTCGGCGGTTGTGGAGCGACCTCGACGGTCTGAAAGCTCCGGGCCGGAGACCAGGCTCCGGCGCCACGGACTGATTCGGCCCGTACCCGCCAGTAATAGCTCGCCCCGAAGTCCAGCGAAGGTCCAACGATGCTGGTCCCCGGTATTCCGGCTTCGTCGGAGATGAGGTTCGTAAAGTCGGACTCTTCAGACAACTGCCAACGATAGGAGATGGCGCCGTCCACCGCTTGCCACGTGAATGTCGGCTGGGCGTCGACTCCGACGGCACCATCTTCGGGCAGTTCTGCGACCGGGACCGATATCCCGGCAATCCTGAAGCTGCGTGCTGGGGTCCAGTCAGAAGTGGAGGCGTGCCCCACTGCCCTAACGCGCCAGTAGTACATCTCGTTGGCTGCAAGCGCCTCGACCTGAGCCGACTCGCCATCGGCGGTCAGCGTTCGATCGACGGTTGCGAAGTCGGGATCACCGGAGACTTGAAGCTGGTGCGGTGCCCCGGGGCGACCGGACCAGCGAAAGGCGAAGGATGCCGGGAGCTCGTCCGCCCCGTCATCTGGAAAGACCGGCGTGGGCTTGACGGGCTGCGCGACCCCGAGGGCCGACAGGTCAGTCGTTGGCCCACCGATGTACCAATCGTCCAGGTAGACGGACCCCGCGCCGCCGTCAGAGAAATCGAACTGCACGCTCAATCGGGCGACCCGCGCCCAGTCGAATTCGCGCCACAGGGAGTCCTGGCTGGTCGGGAATTGTGATCCACAGCACCCGATTCCGTAGGTGGCCGCCCAGGCGCCCGTATAGTGCCATCCGGCCTGCTCGGCTGTCAGGCTACCGGCCGCACGCGCATCTTCCAGGGCTGCCAGCGTGGTCGGGGGGAGTGGGATCTGCAGGTCATGCCACGCGCCATCCCGAAGGCTGTCCGGGATAAACCACTTCAGTCGCATCGCCGCGTCTCCGGCGCCAGATTGGATGGAGGCCCGGTCATACGGTCCCGAAAACGAATCAAAAAGTGTTAGCGACAGACAATAGACTCCGTCTTCGCATACCCCGCGACCCTGCAGTTCAGCGTCTATGCGCATACGAACGTTCAGGGTCTGTGTCGCCGCCGGATCCGTCGAAACCATGGCCGACATGTCGGCGCCTTCCGCCTCGTTGAACGCCAGCGCCACACTGGCCCAGTTTGCATAGTCCAGTCGGAGAACGGGATTCGTCGAATCGTCGGGGTCGGCAACCACCTCCGTCTCCACGTCCGGGATCAGGCCGTTCGTCGAGTCGACGAACAACACGAACTCCGTCCCGAGGTCCGGGACCTGGGCCATCGCCGGTATCGCCGCGGCGATGACGAGGACAAGTGCTGGTATGATGTGCTGGATGTGACGCATATTCCGGAAAGACACGCACCGCTATCATCGGCTGCAATCCTCGCGAATCAAGCGATTGCGTCCCCCATCCCGTTTCGCCAACCCCTTGCCATGAAAGTCCACTTCATCGACGACGCACCCGCAGCCATCGGACCCTACTGCCACGCCATCACCACCGGCACCCTCGCGTTCCTCTCCGGCCAGACTCCGCTCGACCCCGAGACGATGCAAATCGTCGGGGAGAACATCGGCGAGCAGACAGAGCGCGTACTGGACAACATCGAGGTGGTGCTTTCTGGCCTCGGCCTGACGCTCCAAGACGTGGTCAAGTGCACCGTCTTCCTGAAGGACATGAATGACTTCAAGGGAATGAATACGGTGTATGCGCGGCGCTTCGCCGGTCACACGCCCACGAGAAGCGCGATTGCCGTTCGTCAGAATCCGATGGATGCGATGGTTGAGATCGAGTGCATCGCGGAAATGGTCGCGTAGTTCGCCTCCAGAATGCGCAGACCGGGTCCGCACCCGTATTCTTCGGTCCCACAAGATCGAACGACGAAGATGCGCGCATTTACAGCCGTCCTGCTGCTCTCCCTCCTTCTAATCCCTGATCTGGCAGGCCAGGACGCCGCCGACATCGGAAAGGCCCTCGAGCTTCGGCCCATCGGCCCCGCCGTCATGGGCGGCCGCATCGCGGACATCGCGGTGCACCCGGATAAACCCTCCACGTGGTACATCGGGGTTGGCTCCGGCAATGTGTGGAAGACCGACAACGCGGGCGTCTCCTTCACGCCGGTGTTCGATGACAAACCCTCTTACTCGATTGGCGATGTGGCCATTGACCCCTCCCACCCGGATGTCATCTGGGTGGGCACCGGCGAGAACGTCTCGGGCCGACACGTGGCCTGGGGCGATGGGGTCTACCGCAGCCTGAACGGAGGCGAGACCTGGGATCACATGGGCCTGCCCCACTCGGAGCACATCGGCAAGATCCTGATCGATCCGCGCGACAGCCGCCGGGTGTTCGTGGCCGCCGAGGGTCCACTCTGGTCAAGCGGAGGAGAACGCGGGGTGTACCGTTCCGAAGACGGCGGACACACCTGGCAACGTACTCTTTCTGTCAACGACGACACCGGAGTCACGGACATTGAATTCCACCCAACGAACCCGGACATCATTTACGCCGCCACCTACCAGCGTCGTCGCAAGACCTGGGCGCTCCTCGCGGGCGGCCCGGAGTCTGGATTCTACAAATCCACCGATGGCGGTGCCTCGTTCAGACGAATCACGGTTGGTCTGCCAAAGGGCGACGTGGGCAAGATCGGGCTGGCGGTCACGCCGGCGGATCCCTCTCGCGTCTACGCGACGATGGAGGCCGACAACGCTGAGCGCGGCCTCTACTTCTCCAGCAATCAGGGCGAGAGCTTCGAGCGTCGCAGCTCCTACACGTCCGGCGGGACGGGTCCGCACTATTATCAGGAGCTCGAAGCCTCCCACGTTGACCCGAACGTGGCCTATCAGATGGACGTCTGGCTGAACGTGACGCGTGACGGCGGCCACAACTTCGAGCCCCTGGAGACGGGCTGGGGCAAGCACTCGGACAACCATGCCATGTGGATCGATCCGTCCAATCCCGACCACATGCTGGTGGGCACAGACGGCGGCCTGTACGAGACCTTCGACGAAGGCCAGACCTTCCGGCATTTCCCGAATCTGCCGATCAGCCAGTTCTACAAAGTGGCCGTGAACGACCGCGAGCCGTTCTACGATGTCCTTGGTGGCGCGCAGGATCTCGGCACCCTGATGGGGCCATCGCGAACGATGAACCGCGAGGGTGTTCGCAACCAGGACTGGTACGTGCCACTCGGTTCAGATGGACAGGGCGTAGCCTTCGATCCTGAGGACGACGACATCAGCTACATGGCCACGCAGGGTGGCAACTGGTATCGCCACGACAAGCGTACCGAAGAGGTCATCGACATCCAACCCCAGCCGGAGCCCGGCGAAGAACCCGAGCGGTGGAACTGGGATGCCCCGATTCTGATCAGCCCCCATTCCAATCGGGTATACCTGGCTTCACAGCGCCTGTGGCAGAGTGACGACCGCGGCAATTCCTGGACGGCCATTTCGGGCGACCTGACGCGAAACGTCAACCGCTACGAGCTGGAAATAATGGGCCGCGTCTGGAGCGTGGACGCGCTGTATCACAACGGCGCCATGTCCAAGTACTCGACCATCACGGGCATGACCGAGTCGGCCCTCGCTTCCGGCGTGCTCTACACGGCCTCCGACGATGGGTTGGTTCAGGTCTCGCGGGACGGAGGGCAGACCTGGCGCCGCGCCACGGCCTTGCCGGGCGTACATGAGCAGGCGTTCATCAATGACGTTGAAGCCTCCCGCCACGACGCGGCGGGCGTGTTTGCCATTGCCGATGTCCACAAACTGGGCGACTACGACCCGCTGGTCTTCTACTCGGGCGACCACGGCACGTCCTGGCGCTCAATCAACGGCGACCTGGCCGACGGCGTGATTGCCTGGATGATTCAGCAGGATCCGGTGGACGAGAACCTGCTCTTTCTTGCCGCCGAAAACGGACTCTACTTCTCCCCGAATTTCGGTGCGAACTGGCATCGCCTGCCGGGCGCGCCTACGATCGCGTTCCGTGACATCAAGATCCACGAGCGCGATAACGATCTGATCGGAGCCACCTTCGGTCGCGGCTTCTACGTCCTGGATGACTACACGGCGCTTCGTGGTGCGGGCTCCATCCCGGGTGGTGGGATATTCCCGGTGCGGGATGCGTGGTGGTACGTCCCCAGCGTCCCCATGCAGGCTCCCGGCAAGCCCACCCTGGGCGATGACGACTTCACGACGCCGAACCCCGACTTCGGTGCCTCACTGACGTACTACCTGCCGGAGGCGCCGACAACCTTGCGTGCGGATCGGCGCAAAGCCGAAAAGGAGATCCGGAAGCAGGAGGGCGATGTCCCCTTCCCGGGCTGGGATCGACTGTCCGAAGAGCAGACGGAGGCCTCGCCGCGCGTGCTCATGGCCATCCGAAACGCTGAAGGCCAGACGGTCCGCTGGCTGGAGCTGCCCTCCACCGCGGGCGTCCATCGCGTCACGTGGGATTTCCGCATGCCGGCCCCGGACCCCGTGAATCTGGTGCCTCCCGGTTTTGTGACCCCGTGGTCGGGAGCGCCACAGGGACCGATGGTCGCGCCGGGCCAGTACTCGGCGCAACTGGCCGTGTTGGATCGAAACGGTGCTCGGACGATTGGGGACGAGACAGCATTCGTCGTAAAGGCGCTCTTCCCGGGCGACCACGCGGCCACCATGGCCGCTCAGGCTGACGCCCGCGAGCTGATCCGTCGGATTGAGGTGGCGAACTCGGAGCTTGGTGAATTTGGCGACCGGATCCGGCACATGCGGGCGGCGCTTCTTTTGGCACCCCGGGCAGACGCGGCGCTGTTTCTAGAGGTGGATGCGCTTGATGCCGCACTGACTCACCTTCGCACGGCGCTCTCGGGAGATCGCGTTCGCGGTCAACTCAACGAGACCAGTTCGCCCTCCATCCGGAGCCGTGTGGGCCGCGCCGTTGGGTCGATGTTTGGGACTACCCAGGCGCCGACGCAGACGCAGCTACGTGGCCTGGAACTGGGAAGTGCAGCCTTCGAATCCTTCCTGCGAGAGGTCGGTGCATTCCGGACCCAAATGCATGCTGCGGAAGCGGGGCTCGAGGCAGCCGGCGCCCCGTGGACTCCCGGAAGATCCAACAACTAACCATGCGGGTCCCTTACACCTCACTGGTCCTTGCCGTTGCTCTCCACTGGGCGGCGGCGCCGGCCGCGTCACAGGACAGCGATGCCCTGGCGCGCATGGCCGATGAGGCCGCGGCGGCGTCATGGGACGAATTCCGCGAACTCCTCAGCATCCCCAACGACGCGCACTATGAGGACCACGTCCGTCGAAACGTCGCGTGGATGAAAACGGCCTTCCAGGGGCGTGACTTCAAGATCTCTGTGCTGGAGTCTGGAGGACCGCCGCTTCTTTTGGCCGAGCGCGGATCGCCACGCCCCGAAGACCCGACCGTCCTGATCTACCTCCAGGTCGACGGCCAGCCGGTGGACACCTCGGCTTGGTTTCAGGAATCGCCGTACGACCCCGTGCTGAAGGAGCGAGATGGCGATCGCTGGAGCACCATCCCCTGGAGCCGACTCGGAACCGGCCCCGTGGATCCGGACTGGCGCATCTTCGCGCGATCGGCCTCCGATGCCAAGGGTCCGGTCGGCATGTTTCTGGCGGCACTGGATGCCGCGGGAGACCACGGCCTGGCCCAGTCCCACCACATCAAGGTGGTCATGGACTTTGAGGAAGAACTCGGCTCGCCTCACCTGCCGGGAGCCGTAGAGCGACATCGCGAGGCTCTGTCGGCAGACTTCCTCATCATCTACGACGGGCCCAGACACGTGTCCAACGTCCCGTCCCTCACGTTTGGCGCCCGCGGAATCGCCACCATCACGCTGACCGTGTTTGGCCCGCGGGTGGCCCAGCACAGCGGCCACTGGGGCAACTACGTCCCAAATCCGGCCGTCCGACTCGCGCGGCTTCTGGGGTCCATGAAGGATGGTCGAGGCCGGGTCACCATTCCCGGATTCTATGACGGCATCGAACTGGACGAGGAGACCCGCGCCATCCTCGCGCAGGTACCCGATGACGAGGCGGCCATTCGGCAGTCGATTGGAATTGCGGAGGCCGACGGCATCGCCCCGACCTACCAGGAGTCCATCCAATACCCGAGCCTGAACATCCGCGGCATGGCCTCGGGGTGGATCGGAGAGGAAGTGCGAACCATCATTCCGCCGACCGCAACCGCCGAGATTGATGTCAGGATCGTGCCCGAGTCCGATCCGGTTCGACTCATAGCCCTGATCTACACCTTCATCGAGGAACGGGGATACCACCTGATCGGAGACCGGGAGCCGACCGAGAAGGAACGCCTCGAATACAGTCGGCTGGCCTCCTTCGACCATTCCATTTCCTATCAAGCCTACCGGACTCCCTACGACAGCCGCGTGGGCCTCTGGCTGACCAGCGCCATGCGCCGGGCGTTCGGAACGGATCCGGTCAGGAAGCGGATGTCGGGCGGGTCGATTCCGATCTCGCCTTTCATCACCACGCTTGGCGTGCCTGCCGTAACGGTCCCGACGGTCAACGCCGACAACAACCAGCATTCGCCGAACGAAAATATCCGGGTCGGCAACTACATAGACGGCATCCGGACCTTCCTCGCCATCCTGACCGAGCCTATCCAATGAAGACAGGTCTGCCACTCGCCGCCGCCGTCCTCCTGTTCGTCGCCTGCCCGACGGATGCCACAGCCCAGCAGCAGGAGAACTACGATTACTGGCGGTTCAATCGGGACATGATCCAGCACGGTGTGCAGGCCATCCTGCAGTGCAACGGCCTATTCACGTCGGAGCGCAGTCTGGAGCAGGTGTTCGAGGACGAATTGAAATACCTCCGGCAGCCGGTCGGTACGGCCCGGGGTGGCGACTACGAGGTGGACACGGCGCGGCGCGCGGTCACCATCGGAGCAGCCGGCGGCATCCCGCCCATGCGGGCCGCCTTTCGAGAGGGCATCGGGTGCGTGATCCTCGCGCCCGATCAGACCTACAAAGACATAGACGGCCTGCCCATCCTGGAACTGCCGTATCCGGACATCGACCCGGCAGCGACGAGCTGGCCCATGGGGGACCTCGTGGATCCGTCGATGGACCATGAAGGCTTCGACCACGCGGCGCTGCAGGCCGCCTCGGACTGGGCCTTCGACCGACCGACACTACAGCAGCGTACGATCAGCCTGCTGGTCATCCACCAGGGTAAGATCATCCACGAGCGCTACGCCGAGGGATTCGACGTAACCACCCGCACCCGCACCTGGTCCACCGCCAAAAGCATCGCAGTCACGCTGATCGGCATGCTGGTGGACGAGGGCAAGCTCGAACTCGACGCCCCGCTGGACCTGGACTGGCTGCCGCCAGCCGGCGCCCCTGAGAGCGATCCGCGGCACCGGATCACGCTGCGCCACCTTCTCAACATGTCCAGTGGGCTGTATCCGGTGGACAATCAGCGCCTGGAGTACGCCACCGGGTCGGGACTTTCATATTGGGCCGGGGCCTCCTCCGTTCACGGGGCGCTGTCGCGGGCACTGATCCGCGAACCGGGCACGAACTGGGACTACGAGAACTACGATACCATCCTTGCTGTGCACGCCATGAAGCGCGCCATCGGGGACGATCAGGCGTACCTGGAATTCCCCCGTCGCCGACTGCTCGACAAGCTGGGAATGCGAAACACGCTGCTGTCTACCGATCGATTCGGCGACTTCATCATGAGCAGTCAGATCTACACGAATGCCCGTGATCTGGGGCGATTCGGCCTGCTCTACCTGAACCGGGGCATGTGGAACGGCGAGCGGTTGATCTCCGAGGAGTGGATTGATTTCGTGACCACACCCGCACCGGCCAGCGCCTCCCGCGGCAATTTCTATGGTGGGCAATTCTGGCTCGTTCCCGACCAGCGAACGGACGTTCCGAAAACGGCGTTCTCGACGGCCGGCAATCGGGGCCAGTTCGCCATCATCGTGCCCACACATGACCTGGTCATCGTCCGTCGCGGTTTGGATTACGGACGGCAGGGATTTGACCGGTGGGATCTGACACGAGAAGTCTTGAAGGCCTTCCCAGGCGCTGCGAGGTCAAACTGAGGTGCGCATTCGCCCGGCCCGGCTGGAGGACGCTCCGGCCCTGACAGAACTGATCGACGCATCCATCCGGGGACTGGGGTCCCGGTTTTATTCACCCGAGCAGATTTCGTCGTCGCTGACCCATCTCTTCGGAGTCGACTCTGTAATGATCGGCGATGGGACGTATTTCGCGGTCGAGCACGGTGCCGAGTTGGTGGGTGCCGGGGGCTGGAGTTTCCGCAAGACCCCGTTTGGCGGCGACGCTGCCGGGTTTGTTCGGGACGAACGCCTGCGCGTCCCGGGGATAGATGCCGCCATCATTAGGGCCATGTATGTCCATCCCGATCACACCCGAAAGGGCATCGGAGGGCTTCTGCTGCAGGCCGGCGAGGACGCAGCGGCGGCGAGAAGATTTACGCGGTTTGAACTCGTGTCCACGCTGAGTGGCGTCGCATTCTATCGCTCGATGGGGTATCGCGTGCTGGACTCCGTGCCCGTTGACCTGCCAGACGGGACCGTTATCGGGTGCCTCCGGATGGAGAAGGACGCTCCGGCCCTGACAGGAACTAGGCATACTTGGCGGGCGAGCAGGTATTGATCATCACCGCTCGCTCCCCAGCTTCGGCCAGGCCCTGATCGACCAGTCCGCGGCAAACGGCCATGCAGGCGGCGCCCTCAGGACTCAGAGACAAACGCCGACCCATTTCCTCGCGGATGGCCGCTTCGCCCACACTCACAGCTGTCCCACCCGAGGTCCTGAGAATCTCCAGC
This sequence comes from Bacteroidota bacterium, assembly GCA_029262855.1. Taxonomy (GTDB): domain Bacteria; phylum Bacteroidota; class Rhodothermia; order Rhodothermales; family UBA10348; genus JABDJZ01. Next base: position 15,795 of record JAJCYP010000035.1, on the reverse strand, counting down.
ACACGCTTGTGACCTATTCCGTACGGAACGTTCAGTCCGGTCGCGAGGGTTTCTCCGGCCTCCGCCGCGACGGAGTCCTCGGCTCCAGTCTTGATGGCCTTGACCAGCGGCGCCGTGCCCGCGGACTGTACAGCTATCATCCTGGGCGGTGTCCCCTCGACGCATCCCAGCGCCAGCAATTCCTGGCAGGCCTTCCAGATGCCCAGGATGCCCGTGCCGCCCCCGGTCGGGTAAACGATCACGTCGGGCAACTCCCAGTACAGCTGCTCGATGATCTCCAGTCCCATGGTTTTCTTGCCCTCAATCCGCCAGCCCGGCTCCGCAAACGTCGCGACACTGAAGGTGTCGATATCGGCGGTGGCCTGGCGGAGAAGCGCACCAGCCTCACGAATCGTCCCCGGTGAAAGAAGCAATTCGAGCGTGGAGTCGCTGAGTGCGGCCCGCCTCGCACGCTCCAGGATCGGCGCCGGCGTGCTCTCGGGCATAGCCACGTATAGCTCCTGTCCAAGCGATTTGCCGAGTGTGATGAGGGCGTCGCCGGCGTTTCCTTGCGTCGGAATGGAGAGGCGGGACACTCCGAAGAAATGGGCCATGGCTGCCGCCATTCCGATTCCTCTGTCCTTGAAGCTCTCCGTTGGGTTCGAGCCAAAGCCCGGCTGGGGTTCTCCTTCCTCTTTCAAGAACACCTTCAGGCCTCCGAATCCGTCTTCGGCAAGGGACTCCAGAGGTGTCCACCCGATGGAGGGCAGCGCCTCCGGTGGACTGATGGGCAGAAGAAGGCCATAGCGCCACATGCCGGGTGCGTCCGAACGCATCCACGTCCGACCGGGATTAGCCTCGCCAAGGCTGGGAAGGTCATAGACAATTTCCAGCGGACGTCCGTCGTCCGGGCAGACCGTATGCAACGCGTCCGCAGGGTACTGCCTCCGGCACGAGGTGCAGGAAACGTGGCTGACGAAGGGGGTAAGCTCGGACATGGCACCGCGATTGGCAGTCGAATATATCTGTGGGCGATATTGCGGGCCCTCCCTCATCGACTATGCCCTCGACTATGCGCGCTTTTCTTCTGCTCGTTGCACTCCTCTTCCTCACGCTCCCAGCCGCCGCTCAGACCCCGTTCGGCCCCGCCGACGTCTTCGACCTGGAATGGGCATCGGACGTGCAGATCTCTTCTGACGGAAAGATGGTCGCCTATGTCCGGAATGGAATGAGCATACAGCGGGATCGGCGGGAAGGACGAATCTGGACTGTCCAGTCAGACGGGGCGCGGCATCGAAAGCTGACAAGTGGTGACGCCGGAGAGTCCAGTCCCCGGTGGTCGCCCGACGGAACGCGTATTGCCTTCAGCACGGGTTCGGACGACGGATCGGAGATCCACGTTTACTGGTTGGACACCGGGACGGCGGCTCGTCTGACCCAGTTGGAACGCTCGCCGGGAGCCATCACCTGGTCTCCAGATGGACAGCAGGTTGCGTTTTCGATGACGGTCCCCTCGAAGCCTTCGAGTCTTGGAGTGAAGCTGCCGCCCAAGCCCCGCGGCGCGGAGTGGGCGGCGGCACCGCGCGTGGAAACCAGGCTTCGCCATGAAGCCGACGGGCGAGGCTACATCGAACCGGGGTTCCGACATCTGTTCGTGGTCACGGCCCATGGCGGCACTCCGCGACAGATTACCTCGGGCGATCACAATTACGGTTCGCCCAACTGGGCTCCCGACGGTCAGTCTCTGGTCTTTTCCGGAAATCTGGCCGACAACGCCGAGTATGCCAGACGGGAGTCAGAGATCTACTCCGTCTCCCTCGCCACCGGTGCCGTCACTCGGCTTACCAACCGCTTCGGGCCGGACTCGAATCCTTCGGTTGGCAGCGAGCGAATCGCCTACACCGGGTACGATGACCGGGAGGAGACCTTTCAGAACACACACGTCTACACGATGCGGTTTGACGGATCGGATCGAAAACAGTTGGCACGCGGCGCCGACCTCTCGTTTTCGAGCCCGACGTGGGCGGGCGATGCGCTCTTCGCCGCCTTTGATTCCGAGGGCGTGACGAATGTGGCACGCCTGACCGAGCGGGGGCACGAGATTGTGGCCACTGGCCTGGGGGGCACCTCGGTGGGGCGCCCGTACGGCGGAGGCAACTACTCGGTCTCACGCGGTGGCACCCTGGCGTGGACCTACTCGACTTCCAGCCGCATTTCGGATGTCGCCATTTCCGGCGCGGATGGGCACCGGCTGCTGACCGATCTGAATGGAGATCTCCGGGAGAAACGAGATCTTGCCAAGGTTGAGGAAATCTGGACCGAGTCCTCCTTTGATGGGCGTCCCATCCAGTCGTGGGTGGTCTATCCGCCTGGTTTTGACGCCTCCCTGAAGTACCCACTGCTCGTTGAGAACCACGGGGGACCCGTGTCGAATTACGGGGACCGATTCAGCGCCGAGATGCAGTTGTACGCGTCGGCCGGCTACGTGGTGTTGTATCCGAACCCCAGAGGATCGACCAGCTACGGAGAGGAATTCGCCAACCTGCTCTACCTGAACTACCCCGGGCAAGACTACGACGATGTGATGAGCGCCGTGGACGACGTCATCGCCCTCGGTTTCATTGATGAGTCAAGGCTGTACGTGACTGGAGGCAGCGCGGGCGGCATCATGACCGCCTGGATGGTGGGCAGCAACGATCGTTTCGCGGGGGCCGTGGTTACCAAACCGGTCGTGAACTGGATTTCCAAGACCTTGACGGCGGACAACTACGACGGCTACCACACCTATCGGTACGACGGGATGCCCTGGTCGGAGCCCGAGAACTACTGGAAGTTTTCGCCGCTCTCATTGGCTGGAAACATCACCACGCCTACCATGGTGATGGTGGGCACGGAAGACCGGCGGACACCACTCAGCGAATCGAAACAGCTTTACCACGCGTTGAAGCTGCGTCAGATCGACACGGCGCTGGTGACCATCCCGGGTGCCTCCCACAACATCTCCAATCGACCCAGTCAACTCATCGCCAAGGTGCTCTACACCTTGGCCTGGTTCGAGAAATACGGCGGGCCCAAGGCCAAACAAGACTAGACATCATGGCCGAGCGCACATTCTCTGAGGAAGAAATTCAGTCCCTGCTGAGGCGGGCGACACAACTGCACCTGCAGGACGAGGGTGACAGGCCCGGGCTCAACTTGAAGGACCTCGAGCACATCGCCGCAGATGCCGGCGTTCCTCCGCAGTACCTGCGCGATGCGCTCCAGGAGGCGGATCACCACGTCTCGACGCGCGACGTTACGGGCCACACCAAGACCCACGTCTTCATCGACCGTGTCATTCCAGGCCACCTGACGGACGAAGAGTGGGAGCAAGTCATTTTCCGGGTCCGGAAGCAGTACTCCAACGACATGGCCGAGGCCTATGGAATGGGCGCCATGCACGGCCGGGGAGTTACCGAAACCCTCGGAACGACCCGGGAGTGGCGACACTCTTCATCAATGGGTGTGGTCACCACGCTGACCATTCGGTCCGCGGAGGGCAAGCAATTTATCAACATGCAGCGGCGGGTTGGCCTCAGCAGCCCGCGCGTGGAGGGCCTCATGTACGGAACGCTTCTGGCGTTTCTTGCGGCTGGAATTGGAGGGGCAATCCTCCAGTCTACGCTCGCGGCTGTGCTGGTCTTTGTGGCGGCACTGGCGATTTGTGCTCCGGCCATCGAAGCGCTGGATCGTCGCTGGCGCGAGAAGATGCTCCGGGAAATGCACGGAGTTACCGACGATATCGCAGCGCTGGTCCGGAACGAGGAGGAGGCCGAGGCCGACCCGGACGTGCTTGCCGAAGCGACCCAACCACTCCTCGACCTGGATGAATCCGAGGAGCAGAAGACCGAAGGGACATCATCGCAGTCCTCGATTCGATCCCGCTAAATTTCGGGGCGAAGCCCTGCCACACATGAGCTCCTGGCGTATACAGACCTTCACGGATTCCAGCGAAGCCAGAAGGGTTCTCGAACCCTGGTTGCTCCAACGTGAGCCCGAGCACGGACTGACCATCGGTATTCTGCGCGCGCTCGAGACGGGGCAACATGACTACGAAGCGCCGCTGTTTGTGGCTGCCGTGCTCAAGGACTCGGAGGTGATGGGCTGCGCGTACCGGACGCCACCCTACAAACTCGGCCTCTCCGAAATACCGCTCGGGGCGCTTCCCGCCTTGGCCAGGGAAGTGGCCTCGCGCTTCGACTGGATTCCCGCGGTTCTGGCCCCGAAGATGACCGCAATTGGTTTCGCCGCTGCGTGGACCCGGATCAAGCATTGCGAGGCCCGCGGCGGGATGCTCCAGCGCATTTATGCAGCCCGCCAGGTCAGTGCGACATCGTCCGCACCCGGATGCCTGCTGCAGGCGACCCCGGACGATGCGGAGTTACTTGCAACATGGACCGCCGACTTCGTGCGGGAGTCGGGTCTTCAGCCGATCAACTACGACCAGCGCGTGCGCCGAATGATTGAGAACGAATCGCTGTTTGTCTGGAAGGACGGCGGTCCCCGATCCATGATGGCCGCCGAGGCCCCGACGGACAACGGAATCCGGATCGGCTACGTCTACACGCCACCCGAACACCGGAAGAAAGGGTACGCCTCGGCCGGAACGGCGGCCTTGACCAGCCTGATGCTTCGACAGTACACCTTCTGCACGCTGTACACCGACCTCTCTAATCCCACGAGCAACTCGCTATACCAGCGAATCGGCTACGAACGCGTGGCCGACGTCACGGACGTCAACTTTGTCCCAGGTGCTGAAGCCCCCGCTCCGCCGCCAGCCGCATCTGTCGATCGCGCTCCCGGTAGCGATCCCGATCGGCGTCCGAACGATCCGCATGGCAGTGCGGGCAGCTGACGCCCTCCTCATAGCGATTGTTGTCCAAATCATCCTCCGACAACGGCATGCGACACGCCCGGCACATTGAGTAGGAGCCCGGCTTGAGGTCGTGGTCGACACCAACACGGTCATCGAACACGAAACACTCACCCCTCCAGAGCGAGTCTTCCTCTGGAACGTCCTCAAGGTACTTCAGGATGCCGCCCTCGAGGTGGTAGACTTCCTCGAAGCCCTGGTCGAGGAGATACGAGGTAGCCTTCTCGCACCGGATCCCCCCCGTGCAGAACATGGCCACCTTGCGGTGTTTTTCGGGGTCCAGCTCCCGGGAGACATAATCGGGGAAGTCGCGGAACGAGGTCGTGTCCGGATCAAGGGCCCGCTCGAAGGTGCCCATCCGGAATTCGTATCGGTTGCGGGTGTCGACGAGGAGTACGTCTGGATCCGAGATCAGCGCATTCCACTGATCCGGCGAAACGTAGCGTCCCACGTTGACCGTAGGGTCCACACCCGGAACGCCTAGCGTAACGATTTCCTTCTTGAGCCGAACCTTCCCTCGACGGAAGGGCATCTCATCGGCGAATGACTCCTTGTGTCTGGTCCCGGCCAGTCGGGGGTCGGACCGAATGAAGTCCAGCACCGTGTCGACACCCGCCCGAGACCCAGCAATGGTGCCGTTGATCCCCTCCTCAGCCAACAACACCGTGCCCTTTACTCCGTGGGCGTCCATGGCTTCCCGCAAACCGGCCTGAACCGCCTCGATGTTGTCGAGCCTTGCGAAGTGGTAAAGAGCCGCGATGACGAATTGATGCTCCAAGGTGTGGCGCGTCGGTAGAGATTATTTGCAATCTTCCGTGTAGACGCTTTTCCCTCGAACTGGTTTTTGCACTGGATACGAATACGGCCGGCTGACCATGAAGAGACTCGAACTGAAGATTCCTCCGGCCTTGATCCTGCTGGCGGGCATTGGTGCCATCTGGCTCATCAGTCGCACGCTGGTGCAATTGACGGTCATCCCCGAAATCGTGGGAGACCCGATGGCCGTGGTGGTTTGGATCGTGGGTGCAATCTTTGGAGGTGCGGGAGTGGCCCAGTTTATCCGGGCACGAACCACGGTGGATCCGCATCGGGCCAACCGGGCAAGCTCCTTGGTCACGGGCGGGATCTATCGGATCACCCGAAATCCGATGTATCTGGGGCTGTTGCTGCTTCTGATCGGCACGGTGCTGCGCTCGGGAAATGTGGCGACGCTCATCGTGCTCCCGGCGTTCATCGCGTACATGAACCGTTTTCAGATCCAGCCCGAGGAGCGCGTCCTTACGGAGCTCTTCGGGGATGAGTACCGCGCGTTTCTGACCCGAACCCGAAGGTGGATCTGATTACCGTGACTGAACAGGAATACACAGCCCTGCTCGACGAGGTCCGCCGGTGCACAATCTGCGCTGACCATCTACCAGAAGGTCCCAGACCCGTCGTCAGCGCATCGCCACAGGCTCCGATTCTACTGGTCGGACAGGCGCCGGGCCGTCGCGTGCACGCGTCCGGTATCCCGTTCGATGATCCCAGCGGAGACCGCCTGCGCGATTGGCTGGGTGTGGACCGTCCGACCTTCTATGATCCCGCCCGGATCGCCATTGTCCCCATGGGCTTCTGTTATCCCGGCACCGGAAAGTCAGGCGACATGCCGCCGCGGCCCGAATGCGCACCGGCCTGGCGGGAGCAGGTCCTGAGTCCGTTGACCGAGGTCCGACTTACCGTGGTGATGGGAGCCTATGCGCTGAAGTACCACCTGAATCCCGGGCGGCGATCACTCACCGAAGTGGTCAGGAACTGGGAGAGCTATTGGCCGACCCACATCCCGCTGCCACATCCGAGTCCGCGTAACATTCGCTGGTTCAAGACGAATCCGTGGTTTGAGTCAGACGTCATTCCGATTCTGCGCCAGCGTGTGGCCGAGCTGCTGCAGGCCGGTGAGTGATGGGGGCGACTTCTGTCCTCCCCATCTGTCTTCTACGCGAAGTCCTGACAGCCCTCTTGAGACCCTTCTTCCTTTTCCTTGGATTCGTAACCGCCTCGACCTGCCTTGGACAGGCCCGAATACAGGGGCGGGTCATGGAGAACGGGTTTGGCGGTCTCGCCAATGCCACGGTTGTGGCGTCGAGCCTTCAGGATTCGACCTCAACGGCCGGAACCTCCACCAACCGGTCAGGCTTCTTTGACTTGGGCCTGGACTGGAGCGGGGCCACGCTTGTCCGGATCAGCCACGTAGGATTTCGGGCGTTTGAGGATACCGTTGCGGCGCGCGGCCGGGTGGACTTCGGCGTCGTCACGCTCTTTCCCGAGGTCATTGATCTCGAGGAGGTCGAAGTACAGGCCCGCCGCGAGCGCATGACCATCAACGGGGATACCGTCGAGTTCTATGCGGGCGGATTCTACGTCCCGCGGTACACGTACGCGGAATCGCTCGTCAAAGCCCTTCCCGGTTTCGAGGTCATCGGAGGGGTGGTCTACCACCTTGGAAAACCCGTGGATCGGGTTCTGGTGGACGGCCGTGCCTATTTCGGTACCGACGTCATGGACGCTCTCGCCACGATGCCGATTGAGATTATCGAATCCCTCCAGGTCTACGAGCAGTTGCCAGACGACCGGAAGTTCTCCGGGGTCGACAATGGTGATCGTGAGCAGGTGATCAACCTGGTCACCGATCCGGAAAAAAGGCGGACCTTCATTACGAATGTTGGAGCGGCAGGCGGGACGGCTGATCGGTATTCGGCAACTGCGGGTCTGAATTTTCTTGAGGCTCCGCTATGGGTTAGAGGCAACATCAGCAGCGACAACACGGCACAGCAGTCCAGCCAGGGGATCAGCCGAAATAGTCAGGGTCAGCTGGGCTTCGGGAATACCTGGAACGAAAACACACGCGTAAACGCGACCTTCCTCACGAACGACCGGGACCGTCGCTCCCAGTCGGACATCTCCCGAAGCTACCTGGGTCAGGAGGGGGCGCCATCCTCCTACAGCGAGACGCGGACCGTCTCGTCGGACGCCCTCACTCACACGTTGACCGGCTCGGTCCGGCACACGATTCGTGACAGGCACCAAATCACGTTCAACCCGCGACTCCTGGTAATGGACAATGCCGTTCGAAGCTCACTGAACGGACTCAGTCTGGATCCTCTCACCGGAACCGCCGGGGCCGTCCTCTCGGGCAGCGAGACATCCAGCCAATCAGTGACCGGAGGTTTCTCGGCGGATTGGCAGGTAAACAACGCCGAGACCCTCAGCCTCATGGGTTCCCTCAATCTTTCGTTCTCGGACGACGAGACGAACGGCTTCCAGACCGATGGCACCACCCCGGAGAGTTCGTTCCTCTCGACAACCGACACGCGCTCCAGGGTCGACGATCTCTCGGTAGACGCGTCCCTCGGTGGCATGCGGAAGCTAGGCGAAAACGGCTTCCTCAGTCTGAACGTGGACGTCAGCGAATCGGGGCGCGTCGAAGATCGTTTGGCGTTTACGCAATCATCGGGGTCTGTGGTGGCGGAGCTCGACTCGACCCTCTCAAACGACTACGACGGATCCTCGTCCGGAACCGGCGTAAACCTCCACTACGGCCTGTACAAGGACCAGCGCGGATTTGATTTCAACCTGGGCGTTCGCCGCAACACCCGGCGGTTCTCGCAGACCTTTCCCGTCGAGGAATCACTCGTCAAGACCGACTACCTCTTTGAGGCAGGAATTGGCGCGTCTCGCAACCTGGAGGGCATCGGAAATCTAAAACTCGACTACGGCGTCACGGGCTCTACCCCTTCGGGCGACGAACTGAGTCTGAAGGTCGACAACTCGAATCCCCTCTTCCTGTCCGTTGGCAATCCCGATCTCGCCGCCACAATCCGGCACCGAAGCTCCGTCAGTCTGAACATCCGCCGGCCGGAGTCACAGATCGGCGGGGGCCTGAACCTGAATCTGGGATGGATCCAGGACGTGGTGGGGAATGAAGTCTATTACGCCGGCGCCGAGGATCGGGAGGTCCTGGGTATCCGGATTCCTGCGGGAGGGCAGCTCGCGCGAGACATCAATCTCGGCGACGAGCAGTCGGCCGTTCTGAATGCATCGATGACGCGCTGGACGGAAGGGCGGAGTGGCGGAGTGACTCTTGGCCTGAACGGAGAGGTACGTCGTCGCCCCGTCTCGTTCGATGGCGTGACGTCCTCGTCGCTGAGTCGAACACTATCTGCCTATGCCCGGGTCATCAGGTCACTGAGTGGCGGAACCATGTTGATCATCGACTACAACCTCAGAAGGTCCGCGGTCAGTTCGGACCTCGTCCAGGCGGCTTCGAATGACTATATCTCCCACCGCGGGGGACTCCGCGTGTTCACCTCCCGACAGCGTGCCCTGAACCTGAGTTCCGATCTGACCCTCAATGTGTTCGAGCGATTCGGATCCGATTTCGATTCGAGAACACTCAACTGGACGGCGGGAGTCACCTATCGTCCGACCAGGCTGGAACAGCTCCTCGTATCAGTGACCGTACGCGACATACTGGATTCAGGCTCCGACATCGAGCGGACGGTCTCGAACCTCTATCTCGAGAGTCGGCGGACCAGCCGCCTGGGGCGCCACCTGCTCTTCCGCATGACCTGGGAACTGCGCCGGTTCGGACCGGGGCGCTGATTCTGGCCCCGCGGCTAGAACCGGTAATTCCGCAGCGTGTAGATGAAGTTCAACATTACGTAGCGTCCCAGGACATTGCTTGAGGTGTCGTCGACGTAGAAGCTGCTGACGGTCCGACCCACGCTGGTCTGCTGATTCAGTACGTCGACCACGGCCAGCCGCACTTCGCCGCCGTTCCCCTTGAGGAATTTGTATCCGAGAGCGGCATTCAGCAGAATGGCCGTGTCATCGATCGAGTCCTCCAACCCCTGGTACCCTCGGTACGCCAGCGAGCTGTTGAGTACCCAGTTTGCCGTGGGCATCAGATTTATGCTCACCCTCGACGTGTGGGTGGCAAAGTCCGAGTCCAGCTCAGGGGCGACACTGTTGGTGATCATGCTGTAGGCCGTGGTCTGCGAAAGGGTAAAGTCTACCCGCTCGCTGATGTTCGATCCCAGCACACCGCCGCCCGTCCACACCTTCACATTCGCATCGTTCTCCGCCTCGTTCACCCGGCTCGGCGTGCTCGCAAAACTGTAGCCCGCGTTGAAATTGAGGTTCGACCGCAGGAATCCGACAGGCGTCCCGAAGGTCACGAAGCTCCTGGCATTCCAGTAGCCGTCCAGATTGATGGGACGCGAGAACTGCGACCCCGGCTGCAGGACAACGCCGTTGTCAAGGGTCGTCGTCTGCTGAGCGACCAGACTCTCCTGGCCCACGTAATCGTTGGTCGCCTGGACGCTGACAAACCCGATGAGGACTCGGCCCGCAAGGGGACTCGTCCTGTTGAACCGGACAGAGAGGTTGTGGCTGTAGCTCTGGTCCAGATTCGGATTCCCCGTGGACAGCTGCGTAGGGTTTGTGTTGTCGACTACGTCCTGAAGCTGAGAGATGGACGGGGTCTGAGTCGACGTTCTGTACGAGACGCGGACGTTGTTCGTCCGGCGATCTCCATACTGGATGGTGAGCTGCGGCAGCAGCTTCTCGAAGGTCTGATCCACGGTCCCTGCCAGCGGAAACGTCTGGTCGCCGCTGAGCGACTCTCGCTGGGCATTCAGACCAACGGTCACGAACGCGCGCTCCGCGCGAAGCCGGTAGCTCAAGCCGGCGCTGTGACGCATCACGTTGTTCGTGAAGGTGCTGGACAGCGAAGGCTCGAGGATGGTGTACCTACCACTCGTGACGTCAAGCAGGTTTGCGCGACGGTCCGACTCGCTGCGGCTGAAGTTCGGGCGGTAGTTGACCTGGAACTGTCCGCGTTCGCCGACAGGCTCAGTGTAGGTGAGGCTCGATCCAAGACTGTGGCCTGACTGGAGATTGTCTGAGCGCTGATCAAAGAAGATGTCGGTTGCACTACCATCGAAGAAGCTGTTCTCCGATACCTGATTGGTGACTCCGTCGCTGTCGTTGTACCCGCCGTTCAGGTTGACTGAGATGGTCCTGCCACGCTTGGCGAACCGGTGACGGAGGAGCACGCTGGCCGAAGACGTCAGGCCGCTGTTCTCCGAGAAGAAGTCGTTGACGGTCTCGCTCAGGGTACCACCAGCCTCCCCCGTGTTGATGCCGTACACGAGGCTCTTCGAGTCGTTGTTCTGTGTACTGATCCTCGGCGTGAAGATCAACGAGTTCCGCTCGTCGATCTGATACCGGACACGTGCCGACAACCGGTGGTTGATGTTGTCCGATGTTGCGTCGTTGGACTCGTCGTAGAACTGGCTCTCCGTCTCGGTCAGGAAGTACTCGCGGTCCAGGAAGTTAGCCGTGGTGTTGTCCGACCTGTTGAAGAAGTAGCTGCCCGTGACCTTGAGATCCTCGCCGAACTCATCCGTGTAATTGATCCCAAACGCGTTCGTCCGGTTGACGCCGCCCTGGCCTCCAACCATGAAGTTGCCCGGGTCCGAGGAGACGCGAATGCCCCCTCCGCCGCCGCCCGGTGGTCCGTCACCGCCGCCACCGCCTCGCCGACCACCACCGTCTCCTCCGCCCCCGCCTCCTCGGCGGCCTCCACCGAAGCCGCCACGACGACCCGCGGTCCCGACTACACCAAGCAGGTCCTGAGTCGAGAAGTTTTGCTCGTTCACGTTGTTGGACAGGCCGATCACCGAGATCCTGCGTGTGCCGTCAAACATGTTCACACTGCCGCCCGACAAATATCGAGACTCAGAGCCGTAGCCGCCGTAAACCTTCCCGAACTGGCCATTGCGTCGATCCTGCCGGGTAATGATGTTGATGGTCATCTCGCCGCTCCCGTCATCGAAGCCGGAGAACTGGGCCTGATCACTGAGGCGTTCGAAAACCTGAATCCGGTCGATGACCTCCGAGGGCAGATTCCGGAGAGCCGCGGTCGGGTCGTCCCCGAAGAACTCGCGTCCGTCCACGAGAACCCGGCGCACCTGTTCGCCCTGTGCCTCGACCTGCCCGTTCTGCACCACTACGCCGGGAAGCTTGGCAAGCAGATCCTCCGCCGTGGCGTCAGGATTCACCTTGTAGGCCCCCGCCGCGTATTCCGTCGTGTCCCCGTTTACTATCACGCGCTCCTGCATTTCCTCGACCACGATGTCGCCAAGACGGGTGGAGATCTCATTCAGGGCGATGGTATCAAGCGTGCGGCCCTCGGCCGGAACACTGACCACGCGGAGGGCCGGTTCGAACCCGACAAAAGTGATGCGGACCCGGTAGACGCCCGCCTCCCGGAGAAGCAGTCGGAATGTACCATCAGCCGCGGCCGCAACGCCGACCTGGCGCGTGGAGTCCGTCAGCGGAGAGGCCACGACGTTGACGCCTCCAAGGGGCTCCCGATCATCGGCCGATATTACTTTCCCGGTAAGGGGAATCGATTGCGCACTGACCAGGGACGGCAGCGCAAGAACGAGAATCAGTCCCAGGTAACGGAGTGGCATTCGGGATGCGAGGCAAGTGTGATTATGAAACCACAATACCTTTCCAGCCCAGGACTGTTGTCACAGATCGGTGTCGAAACCTTGGGGAATCAGCGACCGCAGCCGCTGGCCTACCGATGAACCTCGATGGAATCGCCGCCACGCCCGCGGTTGCCAATGTCGGACAGGTGGTAAACGAACTTCAGCATGATGTAGCGCCCCAGCGTCTGGATGCGCTCTTCCTGGATGTAGGTCGATCCGTTGCTGAAGTTGACGCCGACATTCTGGTTCAACAGGTCCAGCGCCACCAGTTGGATCTCCGCCCTTTGCTTCAAGAGCATCTTGGAGACGGAGGCCTCCCACAGCGCCACGTTATCGTTCGAGCCGAAGACCTCCTGGTCATAGACCCGGTAGTTCAGGCCGGTCGAAATCTCCCAGGTCTCGCTCGGAAACCAGGACACTTCGCCAAAGAACGTCTTGTTGACGTAGCTCTGGTTGAGTTCGTCGTTCAACGAGTAGGAGACATCGTTCAGCGTGAATCGTGCTCCGCCGGAGATGTCCCAAAGGTCCTTGGAGCGATTCTCGAGCCGGCCTTCGATGGTGTTCCTCAGGACGCGGGAATCGTTCTCATCGCCATTGATGAGTTCCAGACCGCTCGTCCAGATGGTCCGGTTCGTCAGGTTGATTTTGGCGCGAAGTGGCCGGATCGGCATGCCGTAGTTCACCTGACCGTTGACGCTCCAGTCATTCCCCGGCGAGTTGATGCTGGTAACTTCCTGACGAAACTGCTCATCGATCTCCCGAGACCGGACAATCCGGTTCTCGGTCATGGTCACATTCAGGAAGGTGAACACATTGACGAAGCTGAACTGGTCGAAGTACATGTAGTGCAGCCCCACCGTGTGCCGGTACTCGGGCTCCAATGCAGGATTGCCTACGTAGATGTTCAGCGGATCGGTGTTGTCAGCAAAGGGCTGCAATTCCGTCATCGACGGCTCACGGGTCGACGTGTTGTATCGCAAGTCCAGGTTCATGCCCTGCGTGAACTCGTAGTGGAAGTCCGCCGCCGGCAGGAAGTGGGTATATCCGTTGGAGATCTCGGCCTGATCGGTGATGATGCCGTCGAGTGTCGACTCCTGGACCTGAAGCCCGAACCCGAAACGAATCCGGTCCCGATTCTGATTGAATCGGAGACCGCCCTGATAGTAGGTGTACGTCCTGTCGAAGCCGGAGCTGAGCCTGTCGTTCAGGGTGCGCGTTCCGCCAAACTCGTCCCACACCTGTTTGGTCTGGTCCTCGTTGACCTGGCGCCGCTGCGCCGAGATCTCCAGAACCCGCTGTCCCTTCAGGGGCTGGCTCAGTGACAGACGCTGGGTCTGGCGAAGCGTATTGCCGAGGTTGGCCTGCTCCTGCAGGATCTCATCGTAGGACACCACGTCACCGAGTTCATAGAGCCCGATAGTGTTTTCCAGACCCGCCACGGCGTCGGCTTCGTTCAGGTCTACGGTGGCCTCTCCGACGAGGGACGCACCCTTCTCGGTCAGCTTCTTACGCCAGGTCAGCTGCGCATCGCCGCCGAGGTTGTCGCTGGAGGAATCGTACAGAGTCTGCGATGTGTTCTGTGTCAGTCCGGTGGCGCCGAAGGTCTGGCGGAAGCCCCCATTCTTCAGGTCGGAATTGCTGGCCGTCAGGTTGCCTCGGAACCGCAAGTCATGTCCGGCCGAAATTTCGTGGCGCACGTTGAGGTTCGCACGGTGCGTGAAATTGTCGGAGACCTGATTGCTGGTTTCGGCTACGTCGCCTGAAACGGAGGACCCGAACAGCAGCTGCTGTTGCACCACCCGGTCCTGCCTGTTGTTGATGCTGCTCAGGATGTAGGAGCTCCGGATTGACGTCCGGTCCGAGAAATCCCGGCTGGCGTTGAGCCCAATGGACAGCGTTTCCGAAAATCCGTCACTCAGGTCGGTCCCCAAGGGGACGCCTCCTCCCAGCCGGAACCCGCCGCCCGACATCATGGCTCCCATTCCCCCCATGAACTGCATGTAGTCGCCGAACGCGAAGCCTTGCCGGTTCACATTGTTGAGATTCGCCAGCAGCGCCAACTGCGTGTCCGGCGAGAACCGATTCAGTGTGGCTTGGCCGTCGTACCGCTCCGTGTCGCTGCCCAACCCGCCGGTGATGTTACCGAAAACGCCTCGCTTGGCATCCTCGGTCAGCTCCAGGTTGATGGTCTTTTCCTCCAGGCCGTCGTCGACGCCCGTGAACTCGGCCATGTCCGACTGCTTGTCATAGACCTGCACCCGGTCCACGGACTCCGCTGGCAGATTCTTGGTCGCGATGGTCGGGTCGTTGCCGAAGAACTCCTTCCCGTCTACCAGGACATTCTCGACGTCTTTGCCCTGCGCCTTGATCGAGCCGTCGTCGCCGACCTCGATTCCGGGGAGCCTGCGCAGCAAATCTTCAACCGTGGCGTTGGCGCGCGCACCAAACGCCGCGGCGTTGTACTCCAGCGTGTCGTTGGTTACCACGAAAGGAATGTGGTCCGCGCTGACCACAAGTTCGCTCAGCTCACCGACCGCCTCGGCCAGAGTGATCGTGCCGACATCCAAGGCCCCTCCTCGGACGGTGATGTCCTGGCTCCAGGACTGAAATCCGACGAATGTGACCTGCAGGACGTAATCGCCTTCCTCAATCCGACGAAGCGTGAATCCGCCATCCTTACCCCCAATCGCGAACTTGGCGATCACCGAATCCGGCTTGGTAAGCGCCACGACTGTCGCTCCCTGGAGGCCGACCGTTGCGGAGTCCAGCACCCGGCCCGAGATATTGAAGCGGTCCTGGGCAGACGAGGTCGTCGCGGACAGGACCAGGACGATCAGTAACAGTGCACGCATGGCGGAGTCGGGATCAGAAGAAATGAGAATCAGTTGCCGTGAATCATGAGTCGAGTAGCGCCTCTGCCCCCCGAGGCACCCATTTCTTTCATCTTCTCCTCTACGATGGCATCGTATTCCTCACGGGTAACCTCTCGGCCGCCCTTGGGAGGGGTGATCATCCCGGCGACTTCGGTCTCCATGTCGACGTGGGTAGCCGTGTATGTGCGCTGTCCGTCATCGAAGTTGGCCACGAGTATCATCCCAGGCAGTCCACCCAGACCCGCCGGCCCTGCTGACACCGGGATCTCTGAGGTAAACCAGACCTCGACGGTTGAGCTGTCCTGAACAGCAACTGCCTTCTGACACGCAAAGCCGAGATACTCGCTCTGCTCGCCGGTCAGTCGCCACTGGTATTCCTCCATTTCCCCGGCAATCCTGAACGTGCGGCCCAGGAAGTCCGTCTTCTCGACCGAGGTCCCTTCGTCAAAATTGTAGTAGGTCTCCTGCTCCGGACGTGAGGTATCCATGCGGA
>JAJCYP010000034.1 GCA_029262855.1 Bacteroidota bacterium | reverse complement strand
CGGCCGCAGAAGGGGCGGTATCGCCAGTTCCATCAGTTCGGCGCCGAGATCATCGGTGCCGAGGGACCGGCAGCGGACGTTGAGTGCATTCTGATGATGCTCGCCGTCTACGAGGCGCTTGGGGTGACCGATGGGATCCTCAAGGTGAACACGCTCGGCGATCCCGATTCCCGTCCGCGGTTCAAGGAAGCCCTCGTGGCCTACCTGACTCCGCACCGCGCCGAACTGAGCGAGACCAGCCAGGCCCGGCTGGACGGCAATCCCCTCCGCATCCTGGACACCAAGAATCCCCGGGAGCAGGAGCTACTGGCCGAAGCGCCCCGCCTGACGGATTTCCTGAGCTATGGGGCCCGGGCGCATTATGACACCGTCCTCCACGCGCTGTCCGATCTCGGGGTGGCCTACACCGAGGATCCGCTGCTGGTGCGAGGCCTGGACTACTACACCCACACCGCCTTTGAGCTGGTGAGTGATTCACTGGGGGCGCAGAGTGCCCTGGCGGGCGGCGGTCGCTACGATTATCTGGCCACCGAGGTCGGAAGCAAGCAGCCCATTCCCGCGATTGGTTTCGCGGCCGGGATGGAGCGGCTCTTTATGGCGATGGCCGCCGCCGGCTACGAATTGCCTGTCGAGGCAGGCCCGGACGCCTATCTGATCGGGTTGGGCGAAGACGCGCAGGCGTGGACCACCCGGGCCGCCGTCGAACTGCGGGGGCAGGGCCTTTCGGTCGTGTCCGATCTGCTGGGTCGTTCGATGAAAGCCCAGATGCGGGACGCCAATCGGCGGAGCGCACGGCTGGTCGTTATCGTCGGCGACGATGAACTGGAGCGCGGCGTTGTCGTAGTGCGCAACATGGAAGACGGCACTCAGGAAGAGACCGCGACAGAACGCATGGCTGCAGCTGTTCTCGCTGCGCTGAAGAAGTAACAGCGTCCGCCCTTACCCAAAGCACCCCACGAGATGTACCCACGGCTGAGTGATCTCTTTCAGGAATGGTTCGGCATCACGCTGCCGATCCCCATTTATTCCTTCGGCTTCATGGTGGCCGCTGCCGTCATGCTGGCAGGCTGGCTGGCCCAGCGGGAGCTGGACCGCAAGTATGCCCAGGGCCGGATTGAGGGCGTCAAGGTGGACGCTCAGAAGCTGGACAAGTCGGCCCGCAAGGGCAAGAAGGTCCTGACCAGTCCCAGCTTCCTGATGGGGACCGTGACCGTGCTCGCCGTTGTCGGCGGGTTCGCTGGCGCCAAGCTCTTCCACATCCTGGAAAACCTCGACCAGTTCTTTGCCGCTCCCGGCCGGATGATCTTCTCCACCGGCGGGTTCACCTTCTACGGCGGACTCATCATCGGCACGTACCTCATTGTCCGGTACCTGAAGAAGAACGGGCAGAGCCCTGCCGTCTTTGCCGATTCCATCGCCCCCGGCCTGATGCTGGCGTACGGCGTTGGCCGAATCGGGTGCCACCTGGCAGGCGATGGGGACTGGGGCATTGCCGCGAACGTGGCCGCGAAACCCGACTGGCTCCCCATGTGGTTGTGGGCCGAGACCTACCCCAACAACCATCTCGGGGTCGACCTATCGGCGGCACCCGTCTATCCCACGCCGCTCTACGAATTAGCGATGGCCGCGCTGCTGTTTCTGGTGCTCTACAGCCTGCGGGACCAGTACCACAAGGCCGGGTGGCTGTTTGGGCTGTATCTGGTGTTTGCCGGGATTGAGCGGTTCATCATCGAGCAGATCCGCGTCAACAACACGTTTGAGTTTCTGTGGATGACCGTGACCCAGGCGGAGGTCATTTCCGTGGTGTTCCTGATACTCGGGGGCGTGATCCTGTACCGTACCTGGAGGCCCGCCGAGGAGCGAGAGAAGGCCAAGGCCGCTGCCGCGGCCACTGCGGCCGCCAACGTTACGGCGGCCGCGAGCCCCGCTCCAGAGGCCGCAGGCTGACCATGGATCTAGAGGTACTGATAGGCAACGCCATCCGGGAAATCCGGAAATGGGAGGGCGGGTTCGGACCCTACGATCGCCACGCATCGACCCATCTGGAGACCGACAAGGTGGCCGGCGTCTTGGGAGAGTACACCGAGAGGCTGAAGAACAACTACCCGTTCTTCCACCCCCGGTATGCCGGGCAGATGCTGAAGCCCCCACACCCCGCCGCGATAGCCGGCTACGTGGCCGCCATGTGCATCAACCCCAACAACCACGCCCTGGATGGAGGCCCGGCGACCGCCGAGATGGAGCTGGAGGTGATGAAGCAGCTGGCCGACATGTTCGGCTTTGCCCAGCCCGCTCTGGGCCATCTCACCACCTCTGGGACCATGGCGAACATCGAGGCCCTGTGGGTGGCCCGAAGTCTGCATCCAGAGAAGTCCGTAGCCTTCAGTGCCGATGCCCACTACACCCACGCACGCATGTGCCAGGTGCTCGGGATTCCCACGAGGAAGGTGCCCACTGAGGTCAGCGGCCGCATGGATGTTTCTGCACTCAAGCGAGCGCTGCGGGACGGAAACGTCGGAACGGTTGTCGCGACCGCCGGGACCACCGGGCAGGGGATGGTTGACCCCGTCGCTGACATTGCCGCCGCGTGCAAGGAAGCCGGCGTCCGGCTGCACGTGGACGGGGCGTACGGCGGGTTCTACGCCATCCTGAAGGACAGCGATCTGCTCACCGCCGAGACCCGCCAGAGTCTCAAGGCCATCTCTCTGGCTGATTCCGTGGTGGTGGATCCCCACAAGCACGGTCTGCAGCCCTACGGATGTGGGGCCGTGCTTTTTGCGGATCCTGCCGTGGGCCGTCTGTACAAGCACGACAGCCCGTACACCTACTTCACGTCCGACAAATTGCACCTGGGCGAGATCTCACTGGAGTGCTCCCGGGCCGGCGCCGCCGCTGGAGCCCTGTGGATGACGTTGAAGCTGCTGCCCTTGACGCCCGATGGGCTCGGCGGTGTGCTTGCGGCTTGCCGGCGCGCGGCCGTCAAATGGCATGGACTGCTCAAGGCCAGCAAGGTACTCAGCCCTGTCGGGGTGCCGGATCTGGACATCGTGACCTACTTCCCATCAGTTGGCGCCGGCTCAGCCAGTGAAGTCAGCAAGGCCAGCCAGGCCGTCTTTGAGAAGGGCATGGCCGATACGGACGATCCGGTGTTTCTCAGTACGCTCCGGGTGCCCACGCGGAGGGTGCGCGTGGGGAAGTCACCGCTGAAACGGGATAAGAACGACACATTGGTGCTCCGGTCGGTGCTGATGAAGCCCGAGCAGGAGCACTACGTGGAGTGGCTGCATGGGAAGGTTGAGGGGTTGGTGTAGCGACATCCTCAGGACTCCCCGATCATGATAAACGGTGCCCAGAGGCTCGGCCTGGCTGCAACCTCGGGGTCTTCCATAAGCGTGAGTTTTGCCTGGCGCAGCGCCTCCGACTTCGACTGGCCTGACAATATGTTGTTGTAGAAGTGGGCCATGGTCGCGGCTGTGTAGGCATCGTCGCTGTTCCAAAGGGAGGCGACGACGGTGTTGGCGCCGGCGTAGAGGAAGGCTCCCGTGAGTCCAGCGAAATCTCGTCCGCGAGATGTTTCGGACTTGCCCGTCTCACACGCGCTCAATACGACCATTTCAGCAGCCAACCGAAGACTTAGAATCTCGCCAACCTGAAGAAGGCCGTCTTCATCATCGCTGGGGCTCAGAAGTAGGCCTGAGAGCGTTGGATGACTCTCAACTGCTATCCCGTGAGTGGCGAGGTGCACGAATCGGTAGTCTCTGAGACTGGCTGTCTTGATTTGACGTTCGGTCGCCCGCCCCGACAAGAGGATGGTCGACTTGCTGGATTGTCCGATGCGATCGAACAGACGACTAATCGCTACAACCTCTCGTCCGCTGCCTCTCAGTTCGCCAAACACAGTCGCTGGCCCTCCTCTGGGCCGACCGAGCAAGTGCGAGGGGACCTCGACGCCTCCGGAAAAAACAGGAGCAGCGGCGAAAAGCCCATCTTCAGCACGAGACTTTTCGTCATTGTGAGCCTCGTAGAAAGCTGTGGCCGAGTTGGCGTACGAAATCGTCTTTTCCTCTATCAAGTATCTAATGGCTCTGGTATCGGGTCCTCCGCTGCTGAAAACCAGAGATTCGAGCGGGACATTGGTGAGTGCGCCATCAAGCACTACGATCCACTTGTCGCAAGTAGATAACGCGCTAACCGGGGCGACAAGTCGGTCGTAAAGGGCGCTCGATTGAGGCCGCGATACAGCGCCAACATCTTGTTGGACGCTTAGGAGATAGGAATTTACATCGGACCGTAGTTCCGTGTATTCACCGAGGTTGACGGCCGAGAAATCGTCTCTGCGGAGGGCAAGCGCACTGACCCAGTCGTCGACGACGTGAAAGACTACCAGGCAAGCCTTCTCCTCCAGAGAACTTTGGACTTGGTCCATGGAGACGGATGTTCCAGAATACCTCAGTCTGAAGTAGGCCGGAAAGCCAATCTTATACATCTCTACTAGTCGTGCGAGGCTGTCCTCGAGAGCGAAGACGAGAGCTGCTCTTTCTAGGCGCACCGCCTTCGAACTAGCTGTTTCATCATCCAGGCTAAGGGCTGCCTCTCGTTGCAGCGATCTGAGTTCGCTCCTGTATCGTTGCTCTTGGGTAACCAGTGCGGCGGGGATGTTTGCGACCTCGACAGCCTTGTCATGTGCCAATGTCTCCCGAAGATCGGTTGCGTGTCGAATTTCCGAAATGCGATACAGTCGCTGTGAGGAATCCAAAGAGTGGAAGTGGCTGTCGAATCCGTAAGCGAAGCGGTAGGCATCATCCAGGACCGAGTGAAATTCCTGGCGGTAGGGGGCTGTCGAGCCATCAACCAGAGGCAAGGCGCGATAGCTCAGAAAGTGGCTGATGGCGGACTCAAAGGTGCTCAGAATTATTTCGGATTCTGCCCACTGAATCTGCCCTCGATCGAGAGTTTCTAGGATGACGTCGGTCCAAGCTGTGAATGCACCAAGTAGTTCTTCCATCGACACTACATCTCGACTTAGCCGTCTGATTCCGCCGTCCACGAGGGAGCCAGCGTTGGCGACGATGACGCGTTCGAGAACAGCCCGTGCGTCGCGGAGCCGGTTCTCTCGTTGGAGGAATCTCGCCCGATCCCGTTCGAGTCTGAGGTGTGTGTGTCCAATCCTTGCATTCCGCTGAGTCTCCCATTCCAGTGCCTCGCGAAGGATTCGGTTTGCTAAGTCCTGCCGACCTGCCTGAGAGACTGCCTCGGCGAACTGAGCCATGACGGAGGCAGTGTTCGGTCGTGAGTCAGCTTGGACCTTCTTAATTCCAATTCGAAAAAGTTCGTAGCCCCTGTGAAACTCCCCAACCATGACGAGGGAATTTGCCAAATTCGTCTCGACGATCCCAACCGAGGAGTGCTCAGGGCCGAGCACTTCATTATAGAGGAGGATTGCGTCTTCCCAATTGGCTCGTGCCCTCTGGGGGCGGCCGGTGTCCCACAGGTGGCTCCCGAAGTCATTATGCACCTTAGCGACAAAAAGCGGGTTGGGGTGGCCAGACGAATAGAGGAGCAATGCGGTCTCGAAATGGTGGTCCGAGCGTTGCGACAGCCCCATCTCACTGAACAGGTTGGCAAGATTCGCGTGTGTGATGCCCAGGTCGGTCGGAATTCTTGCGGAGACGGTTTTGATGCGTAATGCCTCTTGATGCAACTCCAGAGCCTGTTCGTACTCTCCGCGACGCCAATAAATATTTCCGATATTGTTGAGGGTTGCCGCAGTCGCCTGTCCCTCCGGTGAAAGCACCCGCCGAATGCGGAGTGCTTCCGCGTATTGCTGCAGAGCCTTAGCATGGCTTCCCTGTTCATGAAAGGCAAGGCCCAGGTAGTGAAAAGTCTCAGCCGTGCGTAGATCGGTTGTCCCGTAAAGACTCTGACGGAGGGAGAGCGCCTTCCGTATTGCGATCTGCGCCGCCGAGTATTCGCCGAGTCGTGTCAGGGCTCTGCCGGCCAACAGCGAAAAGGCTCCAGAGAGTTCTTTCGTCGTGTCGCGGGTCAGACTCTCAGTCCCAGCGGCGAGCATAATAACATCATCATACCTACCCTGCCTTAGTGCCACCTCGGCCCGAATGAGAGCGATGCTATCCGGAGACGGGTAACCGAGCGAGGTGCTTAGGGAGGCGAGCGAGTCTAGCTCGAGAAGAACGGTTTCTAGATCCTTAGTATCCAATTCCAGCTCTAACAACTGAAGAGCGGGAAGTCCCCTAGGGAAATCTACGGAGCTCGATTCCGGCCGGTCGGTACAGCCGAGGAGTGACAAAAGGGAAATGATCGTGGCTAGCTTTCTCATCATCGTCTCATTGGACTCAGGCACAATTAGAGGATCCGATGGGGGAAGACGCAACAAGAGCCGATAAAAAAAGGGGCCGCCCGGTTGGGCAGCCCCTTTTGAAGTCTGGGGTTCGGATGCCTCGGTAGGTTAGCCGCCGAACTGATTCGTTCCGTCGCTACGCCCCCTGGTTGGTCCCATCGCCGATCTGGTTGGTCCCATCGCCGATCTGGTTGGTCCCATCGCCGATCTGGTTGGTCCCATCGCCGATCTGGTTGGTCCCATCGCCGATCTGGTTGGTCCCA
>JAJCYP010000033.1 GCA_029262855.1 Bacteroidota bacterium | reverse complement strand
CGAGATAAACTTGCCGCCGCTCTGGATAGCCCCGAGGTTTGGGATATCGTCATCATCGGAGGCGGCGCCAGCGGATTGGGAGCGGCGGTCGAGGCAGCGTCCAGGGGCTACCGGACCCTCCTGCTTGAGCAGGATGACTTTGCCAAAGGCACCAGCAGCCGCAGCACGAAGCTTGTTCACGGCGGGGTGCGGTACCTCCAACAGGGAAACATCTCGCTGGTCCTTGAGGCGCTCCGCGAGAGGGGACTTCTGATCCGGAACGCCCCCCATCTTGTGGGTCACCTGCCCTTTGTGGTGCCGAATTATGACTGGTGGGAAGGACCGTTTTACGGAATAGGCCTGAAGGTCTACGATATACTGGCGGGTAAACTGGGTCTCGAGCCTTCTCGTCATTTGTCGGAGGCGGAGACCCTGGAGCAGATTCCGACACTGGAGCCTGCAGGCCTGCGGGGGGGCGTCATCTATTACGACGGACAGTTCGACGATGCCCGGCTGGCCGTGAATCTGGCCCAGACCGTCGTGGATTTGGACGGCATCGTGTTGAACCGGGTGTGCGTTACCGGCCTGGCCAAGAGCAGTGGCCTGGTGCAGGGAGTCATCGCCCATGATCTTGAATCCGGCAAGGAGCACGCGGTCAACGCACGCGTCGTCATTAATGCCACGGGCGTTTTCACGGACAGCGTCCTGCGGATGGACGATCCGAAGGCCCGATCCATTATCCAACCCAGCCAGGGCGTCCACATTGTACTGCCGAAGCGGTTTCTCCCCGGCGACAGCGCGATCATGGTGCCCAAGACCGACGATGGCCGGGTACTCTTTGCGGTCCCCTGGTACGACCGGGTAATCGTGGGAACCACCGATACGCCGGTCGAAAGCCCGTCGCTCGAGCCCAGGGCCTTGCCAGAGGAGATCGAATTTCTTCTGACCCACGCCGCACGCTACCTGACCATGGATCCTGCGCCGGACGATGTGCTCAGTGTCTTCGCCGGCCTCAGGCCGCTGGTGAAGGCCGGTGATTCGGAGAACACCGCCGCAATCTCGCGGGACCATACCGTGCTGGTCTCCACCTCGGGACTGGTTACCCTGACTGGCGGCAAGTGGACCACGTACCGCAAGATGGGGCAGGACGTCGTCGATCAGGCTGCTGTGGTGGCGGGACTGGACGAACGGCCGAGTGTCACCGAAAAGCTCCGGCTTCACGGCTGGATCAGGCATTCTGCTGAACGATCCGGGGAGCTGTCGGAGTACGGATCAGATGCACCGGCCATCAGCCGTTTGATTGAGGAGCGCCCCGAACTCGGTGAACGGCTTCACCCCACCCTTCCCTATGTGGGAGCGGAGATCGTGTGGGCGGCTCGTCACGAAATGGCGCGGACCGTCGAGGATGCCCTTGCGCGGCGGACCCGTGCCCTGCTCCTGGGCGCCCAGGCAGCTTCGGAAATCGCTCCCCGAGTTGCCGAACTCATGGCCCTGGAGTTGGGACGTGACGCTGCCTGGCAGGCCGAGCAAGTCCGCGCGTTTCATACCCTGGCCCGCGGGTACCTGCTCTAGGCTGGCGTGAGAAGGTCGGCCCCGGCCTCTACCGGAAGGAGTAGGCCAGGCCTACGCGCGGCCTCATCTCCGAGAGTTCGGCGCCCAGCTGAACGGACACCCCGCCGGAACTGCGATACAGGATACCGGCCGTCAGGATCGGAACGGCATTGATAGTGTCTCCGGTTTCCGTGAGCCATACATCGATGCCGGCGATCGGGTGGAGTCCCTGTATCAGGGGAGCGAACACGCCCGAAACACCCACGACGAAACGCTCGTCATTGCCTCCGTTCAGAATGCCTCCACCGACGGCAGCGTGAATGAGGGCACCACCGCGATCACCGATGCGGCCAGCTTCCAGACCGACAGGGGCATCGGCCGGGTAACCGTAGTAGCCAATGGTGCCTCCGAAGTAGGCCAGTGCCCCGATCGCAGCCGCAGCCCCGAGGGCCGGACCGAGGAAGTCCCGATCCTTGTCGTCATCGTCGTCAGTGGATTTCGGAATGAAGCCCCCACGCTTTCCAGACCGATTCTTGTCGTTGCCGGTGGTCTTCGCGTCGTCGGCCGTTGCCCGATCTCCACTTCTCGTGGTTGTCGTCCCCGAGGCGGTGGCGTCGGTGCTGGTCTCGGCTGTGGTACGATCGGTGGTGGTCCCGGCTGTGGCGGCATCTCTACCACCTCGGGTCTGGCGGCCGCGACCCGGATTCGGCGAGCGACCCATTTCCGTTCGAGGTCCTGTGTTTCCAGCCTGTACGCGGGTACCACCACGTCTGCTGCCTCCACCCAGGTCCCAGCCGATCCATATTTGTGTGTTCGGAGTAAACCGCGCTCTGCGTCTGCGGGGCCGCCGGGTCACGGGTACTTCCCGGGCGAGTTGCGGCGCTGCCTCGCTTTCAAACTCCACGCTCAGAATATCCAGTGCCGTCAGAGTGAATCCGGAGGCAAAAGCCGCTCGCGTTGCCCCGGCATCCATCCCTTCAAAGACCTCGTCCCACGCCGTGACATCTGTCGTGAATGCGTAGTGGAAATCTCCGGAAGGCAGCCAGAGGCTGTCCAACGAGAGAATCAGGTCTCCCGCCTTCTTGCCCTCCAGTTCGACATCAGCGTGCAGGTCAACGGCTGCCAGCCACACGGAGTCGGGCAACGACTTCACGAGTCGGCCGTCGAGAATGCCGCCTTTGCCGGCGAGCCATCGCAGTTCAAACTGGATTTCGGGCTCGACCGCCCCGGCCGAGTAGGCCAGTCCAAGTGAGTCGATGAACGGTAAAACCGCAACGTCGCTGAAATTCTCGGCGGCCGCGAGGCTTGGCCGGTTCATGGCTGCAGCCTGCGTTTCATACAGGACATCCGGCCAATGCGCTCGGATTACCTCGCCGGATGTCTGGCCGGACGCGTCCAATCCTGTGGTCAAGGTGACCAGTAACGCGATCGCGGCCGCACGTCTGGTGGCGAATAACCGCCGATTCTGAGACATGGGAGGGGGGTATTGCGGTGGTGGGTATGGCTACCTGAGAGGTGCAACCCTGATGCCAATAAGCAAACCCTCAGCCCTGTTCGAGTGATCCCAGCAGGGACCTTGCGCGATCGATGAACTCCTGATTGGATCCCGGCGACACGGCGAGCGAGTCCGCTGCCGCCATGAGAAGCGGAATTGCTTCTCCCGGCCGGCCTGCCTCAGCCAGGAGTTCGCCCAATTCCAGACGCAGTCGCCACGTCCGCGCATCGCGGTTGGGTATAACCTGCGTGGCGATTCGTATGGCCAGGCTGTACGCCGCCTCTGAGTCTTCGGCATTTCCCAGTTGAGCCAGCGCGCGCGCCACTCCCCACTGCGCGTCAAATACCAGTCGGTTCGGAACTCCCAACCCTTCCCGGGCGGCCGACAACACTCCCCGAAATATCGTGGACGCCTCCGCATTGCGATCGAGCGCCATCAATGTCCAGCCCCAGTTGACCTCCAGTTGGGCGCGGGTGCTCCAGGGCGTGCTGCGATCCCGGCGAACGATAGCCACGGCTTCGCGGAACGCCGGTTCCGCGCGGGACCGATCCCCTGCGCTCAGCCACATATAGGCACGGTTGCTGACCACGGCCGCCACCCGCTGGTCATCAGGGCCGTACATCGCCAGGCGCCGATCCAACGCCCGTTGGAAGTGCATCTCTGCCATCTCATACTCGCCCAAGGCTCCCAGGGCGGCTGCCAGGCTCTGTCTTGCGGAGTTTTCGGAGGGCGCCGCGCTCGGAAGATCTTCCAGAAGATCCACGGCCTCCTGAAGCACCACGACAGCCTCCTCGTAGGCACCACGCTCGTGGTAGACCACACCCAGGCTGGCCAACGTCTTGCCCAACTCCCCCGGATCGCGGACGGCAAGCGCTCGGGCCGACGGCATCAGGTCGACCAGCAAGGACTCCGCACTCTGGGAGCGCCCCATGGTCCGGTGAAGCAGCGCCTCGTTTTTTCGGGCAACCACGGTGGCCCGGTCTGCCCGACCCAGCTCCCTCCGAAGAACCGGCACAGCCAACCGGTAAAGACTGTCTGCCGCCGCCAGGTTTCCCTGCCGCTCGCGTACGCTGGCCAGGTTCACCTGCGTCGTTGCGATGTCCGCGGAAGGGGCATCCTGGGCCTCCCGAATGGCCAGGGCACGGCTCAGCAGCGAGTCGGCCTCCTCTACTTCGTGGGCGCGCATCTGGACCACGCCCAAGTCATTCATGGTCTCGGCCACGTCGAGTCCGAGACTGTCCAACTCCGTTCTTATGGCGAGCGCCTCCCGAAGCAGCTCCTCGCCTTGCCGCCTGTCTCCAATAACGCCGTAGGCACTGCCGATTACGTTCATGAAGGCGGCGCGGGCATATGGCGTCTCTTTCAGGTCCGTCTGGATGCGTACGACACCCGCTTGTAAAGCCTCGCGCACGGTTACGTCCTGATTCAGGTCGTTCTGCGGTTCGGCAGCCTCAAAGACTTCCACGAACAGATCGACGACTCGGCGGGCTGTGTCGCGCTGAAAGGCCACCTGATCGCGCTCTCGCGCTATCTGCCGGGCCTGCCGCGCGGATACAAGCGCGAAGGTGACCAGAGACAACAGCAACAGGGACGCGGCAATCACCGAGGTGCGATGACGCTGGACGAACTTTCGCAGCACATACCATGCGGTAGTGCCCCGCGCTTGAACGGGAAGCCCTTGAATGTGCCGCTCGACATCAGCGGCCATGGCCGATGGCGAGGGGTACCGCTCCTCCGCCTCCTTCCGGAGCGCCTTCATGATGATGTTGTCCAGATCGCCACGCAGGGCCCGCGCGGTGCGCTTCCCATCGCCGACCGACTCCGTGACACGCAGCGAGGGCGCCTTCGGCACGGTGTCGGACACCGTTCGCTCCACCTCGACCAGCGGGCGACCCTTGAGCCGGAAAGGCAATACGCCCGTCAGCATTTCGTAGAGAACCACCCCAAGCTGGTAGACATCGCTGGCCGTCGTTACGGCCTCGCCGCGAATTTGCTCAGGAGACGCATAGTCCGGCGTCAGCAGGCGCTCTCCGGTTTTCGTCAGGGCCTCGGTCGTGTCGTCATCGTCCAGGAGTTTGGCGATTCCGAAATCCAGAAGTTTAACGCGGCCTTCTTTCGTGACCAGAATGTTCGATGGCTTCAGGTCGCGGTGAACGATCAGGTGCCGGTGGGCATACTGCACGGCCTCGGCCACCTGCAGGAAGAGGCCCAGTCGTTCGTCCACGGATAGATTCTTTGCGAACTGGCTGATGGCCACACCGTCCACGCGCTCCATGACGATGTATGGCCGGCCGTCCTCGGTCCAGCCACCATCCAGCAGACGGGCGATTCCAGGATGTTCGAGCCGAGCCAGGATTCGGCGTTCGGCCACGAATCGCTCTCTCGCGGCCGTGCCGGCCAAACCTGGTGGAAGGACCTTGATGGCCACCTCCATCTCGTAGTCGCCGGTCCGCTCGGCCAGGTGGACCGTCCCCATTCCGCCGCGGCCCAGCTCGCCGATGATCCGGTAGGCACCGATGCCCGTGCTGGCTCCTGGGCCGGGCGGGGCCGGGGCCTCCAGAATGGTGGATGCCTCGTCATGTGCGGCAAGCAGCGTCGCAACCTCTTCGGCAATCGCGTCATTGCCCTCGGCCCGCTTGAGGATCTCCGCCTCTGCTGCCTCTATCCCCTCCTCAAGCAGATCATAGAAGATCTCTTCAGCACGGTCGCGGTCTTGGCTGGTGAGCGCCATGTCAGGCTTCCAGCATTTCCTTGAGAATCTGGAACAGTCGGGTCCTGGCTACGGCCCACTCCCGCTTCACCGTCCGCTCGGATGTCTCCAGAATGTCGGCCGTTTCCGACACGGAGTAGCCCGCGAAGAACCGACACTCCACCACCCGCGCCTGTCGTTCGTTCTGGACCTCCAGCATCTTCAGGGCCTCGTCCAGCGCTACCAGCAATTCCGGCTGCTCCTCCGACGCGACCGCGGCTTCCTGGATGGGCACCAGCGTAAAGCCGGCGCCACGTTTCTGCCGTGCCCGGCCGCGGGCATAGTCTACCAGAATGCGGCGCATGGCCTGCGCGGCCACCCAGAAGAACTGGTTTCTGTTCTTCCACTCAATCCGTTTCTGGTCTACGAGCTTGAGATAGGCCTCGTGAACCAGGGCAGTCGTGTTGAGCGTGTGGTCGGCACGTTCCCGCCGCAGCTGCCGGCGCGCCTCGCTGCGTAGGCGCTCGTAGACTGCGGGAAGCAGTGCCTCCATGGCCCCTTCGTTGCCATCGCTGGCGGCCGCCAGGAGTTGTGTGATATCGGTACGCGTCATGGACAGTGTCGGTACTTCCATAATACGCAGACCCCTGCACGATTCGTTAGTGGTTGGCCCTTCCACAAAGATCAAAAAAGGGGCGCTCCGGTAAGGGCTTTCCGGAGCGCCCCTGCCACCCGGCCAGGAACCGTAAATCACAATTATCGGCCGGGTGTGTCAGACCCCTCGACCTATAAGGCGACGTCCGCCGGCAAATGGGGCCACTGCGGTCCGAATTGTTTTTGGATCATCGGGCTGCTTTGGGGCCACTCGCCTATCGGCTGCCCGCCAGCTGCGCCTCCAGCCTGGCGATCATCGCTTTTCCGTTCGTGTTCTCCGGGTCAAGTTCCACTGAGACTCGGTAGTTGAGGAGCGCCTTGTCCAGCTCACCAGCGAGCATGTAGGCCTCCCCCAGGCTGTCGTATGGATTCGCTGCGTTCGGATACTCGGACACATTGAGTTCAAATATGGCGATGGCCGATTGCGCCTCGCCGGCCCTCAGAAGCCGGTATCCCAGATCATTGAGCGTGTCCTCATTGAAGGCATCGCGCGCAAAACGCTTCTTCAGGTCCGAATAGACCGTCCGCAGGCTCGGTCCGGTGGAGTCGGCCAGCGCCGCCTGCAGCGCCCGTCCCGCCTGGAATGCCGGCGTATCGAATCGCTCGTAGTCCAACCAGGTCACGGCAGGATGCTGCGTGTCGTCCAGAATCTCCACCAACCTGTGTAGGGCCAACATCCCGTTGTCGGAGTTGGTCATCACCACGAAACCGCGACCCTGCCCGGGGTATCCGGCAACGAAGGCCTTGTAACCCCGGTTGTCGCCCCAGTGCCAGAGAGCCTGACCACGGGAGGTTCGCTCGAGGCCCCAGCCGAGGCCCCAGCCGATTCCCTCTTCGGCATCGGCCTGCAAGGCATTCATCTCTGAGACAGACTCGGTGCTGAGTCCCGTCCCCGCCAGCACATGTGCGAGAAATCGGGCATAGTCGGCAGGAGTCGTGTGCAGCGAGTAGGCCGCGTTGGCCTCCGTCGGGATGAACTTGTCGAAAGGCGAACCCGTGCTGCTGTGGCCAACAGCGATGACGGCGCCGAACTCTTCCTTCCAGATGAGTGCCGAGCTGGTCATTCCCATCGGGATGAACACCCGGTCCTCTGCGGCCGCGTGCAAGGGGCGGCTCATCAGTGCTTCTATCGCGCGCTGCAGATACAAGAACCCCTCGCCGGAATAGGAAAACGTCTGCCCTGGCGCGTTTGCCAGATCGAGCCGGCCTCCGGAGGGTCGCCAGTTGGGGAGACCGGAGGTGTGAGAAAGCACCATCCTCGCGGTAATACCGGATGCCCGCGACGAATGCGCCACATCCGGATAGGTCACATAATCCGACAGCGGTCGATCCAGATTGAGGAGTCCCTCGTCCACCAGTTGCATTGCGACATAGGCCACGATCGGCTTCGTGAGCGAGGCGGCCTCGAAAACCGAACTGGTATCAGCCGCCGGGTTGGTTGCGGTGGAGCGAACGCCGAACGTCCGAACGTAGCTCAGCTCTCCGTCTTCGAGCACCGCGACTCCCAGGCCGGGTATGTCCGCTTCAGCCATCAGACTCAAGAGTTCGGCGTCCCGATTCTGGGCCTGCACTGAGGTGGTGGCCGCCAGAATGGCCACGATGAGGAGGCTTGAAAATCGAATTTGCATCGGCTGGGCGTGAGGTGGACCGTTTGACACGGCCATTTCAGCGGTTTGGTTTCAGGTGGGGACCGGCTTCGCCGGCATTGCGTTAACCTGCGTCTTCCCAATCCCCGTCAACTGACCTCAGCGAACCAGAACCATGCGCCCCATCATCGCTTTCCTGTCCCTGGCCATAGTGCTGGTAGCAGGCTGTACCCAGGACACCACTCCCGATGCCCCCGAGCCCGAATCAGAGGTCGCTTCAGCCCTTTCCCCGCCGGACGCCACAAACGCTGCCGGACTCGAAGACGGCGTCTTACCGATGGGCTGGCGCTGGCGCTTTGACAGGGGCTCAGACTTCACCGTCGGATCCGTGGACACGATGGACACCTGGTTTGTGACCATGACTCCAGGCTGGCACATCACCACAGAGCCAGCCGGTATTTTTTACCATCCGGCCAGTGTTGGAGAAGGTGCCTTCACCGCATCAACGAAGATCAGTCTCTTCGATCCGGGCACCCGGAATGAGGGCTACGGGCTGATTCTGGCAGGGAGGAATCTCGAGTCCGAGGAGCAGCACTACCTGTACTTCCTCCTGCGCCGAAGCGGGGAGTTCCTGGTGAAGCTGCGGGACGGCAGCCAGACCGAAGAACTGATCGGCTGGACCGAGCACGAAGCCGTGGAAGCGTGGACGGACGAATCCGAGGGAACGATCACCAACGTTTTATCTGTGACCGTCGGCGGCGACACCATCTCCTTCAGTGTCAATGACGAGGAGGTGGCAACTCTGGAGAAGGGAGATCTGGCGACCGACGGCGTCGTTGGCCTCAGACTCAATCATTCGGTCAACGTGCACGTGACCGACCTCAGCGTTACACCGGCCTCCTAGCCTTTATTCTGGCGGGGCGGTGATATTCAGGACATCGGGGACATCATTCCGCTGCGGCTGCGGGTTGACCAGGCCACCCGTCATGGGGAGATCGAAGGCCGTGACGAAGTGGGCTATTGTGGCGAACCAGAACTCCTGTTGGAACTCGAAGAAGTCCTCATCGAATCCGGTCCGGTCTCCGGCGTGGCCGTTGATCTCAACGTAGAACACACGCGGCCAACCGGGATAGCGGTCTTCGGCCTCCTTCAACAGACCAAACACCTGGTTGGCGGCCGAGGGAAAATCATCCTCTTGCCCAATCACGGCCAGCAGCGAGACCGAGTTGTCGAAGTTCATCGCGATGCCGGGTGCATCGGGCTTGTTGTACTCGGGAATGAAAGAGGGGTCCATGGCAGGCAAACGCGCGTCTTTTGCGCGGTGATCAGGTCTCTGAGGTCTCCAATTCGGGCGCTTCGTCCTCTTCTTCGAGGATCTCGTCATCCGGATCGTCGGGGTCGTCCCCGTCTCCGGCCAGGGCATCCAGGTCTACGGGTCCGTCGGTGTCATCCACTGACTGAGCCCTCCGTTCCAACTCGATCTTCAGGAAGACGCCCGTGTGGGTGTCGGTCTCCGCGATTTCCTCTGGAGTCCCAACCGCCTGGATACGGCCACCGCCGTAGCCACCATCGGGTCCAAGATCCACGACGTAATCTGCCACCTTGACCACGTCAAGGTTGTGCTCAATCACAAGCACCGTGTTTCCTTTGTCGACCAGCGCCTGGAGCACCGCCATGAGGTGCCGGATATCCTCGAAATGCAGTCCCGTCGTGGGCTCATCCAGGATGTACAGGGTCTGTCCCGTCCCCGGTCGAGAGAGTTCTTTCGCCAGTTTTACCCGCTGGGCCTCGCCGCCGGACAATGTCGTGGCCTGCTGGCCGAGCCGGATGTACCCCAGCCCGACCGAGGCCAGGGTCCGCAGCTTGCGTTCGATGCGCGGAACGTGCTCAAAGAACAGGAGGGCTTCCGATACGGTCATCTCAAGCACATCCGCGATCGAGCGACCCTTGAACCGCACGTCAAGCGTGTCCTGATTGTAGCGCCGGCCGGTGCACGTCTCACATTCCACATAGACGTCAGGCAGGAAGTTCATTTCCAGCTTGACGATCCCTGCGCCCTTGCATGTCTCGCAACGCCCGCCCTTCACGTTGAAGGAAAATCGACCCGGCTTGTAGCCGCGGATCTGCGACTCGGACATCTGCGCGAACAGGTCACGGATGTGCGAGAACAGACCGGAGTAGGTGGCCGGATTCGAGCGCGGCGTTCGACCGATGGGACTCTGGTCGATGTCGATGACCTTGTCGATGAGGTCCAGGCCCACGATTTCGTCGTAGGGCAATGGTACCTGCTTGGCCTGGAAGTAGTGATTGGCCAGAACGGGGTAGAGCGTCTGGTTGACCAGCGATGACTTGCCCGAACCCGAGACGCCGGTCATACAGATGAACGTGCCCAGGGGCAATCTCAGGGTGTCGCCCACCAGGTTGTGCCCTCGTGCTCCGCGAACCTCCATGAACTCGCCGTTCCCGATGCGGCGTTCTTTGGGGATGGCGATCTGCTTCTCGCCCCGCAGGTAGGCGGTTGTGAGGCTGGCGAATCCGTTGGTGCTCGCCGGGAGGTCCTCCGGCCGAGCCGCACCGATCACGTGACCACCGTGCTCGCCGGCTCCGGGGCCGAGGTCAATGACAAAGTCGGCTTCCTCAATCATTTCCCGGTCGTGCTCCACAACCAGGACCGAGTTCTCCAGGTCCCTAAGACGCTTGAGGGACTCAATCAGTCGGGCGTTGTCGCGAGGGTGCAGGCCGATGGAGGGCTCATCCAGCACATACAGGACCCCGGTCAGCTGCGTCCCGATCTGGGTGGCCAGTCGAATACGCTGACTCTCTCCGCCGGAGAGGGTGCGAGCCGTTCGATCCAGACTCAGGTAACCGACGCCGACATCCAGCAGGAAATCCAGCCGCTCGCAGATTTCTTTTACAATCTGTCGGGCGATGACCCACTGGCGGTCACCCCACTCAACGGTTTCAAAATGGGCGCGCAGGCTCTCCAGATCCATCCGTGCCAGTTCGGCGATGTTGCACGTTCCGATGCGGAAAGACAGACTCTCCGGCTTGAGTCGCCCGCCGCCGCAGGCCGAACAGTCACGCCTGCGCATGAAGCTCTCGGCCCACTTGCGCGACGTGGCCGATGAGGTCTGCTCGTACGTATGCCAGATGTGTCCGTGCACGCCCGTGAACCTGTGCTTGTAGCGCACCTCCCGGTTCTTGTACTTGTAGACTATGTCGAACTGCTCCTCCCCTGCGCCCTCAAGGAGAACCTCCCGCTGGCGGTCCGAGAGTTTTTCGAACGGCGTTTCGAAATCGAACTCGTAGGCTTCGGCCACCGCACGAATCTGGCTGAAGATCCAGACATCCCGGGGTTTGCCCAACGGAGCCAGCGCTCCGTCGGCGACCGTCTTACCGGGATCAGGCACAATGAGCTCTGGATCCAACTCACGGCGCACGCCGAGCCCGTTGCATTCCTGGCAGGCCCCGTAGGGGGAGTTGAATGAGAATGTATTCGGCGATGGGTCGTCATAGGACACCCCGTCTTCCGGGCTGAAGAGATGGCGACTGTACAGGCGATCTCCCTCCTCGGTCGGGCCTCCCACCACCGCGGCGATCACCGTGCCGCCTCCCATCCCCAGAGCCGTCTCCACGGACCTGGACACGCGTGTTCGCACGTCCTCCTGGATCACGATCCGGTCGACCACGATCTCGATGTCGTGCGTCTTGTAGCGGTCCAGCTTCATCCCTGCAGTGATCTCGAGCAGTTCACCATCCACGCGCACGCGCTCGAACCCCTGCCGACCCACCTGTTGGAAGAGCTCCCGGTAGTGACCCTTCCGCCCTTTCACGACGGGTGCCAACAGGATCACACGCGTCCCTTCGGGAAGCGCCATCACGCCATCGACAATCTCCTCGTCGGTCTGCTTTCGCATCGGCGCCCCGGAGACGTAGGAATACGCAGTCGAAGCCCGTGCAAAAAGGAGCCGCAGAAAATCATAGATCTCCGTGACTGTCCCCACCGTGGAGCGGGGATTTCGGTTCACGGTCTTCTGCTCAATGGCGATAACCGGCGACAACCCGTCGATGTGGTCCACATCCGGCCGCTCCATCATCCCCAGGAACTGCCGGGCGTAGGCGGACAGGCTCTCCATGTACCGCCTCTGGCCCTCGGCATAGATGGTGTCGAAGGCCAGCGAGGACTTGCCCGAACCCGAGAGTCCGGTGATCACGACAAGCTGATTCCGCGGAATCTCCAGATCTATGTTCTGGAGGTTGTGCTCCCGGGCTCCCCGAATGACAATGTGGTCTTCCATCTACCGGGCCTCGGACCCAGATTCTGGCGGCTGAACAGAATCGGTTGGTACCGAACGGGGACGCAATCGTTTCGCCGTTCTCTCCCGAAAAAGGCCGCCCATCTGTGGGGTCTATCGGCGGGTGGGTCAGCCGGTGGGCTGGGCAGCGTGCCCCCATGTGGTATGCGCCATGCCGGGCACACAAAAAAAGGGGTGACCACCCGCGGCAGTCACCCCTTTTTTCAATCTCCTGTCCGTCTAGAAGTCGTCCGTCAGCGGCGTGGCTTCACGGAAGTAGACTTCGCCGTTGAGGAACTGGTCAATGGCAGCCTCGGTGGGTTCGGCGCGCTTTTCGTACTCAAGCGAGATGCGTGACTGCTCCTCCTGAAACCGGGGATCTTCCAACTCCTGATCGAAGCCCTCGAAGTACGCGAGTTTCTCATCGAGCTCTGCCTTGGTATGCATGGCAACCTGACGGGCACGCTTGGAGAGGATCGCAACGGTCTCGTACATGTTGCCGGTGGCAGCAGCAAGTTTGTCGACGTCGACAGTCTTTATGGACATGGTCCTTAACTCTTCTAATTTGGGGGCCCTGCACTTAGGGGCAGCATCCTTGCATGC
The DNA here is from genome assembly GCA_029262855.1 of Bacteroidota bacterium. Taxonomy (GTDB): domain Bacteria; phylum Bacteroidota; class Rhodothermia; order Rhodothermales; family UBA10348; genus JABDJZ01. Next base: position 136,671 of record JAJCYP010000033.1, on the reverse strand, counting down.
CAGGGTGGCCAACCGGTTTCTCCATCGCAAAAACTTCACACCGCCATGACAGATGGATCGGACCGTTCTCCCGCACCAAGAAGACGCCGCCTCGGCACCTCTTCACTGGTGGTCGCTGCCTTCGTCGGGCCGGGCACCGTCCTGACCTGTGCCTCGGCCGGGGTCAAGTTTGACTACTCGCTGGGGTGGGTCCTGGCGTTCTCGGCTGTGGCCGTGTTCGTCCTTCAGTCATTCACCGCTGCCTCCGGAATTCTGGCGCGGCAGGGGCTGGGCGATGCGCTCCGCGATTTGGCCAGGACGCCGCTGGTGCGCGGGTTGGTCTTTTCTCTGGTAGTGCTTGGGCTCTGGATCGGATGTGCCGCTTTTGAGACCGGAAACCTGCTGGGCGCCGGAGCGGGATTGGACGTGGCCTTCGGCTGGGGCAGGGAGATCCCACTGGTCCTTTGCGCCGCCACCGCCGCGCTGCTTCTTCTTCTCGACCTGAAGGGCATCACGCGGGTCTTGGCCGGCATGGTGGCACTCATGAGCATCCTGTTTGTGTCTTCGGCGATGATGGCGGGAATTGATCTCGGAGCGCTGTTCTCAGGGCTTCTGATACCTCGCGTTCCCGATGGAAGCATCCTGACCGTTATCGCCCTGTTGGGGACCACAGTCGTGACCTACAACCTGTTCCTCCACGCCAGCGCCGCCAAGTCCTACTGGAGTGAGGATTCCGCGGGGACCGGTTGGAAGGCAGAGCTGGCCGGCATGGCCATTTTCATTCCTCTCGGTGGCGTCGTCTCGCTTGCCATCCTGGCGACCGGTGCTGCCTTGTCGCCGGAAGAGGCGCCCAATACGATTGCCGGCTTCGCCGTCCTCCTCGAGCCGGCCGCCGGGACAGCCTCCCGCTTCCTCTTCGCGGCTGGTCTGCTTGCGGCCGGACTCACCAGTGCGGTCACCGCGCCACTGGCCGCCGCCGCGGGAATCACGGAGCTCTTTGCGTGGGAACGGTCCCGGTATCCGTGGCGCTTCCGGGGGATATGGCTGTCCGTGATCGCCACGGGCCTGCTCTTCGGATTGACCGACGTCAGCCCGCTGAAGCTCATCGTGGCGGCGCAAGCGGCCAACGGGATTCTCCTCCCGTTGATCGCCGGCGTTGTCGTGTTCGTGGCATTCAGGCAATCGAATGCCCGCCTTCCGCGCTGGTACCTGGGTCTGGGGGTACTGATCGTGGCCGTGTGCGCCGGCCTGGGCGTCCGGACCTTGCTCTGGGTGTGGGGGCAACTGGGCTTGTAGGCACGATTGGTACGGTCTTGGTTTGGGGGATGGCATACCACCCTGATATCTGAGCCATGCGACGCCTTTTTTTACCCGCTGTTTTCGCGGCAATCGCCCTTGCTGCCATCGGATGTGACGCTTTTTCCCCCGAAGAAGACACCGGAGGCGTCGTAAATCTGACCGGAACTGTCCTGAATCAGGAGACAAATAATCCGGTCGACGGAGCATTTGTCCGCGTTCTGCCCCTCGACCTGCTTTACGAAGTGGGGGTCGACGGCAGTTTTGACATCAGCGTGGACATCGACAGTACAATGGACCTGCAGATCATCGCCGGAAGCGATGGTTTCGATACCGCCAGCGTAACGGTGCTGGCCCTGGCCGGGCGCATTATTCAGGTTCCGACCCTGCGACTGGAGCAGGTGGTGGCCAGTGAGCCCGAGTCTGGTCGAGCCCACAGTATTCTCCTCCTGCAGCAGTCGGCCACCGTCATCGGTGTCCGGGAAGGTGGCTCCGAAGAGGTGGCTTCCATGACATTCCAGGTTGTTGACAGCATTGGCCGGCCCGTGGTTCTGGACAACAGTATTCTGATCAACTTCCGATTCGGGGTGCAGCCCATGGGAGGCGAGTCACTCGCTCCGGCCTCGGCCGCGACGGATAACAACGGCGTCGCGGTGGTGACCCTGTCCAGCGGAACCCGTGCCGGAGTCACGCAGGTTGTGGCCGAGACGGCCGTTTCGGGAAAGACGGTTCGTTCCCAACCCGTCGCCATCAGCATTCACGGCGGCCTCCCCGATCAGACGCACTTCAGCGTCGGGCCCGCCAAGTTCAACTTTGCGGCACTCAACACCTTCGGTGTGTCCAACTCGATCGCCATTATTGCCGGAGATCAATATGCCAACCCGGTTCGATCCGGTACGGCCGTCTACTTCACCACGACGCACGGCGTAATTGTAGGCTCGGTTCAGACAGATCCGGAGGGTCGCGGTGCGGTCTCCCTGATTTCGGCGAACCCGCTCCCGGCCGACGGCATAGCCATCGTCACAGCAACTACTGCCGACAAGGACAACGTTGAGGTGCAGGGCCGAACACCCGTCATTTTTTCCGGCGTCCCCGTAGTCACGATCTCACCGCTCAGCATCGCTGTGGGGACCACCTACAACTTCACCGTGACGGACCAGAATGGAAATCCCCTTGTCGAGGGGACCAGCATCGCCGCCGAAGTCCAAGGCACGGCTGTGAAGGCGGTCGGAAACACCTCGCTCCAGCTCTCGGATTCCGGATTCAGCGGAGGGATGGGCTACGATAACGTAATCAGGGGTGCGGGCATCACCAGCTTTGTGATGCGCGCGGTGGAGAACGTGGACCCCAACGCCTCCAATCCACCTACGCCCGTGGTTGAGGCCGTTACCATCTCCGTGGCCGGGCCCAATGGTCGTCTCGAGATCGTGCTCGGTGGCGCCGGGAAACAGGGCATCGTCTCGACGTCCCGTGATGCCATTGTGACCCATCTTTCGGACAGAGCCGTCCGCGTTCAGGCGGCACAGCGCTAGGCTGGCGGGATTCCTGACCGGCCACCAGCCTACACACGATAGGCAGCGAACAGCTCCAGGTCGTATCGCTCGAAGTAGAACTTGTGCTCGCCTCTGGCCATGCGTTGGGGGATCACGTACCGCATGACCGCATCGGATGACGAGGCGGCTTGAAAGGCAGCCGTGATGCGATCGGCCAGCGGTTTGACCGAGTACAGTGCCCAGTCCACGCCGTCGTGCGCCGGCTCAGCACGCAAGAGAACATCTCCGGCATCGAGTATCGCACGGATGACCCGGTTGTGGACCCGGATCTCGCCGGGAAGCCCAGGGACACTCGCTCCCGTCGAGGTCCCCACCACGACAACCGTCCCCACGGGGGCGCCTGAAAGCACATCGCTCAATAGCCCGGGTTTCGCCCCCAGGCCGTCATTGGTCCAGACCGATTCGTGCTCCAGAATTGAGCGAAGGGGTACTGACCAGACGCCGGGGTCGCCAACCGCCGTCGCTCCTGTAACGGCGCGTTCCAAGTCTGAGGCCGTCAGGTATCCCCGGTAGTATTTCGGAGAGGACCGAAAGGCCTCGAGGCTGTTGGGCGCACCCGGTCCACGGGCGTCCAGGGCCTCGTCCTCCGCCAGGATTTCGAGGGCTGCCGGCTCCTCATGGAAATACTTGACTACAACCATGGTGCGCCTACCACGCGGTGGTTACCGAGCCATCCGGCGCGGCGCGGTAGAAACCGAGATCCGCTTCGGTTCGCATCTTGGTGATGTACGTGATCTGACCCGTATGACCGGAGAAGTGCTCGACCACGTGATAAATGGCCTGCATGACCGTCATGTCGAAGCCCTGCACTTGACGATGTTCATTCAAGGCACCCGGGTCCAACGAGGCAAGCACCGAGTCGACATCCCGCAGAGTGGTCGTGAGAAGGGCCGACAGCATGGCCTTGTCGAATTCGCCGTCTGCCCTGAACTCGGCGCTTCGGATTCGTATGTCGTGGTGCCCCTCAATGCTTGCCACGATCCACTGACGGGCATTGCCGCAGAGATGCAGGATCAGATTGCCGGCGCTGTTTGACGCTGGATGAGGACGCCACCAGACATCTTCTTCGGTCAGCTTCCCCAGACAGGCCAGGATCTTGGGACGATACTCGTCGGTCAGTTGGGCGCGACTCTGCCGAATGAAGGCTTGCGCCAGGTCTTCGGAGACGGTTGGAAAGACAGACATGTTGATCTCAATGAGTTCCACGGAGCCGCTGCACCATCAGGACCCGGGCAGCAGCGGCTCCTTCTTTGTGACCCCGAACTTGATGGTCTGATCCCCTTCGGTGATTCGAGGGGCCGTGACCGCCCGTTCAAAGCAGATACGAAACCAGGGCGTGAAGTCTCCTGCGCGTTCGATCATTTCGCGTCGAAGGACATCCACCGTCGTCCAGCGGTACTCGGCGATTTCGTCAGGATCAGGATCCGGTTCGTCGTCGAAGGTACCGATGAACACATGATCCAATTCGCGTTCCACGAGTCCTCCATCAAATTCCGCTCGGTAGACGAAGGAAAAATGGTGGCTGAGGTCACAGGCGATCTTCATTTCTTCCCAGAGCCGGCGGTCGGCAGCACGCGCGACCGGCTCTCCGGGGCGGGGTGACTGCAGCACGTATTCGACCAGTGCCCGCCAGAGTGATACTTGTGCTCGGCTCGGCGCTGCAGCAGCATTTCGCCCTGTTGGTTGAAGATGAAAACGGAGATTGCGCGATGCAGGGCACCCTTTTGGTGAGCCTCCAGCTTCCCCATTTCGCCAATCGGATTGTCATGCAGGTCGACCAGAACGACCCACTCCATCACGATTGCGTCGGCGCGCTGACCGGACCGACTCATCGCAGCTCTCCAAGGAACTCGTGGAAAGGAGAGAACGATGTCATGCGCTGGCCAAATGAGGGCTGCTCAGGCCAGGGGGCCCGGCCACCAAGAACCAGAACAGTCCCCGAGCGCCGACAGGCCGCGCCAACCTCATCGGCGAGTGCCTTGAGGACCTCCGGCTTGTCGGACACCTGGGAGGCGGACAGGGCGATCATGTTGACTCGACCAGACCCGGCTATGCTGACGATTTCCTCCTCAGGTGTGGAACCGCCTACCCAGAGGGACTGCCATCCGGATTCACGCACACAAAGCTGCAGGAACGCCAGACCAAGCGTGTGCTGGTCATCTCCGACACAGGCGAGCATGCAGACGGGATCGGCCGCGGACCGCGGCATGGTCGCCATGATGGCAGCCAGTGCGCGGGAAAGTCGCTCACTGGCCACGTGCTCTTCCATTACGGCAATCTCGCCCCTGCTCCATCGCATCCCGATCTCTCCCAGACCCTGGGCGGCCTCATCGCACGCGGCATGCCACGAGCCCTTCCGGCTTCTGGCCGTCAGCAGTAGCGCCTGAAGTTCGTAGACATCCGCCCGCTGCATGGCGTCGGCCCAGTAGCGGCCAGCGCCCGCCAAGTCGTTCTCGGTGGGCGGCGTCAGAGCCCCGTCGCCCGCGGTTCATTTCGTTTATCTTGTCCGACATGAACGTTTTTATTGCAGGCGGAACAGGCTTCATTGGTCGTGCCCTAACGCTCAGGCTCAAGCGCGATGGGCACTCAGTGACCGCTTTGACACGCAGTTTGGACAAGGGCAGGTCTCTCCTTGGAGTGGAGGTCGATCTGCTGGAGGCGAGTGCCAGCGACGAGGCGCTGATTGCGGCACTTGAGCGGGCGGATGCGGTAGTAAATCTGGCAGGCGAGCCGATCCTTGGAGGGCGCTGGGACGAAGCCAAGAAGCGCCGTCTCAGGCGTAGCAGAATTGACCTGACATCGTCGTTGGTGGATGCGATGGCAAAGACGACATCACCCCCGAAGGTGCTGATCTCCGGGAGTGCCGTCGGCCTGTATGGCAACCGGGGCGACGAGATCCTCACCGAGGCATCGAGGCCTGGGGCCGGATTCCTGGCGGACCTCTGTCGTGACTGGGAAGCTGCCGCCATGAAGGCCGAGTCGCATGGAACCCGAGTCGTGCTCCTGAGAACCGGCGTGGTCCTGGGGCGGGGTGGAGGAGCGCTGGATCAGATGCTGCCCCCCTTTCGATTTGGTCTCGGAGGCCCCCTCGGTTCAGGGACGCAGTTCGTTCCATGGATCCATCTGGATGACCTGATCGAGATGGTCGCTGTGGCCATCGGAGAAGAGGCCTTCGCCGGGCCCCTTAACGGCTCGGCTCCAAACCCGGTGACCTTCCGTGATTTTGCAAGCGGACTGGGTGAGGTCCTTGGGCGGCCCGCCTTTCTGCCAGTCCCGAAGTTCGCCCTGAAACTGTTGTTCGGTCAGGCCTCATCGGTTTTGCTTGACAGCCAGCGAGTCCTGCCGAAGCGGGCCATCGAGCTCGGGTTTGGATTCCGTTTTCCAGATCTGAAGTCGGCACTCCGTGACCTGCTCTTGGACTGAGCCCGCCGTCGGCCATGCGGCTTCGCATCACGTCGCACCAAAAGTTGCTCTTGGACTGAGCCCCCGCCCGGTTAACGGGTGGGTGGCTTTTTTTGTGAACCTCTCCGGATACCGGTCTGACGACGCGGGCCAGACAGGAGGCGGCCGTATTATCCGCAGGTGAAAACGCTCCGCTCCATATGGGCCTGGTTCGCGATTGGTGCACTCATTGTTTTGTGGGTGCCCATCATGGAGGTGGTCAACCTGCTTGACCGCGACCCCGTCAAGTACCGGACGGGGCTGTGGTTTCGGCGACTCGGGAATGTCATGACCCGGATCAATCCCGCGTGGCGCGTACGGGTCAGTGGCTTCAGACCGGAAAATCCCCGCAACCCCTACCTGGTGGTGGGAAACCACCAGTCTGCAGCGGACATCCCGGTATTCAGCCGGCTCCCCTGGGACATGAAATGGATTGGGAAGGCCTCGCTCTTTCAGCTCCCGCTATTGGGTCGCATGATGCACCTGTCGCTGGACATTCCGCTGGACCGGACCAGCCGCATGAGCCGGGCTCGGGTGCTTGCTGAGGCCGCCAGCCGGCTCAGACAGGGCTGCTCGGTAATGATCATGCCCGAGGGCACCCGTACGCCTGACGGAACAGTGGGGCCCTTCAACGACGGTGCCTTCAGACTCGCCATCAAGCTTGGCGTCCCCATATTGCCAGTTGCCGTTGAAGGCACCTTCGACGCGCTACCCAAGGATGATTGGCGATTCGGTGCGCGCCAGGAAATCAGCCTCCATGTCTTTGATCCGATTCCGGTTGCGGGACTGAAGGCGAATGACGCGCCCGAACTCGTAGACGCGACCCGGGCGCTGATAGTGAATCAGGTGGCCAACTGGCGCGGCCTCCCTCCGGCCGAGGTCGACGCAATGATCTAGCCGCCTTGTGCGTGGGCAGGCGCGGACCCGCCCTCTGGTCGGAGCGCTCGCAGAAGCCAGAGCGCGATGAACGCAAGGAGCAGCCAGCGCAGGATCTCGCCGGCCACCGCAGATCCCCCAAAGGCGTCGATCGAAGCGGGCGCCGCATACCAGTAGTAGATACCGACCGCCAGAGCGCCGGAAATGGGAGCCAGCACCCGTGCGTCCGGGTTCAGCAGGAAGGCCATACCGGCCAGAAGCGCATAGCTCGCCAGTACATAGCCTCCTATCAGCCCGTACACCGTAAGCCAGTCGCCCATCGCGCCGTCTGACAGCTGGAAATACCCAAGCACAAGGCCCGGAAATGCCATGGCGAAAACACCCATGGGCGTTTTCAGCCACGACCTGGTTGAGCCGGGGCCTCGGGGCTGTGCAGGGGCGGCACTCGGGTTGAGATCCAGACACCCCCGTGTCGAGCAGTTGTCACACGGAAGGCAGCGGGGGTTCTGGATCCAGACAAGCGGGGATTGGCCATACAGCTTTTCCACCGGGAGAATGGGGCACAGCGAATTGCAGAAACCCGCTTTGGTTCGGTAGATGGCTCCGAGGACCAGCGCGGCCGCAACAATGAGCACGAGCGTCACCGCCAGGACAGGACCGTTCACATTCAGAACCAATCGCCGCATCGGGACCAGGATCAGAAGCAGCACCATGCCGAGAATAAAGGCCGTCTGCATCCATCGCTCGCCGGGTATCCGCTCCGAGTTCGGCCAGATTGTATTGGCGGTGGCAATCGGACAGACACCCCTCCAGAGACCGGCATTGATCAGGAATGTCGCCGGCAGAAGCGGGACTATCCCATACCAGGCCAGTCGCAGCGTCAGCTCGGGCCGAAAAAGGAGTCCGACCAGCACCAGAACGGTGACGATGAGCGCTGACACCTGGGCGGTAGTCCAGACCCGAGTCAGGGCCGGTGACAACGGTGTCCTTAGCGTTGGGCTTCTCATGTGCGCATCCGGAATCGTGAACATTCGATAACAACATACACGCCGTATCGTATTGACGACAATACTGTCGTTAATTAAGAGGGTCAAACACTCTCATTTGCACACAGCCATGACAGACATCGTCGATCGGAAGGTCGGAGAATTGGTTGCGGAGGATTTCCGCCGCGCCCGCGTATTCAAGAATCACGACATCGACTTCTGCTGCGGTGGCGGCATCTCATTGAAGGAGGCTTGTCGGCGAAAGGGCGTGGATCTGGAGCCGCTGGTCGATTCGCTGATCCGTGCTTCCCGGGAATCCGGTAAGTCTGTCCCGCAGGTCAACTCGTGGCAGCCATCATTTCTCGCGGACTACATCGAGAACGTGCACCACACCTTCGTGCGAGAGCACATCCCGGCCATTCGTGCTTTCAGTCAGAAGGTGGCCAAGGTTCATGGACATGCAGGTCCGGAGCTTCTCGAAATCCGTGACCGATTCGAATGCCTGGCGACCGATATGGAGAGTCACATGGCCTTCGAGGAAGAGACGCTGTTCCCCGCAATCCGATCGGGTGCGGACGACGTCTTGGGGCTGCTCGAAACCGCAGAGCGGGAGCACGAGGAGGCCGGTGACCTGATGAAAGAGCTCAGGAAGCTCACCAGCCACTTCACGCCCCCCGACTGGGCCTGCAATACCTACAAGGCCCTTTTCGTGAGCCTGGCCGAGTTCGAAACTGACCTCCACATCCACGTCCATCTGGAGAACAACGTCCTGTTCCAGAAAGCACGGGCACTGACAACCAGCTAGTCGCGTAGGGCGTCCCAGACTAGTCGCGCAGGGCGTCCCAGACCCGCTCCGGCACCCGTGCCAGGATCGCCTTCAAGTCAGGGCCGGACCAGTGTCAACGCCGCTGGATTGTCGCCCTCCACAAATCTGGCGTCAGACCAGACGGCGGCGTCAAACAATGGGCCTTCCACTCCTGCGGGGATCGTCAGCATGTAGGACGAACCATCGAAGGTTCCCCGGTAGCCGAGTTGATTCCACGCACATCCGGTGAGAATCAGGCGGGCGTCTGCCTCGGTGAGCGAGCCGGAGACAGAAAACTGTTCCGATGCGGACTCTTCCAGGGTCTGTCCGGTTCGCGCCGTGTGGCGCCGCGTGGTCCATGAACAGGACCCGGAACCCGACAGGCTTCCGTCGACCTCCGCCAGGTTCACCGATCCCTCAATTGTTGCCTGAAGGTCCTCGGTGATGCCCGCCGAGGCATCGACAATCCTGTTAAGGCGAAACGAGATCGGGTCAATGACCCATCCTCCCGCCGGCCCGGTTGGTGCCTCCGGAGTTCCCGATGCTCCAGGAGCACTGTCACATCCACCAAGGAGTCCGAAACTCGCCAGGCAGACGACAAAAACAGGGATAGAATGGCGCATTCGGTCGTACTGACGTTGTCTTCTTTCCTCTCCAACTCCCCAAATCTGTTGCAGGCTCCTGTCGAACACGAATTTACCTGCCCGTACTGTTGGGAGGAAATCAGCATGATTCTCGAGCCGACGTCTGAGGAGCAGGTCTATGTGGAGGACTGCGAGGTGTGTTGCAACCCGATCCAGATCCGGTTTCGAGGGGATACCGAAGTCGCAGACTTTTCGGCCGAGCCACTGGATCAGTAGCCCCGTCTGACAGGCGTCCGCGCCATGCCAAGTCGGGAACCCGGAACCCGCTCGGGCACTGCCAGGGAACCTCGGCACGATCTTGGCATTGAGGGGGCTGGCCACATAGGCCCCCTTACTCGGCGATCGCGCGTAGGCGCCAGGCACATCTGATCGTCGTATCCCGAGTCAGCACAGATTCTACTCCGTCGGCGACGCGCTCCCACGGACCCCGACACTCGAGTGGCGCCCAAGGCGCACGGGCTCGAGCAATTCCCTTCTCGACTTGAAATTATTCTCTGAGCTCGATCTGATCGAGCCCCTCCTGCGTGCCGTTAAGGCCGAGGGATACGACACCCCCACCCCCGTTCAGGCCAAGGCCATTCCGCCGGCATTGAAAGGCAGGGATGTCCTGGGCGTCGCCCAGACCGGTACAGGCAAGACCGCGGCGTTCACGCTGCCCATCCTGCAGCGGCTCAACGAACTCAATATTGAGCCTCGGCAGAACACGCCGCTGGCTCTGATTCTTACTCCCACGCGCGAGCTCGCCATCCAGATCAGCGAGAGCCTGCAGACGTATGGCAAATTCCTTCGTCAGCGCCACACCGTGATATTTGGTGGTGTCGGTCAGGCGCCCCAGGTCATGGCCCTCCGTCGTGGCGTCGATACACTCGTTGCCACCCCGGGAAGACTCCTCGACCTGATGCAGCAGGGTCACATCTACCTCGATGAGGTGGAGACCTTTGTCTTGGACGAAGCCGACCGCATGCTGGACATGGGTTTCATCCACGATGTCCGGAAGGTGATCGCCGAACTGCCCAAGAAGCGCCAGACGCTCCTGTTCTCAGCAACCATGCCTTCCGCCATCACCAAGCTGGCCGAGCAGGTCATGCTGGACTACGATCGTATTGAGATCCAGCCAGAGGCCAAGACTGCAGACCGCGTCGAGCAGCGCGTCATGTTCGTCGAGAAGAGCAACAAGCGTGCTCTCCTGCAGGAGCTCTTTTCGGATCCGGACATCGATCGGGCCATTGTATTTACCCGGACAAAGCACGGCGCCAACCGTGTCGCGAAGTTCCTGAATCAACGCGGGATCGAGAGTGACGCCATACATGGCAACAAGTCTCAGACGGCTCGCCAGCGGGCACTGCAGAACTTCAAGGATGGAGGCGTTCGCGCCCTCATCGCGACGGATATTGCGTCCAGAGGAATCGACATTGACGACGTCTCACACGTCATCAACTTTGACCTCCCGAATGAGCCGGAGAGCTATGTCCACCGCATCGGTAGAACGGCTAGAGCCGGGGCCGACGGGATGGCGTATTCCTTCTGCGACGAGGGTGAGATCGAGTACCTCCAGGCAATTGAGAAAATCATCAGCCAGAAGGTGGAAGTAGACGGCGGACACGGATTCCACGAGGACCGTATCGCCAGCATGCGCGCTGACCACACGACTCCCAGATCCGGTGGGGCCAAGACGAGTGCCCGCCAGGGTGGGAATCGTTCCGGTCGCTCCCGAAATGGTGGCGGCGGGTCCGGCGGCGGACGCTCGGGGGGAGGTCGCTCCGGCGGTGGACGCTCCGGCGGTTCCGCCTCAAGCGGTGGACGCTCCGGCGGTTCCAGCTCAGGCGGCGGTCGTTCCGGTGGGCGCGGCGGCAGGCGCTAGTCGCCCAGCAGCGCGTTGAAGACGAGCTTGAACGTTCCGTGGGTCTGCATGCGATGCTGGGCACGGAATCCGATCAGGACGACATCCCCGCGGCCATAACGCGCGCGTACCATTGCGGCTTTCTCTGCGATGATATCTTCGCCCACCAGCCAACCACTATGCAGCACGTCACGTTCTCGAAACGTGATGAGCCGCTCGATATGGTTATTCCGCCCCGACGGATCCACGCGGTACACTTGGCCGCCCCTGAAGAGAATGGCCAGCGCGTTGGAAGGCATTCCGTACGTCAATGCGTGTTGATTCTGGACCCGAACATTCAGGGTTGATCCGGGAGACCAGAAGTCGTTTGTGGAGACTCCGTCGATGACATTGGTGATCGGCAGGTCGAAGTGCGTCAGGGGGAGATCGCCGGCCTCGCCGAATGTCACGAGGCGGCCACCTCGAAGCACCCAGGCCTCGAGAGAGTCCGCCCCTGCCTTCCCAAAGCCACTGCGGTACTCGGGCGGGTACCCGGCAGCACCTCTTCCATAATTGTCCTCGGGCGTCGTATCTCCAATCATCCGGCTCAACGAGGTTGTTGGGAGCAGGATCACATCGTAATCATCGAGCCCGCCCAGGACTTCTGCGTCCCGAACGGTGGCGTAGGGAAATCCGAAGGTCTCCAGCGTCAGGCGCGTCCAGCCCTCGTCCATGTTACCACCGTAGTAGGGCTGGTACATCCCGACCCGTTGGCGCAGGATTGGCTCACCGGCCAACTCCGACGAGGCTGCACCGAAATTGACGCCCGTTTCGAGTGCCACGTCACCCGCCGTCTCACTGCTGGTCTCAACCAGAAAGTCTCCCAGGTGGTCGCCCTCAGTCACACGCGAAACCCTGGCGCCTTGACTGAAGAGCATGTTGACCGCCCGAAAGGAATCATTCAGGCGGCCATTCAGCACGTACCGCTGCCCCGCGGCAACGCTTCCGCGCGAGTAGGCCGGTTCCCGGACGGCCTCCATCGGCACCGCCGGCATGGAGGCTGCCGGAATGACGGTCACGCCCATGAACTCGGCAATGTTGTCTGTGGTCATGTCATACGGGCGCATCGGACTGCCATCGCGATTCCTCGTGAACGTATTGTCCGGGTAGTACGTCCTGCCCAGGAGCCAGCGGATCACGCCCATCTTCGGCTGCGCCATCGTGACGGCGTACGAGCCCGCCCCGTACACCCGAGATTCATGGGTAAACGGCGTGTCCGCCCGTCGGACCTCAATTCCCTGGCCGAGAAGTTTGCCCACCATCTTCTCCATGGTCATGGGGTCATGCTGGTCCGCCGGAATTAGGTACGCTGCCTGCTCCAGGGCTGCCCCGCGCTCGGTCTGGCGCGCGGCCTTCAGATACGATGTTCTGAGCACGGTCTCCCGATTCCTCGCCGCGATGTCGAGGGCCGCAAACGACGCAATTTTCTGCTGCTCGACTATGTCGCGGACGGTCCACCAACCACCTTCCCACGGATTCGGAAACGTCGTCTGCTCTTCGTAGGCCGGAAGTCCCCGGGATCCACGTAGCTGGTCCGGATGGACGAAGATGGGGGTGGCGAGGCGGGCACTGGCCGACTCGGTCAGCATTCCGGCGATGTTGTGAAACGGAGTAATCCAGTGGAATCCAAAGTGACCCCAGCCTGAGTAAATGGCCGCATTGACCACGCCCTGGACTCCCGCTTCCTCCTCCTTGTAGGCGATGTGCGCCCCGTACCAGCTCATTTCCCGCCAGACCAGGGGGTCCGCGGACGGCCTCGTGGGCTCCGCGTAGGGCGGCACGTACAGGCGCGCACCGTATGCCCCCATCTGGTGGTGATCGATGTACGCCTGCGGAACCCAGTCCCGAAAGATTACCTCAGCTCCGTACTGCGACTCGACCGTGTTCTGCATGAAGGCATCGCGGTTGTTGTCGTGGCCGATGTACTTGTGATAGAGCCACGGAAGGCCGGACCCTTCGTACTCCGTTCCGACAGTCTCCCGGTACCACTCTGTGATCATGATCTCCCCGTCCGGATTGAAACAGGGAATCATGATGGCCACGGTATTATCCAGGATCCGGAGCATGTCATCGTCGCTTCGGGTCACCATCTCCCAGGCGACTTCGGCCGCGGTCTGGCTTGCAGCCACCTCGCTCGAATGGAGTCCGTAGGATTGGGTCACGACCGCCTTTCCAGCGGCAATCGCGGCCTCGATTGCTTCGGAGGTAGCATCGCGCGGATCCGTCAGGGTGGCATTCATCGCCTTCAGTTCGTCCAGACGGGCGTGGTTCTCCGGGGATGTGATGTACAGTACCAGAAAGGGATTGCCCATCGTCGACAGACCGGCCTCCACCACCGTCAGCCGCTCGCTGGATCGGTCGAGGAGATGGTAGTATTCCACCAACTGGTCCCAGTGCGCCAGCTGGCGGTCGGCCCCCATCTCATGACCAAAGAAGGCCTCGGGCGATGGGATCTCCTGGGCGGAAGCCGAACCGACGATAACAAGAATGAGGAGCGTGAGGAGCGGTCTCATGGCAATAGCGTGTTGACGACGTCCGAAGTATACACGCAGCGACACGTTGATCGGCTCGGGCGTGATGCGTTTCTCCGCCGGTATCCTCCCATCGCCCTACATTGGGCGATGCGACACTTGCCTCTGATCCTGGGCCTGCTGACCTGCGCGTGTCAGCCCACACCGTTCGATGTAGTCATTGTCGGAGGAAATGTCCTCGACGGCTCGGGCAGCCCGGCCCAGCGTCTGGACGTTGGCATTCGCGGAGATCGCATCGCCCAAATGGGCACCGGACTGGATACAGTAGGCGCGGGCCGGGTCATTGATGCGACGGGCCTGATGGTCGCTCCGGGCTTCGTGGATCTTCATACCCACCTCGACCCGCTGCACCGATTGCCGGATGCGGAGAGTCATGTTCGACAAGGCGTGACGACGGCGCTGGGAGGTCCAGATGGTGGTGGGCCTTGGCCGCTCGGAGAGTACCTCGACGAGACGGCCCGCTTGGGCGTTGGTCTTAATGTGGCCATGCTGACCGGTCACAACACGATTCGGCGCACGGTGATGGGTCTGGATAATCGAGACCCGACCGCCGAAGAGCTCGAGCGCATGCAGGAGATGGTGGCGCAGGCCATGGACGAGGGCGCCTTCGGTCTGTCAACGGGGCTGAAATACCTGCCCGGGACCTTCTCTGACGTTGACGAAGTGGTGGCGCTTTCCAGGACCGCTGCGAGGCGCGGCGGGATCTATACCTCCCATCTCCGGGAGGAGGGCCTGGGACTGCTGGAGGGCGTGTCCGAGGCTATGGAAATCGGTGCTCGTGCCGGCATTCCTGTGGTTCTCACCCACCACAAGGTCGTCGGCCAACCCTCCTGGGGAGCGTCTTCCAGGACACTGGCCATGGTCGACTCGGCACGCGCGGCCGGGACGGATGTGATGATCGATCAGTATCCTTACACCGCGAGCTACACAGGCATCGGCATCCTCGTCCCGGGTTGGGCCCTTGCGGGCGGCACGGACTCGCTGCTCACCCGGATGCAGCACCCCGCCCTCGCCGATTCCATCCTCGGTGGAATCGCCTTCAACATTGTAAACGATCGGGGAGGCAATGACCTCCATCGGGTGCAGTTCGCCCTTGTCGAGTGGGACCGCAGCCTGGAGGGCCGGACCCTCGGCGACTGGGCGAATCGTCTCGGGATGCCCCTGACCGCGAAAACCGGTGCAACGCTTGTTGTGGAAGCGATCAGACGTGGTGGAGCCAGTTGCGTGTTCCATGCCATGCAGGAGGAGGATGTGCGCGCCATCATGCTACATCCGTTCACCGCCATCGCCTCGGATGGACGACTCGTTCAGCCGGGCGAAGGCCACCCACACCCGAGGTGGTATGGGACCTTTCCAAGGGTGCTGGGTCATTATGTCCGGGATGAAGCCGTACTGAAGCTTCCGGAGGCCGTGCGAAAGATGACCTCGCTTCCTGCCCGGCGCATGGGGCTGGTTGACCGGGGTGAACTCCGGGTCGGCTGGTTCGCTGATCTGACTCTCTTTGATCCGGCTCGAGTTCGGGATAAGGCGACCTTTACCGAGCCTCACCAATACCCTGATGGAATTCCCCTCGTCCTGGTAAACGGAACGCTGACCGTTGACCGGGGTGAGTTCAGGCCTGTCCGCGCCGGGGTTGTTCTGAGGAAATCACCGTGAGAACTCTCCCTGTTCCGGCGATCATGGTGACGCTCATGGCAACCAGCGGGTGCCAGAATGCTGAGATCTCCACCCCCCCTTCCCTACGTTATGTCGCCACCGCCGAGCAGGTCGGGC
This sequence comes from Bacteroidota bacterium, assembly GCA_029262855.1. GTDB lineage: Bacteria > Bacteroidota > Rhodothermia > Rhodothermales > UBA10348 > JABDJZ01. The sequence goes on along the minus strand of JAJCYP010000033.1, from coordinate 120,908 downwards.
CGGTGGCCTATCGCGATCCGCTCGGGGCGGTGTCTCCCGACGGCCAATGGTTGGCTTACACCCGGGACCGATTTGTCGAAGTGATTCCGGCATCGGGCGGTGCTGTGTCTCGCATGGGGGCCGGCCAGCACGATCTGCGCCAGTTGGCGTGGATGGGCAATTCGTCAGACCTGGCCGTCCTGGAGCGGACATTCGACCGTGGCACCCAGACGTGGTACTATTATGACCGCCAAACGGGCCAGCACAAACAGCTGTGGCCCGATGGTCGCTGGATCCAGTATCCCAGTTACCGAAGACTCCCGGACGGCAGCCGGCGCAGTGATCTTTTCCTCATCGGCATCGATCAGGACATGGGGCTGGTTACCAGTCCGGCGCGCCCCGTACCGCTCACGGGATTCGCGTTTGACGCACAACAGGGCGAGTGGCTGGGTGGGTCGAGCGAGATCCTGTTCGAGGCGGCAGACGGCCCCAACTCGAAACTGCTCTATCGCGTCTCACGCCAAGGCGGAGTCGCGAGATTGGTGCACCGCTTCAGTTCTCCGCAGGTATTCTCGGGAATCAGTGCCTCTCCCGATGGCAAGTGGGGGGCGTTTGTAGCCCCTGGACCGGACGGGTACCTCCAGATTCACCGTGTGAACATGGCAGGCGGCGTGCCCCAGTTGATCACCTCCGACCCCACCCACAAGACCCAACCGGCCTACTCACCAGATGGGTCTCGCCTGGCGTTCACGGTGGTGAGCTATAAGGTTCTCTTCTGGGAAGCGAAAGTCGCCGCGGATCTTTAGAGGTCCGGGATGTCTTCCTGAATGGACCGGATGAACTCGATCAGTTCGCTGATCTGTTCTGCGACGGCCTGATCGGCGTCGGCTCCACCCTCCGTGTCGGTCCAGATATTTCCCCAAACCGGCATGTTGCGCGTCCCGTGACTTTCCACGCCACCTCGACCGTCGATGTAGGTCGCCAGCATGTCGACAGGGAAAACACCGTTTGCGCGTTCCGTGATGAGGGTCAGGTCGGGCGGCGGAATCTTGAGCAGTTCCGCCAGCGGTCCGTTGCCGCGGCCCTCGGCGCCATGGCAACTCTGACAGTACTCCGTGAACAGTTCCTGTCCGCGTTCGGCAGGGTTGAAAACGGTGTCTACCGCCGTAGTGGTTTCTTCGGACTGCGGCGTGGGGGCAGTTTGACAGGCTGCCGCGAATGCCACCGCGATCAGGCTGACCGCGGTCAAGAATCTTGGTGAAGTCATGATGAACGTCCAGCTATAGTCCCAACACCGACCAACGGGTGTCGTGCATTTGAGAGTATCGACAACTCGAAAGGCCTTCTCCGTAGGGAGGCGTATACGCCCCGCCGTCAGGAAATCCCCGGTACTGATGATACCCGGAGTTGGCTCGTCAAGCAAGGAGTGGCGCAACCATCTCTTTTGCCCCCCGACGGAATCCCTTCACCTCAATTGCCCGAAAGGCCTCAGTCGCGCATGATGAGGCTGCCGTAGATCGGATCAGCGTAGTGCCCTGACTCCCGGTAGTCCGGATTGTACACCTTCTCCCCGTCTTCCAGGCGGTACAGGTACGGCGACCGCATCAGTCGCTCCAGGTGCCATCGGCCCTCCGCACCGGCCGCAATCTCAGTGCCTTCGCCATAGACCATCAGGCCACCCTCCGCGTCGACCTCATGGGCTGGACTGATGTCGCGGTACTCGTGGCTCACGTTGATGAGCTTGTGCCCCAACTCGTGAGCAATGATTTTCTGGGACTTGAAGATGTTCTGTACGGTTATGACGCCGCGCAGTCGCCGAGGTATCCGCTCTTCAAGCGTGTACGAAGGAAAGGAGAGGGCATTCGTCGGATCGGACCGGACTACCCAGGCCCCGTCTGCCTGCAGCTCGTACCAGTTCATTATCACATCTTCCATGCCGACGAGATACACCGTACGCGCGTTGGCGACGTCCTCCTCGATGATGGCCTCAAACATGGCTTCCGCCTCGGGCGAGAGCGTGCTTCGTTGCTGGCGACTCTTTTCGTAGAGATTGGTAATCTCGCCCGCCGGTTGACCGGCCATCACATTGGACTCAATCTCAAGGTCTTCTGTGTTCACCGACACCGTCCTGATCCAGAGCAGATTCAACTGCACTCCGACTCCTCCAAAAACGTCTTTGGCGAGGCGATACCGTCGAATGACTTCATCCAGCGGCATTCGCTCCCGGTAGCGCTTGCTGTCAGTTTCCAGGAGGTACATCCCGATATCCACGGTTGGCAAACCGGCCCGCAGGTCGGTGTTGAGCGAGTCCGTGGCGATGGTCCGCACGACGTGAGCAATCACCTCAGAGGGATGGGCCGGTTGGGACTCGGGCTCCGGGGCACAACCCATGACCGCGATCAGGGACAGAAGCAGGTATCTCACGAAATCAGTGGTCTGGGTGGAAGGTCCGGGTGGCCGCGCTGGAGCCAAGTCTCCTCGGAAGATACACCGTAGTCCCGGCCGGTCCGTCGCCGGCCCATCCCGAATGCTACAGGAGGTCCAGGACAGCGGAGGCCGACGTATTCGCTTGCGCCATGGCTGATATCCCCGTCTGTTGGAGGATCTGCAGCTTGACGATTTCCATCTGTTCCCTGGCAAAGTCGGCGTCGGCGATTCGGCTGTGCGCGGCCTCGTTGTTCGCGATGGCGATGTTTATCGCGTCCTGCTTGAACGTGAGTCGTTTCTGGCTGTCGCCGACCGTGCCCATATTGTTGGATATGGTGGTTATCGCTGCGTCGATCGTGGCGAGCAGGGCCGTTGCGGCCGATGCCGAAGAGACATCGAGCGCCGCCGACTGGACACCCAACTGTGTCACCGACATGGTTCCGACGGTCACAGCAAAAGAATCGCTGGCTCCGGCGCCCACTTGAAAGTTGAAGGCCGAAGAGGTGAACAGCGAGGTGGTATTGAACTTGGAGTCACCCAAGAGGTCGGTGATCTCGGCGGAAAGAGCTGTCAACTGGTTGTCGATGGCCGTGCGCTCGGCCGAGCCCATCGTGTCGTTGGCTGCCTGCACCGTCTTTTCCTTCATGGTCTGAAGGATCTCCATGACGGAGGAGAGGGAGCCTTCGGCTACCGTCAGCATGCTCTTCGCATCGGCGATGTTGGAGGCCGCCTGCGTTTGGCCACGAATCTTCGATCTCAGCGACGAGGCGATCGAGAAACCCGCGGAGTCGTCTTCCGCCGAGTTCAGTCTGCTGCCCGTGGCCAGCCGAAGCTGACGCATGCCCAGTTTCGCACTGGTCGCCTGGAACTTGTTGTAGGCCTCCATGACACCAATGTTGGTGTTGAGGCGAGTCAAATCTCCGAAAGCCATGGCTTTCCTCGAGCGTTGTGCTGAGAGGGATTGGGGCGATGGCGGTACGCGTCTTGCGGACGGATTGGCGTCTGCCCGCAGCTGGCAGTGGTTGTATCGGCAACGGCGCCACGAATTTAAGCCTCGCCCCAAAAAACTTGGGCTTGCAATCGGTCAGCGGTGGGCGCTTAATTCTATCGGTAAACACTTCCTCCTCCTCGGCTATGAAAAGGCTCCCCCTGCTCCTCGTACTGCTGTTCCCCGTCGCTGCGTCTGCCCAGATGCTCAGACTGGGGGAGGCCGTTCCGGGTTCACTCGAATCCGATTCACGACACACGTACACCATCGAAACCGAGACTGATTTTTACGTCTTCGGCCAGGTGGATCAGATCAGCGTCGATGTCGTGGTCCGCGTCCTGGCACCGGACGGAGAGGAGATCAGCGAGTTCGACAGCCCGGCTCGTGGACCGGAGCCGTTTCAGTTTTCGCCCACAGAGGCCGGGATCTATACCATTGAGGTGACCCCCTTCGAGGGGGCCGAAGGCGACTACGCCATTCTACTCATAGCGAACGAGCCCAAGGCCACCGAGCCCGAGGCACTCGTGGACCAGCTCATGCGGCCATTCAGTGGTGATGACCGCCCCGGTGCCGTGATTTCTGTGCTGCGGAACGGAGAAGTTGTTCTGGCCAAGGGCTACGGAATGGCCAATCTCACGTACGGTATTCCCATGACGCCCGAAACCGGGATGTCCATTGCCTCCGTCTCCAAGCACTTCACGGCCATGGCGGTGGTACTCCTGGAGCAGGAGGGCAAACTCAGCCTCGAAGATGACGTCCGGAAGTACATCCCGGAACTGAAGGACTTCGGGACCCCGATCACGCTTCGGAATATGCTCAATCACACCTCGGGCTATCGCGAAATTCTGAACCTCCTCCCCATGGCCGGCTGGCGATTTACCGATGCCGCGACTCGTGAGGACCCGATTCGGGTTGTTCAGAATCAGGCACGCCTGCAGAACGAACCTGGAGCCGAGTACAACTACAACAACACGTCATTCATGCTCCTGGCCACGGTGGTTGAGCGCGCGTCAGAACAAGGCTTCCGGGAGTTCATGGAGGAGCGGGTATTTGGGCCCCTGGCGATGGATCACACCACGATCAAGACCAGGCAGGGACAGGTGATTCCGGGCAGTTCGCAGGGCTATGCGCCGAACCGGGACGGCGGTTTTGTCTACGTGACCGACTTCGCCGAGGCCTACGGCGCCAGCGGGGTGAACTCGACGGCGTCTGACATGACGAAGTGGATGCTGAATTTCCGGGACGGAACGGTCGGTAGGATGGAAGCGATTGACGCGTTGACCACTCGGGGAATTCTGACCACTGGAGACACCACGGGCTACGCCCTCGGCCTGGGAGTCCGGGAGTGGCGAGGCCGGCAACTCTACACCCACACGGGCGGCGAGACCTCCCATCGGACGTGGTTCGGGTACTTCCCGGAGATCGAATCGGGCCTGTTTTTCTCGAGCAATAACCCGTCGTTCGCTCTGGGGATTTGGACGGATATTGCCGGTGCCTTCTTCTCCGAACATCTGGAGCCTGTGCCGGAGGATGAGCCCGCGGATTCAGCGTCGCACAGCATGCCCTCCGCGGAGCAACTCGAGGCCATCGCCGGGACCTGGAAGTTCGTCGGCGCACCGCTTCGCATAGAGTACACCCTTGAGGACGGAGAGCTCTTCGCCCAAGCCACCAACCAGCCCCGATTCAAGGTGGAGCCTACGAGCGATTCCACCTTCGCCTTCGTCGGCGTTCAGGCCGCTGTCACGTTCCATTTCGAACCCGACGGCTCAACGACCCGAGCGACACACCACCAGGGTCCGGATTCCCCCATGGAGAAGATTGTCGCGCCTCCCATCACGCCCGAGGCGCTCGGTGAGTACGCCGGACGGTTCTACAGTGACGAACTCGAGACCACCTACACCCTGAAGGTCAACGAGGAGGGCAAGCTTATGGCCCATCACCGCAGGTATGAGCCGTTCGGGGTCTCCCACGTTGGGGGCGACGAGTTTGCCGGTGGTCAGTGGTTCCTGGGGAGCATCGAGTTCACCCGCGACCCCACGGGGCGGGTCATCGGGTTTGAAGGCGGAAACGGGCGGACCCGCGGGGTCTGGTTCCGGCGATTGGACTAAGCGCTCCGGGCCGCTTGACGCCGGGCCTAGATCTCGACCGCCACCTTGTAGGTCGGATCCTCGATGATGTTGACGTCAATGACGTCCTGGGCGTTCGCGATCAGCCGGCGACAGTCCTTGCTGAGGTGTCGCAAGTGAAGCGTCTTCCCGGCTCTGAGATAGCGCTCCGTAATGCGATTGAGTGCCTCAATGCCTGACATGTCGCTGACGCGGCTCTCCCGGAAGTCGATGATCACTTCATCCGGGTCATTGAGGACATCAAATTTGTCGCCAAATGCCTGCGTCGAACCAAAGAAGAGCGGACCATACATCTCGTAGTGCTTGACGCCGTCGTCGTCCACATACTTGCGGGCTCGGATCCGCTTGGCATTCTCCCAGGCGAAGATCAACGCGGAGACGATCACGCCGATCAGCACGGCAAGCGCCAGGTTGTGCATAAAGACCGTGATCGCCGCGACCAGGATACCCACCAGGTTGTCGTGACCTGGCATCTTGCCGAGGGCACGCACGCTCGCCCATTCAAACGTACCAATCGCCACCATGATCATCAGTCCAGTCAGGGCTGCGATGGGCATCTGCTCGATGTACTCGGCCCCAAACATGATGAAGACCAGCAGCATCACCGAGGCTACGATTCCGGATAGCCTCGCCCGCGCTCCGGCCGAGATGTTGATGAGGCTCTGCCCGATCATCGCGCAGCCGCCCATCCCGGAGAAGAATCCGGTCACCACGTTCGCCAACCCCTGAGCAACGGCCTCCTTGTTGCTCCTCCCGCGAGTCTCGGTGATCTCATCGATCAGGTTGAGCGTCAGAAGGCTCTCGATCAAACCGACGCCCGCGACGATGAACGCGTACGGCGCTATGATCGCCAGGCTCTCCAGGGAAAATGGGATGTCCGGGATGTGAAATGGCGGGAAGCCTCCCTTGATCGAACTGATGTCCCCCACGCTTGTCGTGTCCAGGTCCAATGCCAGCACGATGGCCGTCACCACCAGTATCGCAGCCAGCGAAGAGGGGAACGCCCTTGTCAGCTTGGGCAGGCCCCAGATAATCAGCATGGTCAGGAGGACCAGACCGACCATCAGGTAGAGCTCACCGCCCGTCATCCAGCCCAGCGCGCCGTCTACGGAGGCCGTCTTGAACGACCCCAGCTGCGCCATGAAGATGACGATGGCCAGCCCGTTCACGAAGCCGTACATGACCGAGTGGGGCACAAGGCGAATGAACTTGCCGAGTCGCAGAAAGCCTGCTGCCATCTGGATGAAGCCCGCCAGCACCACGGTGGCGAAGATGTATTCGACGCCGTGCGTCTGCGCCAGGCTGACTATTACGACGGCAATCGCGCCCGTTGCGCCCGAAATCATTCCGGGACGCCCCCCGAAGATGGACGTGACCAGTCCGATGGTGAAGGCGGCATACAGTCCCGTGAGCGGCGAAAGACCCGCAATCAGGGCGAATGCGATAGCCTCCGGCACCAGGGCCAGCGAGACGGTGAGCCCCGAGAGAACCTCCGTTGTGAGTTTGGCCTCTTTCGGCAGGTCGAACAGGTTCAGAATGCGCTTCATATAGTCGGCTTCGGTGGCGCGCGTCGCTCTTTCTCGTCGCGCAAGCCGCCTCCAACGAGTCACCCGGGCGGCGGGTCGTGCAGGAATCAGCCTCTGGAAACGCTTTTCGGCGAGTTTGCCGTGCAGTACCGGAGAAGATGGCCGGTCGGGAGCGTATTTTCAGGCCGCCGCAACGGACTTTGCCTCCTCACCTCTTTCAGCCATGAGAATCAGTATCCTCATCGTCTTCGTGTCCTTGTTTGCCGTCTCCTGCGCCCCGGAAACCGTGGAGCCCGGTTGGTACACTGACTTCTTCGACGACTTTGACACCTTCGACACCGAGAACTGGCAGGATCAGATTCTCTGGGTCAACAATGAAGACCAGTGCTACGTCCGCGACGGCGCGTACGGGACCCGAGAAGTCTCGGACGGATCCATCAAGCTCAAGGTGGTCAATGTTGGCGAGGTGATGGAATGCGACAACATGTCGAAGTTTGGGGAGCAGCATCCGCCCACCCAGTACATGGCGGGCCGCATCGCGTCGAAGAATCGCCAGGAGTTCGTAAAGGGGCGGTGGACAGCGCGCCTGAAGCTGTCGGGCAGCGGCGAGGACGGCATGTTTCCGGCCTGGTGGCTGCTTGGCGCGCAGAACAACGAGCCGCCCGTCCAGGAACCGGACGAGACCGTCTGCTGGCCCATCACCGGCTCAGGAGAGATCGATATTTTCGAGCATCACGGCGCGAGTGGAAAAGACCACTACGTAGCTCGCGCGATCAAGGCGCTGGGAGGATGCGAGGACGGCGGTGATTGGTGGACGTATCAGCTTGGCCTCGATTCCGCGCTCGAGGAATTCCACGAGTACGGAGTCGAATGGTCAGACGGCCATCTGGTGTACCAGATCGACGGAGTCGAGGCCGCCCGGAATGACAGCCTCGGCGTGCTCTATCCAGAACCGCTGTTCGCCATCCTGAACTTTGCCAAGATCACGGATGCCCCGATGACCGGCGAATGGGTCATGGAAGTGGACTGGGTCAGGCACGAGTCCTGGCGGTCCGAGTAGGGCTCTAGCGGCCTGGGATTACCCGCACATCGCGGTCCGCGTCTGGGCCGCCTTGCTGCCGCACGACAGTCAAGACGTGTGCAGGGTTTCCCTCGGGGCGGATACCAGCCTCCCGTCAGCCTGCCGGATTCCGGGAAGCTTGAGCCCCTCGCCGAGAGCGATCAGCTCCGAACACAGCTCGGACCGGTCTTCCAGCAGTTCCTGAATCAGCGCCTTGCGCCGCCTTTTCCGAACCCGCACCCGGATCGCGCGATAGGTCTCGGCACTGAGTTCCGAATAGATGAGAGCCAGAAAGCCTCCGAATATCCCAATGCCTACGGTAGTGAGGACGACAAGCACCGCCAGGTCCGGCAGTGCGGGAAAGAGGACCCGGAGTTCCTGCTCGGCGAACCAGGCGCCGACGGCGGCAAGCGCCCAGGTGGCCGGAAACAGGACGGCCCCACCGAGAAGCTTCAGCGTAGCCTCATCCTTCTGGGATTGCGAGATACTCCGGGTCATCCATTTCAGGAGGAAGTAGGGCAAGATGTTGATGATGGTGCCCAGCACCAGAATCGGAGGAAAAAGGAGATACACCGCGATGGCCTGCGCCAGAAACATGGTGATCAGGATGGGCGATGCCATTCTGGGCAAGGCCGTCAGTTCATAGTCCTCCAAGCCCAGTAGCCTCAGGCAGCGGTCATACCGGGAGATTCGCTTTCGGAAGCCTTCGAGGCGTTCGGGATCAGATTTTTTCCGCGCCTGATACCCCTCCCATATTCGCGCATAGCCAAGTCGGCTCTCAGTCAGCGAGGGGCTCTTGTATTCCGCCCCCCGTCGGTGGGCCAATTCCGCCTTTACCAGCTTGCTTGCCCGGTGCATCAGGTGGTGAATATGCCAGTCGTCGGTGGCGCCCACAACCCGTAGGAGGCACTCCTGAATCAGGTCTGTCAGGCCTTTGACGGCCCTTCTTCTCGCGGCTTCGTCTTGACCCGGCGTGATGTCGAGCTCGGTCGGCAAGTCTAGGCGCGGCTGGAACGAGACCAGAACGCGAGACCGGAATATGTTCTTGCGGTCGTAGTGCAATCCGACCGGGATGATCACCGGCGCCGCGCCTCCCGCGGGCTGTAATTCGCGTGCACGATAGTAGAGCCTGGCTGCGCCCGTCTTGATCTCGGCCAGGTGTGAAAGATCGTGGCTCAGTCCCTCGGGGAAGAGCGCTGAGAAGGATCCCTGGGCGACCTCCCGTGCGAGGCCGTCGAGGCTTTCCAGGTTCGCCTTCTTGCGTTCGATGCTCGTGAGGTCACTTTCATCACTCGCCCGATAGATGGGGACGGTCCCAAGGCGCCGGATGAACCAGCCCAGAACCGGAAGCGAGAAGAGTCCGTGTCGCGCTCCGAAGACGATCCGCTGCGGAAACACGGCCATGATCAAGGCCGGGTCCACGAGGCCGTTCGGATGTCCTGCAATGAGCAGGCCGCCCCGATCCGTCGGAATGTTCTCCAGTCCCTCGACCACGACCTCTCGGAAAAACAGCCTCAGCCATCGCCGAATCAGCCTCTGGAAGGTGCGGTAGACGCTGTCGGTCTGGTTGGACAAGGAGGCCGGGGGGGCAAGGTGAGAACCGCAAGATGAGCAATTGGGATGGGCACCTCAAATCTTCGGTACTTTATGGCCTCATTTCTACTTCCAGCCATGACGACCCGCTTACTTGTCTTTGCCGCCTTGCTGCTTTCAGCATGTGAACCCGTAGCCTCGCCTGAGCCAACTACCGTGGTTCTCGGCGGTGATCGCCCCGCCAGTCTTGTGATTCCAGGCGGCGTCGGCGACGACGATTCCATCCCGTTGATCGTCGCCATGCACGGCTACACCAGCAACGCCTCGCAACTCGATTCGTATTTCGGATTGTCGGAGCGAGTCCAGGAGCATGGGTTCGCCCTCCTGCTGCCGAACGGCCTGGTGGATGACGAGGGCGACACCTTCTGGGAGGCGACTGACTGGTGCTGTGGATTCAATGAGCCGGATGAGGTGGACGATGTCGAGTATCTGTCAGGGCTCGTCGAGGAAGCCCGCCAACACGTTGATGTGAGCCGCGTCATCGCGTTTGGGCATTCCAACGGGGGCTTCATGGCATACCGTTTGGCGTGCGATGAGGCCGCCGGAGTAAGTACGGTGGTCAGTCTTGCGGGGACCTCGTACCTGGATCCGTCCAAGTGCAAAGCCGAGCGGCCCGTTTCTGTCCTGCATATTCACGGCGATGCGGATGAAGTCGTTGGCTGGGCCGGTGGGATGGCGAAAAGCGGAGTCGGCTATTCAGGGGCCGAGGAGGAGGTATCTCGCTGGGTTGCTCGAGCCGGCTGCGTCCCGGAGGCCGCGGAGATGCAGGATCCCGTTGATCTGGACGGCTCACTGGACGGTGCCGAGACACTGCGCACGCGGTACCGTGAGGGGTGTGCGGAGGGGGTGACGGTTGAGCTCTGGCAGATTGAGGGCGGCTTGCACAGTCCGCGGTTCAGCCCCGCGTTGGCGGAGCCGGTGCTGGGTTGGTTGGGGTTGGTGGCGACGCCGTAGGCTGGACAGCCTCCCTGGAAAAGACCAGGTGACCTGCTTGTAGGCGTCGGGATTAATCGATGTCTCCGGCTCGGACGGTCCGGACTTTCTCTCGGGGGTGCCGATCGGACCACCACGAACCGCCTGAAAGCTGTGACCTGGCCCACCTGATCGGCATCGCGGAGACCTCTCTGCTACCAATCCTCGAACGGGTTCAAGTCCTTAAGCTTCTGTAAGAAGCCGGTGGCAACGTCTATGAACGGGACCACTCCTGCTCCTCAGTCGCTCCCAGGTACCCTTCAACGGCCGCTGACGCCGCTGCGGATTTGGGCAGCGCAGCGATAGCGGAGAACCCGAAACGCTCCCTACCCCCAACAAAAAGACGCCCCTAATCAGCCATAATCGTTGATTTCGGGGCGTTTAAGGTTGTTCAGCAGTGGTTGCCCTACCAGGATTCGAACCTGGAACCTCTTGATTCAGAGTCAAGCGCTCTGCCAATTGAGCTATAGGGCAGCGTTTCAGCTGTTGCTGCGACGGAAAAGTAAGGCCGCTCAATGCTGTCTGGCAAAGTCAGTTCCACTTTGGACGGTTCTTCAGACAAAAGGCACCGGCTCGACGCGGACCCGGCGCCCTCGTGCTGGGTCGTCCTTTGCCAAGCGGCTACGTCAGTCGGGGACATACCCTCCTTGTTCGGCCCTGGCGGCCAGCGACACGTGACGTGGTCTCTGGACGGCCCGTTTGGCCTCGAGTATTCCCCGGCGCAATATGTCCACACAGTTGCTGCACAGATGAGCCGCGTGGGGTCCGAGCAGTCGCACGGAGTAGGTGAATCTGACCCGTTCGTTTTTACAACTCTCACACTTCCGGACGGTGCTGCGTTTGACGTCTATTCTATTCATGATCCCTCCTGGTCGTGCGCCTGGCGGTGCTCCCTCAGGCGGCAAGGCTCATCTTCCGAATCCTGCTGGACTGCTCGGTCTCGTAGGACTCGCTAATCTCAGCGAGGCCCGTCCGGTCCCCGATCGCGCTCAGGGCCGCCAGAGCCATCATCCGATACGCCTGATCGGGATGCGAGCAGAATACCCGGACGAGTCCGGGAACAGCACCCCCCAGATCCACCTTGGGAGAAAGTTGACTCGCGAAGTAGATGATATTCTGGAGCGTCTCGGGGGCGATGTGGTCCACCTCTCCTTCCGTTCGCAAGGTGAGGTCAGCGCTGAGCGCTTTCCACCAGGTCAGGGACCGATAAGAGTTGTCGTTTTCCATGTACTCGGCGACAAGATCCGTGGGCGGCTGGGCCACCTGTGCCGAGACTCTGAAACCCGGGGTCGAAAGTAAACCCGCAAGGGCAATCGTGCTTAGTACTCGCTTCAAGGTCGTAGACTTCTATATATATCATATATCGCCGCAGCCGATCGGGCCCCGGCGAGTGTTCGACAATCAAATGCGTGGGAATGCCGCGCTTTTGTGACGATTCATTTAGCGAGAGTGCCAGCCTGTGGTTTCGCTCCCGGAAACGCTTTCTGAAATAAAGAAACTCTTCCGGAAGCTTGTGGTGGCTGTGTTCTAGCGACAACTGCCCGCTCGAGATCGAGACCGGCGCCTGCTACCCCCTCACCTGGCCAGTCCCTCGGCCGACCCACTTGTAGGTGGTCAGCGCCTCAAGCCCCATGGGGCCGCGGGCATGCAGCTTCTGCGTGCTCACCGCGACTTCTGCCCCCAGGCCAAACTCTCCGCCATCGGTAAAGCGGGTGCTGGCGTTAACGTATACCGCCGCCGAGTCGACGCCCTGAATGAATCGGTCGGCGTTCACCGTATCGCTCGTCAGGATGGTGTCAGAGTGCCTCGACCCATGCTCTTCGATGTGGTCCATGGCCGCCTCCAACCCATCCACGATGCGAACCCCGAGATCCAGTGAGAGCCACTCCTTGTCGAAATCTCGGGGGCCGGCTGGCACGAGCCCGAGTCGGTCTCCAGACGCCACGAGCCCCGCAGGATCGGCGTGCAGGGTGACCCCCAGCGGTATGAGGCGCTCAGCCAGTTGGGACACGAAATCAGAAGCAATCGCCCGGTGTACAAGAACGGTATCAAGCGCATTGCAGACGCTCGGCCGCTGGACCTTGGCGTTCTCCACGATGTCGAGGGCCGATGCGAGGTCGGCGGTCTCATCCACAAAGGCGTGGCAAATCCCGATGCCGCCGGTGATGACAGGAATGGTGCCGTCCTCGCGACAAAGTCGGTGCAAACTGGCGCCGCCTCTGGGAATGATCATGTCCACGTAGCGTTCGAGGCGCAGCAGCTCGCGGACGTATTTGCGGTTCGGGGAATCGATGGCCTGCACGGCGTCCGGATCCATCCCCGACGACGACAGGCCGCGTTGAATCGAGGAGACGAGAGCCCGGTTGCTCCGCAGCGTTTCGGATCCGCCGCGCAAGATGGCCGCGTTCCCGGTCCTGATGCAAAGCGCTGCAATGTCCACGGTGACGTTGGGCCTGGCCTCATAGATGACCCCGATAACTCCCAGGGGGACCCGTATTCGGGACAGCTCCAGTCCATTCGCCAGAGTCCGTGCGTCGATGACAGCTCCGGTTGGGTCGGCCAACGTGGCGACGGCTTCGGTATCGTCAATCAGGCTCTCCAATCGCGAGTCATCCAGATTCAATCGATCCAGGAGCGATCCGGACATGCCCGCCGTGGCCGCAGCCGCACAGTCTTGTCGGTTCGCTTCAAGAATGACAGCAGCGTCCGCCCGAAGGGCCGCAGCCACGGCCCGTACCGCTTCGGCACGCTGATCACTCGTTGTCCTGGCCAAGCTTCGGGCCGCGGCCGCGGCCCGTCGCCCCAGATCATTCATGTCAATCGTCATTGCTCAAGCACCATGTCGTTTCGATGGATGACTACATCGCCCCGGGAGTAGCCAAGCACCGCAGCAATTCCGTCTGATCGAACGCCCAGAATGCTTGCCAACTCACTGTGGTCGTAGCGAACAATCCCGCGTGCCAGAAACGTGCCCTCCGAGGACTCCACGGTCACTGTATCCCCCCGGTCGAACGCGCCTTGCAGGCCCACCACTCCGGCCGGCAACAGGCTTCTCCCTCCTGAACGCAGGACCCGGGCCGCGCCCGAATCCACGACCAGGGTCGCCCTCGGGGCGGGGCCCGTCAGGATCCAACGCTTCCGGTGCTCAAGAGGCGTCTCAGTGGCCGCAAACCGAGTCCCGACGGACTCGCCTGCCAGTGCACGGGCAATAACGTCCGGCGCATGGCCGGAGGCGACCACCACGGTGGCTCCAGCCCGTCCCGCAATCTCGGCCGCCCGAATCTTGGTCACCATCCCGCCGGTCCCGACCCCGCTGACGCTGTCTGAGGCCACGCCACGTAGCGCATCGTCGATCCGGTCAACATCCGTAATCAAACGAGCTTCGGGATCGACTCGGGGGTCGGCCGTGAAGAGACCGGGCTGATCGGTGAGCAGAATCAGCAGGTCCGCGCTGGAAACGACCGCCAAAAGAGCAGAAAGGGTATCGTTGTCCCCGAGACGTATCTCGGCCGTCGCGACAGCATCATTCTCATTCGCTATGGGGATGACCCGATGCGAGACCATCGCCTCCAGGGCATCCCTGGCATTCAGGTACCGCCTTCTATCCTCCACGTCAGCGCGGGTGAACAACAGCTGCCCCACCCGAATACCGAAACGGTCGAACGCCTCCTCCCAGACCCGCATCAGGCGGGACTGCCCCACGGCCGCCAGCATCTGGCGCTCCGGAAGCCCGCGAGGCGCCCGGCCCAAACCCATCCGGCTGCGGCCCAGAGCGATGGCGCCGGAGCTGCAGATGATGACCTCGTGGCCTACTTCGTGGAGTGCTGCACATTGGCCCGCAAGATCAGCGACGCGGGCCTCGTCCAGCTCGGCCCTTTCGCCCGCCAGTACACTGGTCCCAAATTTTACTACGATGCGTGCCATGGATTGCCTTCCGGGAGGGAACGAAAGAAGCCCCGACCGCCGAAGGCAGCCGGGGCTTCAAGTCTCTACGCCGAAATCTCTAGTGAACCTGGAAGTTCACGGCGCCCATGGTGTTTCCCCAAATCAGAGCCATCTGGCCACCAGCCTCGGTCACATTCATGAACGAAATGGTGAGCTGATCGACCATGACTTCCAAGGGAGATACGGCCATGGGTGCCCGAATGACGTCCTTCTCGGCGGTATAGCCGTAGGAGCCCCAGAGTCCCTCTGCGTCGCCCTGGTAGCTGGGCTTGGCCTTGTGGTTTGAGATGATGAGCGTCCACTCGGTTGGGCTCGTAAGCTCGACGAAGAGGGTGTACGTGCCGGCCGGCAGATGCTTGCCAGCGATGCCGAGATCCGTCTCCGCACTGAAGGTCGTGGAGACGTTCGCGCCGGCACGCCAGACGGGAGCGCCTGAATAGAGGCCGGAGCCGTACTCCTCGCCGGATCCAAAGGGATTGGTACGACCACGGAGAATCGGGCGTCCGTAATCGACGATCAACCAGGGGCCGTCGGTGCTGCCGATCTGGGTTGAAGCCTCACCACGAGGGGATGCGGCGCGCTGAGCGGAGGCCACGTCGGCGACCCCAAGAATCAGAGCAAGAAAGAGAGCTACGTAAGAGATGCGCACGGGCTTGATGGAGTCTGGTTTCGAAAATGGGAGGTGCCCGCATGACTAGCGGGCTTGCGGGGCCGGATCAACGGCCAGAGTGCCGTGCGGGATCCGTTTAGAAGGCGAACACTCGGTTGACATTGAATCCCCACCGGAAATCGCCGGCGAAGAAATCGTCATTGTTGCGGGCCAGCATGTGCTGTTCGATAAGCCAATCCGAGGATGTGAAAAACAACTGGAAGACGTGCCCCCCGGTTTCAATATCCAGGCCGACCGAGAAGGCGTCCACGGTCCCGTCTGATCGATCGCCAACCACAGGGACGTACTCGAGCAGGACCGCGAAGAGCTCATTGAGCTTGAGATTGGCCGCCAGTGCAACTCCAAAGTGGGTGTTTTCCTCCCTGAGGACGGTGCCGTCGGATGCGCGCTCAATAAATACGGTGTTGATGTGCGACACCATGGGCGACACTTGGACAGCCAGTTTGTCTGAAAAGCGCCTACCGAACATCACCATTCCAGCATAGGACATTCGATCCGGAAGCTCGAAACCGCTCTTGACCGTCGTGATGCCCGCATCGCCCATGACCGCCACTTCCACTGGGCTGGAACCAGAGACCGTCTGGCGAAGGATGTTCGCCTTGGCCCGGAAATCATAGACCTTGTCGAATCGGCTGCGCCCGAATCCAAGGGACAACCAGTCGGTCACGCCATAGTCAATCCCGAACCGGATGTTTGCGGCCCCGTCCAGTCCGTACAGGTTCTCCACGCCCGAGGAGACCAGCCCGAAGGCATGTTTGATGGTGTAGTTCAGATCACCGGCGCTCAGGTTCGTGACCGATGCCGTTCCAATCACGGTGGGTGCCCAGAACAGCTCGGCCACAGGGCGATTGGGTTCTGCCCGCTGACGCGACATCTGGGCTGTCGCGTCCGTCCAGGTCAGAGCAACCGCTACGATGGCGAGTAGGGAGAATCGCATGTCAGGTTCCGGATTCGGATTCGGGTAGGAGGAGAGCACTGATGCGCATCTGCTGCACCGGGTCCACCTTCATGACGAGAAGTTTGGGAGGCTTGATCTCGTAGTCGTCGAGGTTCAACTCCCAGGCCGCCTGCAATCGAAGGCCATCATCCGTGGGCTCGAGGGTCCCCGTGACTTCCAGGGCCTGGCTGTGACCGTGAATGGTGAACGTCCCCCGCACCACCGCAGGCTGAGTGCCTCCGGCAGGATCGAATGGGCTTACCAGCTTGCCGAAGAACTCGGCAAACGGATACGTATCAGTCTCGAGGGTCTTCTTCATGTCCTTGTCCCGCTTCCCGATTCCGGTGTCCAGGGTCTCCAGATCCAGATAAAAATCCACCGTGGAGTCGGGAAGGGAGATTCGCCCCACCAGCACGTCCGAGGTTCCGGTAAAGGTGTGGAGGGGCACCCGGGAGTCAAACTCCGCGCGACCCGAGTCAGTCATGTATGCCTGGCCTCGGACGGGAATCGCGAGAGCCAGCAGGACAGCTGCTATCAGGTAGGCACGCATCAGTTGTTCTCCGCTCCGTCGTCAATCCACGTCCTGATGGTCTCCACCTGGCTGGCGGAGAGGGCCCCCAAGCCGAGCGGCATGCGCGACCCTTCCGATGGTGAGGGTCCCACCTTGTCGACGAGCGGACTGCCCGCACCGTCGCCGGGGACGATCACGGGCCCGCCGTACTGCAGTCCTCTGCTCCCAATCGCCGCGCTGTATGTGGAGAGATTGACGCCGTTGGTGGTCTCGCCGATGTGACAACCAACGCCGCCGCAGCTCGAGGCAAAGATCGGCTGAACATCGGCCGCGTAGCTCACCACAGGGCCGGGGTCCACGATAACCGAGTTGTCAATCTTCTTGCTCTGGCAAGCGCCGAGGACGAGGGTCACCGCAAACAGCGGAAGGACTGTAGAAAATCGCATGGAGTGGGTTCGGGAGATCGCTAAAGCCGGTGAACAGACGAACCCGTCCGATCGGTCCCGACGGCCAGCACTATCCGGCCGAAACGTCAACAACGACGGGTTGGATGGGCGAATTGGATCGGCGAAAGGGGAAATACAACGCCACGAATACCACGACCACCAGTGCTTCCAACACCAGGATGTAGGTCGGCCAGGCCGGCATGAAGTCCATCACTGATGCGATCTCGGGCTTGCCGTTGACATAGAGGTAGTTGGAACCCAGAGCCCTGTTGACGAAGAAGATGATCAGGGCATACACGTTCAGACCCGCGAACGTCTCGACCAGATTGCGAAACGTTGGCCTGACGCCTTCGATCACCACCACCCAAAGTCCACCCAGAACCAGGCCGGCGTGACTGACCATGGCATCCCAAAACCGAAAATGTGGATACCCAAATTGTGCGGCGTCCGGTGTAATGAGGGCCTGAATCGCCCCGGCGATTCCCAGGAAGTAGACGAGCGGGTACAGGCGCCTGCTCCCGCTCAGAAATGCGTATGCCATCACATAGGTCATGGCGCTGCACATCTGAAGTGGCAGCTGAGCCTTCGCCGTCCAGACACCATTCAGGGCCCAGAAAAGGTGGGATCCCAGGTCAAGCGCCACCAGAAAGATGACCAGGCCTGCGCGCATTCGGGTCCTCAACACCGGATCGGCCCGTCGCCCTACTCGGAGATAAACCACGAACAACGCTGCCAGAGCCAGAACCGTCCACAGATGGGCCGGCCCAAAGAGCTCAAAGGCGCCACCGGTGTACCCGAAGTCGAAGTATTTGCCCATTCGGAATTATCGCACTCCGGGCGGGAATGGGGCAACTAGTCCGGATCCGGGAGAACCCTGGGCAACTCTATGGTGAATCGTGCTCCAACTCCCGGGGTGCCGGTAGCCCATATTCGCCCGCCATGCTTCTCGACAATCAGACGACAGATACCGAGACTCAAGCTCGGCGCGGCAGCAGAAACGTGCTCGTCCGGCTCTTCAAACATGTTGAAGATGTGGCGGGCCAGTTCTCTGGAGAATCCGATGCCATTGTCGGTGACGCTTATTCGAATGGTCTTTGACACTTCGCCCGGACTGACCGGCAGGCGCTCGGATCGAATCACTATCTCCGGATCCGTTCTGTCTCTCCTGAACTTCAGGGCATTGGATATCAGGTTGCTGAAGAGCTGCCGCAGCAGCGCGGCATCTCCGGTTACCGGGGCCAGTCGACCTACGTCCACCTTGGCCGAGAGGGCCCGAATGTCCAAGCCTCGCTCTGCGACAACAGCCCGAACCAGCCCCGTCAAGTTAACCTCGCGGCGCGCCAGAGGCTCCTCGCGAATGCGGGCCAACGTCAAGACGTCATCCAGACGTTCCTTCATCGAGCGCACACTCGCCCGAATGTGGGACAGGTATTCGCCGGCGGGATAGGGCAGCTTTTCCTTTTCGTCCTTGTAGAGCAGATCGGCTGCCAGTTTGATGTTCGAAATGGGTTCACTCAGCTCGCGGGCAACGCGGACAGCGAGTGAATTGAGCCTATCGATACGCAGGCTGGATGTCGTTTGGGACGGCCCGTCTACCGTGCCGGTGATGTTCTCGAAAGAGATCACCAGGTGTTCCTCGTCCAGCGGAATCAACTGGCCTGTAAATACGGTGCGAGGACCCACATCCGATTGGATCTCAAGCGCCCCGATCCTGATAGGTGTTTGGGTATCTATGGCCTCATCGATCTTGGTCAACAGCCCGAAGCGAGCGACTCCGGGAAGCAGGTCTGCCAGGTCGCACCCGGCAGCGTCGCGGAGATCAGACTCTCCGCGGCCGAAGGCACGCTCCGCCGCGCGGTTGTAGTCGACAACCCGGTGTCCCGATTCAGTTCGGCGAATCAGCGCCAGGCCGACGCCGATTTCGCGGAATGCCAGCTCATACGTTGACGACGCCACGTGTCCGTTCCCATTGGAGGACACCACCTTGCGGAGTCGGGATTCCAGTGCGGATGAGGGCATGAATGCAATTCGGTCGATAGCGAGCTTAGGCCTCACGCTAACTATTCCACGCCCCGCGGGCCATCGTCCAACGGACCGCCGCGCTGTAGGTCAATTCTGAAAACCGGGTAGGAATTGTCCTACCGTCCCGGTTGCATCACCCGGTCACGGGTCGTCACGGGCGGGGCGATGATCCTGAGTGCACCCGGACGAATAGATATCTCGGCCGTGCGGCAAGCCGTGGACACAATCTCCCCGTCGGCGTGAACCGGAACCGTTGGTGATGCCGAAAGCCTGAACGCGCGCCCGCACCCAAGGTGGGCCTCCTCAACCGAACTGTGTGTGCCGCGCATCACCCGGGGAATGACCATGAGCGCTTTTGCGAGGCCGATCTCCCGAATGAGGCAATAGTCCAACTGGCCGTCTGCCGGGTCCGCGTCGGGCGTAATAAGGAACCCACCTCCGGACCTTGGCGCATTGCCGAACGTGGCAAACATCAGTCTCTCCTCCCAGGCCAGATTCTCGCCTTCGACGGTCGCCAGGGGCGCCTCCCAGCCTGCAAGCGTTTCGAGGCTGGACACCAGATAGCGCATCATTCCCGGCAAGAACGTGCGGCGTCTGGATTGAATGGAAGACGCTGCATCGAGTCCGAAGCCGATCGCATTGGCGAACGGAAAACCAGGGAGGTCATCGAGCTCGGCCCACCCGAGGTCTACTCGTCGCTGTACACCCGCCTCCAAGACCTTGACTGCCTCAGAGACCGTTCCGGGGATCCCGACTCCGAAGGCGAAATCGTTGCCGGTCCCCACTGGGATAATGCCCAGAACCGCCCGGCTCCCGCCTGCGACGAGCCCTTCCACCACGGCATGAACACTTCCGTCGCCACCTACGGCAACCACGACCTGATCCGGCCCGGCCTGGCTGGCCAGCTGTATGGCTTGCCCGGTGGACAGGGTCTCGATCCATTCGACGGTTCCAATGCGTTCGTCCAGCAGGCGGCGGATCTCCTTCCGTCGCCTCCCTATTCGCCCGCCGCGGGCAGCCGGGTTGTAGATGACCCGAATCACGAAGCGAGTACAAAGAGACCTTGTTCATGGTCAAGCAACTTGCGCTTCCGCCACAGGCCGCCGCCGTACCCGGTAAGCTTGCCGTCCTTGCCTATCACACGATGGCACGGAATGATGATGGCCATCCGGTTGTCCCCGTTGGCTCGTGCCACCGCCCGCGTGGCAGTCGGCTGCCCCATCTGCTCGGCGATCGCCCCGTAATGGGTGGTCGTCCCATACGGGATGGCCAGGAGTCGCTCCCACACCGCCTCCTGGAAGGCCGTTCCTGTAAACTTGAGGGGCAAATCGAAAGCGCGCAGCGCCCCCGAAAAGTACGCGTTCAACTGCGCCTGGAGTTCGCACAGGACGGCGTTCTCTCCCGGGACAAGTGGCGACCTGAGGCGCTTCTGGATTCGATCCACCTGCTTCTCCAGCATACGCCGGTCCGCAAACTCCATCAGCAGAAGGGCCTCCTCATCGGCGGCGGCCATCATCGGGCCGACGGGCGTTTCGATACGCATGGAGTGGATCACCGGCACGGCCTTGGAGGGTATTGCGCCCGTCATACGCTTCACGGCCGAACCGAATCCCGACAGTGATTCGTAGCCGTTATCCAGAGCCGCACTCGTAACCGAGCCGCCCTCCCGGATCTGGCCCAGCGCCTTGTTCAGTCGCCGCGCGCGGGCATAGGCATGGAACGTCATTCCGTGAACCGTCTGAAACCAACGGCGCACACGCTCTGGCGACAGGTCCATCGCCCGCAGGTCCGCGTCACGCCACTTTCGCTCCGGCTCGGCGTCGATGCTCTCGCTTAGAGGAGCCAGCCATTCGGGGGTTTCGCTTTCCGACCGCATTGGCTTGCAGCGCTTGCAAGGGCGGTAGCCTGAAAACAAGGCGTCTCGGGTCGTCCCGAAGAACTCCACATTCTCCGGCTTCGGCTTGCGAGCGGAGCAGGACGGGAGGCAGAAGATCCCGGTGGTCCTGACGCCCGTGAAGAACACGCCGTCGAACGTGGCATCTCGGGTCTGAAAGGCCTCCATCATTTCGGAGACCTCGGGCAATTGCTGAACAATCATGAGCGAGCGGTGCTTTTTCTCCACGAAGATGCCCCAATCCCCTACGGAAGCGCTACCGATATTCAGACGTTGAATTCTTTCCGTCCAACGACGTTTTCCATGCGCATCATTGAGCCCTTCCGGATCAAGGTAGTCGAGCCCATCCACTTCACCACGCCTGCCGAGCGCGAGGTGGTGCTGCGGCGCGCCGGATACAACCTGTTCAAGGTGCCCTCGACGTCCGTCATCATTGATCTCCTGACCGATTCCGGGACCGGGGCCATGAGTGCGGAGCAGTGGGCGGCCATCATGCGCGGCGATGAGGCCTATGCGGGCAGTCCCAGCTTTGATCGATTCGAAGCGGCCGTGCAGGACATCTTTGGCTTCAAGCACGTCATTCCCACCCATCAGGGTCGGGCAGCCGAACGCATTCTCGCGGCCACACTGGTGAAGCCCGGGGATTTGGTCCCCAACAACGCGCACTTTGATACGACGCGAGCGAACATTGAGGCAGCGGGCGCCACGGCCCTCGACATCCCCTGCGCGGAGTCAGCCGATCTGTTTACGCCGGCCGACTTCAAGGGCAATATGGATCTTGACGCCCTTCGGGAGACGATAGCCGAACAGCGGGACCGGATCCCATTCGTCATGATGACGGTGACCAACAACGGAGGCGGAGGCCAGCCGGTGTCGATGGCGAACCTGAAGGAGGCCTCGGAAATCACACGGGCTGCCGGCATCCCGTTTTATATCGACGCCTGTCGATTCGCCGAGAACGCCTACTTTGTTCGTGCCCGTGAAAAGGGGTACGAGAACCGAGCCCTTATCGACATCGCGCGAGAGATGTTTGCGCTCGCCGACGGCTGCACGATGAGCGCCAAGAAGGACGGCATGGTCAACATCGGGGGCATTCTCTGCACGAATGATGACCTCCTGGCCAAGCAGGAAGCCGAACTCCTGATTCTCACAGAGGGCTTCCCCACCTACGGCGGTCTGGCCGGACGGGACCTCGAGGCGATTGCGGTCGGCCTGTACGAGGCGCTTGATCTCGACTACCAGCGCTACCGGTTTTCATCCACGGAGTATCTGGGCAAGCAGATTGCCGCGTGCGGCGTGCCCATCCTGCAGCCGCCGGGTGGCCACGCGATCTACGTGGATGCCGGCTCGATGCTTCCACACATTCCGAGGGACCAGTACCCCGGCCAGGCGCTGGTCATCGCGCTCTTTCGAACGGGAGGTGTGCGGACGGTCGAGATAGGCTCGGTGATGTTTGGCGCGGTCAACCCCGACACCGGGGTCGAGACGCCCGCGCGTTTCGAGTTGGTGCGCCTGGCCATTCCGCGCCGGACCTATACCAAGAGCCAGATTGACTACGTCGTAGACGTGTTCGGCGAACTCCAGTCCGAAAAGGAGGCCCTACGCGGAGTCCGGATCGTGGATCAGCCGCAGCGGCTCCGCCATTTTTCGGCTCAGTTCGAACCGGTCAACTAGATCGTCACCACTCAGAAACGCCGGCACCGGACACGGCCTGCCAGAACTGGCGGTAGTCCTGATTCTGCGGCTTCAGAAACAACAGCCGATCGGCGAGCGGTCGGGCCTCGGCGACGCGCCCCGTGTTGAAGAGCAGCGAGGCCAGGTTGCCGAGGGCTTCCTCCAGATCCGGATCCAACAGAAGCGCCTGCCGGAAGTCGGCCTCGCCACCCTCGATATCGCCCTGGTTCAGCCGAAGAAAACCGCGGTTGTTCCACGCCGAAGCGAAACTCGGAGAGGTGTCGAGGACGCGGTCCAAGACTTCTCTGGAGTCGTCCAGACGCCCCATGGCCAGATAGGCCGAACCCAGCTTGTTCTGAAATCGAAGGTGCTCCGGAGCCAGCGCGACAGCCCGCTCGAGCCAGGCGACAGATTTTTGCACCTCGCCGAGCGTCAGATAGCCTTCGCCCAGGCGGTACGCCGTCCAAGCGTCGCTGACGGCGCTGATGGACAACGTCGAACCGATTCGCGTGACCTCGTTCCAATCGCCAGACAGAAACGCCGTCCGAACACGTTGCTGCTTGGCCACCTCAGGGGGCAGCCGGTCCAAAATGGCGCGCGCGGAATCGAGGTAGAAGGGACGATGAGCCTCCTCCTCGTAGAAAGTGAGGTAAGCCGCCGCCAGAACTTCAGGCTCGACCCTGGGCCGCAGGAGGCTGGCCATCCGGACTAGATCCGTTCGCATGGCGGCATCAACGCCGCTCGCGCTCCGCTCAGGCTCCACGACGCGAATGAAGTGATCGGTGATGCGCACGTTCGGAATGTCCGTAGTCCCGGACGCAGGCATGTGGCACGAAGAACAGTTGTCGTCGAACCCGGCGCGGATCTCGATATCTTCCGTGCATGCGGCCACCTTTTGCTCGGCATGACAGGTAGTACAGGAGGCATTGTAGACGGCGGCCGATCGGGCCTGGACCGGCTCGTGAGGATCGTGGCACGTCAGACAGGTAATCGGTTCCATCGTAGACTGCCCGGCCGAGGAGTTCTTCCGAGAGGCCTGCCAGCAGGCACTCATCTGAAGGCGATCCGGATGGGAGGCCATGATGAACTGCGTCGTCGAATCCGGAAAGCGTGGCCAGAAGACTTCCATGTACTCCGCCAGGTCTTGCCCGGGGCGGTAATCGAACGGTGTGACTCCGTCCTTCAGCACCGCGACGCCCTGCATGTGACAACGCTGGCAGACGTCATCCAGCCGGGCGGTCTCAAGCTTGGCCGGATTGACAATTGTATAGTCCGTCAGCGTAGTCACATCCACGATCTGGCCAGACCGGACGGCCGCCACGTGAACGGATCCAGGCCCGTGGCAATTTTCGCATTCAATACCGTGGGGGATATCCGAGAATCGATTCTCCGATCCCGGCGCGTAGGTGGACGGCCCATCGTGGCAGGCCATACACTGGTCCGTAATCGGCCGATCAAACCGAAACGAGTCACCGCCAGAGAACCCCGGCGGAAGCGACCACTTCCCGTCCTGCGCATACCACGTCAGCGGTACCTGGAACAGGTAGCCATTTTCGTCCCTGATGTGCGAATTGGTGTGTTGCCCGGAGCCTACGATGTAGTCGATCGGGACGATTCGAACGTGACTCGTGTCTCCATTGGTCAGACGGAACTCCCGCACGAAAAGCTCTTCTCCTCGCCGAAAGGGGACGTAGAAGAGATTCCTGTCCGGATCGCGGATTGGCTCAACGTTGTCCCACTCGGCATCGCTCAATGATGCGCGCGCCGGCCTGAACGAACGCCCCATCTGGGCCTCGGCGAAGGTCGCGGCCTTGTCGACGTGGCATTCCGAGCACGTGGCCTTACCTACGTATTCGGCGTCGGGACGCCAGTTTGCGTACTCGCCGGGCGCCAGCGGAAGGCTGACTCCGCGGCCGACTTCGGGGCTGCCTTCGGGGCTGCCGCAGGCGGCCAGCAGGAGCAGTAGAGCGGGAATGAGGCGGGTCATGGGACAGGCTGAAAGCGTCATTCACGGTCAAGTTTCGTGGGCCGGTGCCTTACCCGAAGAGCCCGCCGGGCGGCTTTGGTTCTCGTGGGGTGCGCCTCCCGATTCCGATGCCGGCCCATTAATCGGCACCGCCGGTAATCGTGTCAGCCTCGGCGTGCGTATTCTTGGGCGATAGCAGGCCAAGAACAGATGCGCTGGAAAGGAAGACGGAAAAGCAGCAATGTGCAGGACAGACGCGGCCAGGCCACGGGCCAGAGGCAATTCCGCATGCCGGGACGATCCGGGGGCCGTGGCCGCGTCGGCGGTGTATTCGCGATAATTGCGATCGTTGTGGCGCTCCTGCTGGGTGTCGATCCGACGCAGATCCTGAATCTGGTGGGAGGAGCCGAGGCTGTACTGCCGGCTCCGCCCGAAGCACCCTCCGCGAGCCGCGACGTCGGATCGGACGAAGGGGCGCAGCGAGCAGCGGTCGTCCTGGCGAGCACCGAGGATGCCTGGAATGAGGTATTCCAGGGGGCCGGAAGCCGGTATCGTCCTCCCCAAATGGTGCTGTTCACCGATGCCGTCGATTCCGCCTGCGGTTTCACCTCGTCGGCAACAGGCCCCTTCTATTGCCCCGGAGACAACCAGGTTTATCTTGATCTGGGGTTCTTCCGGGAGCTGGCTCGAATGGGCGGGTCTGGGGATTTTGCCACGGCCTACGTCATCGCCCACGAAGTTGGCCATCACATCCAGAACCTCACGGGCGTCCACGATCAGGTTCGGCAGCTTCGCTCGCGTATCGGTCAGGCCGAATCCAACGCGCTCTCCGTCCGGGTTGAGCTCCAGGCGGACTGTTACGCTGGGATCTGGGCCTTCCATGCTGCCCGGGACGGGGATTTCCTCGAGACCGGAGACTTGGAGGAGGGCCTCCGCGCGGCCGCTGCCATTGGCGACGACCGTCTCCAGAAAATGGCCGGACGCCGGGTCCAGCCCGAGAGCTTTACGCACGGGTCGTCTGAGCAGCGACAGGAGTGGTTCACTCGCGGGCTGCGCTCCGGAGACTTCGCCACCTGCGACACCTTCAACTGAGTCAACAATCAGCGAGCCCTGGAAGGGCGCTTCAGTATGATCTGGGAAAAACTCCAACAACACCGGGATGCTGGACTGCTGATTCTCCGAGTCGGGTTCGGTCTGGGCTTCATCTACTTCCACGGCTGGGCCAAACTCATGGGAGGACCCGAGCGCTGGCAGGGCCTGGGCGAGTCGCTCAGCCGTTACGGCATTGACTTCGCCCCGCCGTTCTGGGGATTCATGGCCATGCTCAGCGAAACGCTGTTTGCCCTGTTCATCGCTGTCGGTTTTCTGTTCCGACCGGCGGCGCTCCTCCTGGCTTTTACCATGTTGGTCGCCTCAATGGGCCACATGCTCTCCGGCCAGGGGAATCCGGGCCACTCGTTCAAGAACATGTGGGTAGCCATTGGGCTGATATTCATCGGCCCGGGCAAACACTCCGTCGATGCGTGGCTCGCCCGCAGGAAGTCCCGATAGCTCTCCTCCCGTTCGCGACGCCCGAAATACGCACGCCACACACCCGAATCCCATGAAGCACTGCTGTTCCCTCTTCATTCTCCTCGCCCTTCTTCCCGGATTTGCCGCCGGGCAGAGTCTTGACGTCTCCGCGGCAGCAGATGCCATTGAACCCAGCGTCATCGAGTGGCGACGCGACTTTCACGAGAACCCCGAGCTCTCCAACCGCGAGTTCAGGACGGCTGGCGTGATCGCCGCGCATCTGGAAGGTCTGGGCCTTGAGGTCCAGACTGGCGTGGCCCACACCGGAGTCATTGCCCTTCTGCGGGGAGGGAGGCCCGGGCCAGTGGTGGCTCTGCGCGCGGACATGGATGGCCTGCCGGTGGTGGAGCGCGGCGACCTTGCTTTCAAATCCGAGATTACCACGACATATCGCGGTCAAGAGGTCGGTGTCATGCACGCCTGCGGCCACGATACCCATATGGCCATCCTCATGGGTGTAGCCGAAATCCTCGCCGAGCACCGCGATGAGCTGGCCGGGACCGTCAAGTTTCTCTTCCAGCCGGCCGAGGAGGGCCCACCTGAAGGCGAGGAAGGCGGCGCCGAGCTCATGGTGAAGGAAGGCGCTCTCAAGAATCCCGATGTGGACGCGATCTTCGGGCTGCACATCTGGGCGGAACGTGACATCGGCACGATCGGCTATCGCCCTCGGGGCATGATGGCCGGGGTACAGGATTTTCGCATCAAAGTCCACGGTGTCCAGGCTCACGGATCTGCTCCGTGGATGGGCATTGACCCTGTCGTGACGGCCGCCCAGATCATCAACGGACTTCAGACGATTGTATCCAGATCCGTCACGTTGACCCGCGACGCGGCCGTCGTAACGGTCGGCAGCATCCACGGCGGTGTTCGGTCAAATATCATTCCCGAAGAACTGGAAATGATCGGGACCATCCGGACGTTCAGCGAGGAAGACAAAGTCTTGGTGCATCGCCGGATCCGTGAGATAGCGAATGGCGTGGCCGACGCCATGGGAGCCAGCGTGGAAGTCGAAATCCCATTCTCAACGTCCTATCCCGTTACCTACAACGATCCGGACCTGACCGCAGCGATGGTTGCCTCATTGGAGCGTGCCGCCGGGGCCGAAAATGTTTCGGTGATTGACGCTGTCACGGGAGCCGAGGACTTCAGCTTTTTCGCCAACGAGGTCCCCGGGCTCTACTTTTTTCTGGGCGGGAAGCCGCTCGGCCAATCCCAGGAAGACACGCCGTCGCACCACACGCCGGACTTCCACATCGACGAGGCCGGGATGAAACTCGGGGTTCGGGCCATGCTGAATCTCGCGCTGGATTACCTCAACAATTACCCGGACAAGTCCGTAGGGGGGCGCTAATCCACCACCCCGTAGATGCGTTTCCTCCCCCTCGTCGTACTCGGCATCGCAGTCGTAATACCCGTTTCAGCCCAGGAAGCGCCCTCGCCTCTTCCTCGCCTGACAGAACCCATTCGGTTCGACGGGGTCGTTGACGATGCTGCCTGGGCGCGAGTCCCTGTGCTTCCTCTCCGCCAGTATCAACCCACCTGGGGCGGACCGGTAGAGCATGAGACGGAGCTCAGGATCGCGTACGACGACGAGTATCTCTACTTCTCGGCCGTCAACATCGACACCCAGCCTACGACTGCCACCACGTATCGCCGCGACGACTGGAGCGACCGGGATGACCAGATTGCCATCGGAATCGACTCGTTTAACGACTTCGAGACCCAGTCGGCATTCGTCCTCTACTCGACCGAGGCCCGGATCGACGCCCAGTTCACGGACGATGCGAGGGAGCAGAGTTCGGTAAACACGGATTGGAATACCTTCTGGGATGGCCTGGTTTCCCGGTCGGACCTGGGGTGGCAGGCAGAGGTTCGCATTCCCTGGTCATCGCTTCGATTCGAAACACCCAAGGATGGCTCGCCGGTGACCATGGGCTTCAGCGCCTACCGGTACCGCGCTGACGGTGGCTACTTGTATCAGTACCCTGGCAACCGGAACGACTGGGGGTTTTGGAGCTTCCTGAAGCCGTCCAAAGGCGCGCGCAGGACGCTGCAGGGCCTTGCCTCCAGCAGGCCGTTGTACATCACGCCCTTCATTACCGCTGGCTTGGGGCAGGAATATGCGCTGAACGACGCCGAAACCGCGTACGAGCGCGATGACTCGCCGACGCTGGACGCAGGCCTCGACCTGAAGTATTCGTTGACCTCCAACCTCACGTTGGATGCGACCGTCAACACCGACTTCGCCCAGGTTGAAGCCGATAATCAGCAGGTAAATCTCACCCGGTTCTCTCTGTTCTTCCCCGAGAAGCGGCAGTTCTTCCTTGAGCGAACCGGGAATTTTGATTTTTCCTTCGGCGGATTCGATCGTGTCTTCTACAGCCGGCGGATCGGTATTGTAGATGGTAGCCAGGTGCGCCTTCTCGGCGGCGGTCGGGTGGTGGGACGCGTTGGAAACTGGGACCTCGGCCTTCTCAGTCTGCAGACGGGCCGCGAGAACGGACTCCCGACAGAGAACTTCGGGGTCCTCCGTCTGAAGCGGAGCGTCCTCAACAGCAACTCGTACGTGGGCGGGATTTCGACCTCCCGAGTTGACGAGAATGGCGACTACAACGCCGCCTTTGGTGTAGACGGCGTGCTCAATTTCTTTGGCGACGACCTTGTCCGTTTCGGATGGGTGCAGTCCTTCGAGACTGGGGAAGAGAACGGCGTGGTCTCAGCCGACAACGCCAGGTATCGCCTTCTGATCGAAAGGGCGCGAAGCACGGGCTTCCTGTACTCAGCCGGCATCGGTGGAGCAGGAGCGTCCTATCGTCCAGGTGTCGGATTCCAACTCCGGGAGAACTACCTGAATCTGAACTCGGGGATCGGGTACGGATGGCAGTCCGAGGCGGAGACCCTGCTGCAGTCCTGGAGCGTCGGAGGCCGCATGGATGGCTGGTATGAACGGCATCAAGAGCGGTTTGGAACGGTGCAGGCGGTACTTGACTGGTCCGCGAGTTTCCGTTCGCAATACAACCTCAACGGCGACATAACGCTCGAGCGCGAAAACCTCGTAGAAGGCTTCTCCCTGTCGGACGATGCAGAGATCCTGGCAGGCGAGTATACCTTCGTCTCTGGACAGGTCGGGGTCGAGACGCCAGGCGGGAACGCGCTCAAGACGGAAGCGCGGCTACGCGCCGGCAAGTTCTTCGACGGCAACCAGGTCGTAACTTCAATCTCGCCGGTCTGGAGCATCACCGAGCGATTCGCGGTAAACGGTACCTATGCGTACAGCCGCCTTCGATTCCCGGAAAGGGATCAGGCCTTTGACGCGCACCTGCTACAGGGCCGGGCGGACCTGATGTTGAGCACCCGCGTCACGTTCTCGGCGTTTCTCCAGTTCAACTCCGCCGTCGACGCCGTGCTCGTGAACGCCCGCTTCCGCTTCAACCCGCGCGAAGGCAACGATTTCTATCTGGTGTACAACGAAGGGCTGAATACGGAGCGCGCGGGTTCCTCGCCGCGCTTGCCCTACTCGCAGGGCCGAACCCTGCTGGCCAAGTACACCTACACGTTCGTTCGCTGAGCTGAGCCTCGAGTAGGACGCCCCAAAAAGGGCGGGCGCGCACGCTCCCCTCGAAACGTGCGCGCCCAATTCCGGACCGGAGATCGATCTCCGGCCGCCATGCTACCCTCCTAAAGCCTGAACTGAACTCCAAGAGCGCCGCCAACCTGTCCGTCGGTATCGGGAATCAGGGAGAGTCGCGGTGTCACCGCCAAGTAGATGCGCCAGTTTTCCAGGCCATAGCCCAGGCCGAGTCGGCCGCTGATGCCGGCCACCGCCTCGTCGTCGGGATTGCTTTCGATTCCTACAAAGGCACCCGGTCCATAGAAGAAGTGCACCGTGCGCTCGTCATTCAGGTGCACTTCCTGCAGGCGATGGACGTTCAGAAAGAAGAATTTGTCCAAATCCCAGGCAGCGAGGAATTCCCAAGTGCGCCGTTCCTGCTGGTAGGACGGTCGAATCACGAGGCCAGATGGGTCACCCAGCTCGCCTCCAATCCAGACATCACCGCGCTGCTGCGCATCGGCCTCTGTGGGCACGGTGAGGAAGGCAATTGCCAGTCCAAATGCGGTCAAAACTCGTCTGTAGGGGATACCCATATTCGTCGCAGGTTGGTTATACATTCAGCATAGTGACCCCGGTGCCGGAGAATTGACATATCCACACACCGAGTCTAATCTCCAAGTATCGGTTGCCCGGTGTGTTCGGCGCTGTCGGCGGAGCGCCCGATCTGCTGTGAGACTGCGTCCGGTGTCCCTGTAGGTATTTGTCTGACAGGCGCGGGACCGAGACTGGCATCCACACCGGCGCGTCCATAAATAGGGGCTTCCCATCCATACGCGGCAGATGAATACCTCCTCGACCAGTGCTCGACTGAGCATCATGATGTTCCTCCAGTTTTTTATCTGGGGAGCGTGGTACGTCACCATTGGCAACTACATGACGGCCATGGACATGGCCGACCTCACGCACTGGCCGTATACGGTGAACCCGCTGGCAGCCATCATCTCTCCGTTTTTTCTGGGGATGATCGCCGACCGGTATTTCGCCACGGAGAAAGTGCTCGGTGTGCTGCACATTCTCGGGGGGGTGGTGATGTTTCTCACGCCGCAGGCAGCTGGGTCGCCGGTGCTGTTCATCGGGCTTCTCGGCCTCTACAACCTGTGCTACATGCCGACGCTTGGCCTGACTAACTCCTTGGCGTTTCACCACATTGAGGATCAGGAGAAGCAGTTCCCGCTGATCCGGGTGTTCGGCACAATCGGCTGGATCGTAGCGGGCCTCTTCATCAGCTTCGTTCTGGGCGGGTTCGTATCGGGCGATGTCCTGCCCGATGAGACTCCGCTCCCCTTGTACACCACCGCGGTCGCAAGCATCATCCTGGGAGTATACTCCTTCTCGCTCCCACACACACCGCCAGCCGCGAAGGGCACTGCCGTTTCTATCAGGTCAATTCTGGGCGTGGACGCCTTCAATCATCTGAAGAGCAAACCCTTCATGGTCTTCCTGGCCAGCTCCTTCCTGATCTCGATTCCGCTGGCCGCCTACTACAATTTCGCTCCCATCTTTGTCAACGCGGCTGGAGCGTCGAATCCTGCGGCTACCATGTCCCTCGGACAGATGTCAGAGGTGGTGTTCATGCTCCTCATGCCGCTCTTCTTTGTGCGGTTGGGCGTGAAGTGGATGCTGGTTGTGGGCATGGGTGCGTGGGTCCTTCGCTACCTCCTCTTTGCCATGGCCGCACCGGCCGGCGTGTTCTGGATGATCGCCGGCGGCATCCTGCTGCACGGAGTCTGCTACGACTTTTTCTTCGTTACCGGACAGATTTACGTGGACAAGAAGTCCACGCCCGCCATCCGGGGGCAGGCCCAGGGGATGCTCGTTCTGATTACCTACGGACTCGGGATGTTTATCGGCGCGCAGGTTGCCGGCAACGTCTTCAACGCGTTCCTCGCCGGATCCGAGGCGCTGACTTCCGTTCAGTGGCAGGACTTTTGGTATATCCCGGCTGCCTTTGCAGCCGCCATCATGCTGTTCTTTATGTTTACGTTCAACGATAAGGTCCCGGTAGAGGAAGCATGAGACGACGCGATTTCCTGAAACACTCCGCACTGGCCACAGGAGCCAGTCTGTTCCTTGGGGCCTGCTCAGAAGAAGGCCGCGAAGCCTACGAGGAGGGCTCCGCGAATTCGCCTGGCGAGGCCCCAGCCACCGCCAGCCTGTACTCGATTTCCCTGGCGCAGTGGTCGCTCCACCGCGCCATCCGGTCGGGGAAGGTGGATCCACTGGATTTCGCCGTGGTCGCCCGCAGCGAGTTTGATATCGGCGGGATCGAGTACGTGAACGGTCTCTTTACGGACCGGCGCACGGACGAAAAGTACCTGAGGGAGTTGGCCAAGCGGGCGGCAGACCACGACGTCACCAGCGTCCTGATCATGTGCGACGGAGAGGGGCGACTCGGCGACCCGGACGACGCTGCACGCACCCAGACCATCGACAACCACCGTCGCTGGATTGATGCCGCGTCATTCCTGGGTTGCCATTCCATCCGGGTCAACGCGCAGAGCGAGGGCGACTGGGATACCCAGAAGCAGCTGGCGGCCGACGGGTTGCGGCGCTTGACCGAGGTTGCGGCGGAGCAGGACATCAACGTCATTGTCGAGAACCACGGAGGGATTTCCTCCAACGGTGCCTGGCTGGCCGAGGTGATTCAGACGGTGGACCACGAGCGGTGCGGCACCCTTCCTGACTTCGGAAATTGGGACACCGGAAACGGCGAACAGTACGATTTCTATAAGGGGACTGAGGAACTCATGCCGTTCGCCAAGGCGGTGAGCTTCAAGACACACATCCTGTCGGAGGACCCGTCGGGGCCACATTTCCGGACAGACTGGGCCGGTGCCCGCTATCCAATCGACTTCGAGCGGCTGATGCGGATCACGTTGGACGCCGGCTACAGGAGCTGGGTCGGTATCGAGTTCGAGGGGTCCGAAGTTGATGAGTACGAGGGAGTTCGGCAGTCGAAGGCCGTTCTTGCGTACCTCCACGAGAAGCTCAAGTCTGACTACTCATGAGGTCTTTCGCACTGGCATTGGTGGCGTTTCTGGTCATTGGGTGCATGGACCGACCCGCGGACGATCACGAATCAGCCGAACATGAGAACGGAATGGATGCATCCAAGGACGGCGAGTGGATCGTGCTCTTTGATGGCACCTCGACGGACGCTTTCCGGGGCTTTGACCGGGAGACCCTGCCCTCGTCCTGGGTGATCGAAGATGGGAGCCTGGCGTACGTGCCCGGCGGAAGCGATGGGGGCGACATCGTGACGCGCGACCGGTTCGGTGATTTCGAACTCGAGCTGGAGTGGAAGATCTCGGAGACCGGAAACTCGGGCATCATCTACCGGGCCACCGAGGAGTTTGATGCGCCCTGGATGACCGGTCCCGAGTACCAGCTTCTGGACAACCTGACCCATCCGGACGCACAATACGGGAATGACCGGCTCGCCGGCGCCAACTACGACGTTCACCCGGCTGACCCTCGCGCGGTGTCACCTGTGGGAGCATGGAACGCAACCCGCATTGTGGCTCGCGGGCCCCACGTTGAGCACTGGTTGAATGGCAACAAGGTGGTCAGCTACGAGCTCTACAGCGACGATTGGACCGCTCGCGTTGCGGACAGCAAGTGGGTAAACCACCCGGAATACGGCCGGAGACTCGAAGGGCACATCGCACTGCAGGATCACGGTGATCGCGTCTGGTTCAGGAATATCAGAATCAGACGTCTCGAGGCTTCCGACTGAGCGGGGCGATCGCGGTGCCTGCCGCGAACCTCCAGTCAGGAGCCGGCGGCCTCTCGGGAGTAGACGGTCATCTGGCCGTCGTTGGTGAAAGCCACCACATCGTAGTCCTGATAATTATCCGGGCTGCCCTGTTCCATGCCAGGGGATCCGATGGGCATTCCGGGCACGGCGAGTCCGCGGATTGCCGGCCGTTCTGCCAACATGCGCGTGACCTGTTCGGCTGGAACATGGCCCTCCAGCACATACCCGCCAACGAGCGCCGTATGACAGGACCGCAGCTGCGGGTGTACGCCCTGCTCATCCTTGACGGAGGAGACGTCCTGCAGGTCGCGAATCTCCACGTCGAAGCCAGCCTCCTTCATGTGGTCGATCCAGGCCTCGCAGCACCCACATGTCGGGCTCTTGTAGACCACCAGTTTATTGGAGGCAGTGGCCTCCGATTGGACTCCGAGGGTCAAATAGCCAACCAGTCCCAGAAGGACTGCGGCGCCAATCAAAACGGTACGTGCGGACATGAGACAGGGGTTTTTGCTGCGAAGAAAGGAGTTCGGCCCTAGCTTATTGGTATCCCTTAGCACCCCTGCGGATCCCCGCACAGTCCACATGCGCAGCCTGATTCTTACAGCTTTCTTGGTCTTCGTCGGCTGCAGTTCGTCTGACACCCCGCCGGAGCCCCTGGCCGCAGCCTGGTTCGTTCAACAGACCGTCAACACCAGCGCGCGACTTCAGGCCGTGGATGCCGCCTCTGACCAGGTGGTCTGGGCCAGTGGAAATCAGGGCACCTTCGCGCGATCCGTGGACGGCGGCGAGATCTGGCAGGTGGGGCAGGTAGCGGGAGCGGAGTCGCTGGAGTTTCGTGACGTGCACGCCATCGACGCAGATCTGGCATTTCTCATGACGGCCGGCGAGGGCGAGAGTTCTCGCATCTACAGAACCGAAGATGGGGGAACGAGCTGGACTGAGGTCTACCGGGTGCGTGAGCCTGCCGGCTTCTTTGATTGCATGTCCTTCTGGGACGCAGAGCGGGGGATCGTCTTCAGCGATGCGCCGGACTCCGACTTCATGCTGATGGTCACCGAGGATGGTGGCGACTCGTGGGCGCGAGTGGACCCCGGTCTACTGGAGGATGCCCACCCGGGAGAGGGGGCCTTCGCCTCCAGCGGCACCTGCCTGGTCACCGGCCGGGAGGGGCATGCCTGGTTTGGCACCGGGGCCTCGAGTGTCGACACGCGCGTTTACCGCACCACCGATTACGGCGAGACCTGGTCGACCTCCCCGACACCCATCCCATCGAACAGCGGCTCTTCCGGCATTTTCACGCTCAGCTTTCTGGATCAATCCACCGGTATCGCGCTGGGTGGTGATTTCGCCCGACCCGATTCCTCCTACGGCCACACCGCACTCACCTCGGACGGAGGAATGACCTGGGTGATGGGTGGTGACTCGGGCCTCGGGGGTTCAGTTTTCGGCTCCGCCTATGTCCCCGGCGCGCCGACCCCGACGGTGGTGGCGGTCGCGCCAACCGGATCGGCTTGGAGCACGGACGGTGGATCGACCTGGGACGCACTCGATGGGGAGAACTACTGGGCCGTGGGCGCCAGTCCTCAGGGCGCAGTCTGGGCCGTTGGCCCGGGAGGTCGTATCTCCCGTCTTCAAACCACTCAGGGCGAATCGCAGACCTCCTGACGGGGCGCTCCAAGACAATGCCATGCGGATATTCCTCGCACTTGTTCTGTCCCTCACCGGTTTGAATGCTTCTGCCCAACATCTGCGGGGCGACCGTTTCGCCGGGGAGCCGTTCGCTACCCGAAGCCCGGTGGCCGCCGTGAACGGCATGGCGGCAACCAGCCAGCCGCTGGCTTCCGGGGTGGCCATCGACATACTGAAGGCCGGCGGGAGCGCGGTTGACGCCGCCATCGCGGCCAACGCGGTCCTGGGGCTCATGGAACCCACTGGCTGCGGCGTTGGAGGCGACCTCTTCGCCATTGTATGGGACCCTGCCACTGGGGAGGTAGTGGGTCTGAACGCATCCGGTCGCGCGCCCGGCGGACAGTCACGTTCCGACCTGCAGGCTCGCCTGGGCAACCGCTCGTCGATCCCTGGATTCGGGAGCCTCTCCGTCTCGGTGCCCGGAGCAGTAGACGGGTGGTTCGAGCTGCATGATCGCTATGGCACGCTGCCTATGGCCGATATCCTGGCGCCAGCCATCCGGTATGCCGAGGAGGGGTTTCCCCTCTCGCAGGTGATCGCGTACTACTGGAACATGAACTTCGAGCGGTACGCCCAAAACGAGGCCGACATCGAGGACCTGGACAATCTCCGGGCCACCTTTGCGCCCGACGGCGTCATTCCCGGTGAGGGGGACGTGTTTCGCAATCCTGATCTGGCCGAGACGTATCGCAAGCTCGCCGCCGGCGGTCGGGATGCCTTTTATTCGGGCGAAATTGCGGCCACCATCGATGCGTACATGCGTCGGTTGGGTGGCCCCCTGAGGGCGGAGGACCTGGCATCTCACCGCTCGGAGTGGGTCAATCCGCAATCGGTAGACTATCGCGGCTACACCGTCTGGGAGCTGCCGCCGAACGGTCAAGGTATCGCCGCGCTTCAGATGCTCAAGATCTTGGAGGGGTTTGACCTCGCCTCGATGGGCTTCGGTTCTGCCGACTACCTGCATGTGCAGACCGAGGCCAAGAAACTCGTCTTTGAGGACCGCGCCCGTTTCTACGCGGATCCGGCGTTCTTCGACGCTCCGATAGATGCGCTTCTGTCGCAGGAATATGCCAACCGGCGCCGGGATCTCATCCGTCTCGACAGGGCCATGGACCCCATTCCGGCCGGAGACCCCCTTCTGGAGTCGGGGGATACCATCTACCTCACGGTTGCCGATGGCGCTGGCATGATGGTATCGCTCATCCAGAGCAACTACGCGGGCATGGGCAGCGGATTGATGCCCGACGGGCTCGGATTCGTCCTCCAGAACCGTGGGGCCCTCTTCAACCTGGACGCTGACCACCCGAATGCGTATGCGCCCGGGAAACGGCCTTTCCACACCATTATACCTGCCTTTGTGACCAAGGACGGTGCTCCGTTCCTGAGCTTTGGGCTGATGGGCGGCGCCATGCAGCCGCAGGGGCACGCCCAGATCGTGGCGAACATGATCGACTTCGGGATGAACGTTCAGGAGGCGGGCGATGCCGCCAGGTATCGCCACGTCGGGAGTTCGCAGCCCACCGGGGAGAGTGCGCAGGGGTCGGGGACCCTGATTCTGGAGAACGGCTTTTCGGCCGAGGTACTGGAATCCCTTCGGGCCCTGGGCCACGAAGTTCGTTTTGGAACCGGAGACGAGGGAATGGGCGGCTATCAGGCCATTCGTTGGGATCCCGTCCGCGGCGTGTACTTTGGTGCGTCTGAAATGAGGAAGGATGGCACTGTCATTGGATACTGAGAGGCCGGTCGCGGTCATCGGGGCTGATGATTCCCTTGCCGTTACAGGCGTCTCGGGAGTTCTCAACACCAGCCTGAGCGCGGAGACCGCGGTTCGCAGTGGATTCGATGTTCTCCTGATTTCACCTCCCGCCTCCCGCCGGGAGGCCCGGGATCTGGTGCGATTGGCTGAAGAAGCCAGCGTGCGCGTGGGACTCCCGAGGTGGCTGCGTCGGCAGGTTGACCTGAATCAGTCTTACCCGCTGGTCAGCGTGGTTGCCCCGACTCATTGCGGTCTTGACCACCTGATCGATCTCGCCATGTGGGTCTCGGGCTGCGTCGGCGTACAGCGCGTGGAGTGCCAGCGGGCCGGGGGCGATACGGCCATCGTGCTCTGCGGGCACGGCACGCAACTCATGTCCATCCAGACCTCCTCCGGCGTGGACAAGGTCCGACTCAGCCTCTCCGGCGGCGATGGGTCCAGGTTGCTGTCCCTGGATTATGATCTGGCAGAGGGACTTCGATCCGAAACGGTCCGGTTTTCGGAAGGCGACAAGGATGCCGTCCTTTTGGAAGACTCCATGGACCTCATGACCGTTCTAGAACGCGTTGGCGCTCTGGGGCGTTGAATGTCCATGTCTTTTCTGGAATCCTTCCTTTCTGACGCTCATCGTGCCCTCCTGATCAAGGTCGGCACGGCCGCTGAGGACATTGGTATCCCGGCCTTTGTCGTTGGCGGCTTCGTGCGCGACGCCATTTTGGGGCGGTCAACCACCGACGTGGACTTCGTCACCGTAGGGCCAGGCTCCGGAATCAAGCTGGCCGAGAAGGTTGCTGTAGAGCTGGGTGGGGTCCCCGTCCATGTGTACCAACAGTTCGGAACCGCAGCGATTCGACTTCCCCGGCCCGGAGACGACCGGTCGGGCATGGTACTGGAATTCGTCGGTGCCCGAAAGGAGAGCTACGCGCGGACGTCCCGAAAGCCCCGGGTGGAGGAAGGCACGCTGGAGGACGACCTGCGGCGTCGCGACTTCACCATCAACGCCTTTGCCGTGCCGCTCGGAAGGACCGGTTTGGGCGAACTGGTGGACCTCTTCGGAGGGATGATGGATCTGGACAAGGGGATCCTTACCACGCCGGTGGATCCGTTCCAGACCTTCTCTGACGACCCACTTCGCATGGTTCGCGCGGCGCGATTTGCCGCCCAACTGAACTTCGATCTTGACAACCCCACCTGGGCAGCGATGCGGTCCGAGGCTGAGCGCATCGGGATCGTCAGCATGGAAAGGACGGCCGAAGAACTTCAGAAAATCGTGGCGGCCGCAAGACCATCACTGGGCTTCCGGATTCTCGAGGAGACTGGCCTGCTGCGCCACTTCTTGCCGGAGCTGTCGGAGCTGCGCGGTGTCGAGCAGGTTCAGGGCCACAAGCACAAGGACAACTTCTACCACACGCTTCAGGTGCTGGAGAACCTTTTGGAGTTGACCCGGGAGCGGCCCGCCGAAGAAACCCGCTGGCTCCGCTGGGCGGCCCTGCTTCACGACATCGGGAAACCCTCGACCAAGCGGTTCCGGCAGGGTACCGGCTGGACTTTTCACGGCCACGAGGACCGCGGGTCCCGGATGATTGCGCCGCTTTTCCGTCGGCTGAAGTTCCCGCTCGACGAGCGTGCCGCGTACGTGGCGAAGCTGGTGCGCCTCCATCACCGCCCGGTCGCCCTGGTGGACGATGAGGTAACCGATTCGGCCGTCCGCCGACTCCTGTTTGATGCCGGAGACGACGTGGATGACCTCATGACTCTGGTCAGGGCCGACATTACCTCCCGAAACCAGGCACGGGTCCGCCGCTATCTCCGCGCATTCGACAGCGTCGACGAAAAGCTTGTCGACGTGGAGGAGAAGGACCAGCTGCGGAATTTCAGGCCACCAGTGGACGGCCTCGAGATCATGGAGGCTCTGGGAATCAGCGAGGGTCTCGCGGTCGGCATCCTGAAGGATGTGATCACGGAGGCCATTCTGGACGGGACGATTCCGAACGAGCACGACGCGGCGTACGCGCTCATGCTGGCCGCCAAGGATGACGCAGTTCGACGGGGCGACCTGTTCATGCATTTCGTCCGGCGCCTCTCGGGACCCGAGAAACGCGCGGTCGGTGCGGTGAAAGAAGCCGTCCTCAGCCCGGATCTGCCCGCCTCTGAGGCCGAGGCACTGGCGTTCCTGGAGGCCACCAAGGAGCGAGCACTGGCACCGCAGCCCGTATGACAGAATTGACTGCCAGTGGCGGGGTCCTGGCCCCGATTGTCAAGGCGGCCGGCCGCATCGTGACCTCGTTTGACCGGGTGGCGCGGGCCGGTTGGCTGGCCGGGATCGGCATTTTGGTACCGATCCTTATCTGGATCTGGCCAGTCTCCGCAGTGGGCTCGGTTGGGGTTGTTCTACTGGCGCTGGTCCTGGCTCTTCCCGGCACAGTGATCTACCTGGTCGGCCGTGCACTGGCGAGCGTGGCCAAGCTCCCGCTGTCCATCGTGTCCCAGGCCACCGCTGTCTCCCAGGCCACCACCTCCCAGGCCACCACGAGCGAGACTCCATCGCTACGCCTCAATGGCGGCTTGCGGTCCATCTGGAGCGTTGGGCGCTACCTGATGGGCATCCGGGGACGTCTCTGGGAAATGCGCGACGAGTTGGCTGCAGCCGGAGTGCTGATGCGACTGGCCTCCCTGCCGGTACTCATCAGCATCCTGGTTGCTGTGCTGGCCATCGGCCTGATGATCCCCTCGGCCGCCCTCGCCATTCTGGTAATGGCGATTACCCGCTAGAGGTCCTCCAGCTCCAGCGGGCCGTTCCCGCCCTACTGGGCTGCGATGGATGCAGGACGCACGTCCCAGAGCAGAAGCTGCTCCGTGTCCGCGAAATCCTCTTCGCCCTCCGCGTCGTAGAAGGCATAGTCTCCATTGCGCTCTTTCTGGATGCCGGACAGCTGCTTCCACTTGGTGTTCTCCGTATCCATGAAGGCAGCCGGATAGGGATTGTCCAGGCGGTACGACGGGTGGTAGTTCCGGTAGGTCTTTGCGGCCTCGTAGATGGCAGCTCTGCGCGCGCCCGGCTTGGAGACGCTCTGGCCCACGACCTTGAACGGAGCGATGGTGATGGTGGCCTGGAAGGAGCCGTCCTCCAACTCCGTGTATTCGGGACGCATCACCTTGAAATCGTCAGGATGCGGATACGCGCTGCGTTCGTTGAATTCCATGTGGGGCGAACCAAGGGTTTTATGCTTTCGGCTTGTGCCGGAATCTGTCAGAACACACTGGAACGATCAAACCCGATCCCGGTTCGGCATGCCTCGCTTCTCAGGGCCGTTCGATGGAGGGGCCGTTATTGTTGATGTGGGATGTCCGTTATTGTGCAATATGGGGAACAGACGTCTCGCGCCGCCAATGCATCTCCCGAGCCGGAAACACCACCCGGGCGCAATACCTCAGACTCTGGGCCACCTGAGCGACTTTTTTTCCACAAAATCGTGCCGTTTTTGTGCGTTGTCGGTGTTAGAAGGTGTGGACAAAAACAGGTTGCGTTCGGGGAATTGATCCGCGAGTTTTAGAACAAGCCCAGCAGGCCCCAGTCACATTTTCGGCTTCACGTTCCGGTATAGCCGTTATGCAGGGTGGGCGCTCAGGCGCCTTTCTTGGGTCCCCACCATCGCCACCTAACACACCCGCGAAGAGGCATCCCATGCCTGCGGGTCTCACCGTCGGACAATATGCCGGAAGCAAAGGACGCACAGCTTTTCCAGGAAGGAGCCACGAAGGCCATGGATACCCCAGCCTCATCACCCAGTGACACCCTCGTGGGCGGACTGAAAATTGATCGCGTGTTTTCAGAGGTGGGCGCGGGCCCCTTCGACTCAGTCAGGTGGGAGCAGCGCGACGCCGCCATTCGCAATCAGCATGGCGAAGCGATCTTCGAGCAGAAGGACGTCGAATTTCCGGTAACCTGGAGCCAGCTGTCGACGAACGTCGTCGCAAGCAAGTACTTCTACGGCGACGTGTCGCAGAACGGGAAGGACCCCGCTGAAGGTGGACGGGAGTCGTCGCTTCGGCAGCTGATTCACCGCGTAACGCGCACCATCGCGGATTGGGGAACGGCGCAGGGCTACTTCGCCTCCAAAGAAGACGGCGAACGTTTCTATGATGACCTGACCTGGCTGTGCGTCAATCAATACGGGGCATTCAACTCACCGGTCTGGTTCAATGTCGGACTGAACCAGCAATACGGAGTCAAGGACACCGGCGGCAAGACGCTTCACGGCTGGGACGAGAAGTCCGGTCGCGTCAAGGCGGTTGACCCCTACGTGCGGCCGCAGGCATCGGCCTGCTTCATCATTTCCGTCGAGGATTCGATTGACGACATCTGGCAACTGATGTCGGAGAGCGCGCGACTGTTCAAGTTCGGATCGGGTGTGGGAGCAGATTGGTCCAAGCTGCGCTCTTCCCAGGAGACGCTGTCAGGTGGCGGCATTCCCTCCGGCCCCGTGTCCTTCATGAAGGTGCAGGACGCGACGGGCGGGACCATCAAGTCCGGCGGCAAGACCAGGCGTGCTGCCATCATGCAGACGCTGAAGATCTGGCATCCGGACGTTCTCGAATTTATCAACGCCAAGCAGGAAGAAGAGCGCAAGGCCTGGGCTCTGATCGAAGAGGGCTACGACGGATCCTTCAACGGACCCGCCTATGGATCGGTGGCTTTCCAGAACGTCAACCAGTCTGTGCGGGTGAACGACGCGTTCATGCAGGCCGCAAAGGACAAGGCCGACTTTGACTTGACCGCCGTCACCAATGGCGAAGCCGTGACCACCGTCGACGCCGACGGTCTGCTGACTACCATCGCCCAGGGTACTCACGTCTGTGGTGATCCGGGGATGCAGTATGAGGACACCATTCAGCGCTGGCACACCTGCAAGAATTCTGGTCCGATCAACTCGAGCAATCCCTGCTCCGAGTACATGTTCTTGGACGACTCGGCCTGCAACCTGGCGAGTCTGAACCTCCGCAAGTTCCAGAAGAAAGATGGCGCGGTAGACGTAGAGCGTTTCCGCGCAGCCAGCAGGATCTACATCACGGCGATGGAAATCCTGGTGGACAACGCGGGCTACCCCTCTGCTCGCATCGCCAAGAACAGCCATGCCTACCGTCCTCTGGGGCTCGGCTTTGCGAACCTCGGCGCACTTCTGATGTCGATGGGCCTGCCCTACGATTCAGACGCGGGACGCGCGGTGGCGGGGGCCTTGATGGCCATCGAACATTGCGAGGCCTTTGCAAGGAGTGCCGAGATCGCTGGAATTGACAGCATTGGACCTTTTGACGGCTATGCGAAGAATCGCGAGCCGTTCCTGGATGTGATGCGCATGCACCGGGATGCCGTCGGCAGCATTGACCCCTCCTGCCCGCTTTATCTCCTGAACGCTGCGCACGAATCCGCTGAGCGCATGCTCGAGCTGGGCGAGCGTCACGGATTCCGGAACTCCCAGGCCACGGTCCTGGCACCGACCGGCACCATCGCGTTCATGATGGACTGCGATACCACAGGCATCGAGCCGGACATCGCATTGGTGAAGTACAAGCTGCTCGCCGGCAAGGGTGACGGCATGCTGAAGATCGTCAACCGAACTGTCCCGCTGGCTCTACGGGAGCTGGGGTATTCGGCCGAGGCCATCGATGGCATCATGGCCTTTGTTGAGGAAAACGACACTATCGAGGGCGCGCCGAAGCTCAAGAAGGAGCATCTCCCCGTCTTCGATTGCGCGTTCAAACCGTTCAAGGGCACTCGCTCCATCCACCACGTCGCCCACCTGAAGATGATGGCGGCTTGTCAGCCCTTCATTTCCGGTGCCATCTCCAAGACCGTCAACATGCCGGAGAAGATCACCGTTGAGGAGATTGCGGATGCGTATGCGATGGGTTGGGAGCTCGGGCTGAAGGCCGTGGCCATCTACCGCGAGAACTCCAAGCGAAGCCAACCGCTCTCCACATCAAAGGGAGGCAACACGCAGAACGCGGGCGAGGCTGTAGAGACCGCAGGAGACGGCATGCTCACGGCCGAGCCACAGATCGTGGAGCGCATCGTGGAGCGTGTGGTTCACACAGCCGAGCGTCGGCGCCTTCCCGACGAGCGCCCGTCAGTGACCCACAAGTTTTCGATTGCCGGTCACGAAGGATACCTGCACGTGGGTCAGTACCCGGACAACGGGATGCCGGGTGAGATCTTCATCACTATGGCCAAGCAGGGCTCGACCATCTCTGGCCTCATGGACGCCTTTGCGACATCCATCTCACTGGCGCTGCAGTATGGCGTACCGCTGGAGGACATGTGCAGGAAGTTCAGCCATATGCGGTTCGAGCCCAGCGGCTTCACCAACAACCGGCAGATACCGATCGCGAAGTCCATCATGGACTACATCTTCAGGTACCTGGAATACAAATTCCTGAGCCCAGAGACGGCGCCGCTGCGTGTGGCCGACCCCGTCACGCAGGCCGTGAGTCAAAGCGGGCCCGCTGCTGATACGGTTCAGGCGAACATGTTTCCAGGAGCGAAGCCCCCAACCGGGGTAACGGTAGACGCCTTCCTGGCGGTGAACAAACCGGCTCTTGCGACCGCACCTGTGCTTGCGGCGGCTCCTGCTTCAGGAGCCTTCCAGAACCAGGAGGACGCTCCACCGTGCTCAAATTGCGGATCGATTACGGTCCGTGCAGGCTCTTGCTACTCGTGCCCGAATTGCGGTAACACGAGCGGCTGCGGCTAACGCCGTCAACGAACACCTCAGGGTACCCGCTTCTGTCGGGTGCCCGCTTCACGGGGCGCGCCCGATCCTTGGTGGGAGGATCGGGCGCCTTTTTTTGTCAAGTTCAGCCCTCAGACCGCGAAGGGTCATGGGCACTTCTCACCCCCCTGAGCAATACGGCACCCTGGTCCTCCGTTCCGTCGGAGGAAACATCTCGTAGCGCCGCGCTTGAAACGGGCTACGGAAACAGCCTTCATGTATGGGTACGCTCTGGCGCGAATACGGACTTATCACCGTTCTCCTTGTCTTCTCGGTGGGAGGATACCTGTACCTCTCGGAGTCCGACGAAGACCTGCTTGGCAACGCGGTGCAGTCCCTTTCCGCTCACCTCCTGGCTCTCGTGCCGGATGAAGACGGCCGAAACGAGGCGCTGGCCGCGATCTCGATGATGGAGGAGAAGGTGGCCAATGGAGAAATGCGCCCCGAACAGATGGAACGCCTCGCCGCCAACATCATGAACCTGCGCAGCAGCGGGTCCAGCCTGGACGGCCCCGAGGCCGAGATGATGGTCCGCATAGCCATGGATGAACCCGCGGTTCTACCGTCGCCGGCATCAGACGCCGCGCAGCCTCCCCGTCCTGCTGCGGCACCCTCACCCGCGGAAATGGAGGCCGCGGCTGGCCGGGTGCAGTCAATGTTTCAACTGTTCGACGACGTGCAGAAGACCCAGGCGGTCCGTGCAGGGGAAGGCATAGAGACCGCGCCGTCCATGCGATTCTATGCGGACGACGGCCTGAAGGTTGTGCTTGACGAGCGGCTTCGCCCGGACATTGGCTCAGCCAGGAACGTGCGCAGGAGTCAGAGCGAAAAGCGGGTCATGTGGCAGGCGCGACTGGCCGAGTCGCTGGAAGCCGACAAGGAGCGGCTGGCGGCTGAGGCCTCTACCCTGACCAGACTGTCTGTGTCCGTCATGGACAGTCTGGATCTGGATTCAGCCAGGCAGTTGCACCGCTTGGCCATGCTCAAGCGACTGCGTGCCGGCGGTGTCATGGTGC
This sequence comes from Bacteroidota bacterium, assembly GCA_029262855.1. Classification (GTDB taxonomy): domain Bacteria; phylum Bacteroidota; class Rhodothermia; order Rhodothermales; family UBA10348; genus JABDJZ01. Next base: position 75,999 of record JAJCYP010000033.1, on the reverse strand, counting down.
ACGCGGAGGCCGAATCCCTCGCGGCGCAGACGTGGAAGAGGATTGAGCGCGAGCTTGACGGCCGCCCACGGCCGCCAGTCTCTGGAGATCAGGGAAAGATTCCCATCTCCTCGTAGGCCACTGCGATCTTGTTGATCGCCAGGACAAACGCAGCCGTGCGCATGTCTGTTTTCTTCTCGCGCGCGGTCTCGGCTATCTGGTGATAGGCGGCGATCATGGTCTCCTCGAGCCCGCTGTTGACCAGATCCACTTCGTCCCCGCCGGAGATGGCCTCCTGTACCAGCGCATCGTCCAGCTTGACACCGGTGCCCTTCTCGATGGCACGCAGGACTTTTTCGCTGCTGGACTGGGAGAAACGCTTGTTCATGCGCCCGAAGCGGACATGGGAGAGATTACGCAACCACTCGAAGTACGAGACCGTCACACCTCCTGCATTGAGGTAGACATCCGGCAGAATGAGGCAGCCCTTCTCCAACAGGATGGCATCGGCGTCGGCCGTGACCGGGCCGTTTGCCCCCTCTCCGATCAGGCGAGCCTGGATTCTGGCCGCGTTTTCGGTACTGATCTGACCCTCCAGGGCGGCCGGCACGAGAATGTGGCAGGGAAGCTGCAGAGCCGCACGCGAATTTGCAATGTTGGCAGCACCGGGGTAGTCCAGAATGGAGCCCGTAGCCTTCCGATGTCGCACGACGTCCTTGACATCCAAGCCGTCAGGATTGTGGATGGCGCCCTCGTACTCGGCAAGCCCGACTATCGTGGCACCGCCTTCCTGGAGGTAGAGTGCGGCGTGGTAGCCCACGTTGCCCAGTCCCTGGACAACGGCGGTCTTGTCCTCCAGACCGGTCGACCATCCCAGCGCGTCCATTGCCGTTTTGTCGCGGCAGGCTTCGCGGATCCCGAAGAACACGCCGCGGCCCGTAGCCTCGGTCCGGCCGTGGATTCCGCCCTGTCCCAGCGGCTTGCCGGTGACGCACGCGAGCGCGTCCAACGGATCATCAGTGAACGAATTGTACGTATCCAGTATCCAGGCCATCTCCTTGCCGCTCGTCCCGTAGTCCGGGGCAGGGACGTCCGTCCCGGGACCGATCAGGTTCTTCTTGATGAGCTCGAAGGTGAGCCGCCTGGTTATCCGTTCAATCTCGTCGTTGGAATAGTCCCTCCGGTTGATCTTGACGCCGCCCTTGGCCCCACCAAAGGGCACGTCTACGATGGCGCACTTGATGGTCATCAGTGTCGCAAGGGCTACCACCTCGTCCTCATTGACGTTGGGTGCGTAGCGAATCCCCCCCTTCACCGGCAGTTTGTGGTGGCTGTGCTCGGCCCGCCATGCCTTTATGACGCCTATGGAGCCGTCGTCCCGTTTGAGCGGGAATTCCATCGCATAGACTCCGTTGCAGATTCGGATCTGAGTAAGAAGCCCCGAGGTGTGCTTGGTGTGCGCCCCGGCCTTTTCGTACATCCTGTAGACCTGATCCAGAAAGCTGATATGGCTAGACATGTACTTGCAGTGTTTCGACTTTCCGAACGGTACCGTTCATTCTGGCCCATCGCAAGGGGCGGCTCAATCGCGACCCCGTCGATTATCTTAAATGATGGTTCACCAACGCTTTCGTCTCGGCCTGATCGGACACCCTGTCGAGCAGTCTATCTCACCTGTGCTCCACAATACGGCCCTCGCGGAACTCGGCCTCCCGGGCCGCTATGACGCTGTTGACGTCGCCGCCGAGCACCTCTCAGACTGGATCAGTGCCATGGCCGAGGCTGGATACGGCGGCGTAAATGTCACCATCCCACACAAGGAAGCCGTGCTGCCGCTCATGACGGACGTCTCAGCCGGGGCTGCAGCGATTGGCGCGGTAAACACCATCATTGTGACGGAGAATGGACTGAGGGGCGAGAACACGGATCATACCGGCTTCCTGGCCCCCCTGAGGCCGATTCTTCTGCGCCGGCCGGTCCGATCGGCGCTCATCCTGGGGGCGGGAGGCGCCACAAGAAGCGTCCTCTACGCCCTCTCGGGCATTGCGGAAATGGACCGGATCCATATCTGTACTCGGAATGAAAAACGAGGCAATCTTCTCATTGACTCTATCGCAACTCGCGGCGTAAATGTTGTTACGACAGCCTGGGATCGCAGGCACACGGCCGCGGCCTCCGTGGATCTTGTGGTGAATACGACCCCGGTTGGTATGTGGCCACACCCCTCACTCTCGCCCCTCTCGGAAAGTGCGTTTCACCCAGGCCAGATTGTGTACGACCTGATCTACAATCCTCGGGCTACCCGTCTTCTCCGGGATGCGGGGGAAGCGGGTTCGCTTTGCCTGGATGGCCTGCCGATGCTCGTCGGCCAGGCCGCCGCGGCGTTCCAGCATTGGACCGGTCGTGCCATGCCGCTTGCCGTCGTGACGCGAGCCGCCGAGCGGGCGCTTTCCCCTGACTGACTCTCGTGAAGACCCAACTCCCGGACCTCAATCTCGACACCCTTCGCATTCAACCCCTGGCCCGCGCAGAAACCATTCCCAGCGCGTGGTATGTGCATCCGGACTTTCACGAGATGGACCGCGAAACGCTGCTTTCAGCGTCGTGGCAGTATGTCGGCCCGGCGTCGGATTTCGGTGAGACCGGGGCCTTCCGGTCAGTCACGGTGGCCGGAGAGCCAGTGGTCGTCGTGAGGAATCAGGAAGGGGACCTCAAGGGCTGGTTCAACGTCTGCAGACACCGCGGAGGCCCGCTGGTTACGGAATCCTGCGGCATCGCCAAGATGCTGCAGTGCAAGTACCACGGGTGGACCTACAAGCTGGACGGTAGCCTCCGTGGAGTCCCGCGGTTTGACAGGACCGAACTCTTCGACAAGCGGGACTTCGGGCTTAAGCCTGTCTCGGTCGCCACCTGGCAGGGCATGGTGTTCGTCAACCTGGCCGAGGAGCCTCGTCCGCTCGACGAGTCCGTGACTGGCATACCGGAACGGATCGCTCCCCTGGACCTGTCCACGATGACGTTCGAGAGGCGCGACATCTACGATGTGGCCTGCAACTGGAAAGTGTACGTGGACAATTACCTGGAGGGCTATCACTTGCCCATCGTCCATCCAGAGCTCTGTGACCTGCTGGACTATCGGAACTACGTGACCGAAACGTACCCGACCTATTCGTTGCAGTACAGCCCCCTTCAGGATGGAGACAATATCTACGGCACACCCTCGGGAGACGCGTTTTACTACTTCGTCTTCCCGAACCTGATGTTCAACATCCTGCCTCACCGGCTGCAGGTGAATCGAATTGTCCCCACCGCGTTTGACCGCACCCAGGTCATTTTCGACTACTACTACACGGCCGGCACCGGGCCTGAGTTGATTCGCGAGGACGCGGAGTTCAGCGACCGCGTGCAGATGGAGGATGTCGAAATCTGCGAACACGTACAAAACGGATTGCGCTCGCGCGCCTATGACCGGGGGCGGTTCTCTCCCGATGCGGAGCCGGGCGTGTATCACTTCCAGTGCATGCTGAAAGCCGCCTACAAGGCGAAGCTGTCGGAGACTACGGTCGGTAGCTCCTGACGGCCAGCCGCCGAACATCTTCCTCGTAGAAGGGCATTTCCTTCAGCATCCGCTTCGCGAATAGCGGACTCTGGTCGGCAAAGTGTGGGCTCTCGGGTCGGGATGAGGCCGATCCAAAGACGTGAATGCTCTCGGAGTGCACCCGGCCGTTCCGGAATGCTGCCAGCAGGACGTAGGAGTCACCCTGATATCCTTCCAGGTGCCCATCCTCAGCCCGAGTACCGTACACCGCGTGCAGGACATCGGGAGCGCCGCCCAGACCAAGATCCAGCGGGCCCCTGTGGATGTGGTTGACCTCGTCCCACCTTGGCGTGAGCGTTCCGTGGTTCTTCTGCAGCCAAGCCGCCGCAGACCGGGCCGCTGCCACGAGATCGGAGGTGCGCACCGACTCGCCGTACCTTGAGAGGAAGGGCTGGAAGGTCAGTACGGCAATCGCCGCGCGGGTGTTGGCCGGATCGACTCCGAGGTCCCACTCGCCAATCCGCGAAACGGCCGCGCGGGTCAGAGAGTCGGCGACGGTCGCAAACCGGAGTTGTCGGCGAAGCGTTGTCACGCGGGAGCTGTCGGCGAAGCGCATGTCGAACTTGTAGGCCTTGAACTCCTCCCAGGTGATGGAGTCGTCGTCGCCAAAGAGCTGGAGCGCTCGCAGACTTCTATTGGTCTGATGCGTCTCGATGCCACTCGTTTTTGATACCGAGTCCGGCGAGGGATCTGCGTCGGTGCCGGTGGTTGAGAAGGGGGTGCCGTTGGCGTTCTGAACGAAGCCTACAGGCGGATCGAGCACCTGAGGCAAGCTTTCAAATGGCAGATATCGATCCCAGATCAGCTCCGACCGGTCGCCCGGAAGCCGCTCGGTCCAGTCCAGGCCTTCCTGACGCTCGGGGAGTCGAGCGTTGTACACATAGAGGATGTGGCCTTCTGCGTCCGCGTATATGGTGTTGAAAACCGGGATGGCCTGGGCCGAAATGGCCTCGTACCACTCGTTCAGGTTGGAGGCGCGGTTCATGCGGTACCACTGTGTGATCTGCCCGGTATCACCCCATCCCGGAAACCTCACTGCCACGGCTCCACTGTCCGTACGTACCACCGGCCCGTGGACAGACCATTCGAGATCCCGCTCGAATCGCCACTCGAGGAGACCTACCAGGCGGACTGGAATGTCGGCGCGACTCCGCTCGAACTCCACCCACTCTCCGTCCAAGAGGTACCGATTGGGGTCGGCCGGGTGCAGAACCAGATCATAGGTGTCGATCACGTCCGGGTCGTTCACAGTATGCGCCCAGCCCAGATTCGCGTTGTGACCGTGCAGAATCACGGGGGCACCGGGGAACGTACCCCCGAGCATGTTCAGCCCCTCGCCGCTTATCAAGTGAGCCTCGTACCAGGCCACGGGCCCCGTCCAGGGCTGGTGGGAGTTGACCGCAAGCATGGTGCTGCCATCGGCCGTTCGGGACGGAGCCACCGCGAAGCCGTTCGAGCCGGTGCTTGTGGTGTCTCCGGCCAGGTCGGCCTCGGAAAACAGGGCCGCCAGGACCTTCTCAAGGCCGAAGAACAGCGGTGTCTTGTGGACGAAACCCGCTACAATGTCCTGACCCGTAACCGGGTACAGCGAGCTGAGTGCATCCTCCGGATGTTGCGAGGCGAAGACGTTCAGACCATCTGCGTACGCATCGCACAGGGCACGTGACGCCGAATCCAGAGCAGCATAGCCGAGATCAGCGTACTCGGTGACCCGGAGGAGAGCCACCATGTAGTCATTCGGGCCGCCCTCGCTCCCCCATATGGTGGAGAGTCGACCGCGCGCGGCCAGGAGCGAACCCTGGATCGTGCCGAAATCGTCCTCGGCATGGGCGTATGCCAGACCAAAGGCTGCATCCGCGTCCGTGGTACCGATGATGTGAGGGACGCCCCATTTGTCCCTCAGGATCTCGACATCGTACCGGTCCCGGCTATCCCCCAGACCGGGCGGCAGGTCTTGACGGGAGCTCAGCAGGCCCGCCATCAACCAGGCAATACCAAACGCAATCAGGATGTAGAGCCAGCGACGTTTCATCCAGCGGGATTGATGAGGCACGGGGGATCTTGGCACCGCGCCAAAGGACGCGCGTACCATCGGCCATGAAGATAGCCCTCGCCCAGATCAATCCGACGGTTGGAGACCTTGCCGGCAACGCCCGCCTGATAATCTCGTTCGCCCGCGAGGCGGCAAGTCAGGGAGCAGACCTGGTCGTGTTTCCGGAACTGTGCATTACAGGATACCCGCCGCTGGATTTACTCGACAACGAGGCCTTTCTGGCAGCGGCGAGTCGGACGATGACGCATGTCGCCGCCTCGGTGCCGGAGTCGCTGGGAATCGTACTCGGTTGTCCATTGAAGAATCCGTCGCCGGTCGGCAAGCGACTCATCAATGCGGCGGTGGTCTTCGAGGCAGGGCGGGAGATTGGCCGGGCCTCGAAGGTCTTGCTCCCCACCTATGACGTTTTCGACGAGTACCGCTACTTCGAACCCGGGACCACCGGCAGACCCATCGAGTTTCGGGGGCTGAGGCTGGGGCTGCATGTCTGCGAGGACATGTGGAATAACGAGGAGCAGGCCGACTACCATCTGTACGCCGCCAACCCCATTGATGAACTGGCTGCCCAGGGCATCGACCTCTTCCTCAACATCTCGGCGTCCCCGTTCTCCCACGGCAAGCACGAGCGGCGCAACGAGATTCTGACCGAGATCTGTGCCGAGCACCTGGTGCCCTTTGTCTTGGTCAATCAGGTGGGAGCGAACACGGAAGTCCTCTTCGACGGCGACAGCCGCGTGCACCTGGCCGACGGATCACTGGCTGCCTGCGCCCCGTCGTTTCAGGAGGCGCTGATCATGTGGGACACCGATGCCAAGCCCCGCCAGTGCGAGATGCCCCACGACCGGATCGGAGACATGCACGATGCGCTGGTGATGGGTATCCGGGACTACGTCGCCAAGACCAGGGCCTTTGAGAAGGCCCTGGTCGGGCTCTCAGGCGGCATTGATTCGGCCGTTACGGCCGCGCTGGCTGTGGCTGCTCTGGGCCCGGACCACGTGGATGGGGTGACCCTTCCCAGCCGGTATTCCAGTACGGGGTCGGTAACGGACTCCAGAGCCCTCGCCGATAATCTGGGGATGACGCTGCATGAAATAGCGATCGCACCTGCTGTCGAGAGCTTCGAGAAGATGCTCTCGCCGCTGTTCGAAGGCACCGCCTTCGGCGTGGCGGAGGAGAACATCCAGGCCCGAACGCGGGGTGTCACGCTCATGGCCATCTCGAACAAATTTGGTCACCTGCTGCTGACGACGGGCAACAAGTCTGAGCTCTCGGTCGGCTACGCCACCCTGTACGGCGACATGAGCGGTGGCCTGGCCGTCCTGGCAGATGTCTTCAAGGAAGATGTCTACGCATTGGCGCGGTACATCAATCAGCGCGCGGATCGGGAGTTGATCCCGCTGGCCACCATCGACAAGCCGCCCTCTGCGGAGCTCAGGCCTGATCAGAGGGACTCGGACTCGCTCCCGCCCTACGAGGTGCTGGATGCCATTCTGGAGCGATACGTCGAGGGCTTGGAGGATGTGGAGCAGATCGAAGCCGCCACCGGCTTTGAGCGCTCCCTGATCGAGCGGATCCTGGGCATGGTGGATCGGAATGAATACAAGCGTCGCCAGGCCCCGCCTGGCCTGCGCGTGTCGGCCAAGGCCTTTGGGATGGGCCGAAGACTCCCCATTGTGATGAAACCCACCTTCCGGGAGGCCCTCGCTCTACAACCCACGACGGACGCATGATCCAAAGACTGAGCGGTGTCCTCCTCGAAAAGAGGCCCACAGAGATCGTGGTTGACGTACAGCAGGTTGGCTACGGACTGCTGGTCCCGACCTCGACCTTCGAGGTCCTGCCGAAGCTCGGGGACCAGGTCTCGCTCTTCACCTACCTGCACGTCAGGGAGGACATCCTTAAGCTCTACGGCTTCGCATCCCGAAACGAGCGGACGGTCTTCCGCATCATGTTGGCCGTGTCCGGTGTCGGGCCCAAGCTCGCGCTCGCCGCGCTGTCGGCGATGCGGCCGGGTGAGATCAAGCGCCACGTCACCGCTGGCGATGCCGGCTTTCTGACCCGAATACCAGGTGTCGGGAAGAAGACGGCGGAGCGACTGGTGATTGAGCTCCGGGACCGACTCGCCAAGGTGGATCTGGGCGGCGATGATGGGACCGCAGACCTGGGTGGGCAGAGCGTGGCGGACGCACTCGCCGCGCTCGAAGCGCTGGGCTACTCCCGGGCCGGAGCGGATAAGGCCCTCAGAAACGTAATGAAGTCGCACCCGGACGCCTCAACCGCCGAGGAGTTGATTCGAATGGCCCTGAGGGAAAACTAGCCCCGGCCGAGACGCTTCCCGGCCACCTCTCTGCGCCGGCCGCAGGGGTGCCTTCCGGATCAGTTCGGGGTACAGTCCGTAGCCACGGTGCCCCTGGTCCGTACGTTTGACCCGCTTCGCACCGAATCGTGGTACCAAACCGACTCCCTCTCGCTCTCGCCGGCCTGGCGTTCTTACTGACGTCCGGGGTCGCTCATGCACAGATTCCGCCGCCGCCGGCCGCGTGCGAAGGGGGTACGGCCATGGCGTTTCTGGAGGGTCCCAACATGCGGGCGCCCGTCTATAACACCGGCTCCCTGTTCTGGCGAGATCAGAATTCGCCCCTCGGCTATCGCGACGCCGCCGGGCGGACACAGCTCCTGGCCGCCAGTGTCTGGATTGCGGCCCAGTTTGAGGGGTCCCTGTCCATGGCCGGGTCCATGTTGGGCCCGTGGGAATTCTGGCCCGGACCGCTCGACGAGAATGGCCTGACTCATCTCAACTGCGAGCGGTACGATCGCATCTTCGCCATTGCCCGGAGTGACATCCAGGAATACGAGCGATTCGGGACCATCTCAAGGGACCTGAAAGAATGGCCGGCGTGGGCAGGGGCGCCAGTTTCCGACGGCGATGGGGATCCGACTAACTACGACCTCGAAGGCGGTGATCGGCCCGCCTTACTGGGCGACCGTATGCTCTGGTGGGTGATGAATGATCGGGGCGGCCCCCACGTTGTTTCGGATGCCCCGCACCTGCCGGTTGACGTGGAGGTGTCCGCTTTCACATTTGACCTGCCCGGTGCGCTCGGACGAAGCTCGTTCTTCAGATACCGCATCAAGCGCCACGGACTGCTGCCCCTCACTGGAGCCCGGGTGGGGCTCTTCGTATATGCCGGTTTGGGCGATGTACTCGACGATTATGCGGGCGCCGATACGCTCAATCAGATGGCGTACGTGTACAACGCGGACAATTTTGACGAGAACGGATTCGGGGAGGCCCCGCCCGCCGTAGGCATTGGAATCCTCCGTGGCGCCGGCCTCGACCTCGAGAACACGCTGAATCGTCCGCGAGCCCTGGCCGCGCGCAGGATGGGATCACTGGTGGTCTTTCAGCACGAATGTGATGGGGCGCCATCCACTTCCTGCAACCCGTACCCGTTTGGGAGAGGCGCGGGGTTCTACAACCTGATGCAGGGCCTCAGGCCCTGGGGCGATCCCATCATAGTATCTGAGAGTAGCTTCGGCGGCCCTCTTAGCGCGCCCATCATGTATCCCGGCACCCCTCCCGAGTACTGGAGCGAAGGCAACGTGGATGGAGCCGGGACGCCGGCCCCTCCCGGCGACCGGAAAATGGTTGTCTCCACCGACCCCTTCACCATGGTCCCAGGCGAGATCCAGGAAGTTGTATTTGCCATCGTGACCTCGCAGGGAGAGGACAACTTCGACTCGATCCGCGAGCTGGGCCAGGACATGGCGTTCATCCGGGAGAAGACCGCCCTGATTCTTACGCCGCTGGCCGCCGGCGCGGACCAACGGGGCGAGGAGTCATTCGAATTGCTACTCAGCCGCCCCTGGCCCAATCCGGCCGATCAGCGGGCGTGGCTCGATTTGTCGCTGCCGGAACCCATGGATACCCGGATCGAGCTGTTCGACCTGCTGGGGCGCCGCGTTGCCGTTGTGGCGAGCGGTCTCTTTGAAGAAGGCAGGCATCTCGTCGAGCTAGAAACGGCAAACCTGCCCTCCGGCATGTACGCCTATCGCGTAAGAACAGGTCGTTTTGGCGCGTCAGGGTCGTTTTTGGTGAATCACTAGCACGGGTTCCCGCTCGGGAACCTGGTGTGCTACACCGGGACCCGCGGGAACTACCTGCCTCACAGGCGTTTGGCGGGCGGTTTTCTCACGCGAAGTCGTACACGTTCATGTCCCTCAATATCAGAAACATCGCCATCGTTGCCCACGTGGACCATGGCAAGACCACGCTCGTGGATGCCTTGCTTTGGCAGAGTGGGACGTTTCGAAAGGGTCAGGACGTGCAGGAACGGGTCATGGACTCCATGGACCTGGAGCGTGAGAAGGGCATCACCATCATGGCCAAGAACACGGCTGTGATGTACAAGGGGACCAAGATCAACATCGTTGATACCCCGGGTCATGCCGACTTTGGCGGTGAGGTGGAGCGCACACTGCGCATGGTGGACGGCATCATGCTTCTGGTTGATGCCGCCGAAGGACCGCTTCCCCAGACCCGTTTTGTCCTCTCCAAGGCGCTCGAACTGGGCCTGCCGGCCATCGTCGTGATCAACAAGATCGATCGCGGCGACGCACGGGCAGCCGAAGTCCTGAACGAGGTGTATGACCTGTTCATCGATCTCGACGCTGATGATTCCCAGATCGAATTCCCTGTCATCTTTGCCGTTGCGCGCGATGGCAAGTGCAAGCTGAATCTGGATGACGAGTTGACGGAACTGCATCCGCTGCTCGACACCATTGTGGCGCGTGTCCCTGCGCCTGTGGGCGATCCCGAAGCCACCATGCAGGTGTTGGTGACCAACGTCCAGCCGGACAAGTACCTGGGACCCCTCGCCATCGGACGGGTGATGCACGGCCAGATCAAGGCTCGTCAGCGCGTTTCCCTGTGTCATCGCGACGGGACATTCACCCAGACCAACGTGACGGCCCTCTTCGGTTACGAAGGACTGAACCGCATTGAGATCGAAGAGGCCGGACCGGGTGACATCATTGTGGTTGGCGGTCTCGGGGGGATTGGTCTCGGCGAGTCCATCTCGGATGCCGAGGAGCCCAAGGCGCTTCCTCCGCTTCATGTCGATGAGCCGACGATGTCGATGGAGTTTCGCATCAACGATTCTCCGTTCAGCGGCCGCGAGGGCAAGTATGTCACATCGCGCAACATTCGAGATCGCCTCTTCCGCGAAGTCGAAACCAACCTCGCGATGCGAGTAGAAGAGACCGACTCCCCTGACAGCTTCCTGGTTTTCGGGCGAGGCGAGCTTCAAATGGCCATCCTGATCGAGCAGATGCGGCGAGAAGGCTTCGAGTTTTCCGTGGGGATGCCTCGGGTGCTGACGAAGGAGATCCATGGCAAGCGGAATGAGCCCTTCGAGATTGCCCTGATCGACGTCGCTGAGGACTGGATGGGTGCGGTCGTACAGAAACTGGGCACCAGGCGGGGCGTGATGACCAAAATGGTGAACCACGGCTCCGGCCGCGTCCGTCTTGAGTTCGAGATCCCAAGCCGGGGGCTGATCGGCTACCGGACGGAGTTCATGACGGACACGAAGGGCACCGGCATCCTGACTCACATGTTCGATCGCTACCGGCCGTGGGCCGGCGAAATCGCTCACCGGGCAACCGGCGCGTTGATTTCGGACCGAAACGGCAAGGTGACCGGCTTCGCCGCATTGAATCTCCAGGAGCGAGGAGACCTCTTCGTCAGCCCGGGAGACCCGGTCTACGCAGGGCTCATCATCGGGGAGAATACCCGGGACATGGACCTGGAGGTCAACATCACCAAGGAGAAGAAGCTCACGAACATGCGTGCCGCGGCATCGGACTCGTTCGAGAAGATCGTGCCGCCGCGGCGAATGTCACTCGAGGGCTCGATTGAGTTCATCCGGGACGATGAGCTTCTGGAGATCACCCCCGAGAACGTTCGGCTTCGCAAGCGTCACATGGATCCCCACGAGCGCAAGCGGGCAGAGCAACTCCGGACCCAGGTAGCAGTGGGCTAGCGCGTCACGGTCAGGGTCGAGGAGAGCGACGCGGCAACGCTAGCGATGCGAACGGCGTAGATCCCTGGAGGAAGGTTTTCCACCGGGAGCGCCACCTCTCCGCTGAGGCCCGCCGTGAGAAATCGGCTACCCGATCGTACCTGACGACCCAACATGTCGAAAACCGTCACAGTGACGTTTCCGCCGTGCGGCAAGGTGATGGCAGCGGATGCTCTCCCGTTGCTCGGATTCGGGTAGATGGCCAGGGTCGCCTGATCCGGTGGGGTGTCCGAGCCCCCGACGGAAGTCGAGGTCGCATCGTGAAGCCAGACGCCCGAGCCGTAGGTACCGGCGTAAGCATTGCCTTCCTGGTCAAACGACAATGAAGTGACGCGCCGGGCCTCCTCCATTCCGGAGTCCAGCACCTCCCAGCGGTTGTTCTTCATCCGATAGACGCCGTTCCCGAAGGAGCCGATGTGCATCGTGCCGTTGGCGTCGAAGGCGATCGTCCGAATGTCCTCACTGCCGGACAGACCATTGGTCATCGGCGTCCAGGTCTGGCCGCCGTCGGTCGACCTCATGACGCCGAAATATCGTGTGCCCGCGTAGTGCGTTCCCTCCATGTCCATGGCGAAGACCTGCGCTTCGAAGTAAGGCGTCGCCAAGCTGGTGAGCCGAATCCACCCTGTCGTCCCGCTCCGGCGCATGAAGGAATCGTAAGCGCCGCCGGCAAACAGCGTTCCCGCCTCGTCTATACCGATGGCTATCACATCCCGAGGCGCCTGATCAGGACCGATCAGGGGATAGGAGCTCCAATTGCTGCCCCGGAGGTGGTAGACGCCCTCGTGGTAACCGACGAAGATCTCGCCGTCGGGGCCGGAAAGCACATCGCGGATTGGGGGCGCGCCGGGAGGGCCAAGTGCATCCCAGATGTCCAGGTTTTGATCCAGGCGAAAGAGCCCGTTCAACGTGCCGTCAAGCAGCCTCCCCTGTTCGTCGAACGCCAGGCTTTGAGCCGGCCGCACGGGAGAATCGAGGTCATCCAGTAGTTCCCACGATATACCACGGTCGTGGGAAGCATATACGCCGCCCAGAGTTGCCGCATACAGGCCTTGATCCGGGCCGATTTCGATATCGCGAATGGCGCTGTGCAGCCCCTCGTTCGAAGTGTCCCACCGGGTCCCTCTGTCGCCCGACCGAATCACGCCTCGCCCGTAGGTCCCGGCAACTACCGTCGATCCCAGTGCTGCTATTCCGTGAACCGTCGTCGTCGTCGTGGCCGCCGGTTGCCAGGTCGATCCTTCGTCGTCCGATCGGTACACGTAGCGGTACCCGCCGAAATAGAGGCGGCCCTGACCATCTTCGGCCATGCCGCCGGCGCGGACGGGATCACGTTGCGGCTGAACACAGGTCCAGATACGTCCGGCGCTTCGGGTCCGAAAGAGAGTACAGCCGCCGGTAATGGGACTCGTACCCGCGTAGACGTCCCCCGTGGAGCTGATGAACAGCATGTCTGTATCGAACGTGGTCATTCCGCTCGACGCCCAGTCCCAGGTTCGGCCTCTGTCGTCTGATTTGTAGACGCCTTCAGATGTGGCGGCGTAGACCATCGAGCCCTGCGCGATGACGTCTCTGATGTTGAGGCTGCGTTCGTCCACCGAATAGGCATCCCAGGAGCCGCCGCCGTTGTCGGAGCGCAGAATCCCGGTGATGGTAGCCGCAAACAGGGTACCATCGTCCGACTGCGTCAAGGCACGTACCCACGGACTGGCGGAGGTGGCCTGCTGCCAGGTTGACGAGCCGGGCCAGCGTCTATATATGCCGCCGCCGTAGGTAGCCAGAAAACTCGACCCATCTGAACTCCTGAGCATGTCCCGGACATCCACGCCTGATGCGGTGACCCCATCGGTATCCAGGGTCCAGGTCCGTCCCGCGTCTCCCGAGTGGAACAGCCCGCCAACGGTCGAGGCGAAGAAGCCCTCGGGCGTCACGGTCATTTCGGACACGATGGTCCCGCCATACGGACCGTTGGCCGGGCGCCAGAAGTCCTGCGCCTGCGCCGGGAAGGCCAGAAGGGACAAAAGCAGGACTGTTGGCTGGAATCGCATGGTTCGATGGTATACGGGCACAAGTACCCGCTCTCTGTATCGAACCTCGGAAGGCTAATCTTAAACGCTGCTTATACGCTAGACCAGATTGGCCTTCTCTGCAGCCTTGCGCAGCTCCTCCTCCTCAAATCGCGTCAGATCCTTCGGGATCGTCACAATGATCTCGACCAACAGGTCACCCATGTCGGAGTCGGTCTCCACGCCCTGATTCCGAAGACGCAGTTTCTCCCCGGGCTGGGTCCCTTTGGGGATGGTCAACTTCAGCTTGCGGCCATGTGGCGTCGAGACGGACCTGCTGGCGCCGAGCATGGCCTCAAAGGCCGTTACCTCGACGCGCGTAAGCAGATCATTGCCCTCGCGCCGGAAGTCGGCGTGCGGAGTGACGCGGAAGCGGACATACAACTCTCTGTTCTGTCCATTTGCCTTTCGCTTCAGGCGAACCTTGTAGCCATCGGCGATTCCCTTCGGAAAGGGCACACGAATCTTGGCGCCGTCCGGCAGGCTGAGCTCGACCTTGCCCCCTTCGAGTGCCTCTTCAAACGTCAGGATCACGTCTGTTTCAGGCTCTACGCGCCTGGCCGGCCCACCGGGCTCGCCGTCTCCACCAAAGAAGCGGCCGAACAGGTCACCAATCCCGCCAAGCGGCTCTTGCGAAAAAGGACCTTGGTGTCCCCGGTCCATTCTTACATAGGTCCCGTCGCCCGACCTGTAATAGCGTGAGCCGCGATTCGTGGCGAACGGATCGCCCATATCCCCAAAAGGATTCCTTCGAGCACGATCATACTCGGTCCGCTTGGTCTTGTCCGAGAGCGTCTCGTAGGCCTCCTGGATTTCCTTGAACCGGTCCTCGGACCCGGCGTCCGACGGATTGCTGTCTGGGTGGTGCTTGCGCGCCAGAACCCGAAACGCCTTCTTGATCTCGTCGGCCGACGCGGACTCCCCAACACCGAGAATCTTATAGTAGTCTTTGAGAGTCGGCATTCGGTTGAAGTGTCAACTACAGTATTATCTGCCAATATCTGCCAAATCGGCTGATTGTTTTCCCACGCCGCGTGCCTCAGAGCCTGGCAGGCTGCATTCCTGTCAGGCAATCGGCACGATACGGGGTCCACTCAAACAGGGGCGAAAAGCGTGCCAGCATCGGGAATGGAAAAACGGATCAGAAAGGTCCTTGTAGCGAACCGTGGTGAGATTGCGGTGCGGGTCATGCGGACCTGTCGCGAACTGGGCATCGGGACCGTAGCGGTCTACAGCGACCCCGATCAGGCGGCGTATCATGTCCGGTATGCAGACGAGGCCTACCGCGTGGGGCCGGCCGCATCCGCGGACAGCTATCTGCGGGCGGACCGCATTTTGGATGTCGCGGTGACCCACGGGTGCGATGCCATTCATCCCGGGTACGGCTTCCTGAGCGAGAATGCGGGCTTCGCCGAGTCCTGTGCCGAAGCGGGTGTGATCTTTATTGGCCCGACTCCAGACGCCATCCGCACCATGGGCGACAAGACGGCCGCACGGAAGCTGATGGAGGAGGCGGGCGTGCCGATGGCTCCAGGTACGGTCGATGCGGTTGGCGACGTGGCGGAGGCGCGCGACATCGCACGGGAAATCGGCTATCCCGTCCTGATCAAGGCGGCCGCTGGAGGTGGCGGCAAGGGCATGCGTGTGGTCTCCGAAGACGGTGAGTTTGAGCGCTCCATGGAATCGGCCTCACGGGAGGCAGCCTCCGCGTTCGGGGACGGCCGGGTGTTCATAGAGAAGTTCATTCAGGAGCCCAAGCACATCGAATTCCAGGTCCTGGCCGACACCCACGGCAACTGCGTGCACCTTTTCGAGCGGGAATGCACTATCCAGCGACGCCACCAGAAGGTGGTCGAGGAGGCTCCTGGAGCGACCATGACACCAGCCCTTCGTCAGGCCATGGCTGCAGCCGCGGTTTCGGCTGCCCAGAGCTGCGGGTATGTCGGGGCGGGTACCGTGGAGTTTCTCCTGGATCACGACGGCTCCTTCTATTTCATGGAAATGAACACGCGGCTGCAGGTGGAGCACCCGGTCACGGAGTGGATCACGGGACTCGACCTGGTGGCCGAGCAGATTCGTGTCGCCGAGGGCAAGGCGCTCGCCATCAGCCAGGAAGACGTTGTCATGACCGGCCACGCCATCGAGTGCCGAGTGTACGCCGAGGACCCGGCCAACAAGTTTTTGCCCGTGCCCGGTCATCTGATGGTCCATCGCCCGGCGTCCGGACCCGGAATTCGGGTGGATGCCGGCGTGGAGGAAGGTGACGACGTCCAGATCCACTACGATCCGATGATTTCCAAGCTGACCGTCTGGGCACCCACCCGCGAGGCCGCAATTCGCCGAATGATCCGGGCCATAGACGAGTATGAGGTGGCGGGCGTCGAAACCACCCTGCCCTTCTGCCGGCTGGTCATGGAGCACGAGGCCTTCAGGTCGGGGACCTTTTCGACGCGGTTCGTCGAACGCCACTTCACGCCCGAGGACCTCGATGTGCACGGCGATGAGGATCTGCTCGTGGCGTTTGGGGCACTTCAGGCGGCGAAGGGCGCCAGCCGGGGAGTCGACTCGGTGCCGCAGGCAAGGAGCGGGTCCTCGAAATGGGTCACGCGCCGAGAGACCAACTAGAGCGCAGGGGCTTACCCAGGGCCCTGCGGACCGATCGCGAGATCCGCCCCGCGGTCATCTAGATCCAGGCCTGCCGGACCGTGAGACCGTGTGTCTTCAGCACGTCCGTGACGGCGTGAACCGCCTCGCGACAACCGCGCGTTCCCATCGGATCGCCGAAGGGTTGGAGTCCGACGAATACGCCGTCCTGCTTCGCCCACGCCTTGATGAGCAGCTCCTGGCGGAGGTCAGCCTCCTCCACGACCACCTCAAACATCAACCCGTCGTCGGTCAGGCTTCGGTAGGCCTCCATAACGATGACTGTTCCGCCCTCAAATCGTCGAACGTACTTGGCAACCTGGCGAACGGCGCTCAGATCTCCATCAAGAAGTGCGTGCTGCATGTCTTCAATGTGCGTTTCGCGGGCAGGCGGCGATGGACGCTCGGTCGGCGTAAAAACCGCGTGGTAAATGGGGCGCTGCTGGTCCTGCCACTTGAGCGCGTACTTGGTCCGGAGTGTCTCCGGGGGGGACGGCAGCACGGATTCCTCGAAGATGCCTGATGCCTCGGCAGAGCCTCTGGCAAACTCGAAATACTCGGCGTGGTCCGTGGTAAGCATGAGGTCACCACCCGGTGCCAACCTGTTCGCCGCCATCCGGAAGAAGCCCGGTTGCAAGAGGCGGTACGAGAGTTGATTACGACGAGGCCAGGGGTCCGGAAAGTTGACATAGATTCGGCGCAGGGAGCCCGCATCGAGGAAATCGCGCACCACCATCCGGCCGTGACCGCGGTACAATCGGACGTGGTCGACCCCCTCTCTGTGCATGCGCCGAAAGGCCCGGGACACGGAGGCCAGTGAGATCTCGACCCCGACGAGATTCCAGTCCGGGTGAAGCCGGGCCAACTCCACCAGAAAGCGCCCGTCTCCGAACCCGATCTCCAGAGCCAGCGGTCCCTCGCGGTCAAACAGGCTCCGCGGTCCGCCCCGCATATCCCGCTTTCGCAGAATCCTTCTTCCGCTGTACGGGAGGGGGACGAGACTCGGGCCGTCTTCAACCACCGCGCTATCGGCTTCCATTCAGGCGACGGGCGGTCATTCGGCGCCCTCCGTCTCCGGCTGCCGAAGTCCCAACTCCCGGTCGATCATGAACATGGCTTCGCCCGATTCGCCGGCCAGACGAATGCTGTCAATGATGCCTTCGGCGGCCTCCTCCTCTTCCACCTGCTCATCAATGAACCAGTGCAGGAGCGTCTGGAGCGGATAGTCGCGCTCCGTCTGAGCGAGATCGTAGAGTTCGTGGATGCACTTGGTGATATGCTGCTCGGCCTCCAGAGCCTGCTCGAAGGCCTCCAGGATGCTGTTGAACTGCGTATCCGGCGCCTCGATGGTCTGCAGCTCCGGCGTTGCTCCCCGTCGGATCAGGAAGTCGAAGAACTTCATGGCATGCAAGACCTCCTCGCGGGCCTGATTCCGCATCCAGTTCGCGGCTCCGGGCAACTTGCGCGCCTCAAACCGGGCGGACATGGCCAGGTAGGTGTAAGAAGACTGGAGCTCCTCGCGAATTTGCCGATTTACGGCGTCTATAATTTTCTGCTTCATGGCGACGTTTTTCTGTAGCGGCGTAAAGTACGCTGGACATCCGGGCGGTTCCTGAGCCGCAACCATTCCTTATCCCGCAGGTATGAAGCGCCTGCAAAACCCGACGCGATGCTCTCTGGCTACTGATTCAGAATTACGAACTCAATTCTTGACCAATGGCCAGTCGCATTCTGTGGGCGGACGACGAAATAGACTTTCTTCGCCCCCACATTCTCTTTCTCGAGTCCAAGGGGTATGACGTCACGAGCGTCACCAACGGCTCCGACGCCGTAGACCAGTTCCGGCATAAGGCCTTCGATCTGGTCCTGCTCGATGAGCAGATGCCCGGACTGGACGGACTGGGGACGCTGGACGAAATCAGGAAGCTCTCTCCCGAGGTTCCGGTGGTGATGATCACCAAGTCCGAAGAGGAGCGCCTCATGGAAGAGGCGCTGGGTGGACAGATCAGTGACTACCTGACCAAACCGGTCAATCCCAGTCAGGTGTTGCTGACGTGCAAGCGCCTTCTGGACGGAGGACGCCTGGAGAGCGAGAAGGTGTCGCAGGACTACATGCAGTCCTTTGCGGCCATTTCCTCCCGGCTCCAGGATCGACTCAATCACAGCGACTGGGTCGATGTCTATCTGAAGCTCGTGTCCTTCGACATGGCCTTGGAAACAGACGTCGGGGCACGTCAGATTCTGGATGACCAGTTTCGGGATGCGAACCGGGCCTTCTGCCGATACATCGAAAAGGAGTACAGAGGTTGGATCGCGTCCATCGATTCGCCACCCGACGAAGAGCGACCGCTGTTGTCGCATGAGGTGGTTGGGAAGCACGTGGTCCCCGAACTCGGTGGCGGCAAGCCGGTGATCTTCTTCGTCATTGACTGCATGCGATACGATCAGTGGCTGGAGTTCGAGCGCCTGCTCTACCCACTGTTCGGAATCGAGCGGGAGTTTCACTATTCGATTCTCCCGACTTCCACGCCGTATTCCCGGAACGCCATCTTTTCGGGCCTCCTTCCCATCGACCTCGCCCGTCAATACCCGGAAATGTGGGCCGACGGCGAGGACGACGAGCACAGCAGGAATCGAAACGAGGCTCAACTCCTCAAGGATCAACTGGAGCGCCGACACAAGAAGCCCAAGACCCGCTACACGAAGATCATCGGCACACGGGAGGGTCGCGATTTTGCGGCGTCTGTCCACGAGTACCTGCAGAATGATCTCTCGGCTATTGTCGTCAACTTCGTTGACATCCTGGCCCACAGCCGGTCAGACTCCGCCGTGCTGAAGGAGATCGCGCCGGACGAGCGCGCCTACCGGGCACTCACCCGGACGTGGTTCGAGCATTCCTGGCTGTATCAGGCGTTCCAGACGCTGGCTGCCGCCGACTGCACCGTGATTGTCACAACCGATCACGGCGCGGTTCGCAGTCTGCACGAGACCAAGGTGATCGGTGATCGGGACACGTCCACGGCCCTGCGCTACAAGTACGGCCGGAATCTGAAGAGCGATGACCGACACGCCATTTTCGTTCGCAATCCGGAGGAGTTCGGCCTGCCCTCCAAGGGACGGAGCTCCAACTTCATCATCGCGAAGGAAGACTATTATTTCGTGTATCCCACGAACTACCACCGGTTCGTCAACAAGTACAAGGACACCATGCAGCATGGCGGCGCGTCCATGGAAGAGATGATCCTGCCGGTGGCCCGGCTGACCCCGAAGCGCTGAGGCGTGGGCGCGGGCTTCGATAGTCTGTTTCCCATCGAAACGACCTCGGCGGTGGAGACCCGCGCCGCTGGAAGGCGACTTGCCGGCGCGCTGAGTGATGGAGCCGTGCTGGCTCTGGAGGGTGACCTCGGGGCCGGAAAAACCCAGCTGGTAAAGGGGCTGGTTGATGGACTCGGTGGCGATGGCGACGCGGTATCGAGTCCCACCTTCGCGATTGCCCAGCAGTACGAAACGGCCCAAGGGGTCGTCCTCCACGTCGATGCCTACCGGGTTCAACATCAGCGCGAATTCATCGAGATGGGACTGGAGGACAGCATGGACGACGCCGTGCTGGTCGCGGTCGAATGGCCAATGCGGATGGGCCATCTCCTCCCCACCGAGACCAAACGGATTTCGATCCGTCACCAGGGCGGAGATCGGCGGCGGATTTCGCTGATAGCTGATGAGTAACGACTTGAAGGCGTTGCGGGGATTGGACTACCTCATGGCCATGCCTCAGTACGGCCGGGCGGGAGACGTGGCTCTGAGGCCCGGACTTTCCAGAATCACGCGCCTGCTGGCCGGCTTGGGCAACCCGGAACGCGGCGTCCCGGTGATTCACGTCGCGGGGACGAACGGCAAGGGATCGACGGCCTCGTGGATCGCCGCCATGCTTACCTCGCATGGCCTGCGGGTTGGTCTCCACACCTCGCCTCACCTGCGACACGCCGGCGAGCGCATGCGGGTTGATGGTACGCCAGCCTCGGTTGACTGGCTGGGCCGCCGGCTGGAGGAGCATCGCGCGCACATAGAGGAATGTCAGGCCAGTTACTTCGAGGTGACCGTGGCCATGAGCCTGCTCCGCTTCGCGGAGGCCAACGTGGATCTTGCCGTTGTTGAGGTGGGACTCGGGGGTCGTCTGGACGCGACTAACGTGCTCGTCCCGACCGTCAGCGTCGTCACAACGGTGAGTCTGGACCACACCCACGTCCTGGGTGATACCCTCGCGGCGATTGCCGGAGAAAAGGCGGGCATCATCAAGAACAGGGCACCCGTCGTGCTTGGCCGGCAGGCGCCGGAGGCGGCCTCTGCCCTGGAAGCACGGGCCGCGAGCCATGGCGGAGCCGTGTTCAGTGTTGAACGGGACGCGGACTGGGAGGGTCGCACGCTACGGACGGCGTCGGGCCGGTACACCCACCTCTACCCGGAACCGCAGGGAGGCCATCAGCGGGACAACGCTACGACGGCCGTGCTGGCGGTCGAGGCGTTTCTGGAGCAGACCGGGCGCGCCGCGTTCGCCACCTCAATTCGACGGGGACTGCGCCATGTCAGGCTGCTGGCCGGGCTTCGCGCGCGGTTCGAAACGGTGTCGACAGACCCTCTCATCGTTCTGGATGTGGCTCACAATCCGGACGCATTGGGGCCCTTGTTCGAACGATTCGGCCGCGCGGCCACGGGCCGTTCCCCTGAGATTCTGCTTGCGCTGATGGCCGATAAAGACATTCCGTCGGTGGTCGCTCTGCTGGCGCAGCCTGGGTTCACGGTGCATCCCCTGGATCTGGGGTCACCAAGAGCCCTGCCCGCTGCGGAGCTTCAGAGTCTTCTCAAGGACGCTGACGTACCGGTCGGTCCCGTCGTTGAATCGAGTCAGCTTGGGGCGTTTTTGCGCGATTTCGGGGGTGGCCGAGCACTTCTGGTGACCGGCTCTCATCAGGTGGTAGGCAGCGTTCTGGGTTGCCTGGAATAGGCCCGTTCGAGGCCGTATTTGGCGATGCGGGTTCGGTGGGTCTATATTGTCCAATCTGATCGGTGTCCTCCGATCACGATTGGACAATTCGGGCTCCCGACACGTCCCAGTTTTTGTGCACCCAGCGGCGGGTGCTAGTGGCCAATTTTCCACCTGACTCGCCCAACTACACATCCCCAGGACCGTCCGGTCCGAGCGGTTTCCCGAAGTCTCGGGCCCCGCACAATCCAGTGAAGGTCCAAGGACCAAAACTCCTCACACTCCTTGATGCGAATCGCAGACCTGCAGGAGAAGAAGCTCCCCGAGCTCAAAGAGCTCGCCAAAGGCCTGAAGCTCTCAGGCTTCTCCAACCTCCGAAAACAAGATCTCATCTACCTTCTGCTCGAAGCCCAGGCTGAGGTTCAGTCAGGCAGCGGAAAACCGAACGTGGACCCGCCTGTCCAAATGGAAGAGGGCAGCGGCGACCGATCCAACGGCCGTTCCGGCAGAGGCCGAGGCGACCGCAGAGGTGGACGCTCAGACGATCGTGCCGCCAAGACGGACGATGGCGAAAAGAAGGGCGACGCGCCGAAGTCGGGAGGCGATGACGATGGTCGTCGCCGATCGCGAACCCCGGCTGCATCCCGCATTGTGCGGGTTGATCTAAGAGCCCAGGCTGCCGCGGACGATGCGTCGGAGGCACCCGAGGCCGATGCGCGCGGGAAAGACGACGCCAGAGACCGTCGGGGACGAGGACGCGACCGCTCCCGTGACGATTCCGGCGGCAAGGAGGGTGACGACGGTGGCCGCGGAAGGTCGCGCGAAGGGTCTGACGACGGAGACGATGGCGGCCGGGACAACAGTCGCGGTCGTAGCCGGGGCAGACGTGGCCGGGACGGTAGCCGCGATGGCGGCCGGGACAGCAAGAGCGACGGTGGCCGCGACAGCAACCGCGATGGCGGCCGGGACAGCAAGAGCGACGGTGGCCGCGACAGCAACCGCGATGGCGGCCGGGACAGCCAGAACGACGGTGGCCGTGACGCGGATCGCGAGAGCGGTTCTGAAGGACGCGGTCGTGGACGCGGACGCGGTCGTGACAGCAACCGTGATAGTGACGGCGGACGCGGCGGTCGGGATGGCGGACGCAGCCGCAATCGTCGCGACCGGGCTGACAAGGACTCACGCGGCCGCAACAAGCGCGATCGCAACGATCGGAGTGACCGTAACGACCGGAACGACCGCAGCCGGCGCGATCGCTCCAATCAGGAGCCCCAGAGCCAGCAGACGAGCCGGTTCAGCGACAAGGAATACCGCGATCCGCCGGATCAGGATCGCAGGCGCGGACGGAACAGGTCGCGGTCCCGCGAAAACCTGGAGGAACTCAAGCAGCGTGCGTATGCCGACAAGCCGGAGTACATGCGCAACTACGATCCGGAGGCTGTTGAACTGGATGGGATGATCCAGAAGGTCGGTGTTCTGGAGCTACTGCCGGACGGCTACGGCTTCCTCCGATCAACCGAGTTTCACTACCTGCCGAGCCCGGACGACATCTATGTGTCGCCCTCCCAGATCAAGCGGTTCAACCTGAAGATTGGCGACACCGTTGACGGCCAGGTCCGGCCGCCCAAGGAGGGCGAGCGGTTCTTTGCGCTGATTCACGTCAACACGATCAACGGCCGGACTACCATCGAGATGGAGCACCGCTCCGAGTTCGATCATCTAACGCCCCTCTACCCCGAGGAGATGCTGACGATGGAGACGGTGGCCGGCGAGGTCTCCACCCGGGTCATCGATCTGTTCAGCCCCATCGGTAAAGGACAGCGCGGCCTCATCGTTGCGCAGCCGAAGACCGGTAAGACCATCCTCCTCCAGAAGATTGCGAACGCCATCGTCACGAATCACCCGGAGTGTATCCTGCTGATTCTACTGGTGGATGAGCGTCCGGAAGAGGTCACAGACATGCAGCGGAGCGTCGATGCCGAGGTGATTGCTTCGACGTTTGACCAGGATCCGCATCGTCACGTGGAAGTGGCCGACATCGTGCTGCACAAGGCCAAGCGGCTCGTGGAAGCGGGACAGGACGTCGTGATCCTGCTCGACTCGATTACCCGACTGGCGAGAGCGCACAATACCGTGTCCCCCAGCACCGGCCGGACCATGTCCGGTGGTATGGAGGCGGGCGCGCTTCGCGGACCGAAGCGCTTCTTTGGCGCGGCCCGGAACGTGGAGGAAGGCGGTTCGCTGACCATTATTGGTACCGCGCTGATCGACACGGGGAGCCGAATGGATGAGGTGATCTTCGAGGAGTTCAAGGGAACGGGTAACTCCGAGATGCAGCTCGATCGGGACATGGCGAATCGCCGTGTCTGGCCGGCCATCAACGTGGTTAAGTCGGGAACGCGTCGCGAGGAGCTGCTGATTCCGGACAAGAAGCTGTCCAGAATCTGGATTCTCCGCAGGCTGCTTGCCGAGAAGGAACCCGTCGAGGCAATGACCTGGCTCCTGGACAAGATGCGCGGGACCCGCAACAATGACGAGTTCATGGTCGTGATGAACTCGTAGGGTTGAGCCGGAAGTCTGCGCGACCCTACTTGAGGAGCATCATCGTCCGAGCGACGGCGCCCGCTTCCGTCTGGAGTCGGTAGACGTACAGACCGGACGTAAGGGTCGAGGCATCGAACTGGAGGTGATATGCACCGGGTGCCTGCGCACCCGTCAGCAGTGTCAACACCCGACGACCCAGCAGGTCGAACACGGTCAGGTCAACTGACTGCGTCCGGTCCAGCGTGAATGCGATGGTCGTGACCGGATTGAATGGGTTCGGGTAGTTCTGATCGAGGGTAAATCCAGCCGGCACCTCGGTATTCCTCAGAACGACCCCCGTCGTGATGGCGACAGAGCCGCGAAGCGCGACACTTCCAACAGTTGGCCGGGGATCCAATCCTGCGGCAGGCTCATCCCGGTTCACGCCGCGCAGCATCGGGTCGGCCACTTCGTTTCCATTGGCCTGCAGCATGGCCTGCACGAATGATTGGGGGGCGAAGTCGGCGAGGGATCCTCCAGCAGCGAAGCCGCTCCAGATGTTGTTCGCAAGGACCAACTCACCGTTCTCGAGCCGCTGGCGGCTGTCGGCAGGCTTGGATCCGGTGTTGTCAATGTCCTCGACCGTTATGGCCAGCCCTCCGGAGGCCGCGTCGTAGTCCTGGAAAATGGAGTTGTGGTACTCCCCGGCCGAGTTGTCGCGGAACATCAGCATCTCGGCACCATCGCCGGCGGTCAGGCCACCGACCGTTCCCAGGTACGTCGCATTGGACAGGATCGGACGTGCATAGGGCTCGAAGAATTCGTTCCCGGTGGCGCCGTCCATCTCGGCCACCCGGCCTCCGACATCTGTGGATTGGATGGCAAACCAATACTGCCCTTTCCCTCGGAAGCCCTCATCCCAATCGTAGGAATCGTCCTCGTTGAAGGCAGACACCAGGTTTCGTGTGTTCACGGTACCGCCAAACCACTCGAACCCGTCATCTGCCGAGGCGAAGGACTCCACAAACTCGATGACCGTGCCAGAGCCAACGCCCCCAAGTGTGAGTCCCTGGATCTCGTTTCCGGCCTGGTCTCCGACATTGATACCGGTGTGGCGGATGGATACGTACCGCAGGAATCCGGAGGAATCGGTATCGTCCGTGCCTCCGTAGGTCGCACGGTCGTCGCCGGCTCCAGCGATCTCGTTGATCCCTTCGACCTGCTTAGTCCCGTCAGGCTGATTGTTCGTGGTCGCGCGACCCAGGAGAACGACACCCCCCCAGAAACCACGGTCCTGATAGGTAAGACTGCCGTCATCATCATCTGCTGTGAAGACGATTGGGTTCACCGGTGTGCCTTCGGCGTAGATCTTTCCGCCGCGGGAGACCACCAGGGCGGAGGCCTCATTGCCCTGGCCAGCCACGCCCCAGACCTTGGTCCCGGCCTCAATTATCAGAGTCGCGCCATCCTCGACGAAGACCACACCACTGAGACGGTAGATGTTGTCCGGAGTCCAGATCACGGTCTGACCGGCGCCTATGTCCGCGTCGGAAACGTCCACTACGGTGCTGCCGGTGGTGGTCGGTGCCAGGTAGCCCTTCTGATGAAGGGCAGTCCAGCCCTCGAGCCAGTTCGAGGTGCCAAAGGCCCCCCGATAGGGCACGGGAGAGAAGAAACCGTCGGCCAGGGGCACGGCACCGCTCCACGCTGGGCTTCCGGCCGCCGGGCGAGGATCCAGGGCACCATTCGGGTCGTCGCGATCGACGCCCCTGAGCTGAGGGTCCGCCAGGGTATTATTGTTGGCACCGAGCATCGTCTGAACGAAGTCCTGTGGGGCCACATCCGCGACCGTGGTCCCGGCTGCGAAACCGAACCACAGGTTGTTCGCAAGAATCAGATCACCGTCTTCCAACCGCTGGCGGCTGTCAGCCGGCTTGGAGCCCGTGTTGTCAATGTCCTCGACCGTAATCGCCAGGCCGCCCGAAGCGGCGTCGTAATCCTGAAAGATGGAGTTGTGATACTCACCGCCGGTGTTATCACGAAACATCAGCATCTCGGCTCCATCGCCGGCGGTGAGTCCGTCCGTAGTCCCGAGATAGGTGACGTTGGATAGAATCGGTCTGGCGAAGGGCTCGAAGAATTCGTTGCCGGTGGCGCCATCCATCTCGGCCACACGTCCTCCGACATCGGTCGCCTGGATCGCGAACCAGAACTGCCCCCGACCACGGAATCCTTCGTCCCAATCGTAGGAATCATCCTCGTTGAATGCCGACACCAGATACCGCGTATCCACGGTGCCTCCGAACCACTCGAATCCGTCGTCGGAAGATGCAAATGACTCAATATACTCGATCACCGTCCCGCGGCCGACGCCTCCGAGTGTGAGTCCCTGGATCTCGTTTCCAGCCTGATCTCCAACGTTAATTCCACTATGGCGAATGGAAACGTAGCGGAGAATGCCCGAGGAGTCGTTGTCGTCAGTGCCTCCATAGGTGGCACGATCATCACCCGCGCCGGCGATCTCGTTGATGCCTTCGACCTGCTTGGTACCGTCCGGTTGGTTGTTGGTCGTGGCCCGTCCGAGCATGACAACGCCTCCCCAGAGGCCACGGTCCTGATAGGTGAGTGAGCCGTCGTCGCCCTCGGCGGTGAATGTGATCGGGTGCAGAGCGGTCCCGTCGGCATACAACTTGGCACCGCGAGTGATAACCAACGCGGAGGCTTGATTGCCCTGGCCAGCCTTGCCCCAAATGGTGGTTCCGGGTTCGATAGTCAGCGAGGCGCCAGCCTCGACGAAAACGACTCCATTGAGGCGATAGACGTTGTCTGCGGTCCAGACCACGTCCTGTCCGGACTGGATATCAGCGTCCGTGACCTCTACAATCGTGGTCCCGCCCGTGGAGGTCGGGAGATAGCCTTTTTCTGCCAGAGCGGTCCAGCCTTCCAGCCAATTTCCGCCACCAAAGGCGCCACGGTAGTCGACCGGCTGGAAGTAAGGGTCGGCTTGCTGGGCCAGCGCGAATCCCGGCAGAAGGAGAAGGAGGAAAGTGGTGAGTGTTCGGTTCATCTTGCTTGCGTGTTGTGGGTTCGCCATTCGCTCGGAAAGCGGTTTACCGTATCGTAACAGTGGGATATAGATTTCGTAACAGTGGCCGGAAATGACGAAGGCGACCCGCGGCCGCCTTCGTCTAATTCTGTATGTTCGGTCTCGTCAGAGGGAGTAGCTGACTCCGATCGAATACGATCTGCCAAGCGTGTATCGCCCATAGACGTACTCCGTGTCTTTGAACTCCTGACTCGTCAGGTAAGCGGAATTCGTGATGTTCTTTACGTTCAGTTTGACCACGATCCCGGTGATCAACCGCTTCGAGATCAGGAAGTCCAGCGTGCCCCGTGACCGCTCGAAGATGTCTGGAGCTGCTCCTTCCGAGACAGCCATCAGGCGAGACCCGAATACATTGAAGAACACGCTTGCTGACAATCCCGTAGTGGGGTTGGCATAACCAACATCCACGTTGATCAGATAGGGCGACTGCCCTTCAAGCTGTCGGCTTTCTCCAGCCTCGGGGTCTGCGGCTCGTATGACAGCCAATTCTTCCTCCGGAATCCTGACTCGAGAATCGACCACGGAGAGATTGCCGCCGAATTGGAAGTTCTTAAGCCGTGGGCTGAGTCTATCGAGGCGCTGGCGCATCTCGAACTCGAGACCGATCAGGCTCCCCCTCGCAACGTTCTGAATGCCAAGCGAGTTGTTTCCGACGCTGGTCTGAATGACTCGTTCGATGGGATTTACAAAGTCCTTGTAGAACACGCTGATGGCCGTAATCTCTCCGGGACGTGTGAACCACTCCCACCTCAGATCATAATTCGTGATCAGCGTTCGCCTGAGGTCGGCGTTGCCTCGAAACACCAGGTCCCCGACGAAATCGAACGTCGAGTACGGTGCCAGCTCCCGAAACGTCGGCCGTGCCAGCGTCTTCGTCGCCGCCACGCGCAGGTTCATTTTCCGACCGACTGCCCAGACCAGATTGGCCGAAGGAAGCCAATCCCGGTTGTCCAGATTCCCGGTTGCGAGCGTGGAGTCGCCCGATACGGTTAGCATTCCCGTTGATTCGAGGCGTGCCCCCGTGATCAATCGGATCCCCTTGGCTAGAGGCATCTCCAGCATTCCGTAGAAGGCCGTGACGGTTTGGCTTCCGTCGTAGTTGGAACGATCGGATGACGCCTCCTGGATGTAGTTGGCGAAGATCGGCTGGCCACTCGACGTGGTGCCATTGATCCCCACCGACTGGAAGAAGGCATTGTTATCCCCGCCGAATTCGCCGTAACGGACGCCCCGACCCGTCTTGTACTCAAACCGTCGCTCGCGAAAATCGCGCTCTGTATCTGTCCAAGCCGCGCCAATCTTGATCAGAGACTGCTCACCAGCCCACTGGCGGAATCGGACCGTGAAGTCGGCACCGAGATCGGTGGTGCGCTCCTTCAGGTTCCGGTAGAACCGGGTCGGTGCCGGATAGAGCGACGCTGGGCTCTGGTACAGCGTGTCCTCATAGACGCCATCCGAATCCCGATCGCGGGCGGTGTAGTGGTTTGAGAAGTACCGTAGGTCAGGCTCGTCCTGACTGTTGTCGGACGTTGAGGCACGCCAGTTCAACGTCCCGAAATTGAAGGCGTGTTCTCCCCGCCCCTGGATCGAGCGAAGTGCGCGTTCCTTGTAGCCAAGGACCCGGGTCTGGAACGTTGAGTTGCCCGAAAGGTCAACCCAGTACCCCTCGAGTTGGCGTGACTCTGTGATGCCGCTTTGCGTTCGCATGAATGTCACACTCGCCGAGTGCCTTGGATGCGGCTTGTAGGCGAACGTCCCAAGAACGCCCCAATTCACCTCCTGTGAGCCCTTTTGGTCGAAGCCGGGTGTAGACACCGGTCGGTCCTCCTCCAAGCCGAAGTATCGTGTGGATGTCAGCTTGTTGATATCGCTGACCTGCCCCCCAATCAATTCCCAACGCCCGACCGTTCCACCCGAGTAGGCACTGAAAGTGTTGCCATAGGTGCCGGACATCGTGAACCCGAAGGGTTTGCCGAAGAGGTCAACGTTGTTGCCGACGGATGCTGAAATGGATCGGTTTACCGGTGCCGTCCTGACTCCCGGCGTCATCACACCGTTGAACGCTCTGGAGGCAGCGTCCAATATGGCAGCCTTCTCGGGGTCCCGCCGCGCTTCGAATTCCGTCGGGAGCTGCACGGCAGGATCCGAAACGATGTCCGGCAGCGCCCGGGAGCCATCGTCGCGGCCCACCCAATCCGTGGAGGATCCCTCGTAGGCGATCATTTCACCCAGCGTTGTCTGCGAGTTGACCGAGGAGGAAACTGAGTACTGCATCGTCAGCCGATCTGGAAAGTCTTTGGTGCCGACATCCACCAGTCCTCCGCTGAAGGATCCGGCCTTGTCTGGTGTAAAGGTCTTCGTCGTCACGATGTTGTCGAGCAGGCTCGACGGAAAGAGATCAAGCTGGAAGGACTTCCTGTCCGGGTCCGCGCTTGGCAGTGCGGACCCATTCAGCGTGGTGGACGAGTACCGGTCTCCCAAGCCACGGATGTACACATACTTGCCAGCCACTACGGAGGCGCCGGTGACCTTTGTCATCGCATCGGCCGCATTGGAACTTCCAGACCGGCTGATCTCTTCGCTCGATATCGCGTCGGAGACGGCCGCCGATTTTGCCCGCATTCTGAGCAGGTTTGCCTCCGTGTTTTGCAGGGCACGCGCCTCGACAACGACATCGCCAAGCAGTACGGTCGACGAGGACATCGTCAGATCCAACCGGGTAGACAACCCGTCATCTACCTCTACAGCTTCGATTACAAGGGTACTGTACCCGATATATGTTGCCTCAAGCGTGTAGAGGCCGGGCTCCAGTTCAGGAATCTCGAACCTGCCATCGAGGTCCGTCGATGCACCGATAAGCGTACCCTGGATCACCACGTTAACGCCAATCAAAGGCCAGCCGTCCTGATCATCCACTATGAATCCGAAGATGGCTCCTCTAACTGCCTTCGTGGTCTTTGTCGGGGTATTTGCAGCACTCCGGTTGGTCGGCACCTGGGCCTGGACAGGAGACGGTGCCACCAGCGTGCCTTGCAGAACCACCGCAAGGAGCAGTCCCAGGATGGTGCGGAAAAGCCATTGTTTCATCTATTGCGTCCTGGCGACTCGGCCAGCGTGTCGTTCTTGATCCTTGAGGATTCTTTTCCTCCCGGTCCACAAGACTAGCCAGCCGTTGTTACGCAGATGTTTCCCCTGGATTATCGAAGCGCTCTCGGCAGGGTCGACACGGTTGAGGCAACGGGAGCCGTGCACTCGCTTCCGATTGCTGTTGTGACGACCTTTGCCCATGCAGCGCGGCCAAAATTCCCACCCCTACCTGGTTTTGTTCGGCCTCTGGCTGATGGTGTTCTCATCCAGCAGCCAGGTGATCATCATCTCGCCGATTCTTCCACGCATCGGCGAGGCCTTGATGGTCTCCGAGGCGCGCTTGGGATGGCTGATCACTTCGTACGCCGTCTTTCTGAGCATCTTTGCCCTGATTATCGGACCCATCTCTGACAGGGTAGGCCGGCGACTGGTCCTTCTCGTTGGCTGCGGCTCCATGGCGGTTGCCTTGATGCTCCACGCCGTAGCCGACTCCTTCACCAGCCTTCTGGTGGTGCGGGCAGCAGCCGGTGCGGCAGGTGGCATGCTCTCCGGCGGCGCCGTTTCCTACGTCGGCGACTACTTCCCTTACGAGAGGCGGGGGTGGGCCAACGGCTGGGTCATGAGCGGTATCGCCGCAGGTCAGATTGTGGGCATTCCCATCGGGACCATTCTGGCCGAGCACTTCGGTTTTCGCTCTGCCTTCCTGATGTTCGCGGCCACCATGGGTGCCGCAACCGTCTTGATGTTCTTCTTCGTTCCACAGCCTGACGTGAAGCGAAGCGCGCACCCGCTCTCCTTCATGGGTGCCGTGCGCAGCTACCGCGAACTCTTGCGGGACAACACCATCGTTTCGGCCACGATCGTGTATTTCCTGATGTTCTTCGGGATCGGGATCTACGTGATCTACCTGCCGACGTGGCTGGAGCGCGAACTCTCGGTCACCGGCAATGCCATCGCATCCCTGTTCCTGGTGGGCGGCATCGTCAATGTCATCACGGGACCGCTTGCGGGCCGCATTTCGGATACCGTCGGCAGGAAACCGCTCATCATTGTTTCCTGCGTGGGGCTGGCTCTGGTCATGCTCCTCACCACCGTAGTGGTGCACTCCATGCTGGTAGCCTACCTGATGTTCGGACTCGTCATGGTCACCATATCGATGCGCATCAGTCCGCTCCAGTCGCTGATGACCGAGCTGGTCGAGGCCGATCGGCGCGGGGTGCTGATGAGCCTGGCCGTTTCGCTGGGTCAGGTGGGTATTGGAATCGGAGGCGGAATAGCCGGGCTTGCGTTTACGCGGTACGGCTTCGGAGCGAACACGGTGATCGGCGCAGTCTCCATCGCGCTCATGGCCATCATGGTGATCTTCTTCCTCCCAGAGCCGGAAGGCCGGGTCACTCCAGTACCCGCCGTCGCTCCAGCATCCGCTGAGGCCGCTTCCTGATTCAGGCGCTAGCCGCCGGCCTTGAGCGCGGCAGGATCCTCGATCAAGGTCCCCAGCCGGGTTGCGGCCGCCCGCATGATGGCAGGGCTCGAGCTGGTGAAGGCCAGTAGGTTGGTGTCCCGCGTTCCCATCAGGACTCTCCGGGTCTGCCCTGAAGCCATGGTCAGTTCGACCGTCATGGTGACCGAAACCGAATCGGGCGTCAGACCGTCTTCAAAACCGTCAAAACGGAGGGGTGCGTAGCGCCGAAGCCAACTCGTCACCTTGACGGAGTCTGCCGGCGCGGGCGCAGCCCCTTCCTCGGTAATCGTCCAGCCGTCCTGATAGTCCAACTGATAGGCGTACTCCGCCGTACTTATCGAGGCAGAGCGCACCTGGTCCGTGGGGACATTCACCAGCGTCTTGTCCCTGAGTTGATCTCGGGATGCAGGGAGGGCCACTCGGGAAGACGAGTAGACCTCAGGCGACTCGCCGAGCCGGACATAGCTGGAGCTGAAGTCCGGGCCTTGCGACGCCACCACCAGCGCATAGTCCTCATCGTCCCACGTCAGCGTCAGGTAGCGACCCGAGGCTTGATCCACCCCAAAGTGTTCGTGACGTTCCGTGTTGGTGGACACGATGCTGTTCAATTCCAACTCCGCAATCGAATCGAGCAGGCGCGAGACCGAGTTGGAATCGGCCCGCGAGCCGCCCGGCTCGGTGACCTGCCAGATGCCTCCTTCCCTCGTCAGATCGGCCGCCCAGGAATCGGTCTGGATCCTGATGCCCGAGACGTCCTCCACAGGCACGTCAACCGTGGGGACGGAAATGGTGGAAGGTTCGGAATTGAAGACGCCGGCGAAGTAGGCAATGCCCAGAAGCACCACCAGCACGCCAACCAGGGGAACGAGTCTGTTCGATTGCATGCGATTCAGTCAGAGAGTGGTTTGTGGATCCGAACTATGATCGAACGAGCACGATCTGCCGCGAATTCCGGCGACGCCAGCGCAGCAGACCGAACAGGATGACCAGCAGGACCGGGCCGAGCATGGTCCCGTACTTGACCCAGGGCCTCAGGCTGTCCGAGACGGGCTCGAGACTGCGCGGCGCGATGGACTTGGAGCGAATGGAAAGCAGCGCATCATCCTGTACCAACCAGTCGACAAGATTGAGACCGAAGCTGATGTTGCCCTGATTGCCTCCCACGACGCGTTCATTGATGAAGTCTCCGTCTCCGACCAGAACGATGCGCGTCGGCAGGCTCTGCCGGCCCGGCTCAAATGCGCTCGGAAACGTTCCTGTGTAGGCTGAACCCAGCACGAACGGACCGTCTTCCATCGGAAACTGCTGCGCCATCGGCTGGATCATGAAGAAGCCCTGTTGACGCGCGGACTGCGGCGAGGAGAAGATGAGATCCTCACGCTGGACACCTTCCGGGAGCGCAACCGACGTATCCACTTCCGAGACGTAGTAGAACATCATGTCCCGGAGGCGACTCACCATCATGTTGTCCTGATTGAAGGTGGTCGCGATGGGAAAGAAGGGGTACTCGATCTGCTGGTTGAAGTTGAAGAAGCCCTGCTGACGCTGCACCGTGACCGGTGAGCTTTGCTTGTCCATGATCAGGTTTTCCTGGAGACCCGCGCCGTAGGCTGCCAGCATTTGCTCGAGGCCGACCGACTTTGCCGTGGCCTGACCCGACTGGAGATCCGCGTCCACCCGGTTCAGAAGAAACGCCAATCGCCCCCCGCCCATGAGGTAGCTGTCCAGGGCCTGCTGCACGCTGGGTGACAGGCTGTCGGCCGGGGCGGCCACCACCAGGGCATCGGGCGAAGCGCTCAGGCTCCCGTTCTGCTCGGTAACCGTGGCCACTTCGTAGTTCCGCTGCAGGCCCTGGCTCAGGTTCTGCATGTCCGTGGTCGGGGATGGCTCACCGTGCCCGGTCAGGAAGCCAACCTTGGGCTGCCCGTCCCGGGTCAACCGGCGGATGGCACCCGTGATGTCGTACTCGAGCGTCGAGAGGTCCTGCACGACAGGCACCGTCTCACGCTCTCCTCCGTATTCGATGGCCACGCCCATGTACGCGTTCTTGAACTGAACGTTGTCGCTCTCGATCACCTGAATCTGCACGGAGGGGATGCCAAGCCTCTGGGCGTCCGCCCGCAGGTCTTCGTCCTCGGCCGGGTCAACGAACCGGTACTGGACATTCTGCCCACCGTAGGCCCGGTAGTCGTCCAGCTTGTCCTTGAGGAAGCGTCGATTTGTGCCGTACGGTGCCGGCAGGTCGGCCGTGAAGAAAGCCGTGATCGTCACCGGATCATCGAGGTCCTCCACAATATTGATGGAGGCGTCGGAGAGTGAGTACACCTCGTCGTCGGTGAGGTCCAATCGCCCGAACAGATTCAGGCCAATCAGATTGATCACCACGAGGATGAGTCCAATCACCAGAATGGTCGATCTTGAAGTCCAGTCCCGTTTCATAGTCAGCGTCGTCCGCTTGCGGGTAGTTGAGGGCAGGTGGTTACTCGGGCCGACGGGCCAGCGAGTACATGGTCACGAGTCCGGCGAAGGCCGTCATCGAGAAGTAATAAAGGACGTCACGGGTGTCCACGACTCCGCGGAGCAGGTTCTGGTAGTGGAAGTCCGTCCCCAGGTACTGAATCGCTCCGGACATCGATCCGGGCACGAAGGCCGTCACCTTGTCCATCAGGTAGAGGACGAAGATGATGCCGAAGCCCAGAATGAACGCCACAATTTGATTTCGCGTCATGCTGGAGGCCATGATGCCGATCGAGCCGCAGGTCATCCCCAGAAGGAACAGCCCCAGGTACCCGCCGAACGTGGCGCCGAAATCCACGTCTCCGAGCGAGGCCACAGCGAACGTGTAGATCAGGGTCATCCCGATCGCGACCAGCAGGAACAGCGTCACCGCCATCAGCTTGCCGAGAATCACCTGCCAGTCGCGGACAGGCATCGTGAGCAGCAGCTCCAGCGTGCCTGCCCGCCGCTCCTCGGCAAAGGTGGACATGGTGATGGCCGGAATGAAGAAGAGGAAAATGAACGGCACGATGTCGAACACCGAGCGGAGCGAGGCCGTGTTCTCCAGGAACAGACCGTTCGAGAAGAACCACCCGGTCAGGAGCAGAAATATGCTGAGCACCACGTAGGCTACCGGGCTGTCGAAATACGACTGCAGCTCCTTCTTGGTCAGCGTCCAGGCTTCTTGCATGGGTTGTCTGAGTGTGGGTTTGGCGCCGTTGGGGGCAGGGAGACTGAGGGTCAGGCCGCCGTGAGCTGGCGAAACACGTCTTCGAGGTTGGCCTGATCGCGATGGAGTTCGGTCAGCGTCCATCCGTGCTCGACGGCCAGGCGGAAGAGGTCTGGACGAATGTCGTCGTGACGATCGCTGGAGAGCGTGAACACGGTTTCGCCGACGGGATCTGTCACGTGCTCGATGACCTGAAGATCAGGGCGACCGGAGAGCGTGGAGAGCACGGCGTCGCCCGCGGTCACCCCGAAGCGGACCCGCTGTCCGCCGGAGAAGCTGTCCTTCAGGTCCTGCGGGGTGCCGTCCGCCACCAGTCGGCCTCGGTGAATGATCAGCACGCGGTCACAGGAGGCCTGAACCTCGGGAAGAATGTGAGTCGAAAGGATGACCGTCTTCTCGCGTCCGACGGCCTTGATGAGCTCCCGGATTTCGACGATCTGATTCGGATCCAGACCAGTGGTCGGCTCATCGAGAATCAGGATCTCTGGATCATGAATCATGGCCTGGGCGAGGCCGACTCGCTGGCGATACCCTTTCGAGAGCGCCTCAATCGGCTTCTGCAGGACGGAGCCCAGTCCGCAGACCTCAGCCATGTCTGCGATGCGGCCGTCGCGCCGGTCCGACGCGACGCCTCGCATGGCGGCTATGAAGCCCAGATAGTCGTACACCCGCATGTCCAGATACAGCGGGGTGTTCTCGGGTAGGTACCCGATCTGCCTCTTGACCTCGAGGGCATCGGTCCGAACATCGTAGCCGTTGACCCGAACGGTCCCCTCGCTGGGAGGGAGAAAGCAGGTGATGACCTTCATGGTCGTGGTCTTCCCGGCGCCGTTTGGACCGAGGAAACCGAGAACCTCGCCTGACTTGACCTCGAAGGAAATGCCGTCAACGGCCCTTTCGGAGCCGTACCGCTTGGTCAATCCCTGAACTTCAATCATGTGCGATCGAGTTGGCCTTTGTTCTAATGAGTACGGGTTATGCTTCCGTCTCCTGAACGCGTGAATGGCCGCGATCGTATGGCCGGGGGCAGCGCTCAAAGAGACTCGCGCGACCCTTTTCGGCAAAATAGACCCGTTTGTTCCGGTCTTTAAACTGAATTCGAAGTATTGCGGATTAAGCCTGACCGCGGGTAGGGCGAAAAGCCTCGCGATCCAGCGCACTACGGCCGGGTCTTGCCGGCGGCCTGGCCGCGTGGTCCTCAAGGTGTCGTCGTACAGGTCCGAACTGGAGGGCTGCCGCCAGCGCCTCGCAGGCCATATGCAGCACTTCGCGTGCCTCCTGATCCTGAACCAGTGCCGCCGCCACGGTGGCGCGTTCGTCGTCGGGGGTTTCCCCGGCCAGGTAGGCGGCGAGCGTGTATTCGTCGAGCTTCATGTCGGTGGGTCGATTGGGAGCGTTAACTCCCTTATCGACCTCGCCGACAGCCCGCTAAAGCGATGTCCGAAATGTACTGCGGTCCGGCCGGACGCTACTCGGTGAGCGCCCCGATTCCCTGCTCAAACACGATGTCAACCGGAATTCCGGCCGCGCCAAGACGGTCCAGATCCCGCTGCAGCTCCGGGCCAACGACACCATATTCCTCAACCAGGGCCGCGACGCCGGCGTGGTCGCCGTTACCCTGAAGCGTCAGGATCATCTCGGACAGCGAATTGGCCGCCTCCGCCATCCGGTCGTAGTCGGCTCTGTAGGTCCCGGTCGCTTCATCCCGGGCGAAGGCGCCCTGCTCGCGGAAGTAGTTGAACCGGATCATGTTGGCCCGCCCGTGGGCGCTGGACGCGCCGAATCGGACCGACCGGAAGATGCCCGCCAGGAATGTGACGTAGTGGTCCTTGATGTCAGCCTCCCACTCGCCATCCTTGATGAGTTCTGACACCATGAACAGCCCCAGGATATCGGCCTTCCCCTCTTCGAGCGCGGAAGCATGCTCGCGCAGGGCTTCGCGCACGGTCCCGTTCCCGTTGATGGTGTTCTTGATGCCCAGGCCGTGCGCCACTTCGTGGAACATGGTGTTGCCAAAGAACGCGTCGAACGTGACGTGCTGCCGCTGGTCCTCGGCGATCAACATGCCGGCGATGGGGACCAGGATCTTGTCGAACTTCGCCTGCATGGCGTTCTTGAGCTGAAGGCGCCGGGTGCCTTTCTCCAGCTGCACGCGCTCGTCATTCGGCAGGTTGATCGCGATGGTCTTCGAGCCCGCGTTCGAGTCTCCGGTGTAGTACAGGACGTCATACGCATTCAGATCCGAGTCCGAACCAGGCACCTCCGCCTTGTATGCGTCGGCCACGGGCAACGCCCGCTGCAGTCCTGGAAGCAGCGCCGAGTACCGGGCAAGCCGTGCACTCCACGCCTGGTCCTTGACCAGCACGTACGCCTCAGCGGCCGCCTTGCCGCCGTACAGGCCGTCCTCATAGGTCTCGATCGGACCGATTACCACGTCGATGGTGTTGTCCTTCATGTCCATCCACGCCAGGTCGCTCTCCAGATAGTCGCCGCTGGTGAGGGCGGCGGCGCGAGTAGTCAGATAGCGCTTCAGACCGGGATCGTCGGCCAACTCCGCGGCCTCGGAGAGCCGCGCCGAGGCCAGCTCCAACTGCTCGGCAAAGGCCACGTGGTACGGGATGGCATCAAGGCCTTCGCCCGCATCCCGCCGAACCATGGTGTACAGCGAGCGAAGGCTTTCGTCACGGGCAGCCGCGTCTTCGAACTCCGCCCGACTCATGTTGTGGGGATACAGGTTTGAGCCGGCGGGCTTGGCGCCCACGCCGTCCACGAAGGGGCGATCCGCATCGATGCGGTCCCAGGGACCGTAGTTGATCTCGGCGTAAGTGCGGAGTCCGGGGTCGTTAATGGACGCCATCAGGGCTTCCTTGTCGCCGTAGGCCTGCATCCAGAAGATTTCGTCCATCGCGTCCGCTGCCTCCATCAGAAGCGGCAGCATCCGGCATTCGTTCTCGGACAGGACGCTCAGGTCCGTGGTGAGGCGGAAGGGCGTGTATTGCGAGAGCAGGGCTTTAGCCTCGTCGGAGCCCTCGTCCAGATTCCATTCGGTCATGGCAGCATCGGATACGGCATCCTGAAGGATCTGCCCGCACGAGAGCGAGGTGTCGTCTTCAGGGGTGGAGCAGGCGGCAAACAGCAGCGCTACGGCCGTGGCGGTAAGAATTCGCATCGTCGAGTGATTCAGTGGGTCTGTCTTTACCCCCTCGCCGCTCGTCTGATCCGCCTGGCCGGTTCGAGAACTGGAGCTGCCAGATCAGTCAGGAACGGACCGCACGTAGCCGGTGACCCCGAGGCCGCTCAGCCTGGCCTGCCAACCCTCGGCTTCGTTCCGCTGACGAAAGTGTCCGAAGAATACCCGGTGGATGGGCTTCCCGTCGACCGTGGCCGACTGGATCCACGCGCCGTCCAGCGTCCCCGCCAGCCTGAAGGCTCCGGCCTTGTCGGAAAACGACCCCATTTGTACGGCGAACAGGCCGCTTGATGCCGACGTCGATACCGCCGGCGGCGTGGGCGCGGGTGGAGTACCTGCGGTGGTGGAGTTGGCTTGCACCGGCCGGCCCCTCGGCTCGGGTCCGATGACTTCGAGAGAAGCGGCAGTCCTGGTTTCCTTCGCCAGGACGGCTCTGGATGTCGAACCCGACTTCCCAGCTGCGGCTATGCTCGGTCGGTTTCCATCGCGCCATCGCCGGACGGAGACACGGCCCGATTCCTCGAGGTCCAGACCCAGGCGGTTCATGGCGGCGGCCGAGAGAATCAACTCCCCATCGCCAAGCATCAGGCCGCGGTCATTCACCTCCACCATCACTGAGCTGTCCCCGGCGGTGATTTCCAGCATCGTGCCGAAGGGCAGACTGGGGTGAGCCACCGTCAGTCCATGCGGATTGTATACCTGACCGCTTGCCGTTCGTCGACCGGCCATGTGCTCAGGATAGGCGACCACCGAAACGGTGGACTGCGCCTGAGCCTCATGGGTCAGGAGGAGGATCAGAAGAATGGGGAATACTCGCATACCAAGACGACGCATCAATTCGCATACCGTCTTTGGTATCGGTCGGAATGGGCGATTCCGGAGATCCCGCGAGGAAAATTCAACCGGGAGGCGGCGGCACCTGCCTGGGCGCGAGCTCTAGTAGGAGCGGGGCAGGCCTGCATCCCCAAGGATGACGATGTCACCCAGGCCCCGGTGCTCTTCCAGGAACGCTTCCGGATCTTCCGACGGCTCCACGACCACGATCAGCGTTTTTGTCCCGGGACGATATCGCTCCAGATGCTCCGGGATTCCGGTAGCGTTGCGCACGTGAAACGAGCCCACAATGTGCACCACTCGGCTGGCCGGACTCGTGAGGAGGTGTTCGGCGATGGAAAACGCCATGGTGGCATCCCAGAGCGACTGGGCCGCCAGCGCGTTATCCATGGCTCCGTGCTGTCCGGACGACGAACTCGTGTCCTGCGGCATGCCATACATGGCCTCAGACATCAGCGCATCCCATTCGGCCTTGTAGGCCACCGAGGCACCCTTGTAGGGCAGCGGAGCGAGCCACTTCATGGCGTCTGCCGGCAACTCGGAAAGAGATCCCGGACCCATCCGGCTTACCATATTGACGTACCGGCGCGGCGCATTGGCCGCGATCACGGGACTGCCGGCCTCACGCGCAGCCTCGACAAACGGTCGGTAGTCCGTGTCGTAGTTCTTCCAGGGACGACTCTCGGCCAGAAACAGTTTCTCGGAAATCAGATCGGCCAGATACTCCTCAATCACACCCTGAACATCCCGGGTAAACATCTCCAGAGACGCCGTAGCGGGGCGCTCCAGCGCAAGCGCCGCCTCCAGAACCGCCAACTCGATGTGGTGAGCGACAGGATCATTGTGGTTCTCGCCCACAAAGATCACGTCGGCATCTGCCACCCGGCTTGCGAGATCGTCCCAGCTCAGGGAGTGCCCGTCGCCGGTATACAGCCGGAAATCGTCTGCCGAAACCGTGACGGAATCGGCGGCCTCCTCATCCGGCCGGACCGCCGTGGTCGTTGTTTGCGCCACCACGACAGCGGGCATCAAGGTGAGAACCAGAAATCCTGCGAAACGCCTCATCAGCGGCGCCGTCCGCGGCCGCGGCCGCCATCCCTGCCACCATCGCGATCACCGCCGGAGCGCCCCGGAGTCTCGGCCTTCTCGGTCTCGGCTTCGCGGGAGGCCGGAGCGTTTGGATTCTCGTGCAGCTTCTCGTGGTACAGGTCGTCCACCAGCATGGCCAGCAGTTCGGGCTCCTCGCGGGCCAGTTCCTCGACTATCGGGATGAAGCGCGCAAGCCGCTCCCTGTTCATGTTGGTTTTCCCGCGGAACAGACTTTCCAGTGTGACGGTCATGCGTTCGCTTACGCGGGCGCTGACATCATCATCCGTGGGTACTTCTCCTCGTTCCAAATCGATACCGTATTTGTGTGTGGTGCGCTTCAGACTGGTCTCGGTGTCAATCGTGGCAAGCACGATCGCCGTCCCCGTCTTCCCGGCACGCGCGGTTCTACCAGCACGGTGAATGTAATACTCCTGATCCTGAGGCACGTCATACATGAAGACATGACTCAGGTCCGAGATGTCGATCCCCCGGGCCGCGACATCCGTGGCCACCAGAAAGCGCAGGTTTCCCGCCCGGATACGCTTGATGATCCGCTCCCTGGCGGCCTGCGAGAGGTCACCCGAGATGCTGGCCGCATCGTAGCCGTAGTTGGTAAGGAAGGTGCCGAGGTACTCGACCTCCCGTTTCGTATTGGCGAAAATGATCGCGCTCTCCGGATTCTCCAGCTCGATCAGGCGCTGCAGGGTTCGGTCCTTTTGCATGGGATCTACCCGGTAGTACCTGTGCTGAATCTCGGCCACCGCCACACTCTTGGTGGAGAGCGACAGGAATCCCGGGTCTTTCAGGAAGTCGGTTGCCAGGCTGCGGACGCGCATCGGCATCGTCGCGCTGAACATGCTGGACTGCCGGTCAACCGGGAGAACGCGGCGCAACTCCCTCATATCCGGCAGAAAGCCCATCGACAGCATTTCGTCGGCTTCATCCAGAATAAATACCCGCATGTGATCCAGATTCAGCGTTCTCCGCTGAATGTGATCAAGAACCCGGCCCGGCGTTCCGACGATTACCTGCGTTCCTCGCTCCAGGGCATCCAGCTGCGACTGATACTTGACACCCCCGTAGATCACGGTAGAAGTCAGGCCCCCGGGGCCGCTCATTTCTTCGAAAGCCTCGTAGATCTGACGGGCC
This sequence comes from Bacteroidota bacterium, assembly GCA_029262855.1. Classification (GTDB taxonomy): domain Bacteria; phylum Bacteroidota; class Rhodothermia; order Rhodothermales; family UBA10348; genus JABDJZ01. The sequence continues at coordinate 34,930 of JAJCYP010000033.1, read as the reverse complement.
AACTCACGGGTCGGGCTCAGAATCAGCGCCTGCGGCTGCTTGAGGCTTGGATCCAGCTTGTCGAACAGGGGCAGAAGGAAGCCGCCTGTCTTTCCCGAGCCGGTCTTGGACTGGACAATCATGTCCCTTCCTTCCAGCAGGTAGGGGATGGCCTTCGCCTGTACCGGCATCAGCGTCTTCCAGCCTGCATTGGCCACGCCGCGCTGGAGAGCCTCCGGCAAACTTTCGACTGTCGCCGGATCGAGGGCCACATCGGGCTCCAGAAAGGCGGACTTGTTCCGCTCGACTTTCTCTTCCAGGCGTGCCCGGGAGGTTAGGTCAATTGACTTGGTATAACGACTTCCGTTACTCAACGCTGATCTCATTTAATGCCCGGCAGAGCCGGGCCTACATGGCGAGTCCGCCATCCACGTGCAACACGTGACCTGTGATATAGGTGGCTGCACCCGAAGCCAGAAAAATAACTGCTCCTGCGACGTCAGCAGGTGTGGCTGGGCGCCCCAGGGGAACGGCGCCCAGCATGGCATTCTGGGCGGCTTCCGAGAGCGATGCGGTCATGTCCGTGGCCACGTAGCCGGGAGCGACCACATTTACGGTTACCCCGCGCCCACCCAGCTCCTTGGCCAGGCTTTTCGAAAACCCGATTATGCCCGCCTTGGAGGCCGCGTAGTTGGTCTGTCCGGGATTTCCCGTGACGCCAACCACGGAACTCAGATTGACGATGGCTCCACCGCGCTGCTTCATCATGGGGCGGTAGACAGCCTTGCAGAAGTTGAAGACACTCTTGAGGTTCGTGTTGATCACCGCATTCCAATCGTCGTCGCCCATGCGGAGCATGAGTCCGTCTCGCGTAATCCCGGCATTGTTGACCAGAATGTCCACGCGTCCCCACGTGTCCATCACCAACTTGACGGCCTCGTTGGCGGCATCTGTGTCGGCGGCATCTCCCTGATGGGCGAGGGCCTCGACGCCGCGTTTGGTCAAGTCGGCCAGGAGGGTCTCGGCCTCCTCTGTCGAGGATCGATACGTGAAGGCCACCTTGGCACCGGCATTGGCCAGCGCCTCAACTATGGCCCGGCCGATGCCACGGGTGCCACCGGTCACGAGTGCGGTCTTTCCTGTCAGGTCCAGATTCATGCTATCGAGTTGATATACGCGCTGATGTCTTCTGAAGTCCCAATCGCGGATGTGGATACCGTGCGGCCCAGCGTCCGTTTCACCAGTCCGCTCAGGACTTTGCCTGCGCCGACCTCCACGAACGAACCGGCTCCCGCCTCCTGCATGGCCACCAGGGTCTGCGACCATCGCACCGGGGCCATCAACTGTTCGAGCAGCCGAGCTCGAATCTCTTCGGGGTCGCTGGAGGGTGCCGCGGTGACGTTCAGGTACACCGGGCAACGGGGAGCCTTGATGGCAACCCCTTCCAGTGCCTCGGCCAGACCGTCACGGGCGTGGCCCATCAAAGGCGAGTGAAACGCGCCGCTGACTGGAAGTGCGATCGCGCGCCGGGCGCCGCGCTCTGTGGCCAACGCCATGGCCCGCTCCACAGCTGATTCCTCGCCGGATATCACCACCTGTCCGGGGGAATTGAAATTCGCTGGCTCGACGACACCGTCTGCGATATCGCGGCAAACTGCCTCAACATCAGCGTCATCCATGCCGATGATGGCAGCCATCGCGCCCGGCGATTGCGTGCCGGCCTCAGCCATGAGCCGTCCGCGCTCGCGCACCAGGAGCAGCCCATCCTCGAACGAGAGGGCGCCGGCCGCGGCAAGGGCGGAGTACTCGCCCAGGCTGTGTCCTGCGGCCATGTCGAAGGACACCTGAAACTTCTTCAGGACCGCGACGGTCGCCATGCTGTGCACGTAGAGAGCCGGCTGCGTGACCTCCGTTTGCCGGAGTGCTTCCGCATCCTGATCGGCATCACCGGAGCCGAACATCAGGGACGAAAGCGAGACTGCAAGCAGGTCGTCGGCCGCATCGACCACCGTGCGGGCTTCTGCGCTCGTGGCGTAGAGGTCCTGCGCCATTCCTACATACTGCGAGCCTTGTCCGGGAAACAGAAAGGAGACGTGAGCCATGGATCAGTTTGCCAGAACGTTTACCAATTCCGGGTGGATCGCGACATCACAGCCGTCGTACGCCCATTTCAGATAGACGGCGCCCCAGGTAAAGCCGCCGCCAAAGGCCGCGAGGACCAACCCGTCACCCCGCCGTAGCTCGGACTCCCAGTCGGCCAGGCAGAGTGGAATTGTTGCGGCCGTCGTGTTGCCGTATCGCTCGATGTTGAGCATCACCTTCTCGGAGTCGATTCCCATGCGGCGGGCCGTGGCATCGATGATCCGGAGATTCGCCTGATGCGGGACTAGGTACCGGATGTCGTCTGCGGTCAGGTTGTTCTTCTCCATGATCTCGACCGCGACGTCCGCCATACCGGTCACCGCGTATTTGAACACCGAGCGACCTTCCTGGGTGATGTAGTGCAGACCCTGGTCAATAGACTCATGGGTTGCCGGGATGAGGCTACCGCCGCCGCGCATGCACAGCACGTCCCACTGGGAACCGTCCGTTCGTTCGATGGAGTCGATGATTCCGATGCCGTCCTCGGCGGGCTCCAGCAACACTGCACCTGCACCGTCCCCGAACAACACGCACGTTGTTCGGTCCGAGTAGTCCAGGATCGAACTCATCTTGTCGGCGCCAATCACGAGGACCTTCTTGTGCCGCCCCGACTCGATGAACTTCGCTCCGGTCGAAAGGGCGAACAGGAATCCGCTACACGCGGCTGAAAGGTCGAAGCCCCATGCGTTGGTCGCTCCGATATTCGCCTGCACCAGCGCCGCGGTGGCCGGGAAAAACATATCGGGCGTCACCGTTCCGACGATGATCGCCTCGATTTCGTCTGCTCCGATCCCGCGCTTGCGCAAGACCTCCTCGGCGGCCCGGCTGGCCATGAAGGCCGTGGACTTGGTTGGATCCTTGAGAATCCGCCGCTCTCTGATTCCGGTCCTGCTCTGAATCCATTCGTCCGATGTGTCGACGAGCTTCTCGAGATCTGCATTCGTCATCCGGTCCTCTGGGAGGTAGTGACCGATGGCGGAGATAGCCGCTTGCACCATGAACTTGGGCGGGGATTTATGAACGAACGTGAAACTCGGAGGCTCAAAGTACGACCGGCGCCATCAGGGTCGCACGGCGGGCTCGCTCAGGAGGCGAGGGACGCAGATATGGAGCCGGGTACGTCCTGCCTGGCGGCTTCCACCGCCACCAGAACCATATTCTCGAAGGCCCTCGCTTTCGATCCTCCATGACCGAGAATGACGGAGCCCTTTACACCGAGAAGCGGGACGCCGCCGTACTCCTCGTAGTCAAACCGGCGCGCGAGCAGTGAAAGGGCTCGGGCGGCCGTTTGCTGTTCTTCCCGGGACATGCCATGCCGGGTCATTTCCTCGGCCAGCATGCGCGGCAGGACGGTCGCGATGCTCTCGCCGAGCTTGAGCATGACGTTGCCCACGAACCCGTCGCACACGACAACGTCTGCGGCATGCTCCATCACGTCGCGGCCCTCAATGTTGCCAACGAAATTCAGGTTCGAGCCCTTGAGCAACTCAAAAGCCGCCTTTGCCTGCTCGTTTCCCTTGCCGGGCTCCTCGCCTACATTCATCAAGGCCACGGTAGGGCGTTCCACCTTGAGCACCCGCTCCGAGTAGACCGAGCCCATGTGAGCGAACTGAAGCAGGTGCTCGGGCTTGCAGTCCATGTTGCTGCCGGCATCCAGGAGCATGCAGCGACCCTTGATGGTCGGGTACACGCCCAGAATGGCCGGGCGGGAAATGCCGGCCAGACGCCCCAGAATGAACAACGAACCCGCCATGCAGGCTCCCGTATTGCCCGCACTGATGAAGGCGTCGGCGTGTCCGTGAGCGACCGCGCCGAGACCCCGGCACAGCGATGAATCGGGCTTCCCCTTGACGGCTGCCGCAGGCGACTCGGCCATCTCGATGACCTGCGGGGCGTGATGGACCGACAGATTTGCCGGAGTATCGGCCTGGCCGACGAATGGGGCCAGGACGTTTTCAGGCCCAAAAAGCATGACCTGAACATCCTCCGACCGTCGTGCCGCGGCGACACAACCATCCACGACCACGCCCGGAGCATGGTCGCCGCCCATCGCATCAACCGCGACTCGGATTGCCTTCATTCGCCCGGAGGCCGCCTAAGCGGTTTCCTTGCGATCGACGATCTGCCGACCGCGGTACTGGCCGCAAGCGGGGCACGCGTGGTGCATCAACTTGGTCTCACCGCAATTGGGGCACTCCATGGTGGTGGGAGCCTCAAGGCGGTTGTAGTAGTGGGCGCGGCGGCTGCGGGACCGTGCCTTCGAATTTTTTCTACGGGGATTAGCCATTGCTACTTTCGGATTCGGTGGTTGGCTCGGTGGACGCTTCCTTCAGTTTCCTGAGGACCTCCCAACGTGGGTCTATGTCTTGACCGGTATCACCGAAGCTGGTGGGAATATCCAGGTCTTCTGCTCCCGGCGCGATTCTACGAATCGGTACTGCGAGCAGTAGTGTGTCTCGAACCGGTACGGTCAGGTCCAGCACGGTATCCGTCGGGTCAAAACCAAGGATGTCGTCTGAGCCGTCAGTAACGCTCTCCACACGGTCATGTGGAACGAAGAGCAAGGAGTGGGTTCCTTGAACTTCCTGAGCAAACGGTTCGGTTGTTCTGTCACAGATCAAGTGCGCAGTGCCGGATACATCGTACTGGACAAGGATGCGATCACCCTCGCGGTCCAGTTCGATATCCACATGGATGTCTCTGATGTCTTCAGAATCAAGTTCGAGTTCAGCAGCCTCAAGGTCTTTGGAGAGGCTTCTTCCCCCGGTCTTGAATCCGCCGATGTCAAAACGCACCATGGTGGAGTCCGTCAGCATTGCACAGACCAGAAAAAGTACGCAAAGAGGACCTGGTTGACAAGGGCAATCTCCCTAAACGGCACGATCAAGCCACGCGATTGATAATTCCCTATTCCCGAACCCGAATTAGGCTATTCACTCCTTGACGTTGCGAGGGTGGGTCTTTACAATCTTTGTCCCACCCGACGCGGGGAATTGATCCAGTCTTCTGGCGCAACCCCTTTGTCAACCATTCAGTCGCGCCGCCCCGCCAAGGCCCGTTCCCGGTCGATTTCCCCCCGGTCGACCCCGGTCTTCATTCAGGGATGCCCGTGCTCGAAATCTGCCTCCGTGCGTGATTTTTGAGTGTGGACAAACTGTGAGGAACGCTGGCTGGGTGAACGGGATCTCCTGTTCGGGGCCTGGCCTGCATAAGGCATCGGTTCCGAGTTGGAGGTGCAACGTGTTCTACAACAACGATTCATACCGCCGGCGGATCGGTTTCCGGAGCGGTTTCGAGGGTCTTGCCTCATTGGCGGTTCGCCTACGCCCCGATCAGGGTGGTTGTGAACAAGCCGCGAGTCCCGAATCCTCGAAGCGCAATCCACGATCCCGCTGTCCCCCCGGTCGACGCCGAAGTCGACTGGAACGCATACATGTCCCTGAGCCCGGAAAATGCCTGGAACGAGTGCCTCGAAATCATTCGAGACAACATTAGCCGGCAGAGCTTTCGGACCTGGTTTGCACCCCTCAAGCCACTTAAGCTGGAGACTGAGGGAGAGCTGCACCGGCTGACGGTTCAGCTACCGAGCCAGTTCTATTACGAGTGGCTGGAGGAGCATTATTACTCGCTCCTTCGAAAAACGGTGACCAAGGTCCTTGGGCCGGGTGGTCGGCTGTTCTACGACGTCGTCATTGAGAAGGACGATGTGGAGCAGGGGTACGAAGGCGCCTCGCTGCATCTGCCCGCGCGCCACGCCGCCAACGAACCCCACACCACCCAGGCGCCGGTAACCCGCCGTGCGGTGACGTCTCCGTCTGGAAGAACGCACGAGATCGCGGCCCAGATGGCTGCCCCGGTCTCCAGCCCCTTCGTGATCCCCGGCATCCAGAAAGTTCAGGTTGACAGCCGCCTCAATCCGAACTACACGTTCGACCGCTTCATCGAAGGCGACTGCAATCGGCTTGCGCGGTCGGCAGCCCTGGCCATCGCCCAACGCCCGGGCGGGACCAGCTTCAACCCCTTCCTGATGTACGGAGGAGTCGGGCTGGGCAAGACCCACCTGATCCAGGCCATCGGAAACTACGTGGCCGCGGGCAACTCGGGGCAGTCGGTCCTGTACGTATCGAGCGAGCGATTCACGACCGAGTTTGTGCAGGCCATCCAGCACAACCGTGTCGCCGAGTTCTCGCTCTTCTACCGGCAGATCGACCTGCTGATCATTGACGACGTCCAGTTCTTCGGGGGCAAGGAGAAGACCCAGGAGGAATTCTTCCACATCTTCAACGCACTGCACCAGAGCGGAAAGCAGATCGTTCTGTCGGCGGATCGGCCACCCAAGGACATTCACGGCATCGAGGAGCGCCTGCTGTCACGCTTCCAGTGGGGATTGGCCGCCGATGTTCAGGTGCCGGACCTGGAGACCCGTACGGCCATCCTCAATCGCAAGAGTGAAGAAGATGGAATCGACGTCTCCCATGACGTCCTGGAGTTTGTCGCGCACAACATCAAGAGCAACATCCGCGAGTTGGAGGGAGCGCTCATCCGACTCCTGGCGCATTCCACGCTCCGAAAGCGGGAGATTGATGTCACCATGGCGAGGGAGGTCCTGGCCGACCTCATCAAGGAGACCCGGGTCACGCTGACCATTGAGGAGATCCAGCAGTTGGTCTGCGACTACTTCTCCATCCCGGAGGATCTGGTCCGCGCCAAGACGCGGAAGCGCGAAGTGGTTCAGGCCCGACAGGTGGCCATGTTCTTCAGCAAGCAGCTGACCCAGCACTCTCTGAAGACAATCGGCCTTCACTTCGGGGGCCGGGATCACTCGACCGTGATTCATGCGAACCAAAGCGTGGAGAACCAGATCGAGACCGACCCGAAGTTCAAGAGCATGATCGAGGAAATCGGAAATCGGCTTCAGTTGCGCGCGCGCTGAGGTGGAATAAGGCCCGGTAACGGCTGATTGGAAAAGGTCCGCGTTGCACCTTCCAGGTGACCCGCCTCTTTTCACAGGAAAGAGTCCCCGGCGGGCATCCCGAGAAAGGCACGCCATATATATGCGCGTTAACTTCCGGGCATCCGTCGTGTGTCCGTTCGGAATCGACCATTCCGTCCGCTCCGCCCCATTCTGTCCATCGACTTGCATAGGCCCAAGGCCCCCGAGCAATGAGATTCACCGCTTCCAGCGTAGAGCTGCTTCGTGCCCTCCAAACCGTTAACGGCGCCGTCCCGTCCAAGAGCACCCTTCCGATTCTGGAGTGCATCCTCTTTGAGCAGGACGGAGCGGCTCTCCGGCTGAGTGCGACCGATCTGGAGATTTCAATTCGGCAAAAGCTGTCCCTTCCGGTCGAGGTAGGCACGGCCGGAGGCCCGACGCGAGTGGCCGTTCCAGCCAAGCGCCTGATCGATACGCTGCGTGCGTTGCCGGAAGTCCCCGTCAGCTTTGAGGCCGACGGCGACTACAATGTCACGCTGACCACCGATCACGGACGATACAAGATGGTGGGCTTTGACGGCGCCGACTATCCAGCTCTCCCCGAACTGACGGAGTCCGATCGCATCGAGACCACCGGTTCGCTGCTGAAGCGAGCCATTCAGAAGACGGGTTTCGCGGTCAGCAAGGACGCCCTTCGCCCGGCGATGATGGGGATCTTCTTCCAGATTGGCAGTGAGGGCGGGAAGGCGGTCGCGACCGATGGGCACCGCCTGGTCAAGCTCACCCTGGAGACCATGACCAGCGAGGCCGAGATTCAGTTCGTGGTCCCGGAAAAGGCCATGTCGCTCGCGGCGAAGGTCGCCAGCGATGCGCCCTGTACCATCAGCGTGGATGGTGGATACGTCGCGTTTGATTTCGACAGGTCCCGTGTTCTGGCCCGTCTGATCGATGAGCCCTACCCAAACTACCAGGCCGTCATTCCGGTCGACAACGAGAAGCAGCTTACCGTCAACCGCGAGGACATGCTCGCAGCGGTCCGCCGTGTCGCCCTGTACTCCTCCAGCATGACCAACCAGATCCGTCTGGCCATTTCGCCCGACGATGTCCGCATTTCCGCCGAGGACATTGAGCGAGCCAGCGAGGCCCGTGAAACCGTCCCCGGAGAATTCCAGGGCGAAGAGATGGTGATCGGCTTCAATGCCGTCTACCTCACCGAGGTGCTCTCGAACCTTGACGCCGAAGAAGTCCTGTTCGAGTTTTCCTCCCCCAATCGTGCCGGTGTAGTTACCCCACTCGAGCAGAGGGATGGAGAGAGCATGATGATGCTAATCATGCCGGTGATGTTGAACACGTACGCCTAGTACTGGCTTGTACTCTAGTGCTGGTAGGCTCAGGTACAGAGCCCGGTCTCCCGGGCCATGTTCGAGACGTCCAACACGCCGCTATCGCTGGGTGGATAGACCCAGTGGCGGCCTCCAAGGATCAGGTACAGCGTGTCGTCAGACCGGACGGGACCGAACGAGAATCCCGTTGTCCGCCCCGGCGATTCGTGGGCCAGCGCAAGCCGATCCACAACGTATGGGGGTCGGAGCAGGGCCCCTTCGCCGCTGAGAGGCGACGGGCGGGGAATCGCCAGGACGGAGAGGGTGGGGACATCGGTCACGCCGAACGATGAGCACCCCATGGGCGAGGCGGTGACTTCGATCAGGTCCGGCGCGGGTGAGTTTTCGAGCGCGATCTCCATTTGTGCGCCACAGAGGCTGGCATAACTCACGCCGGCGACGTCCTGACCGTGTCGCACTTCCAGCGTCCCCTGCCAAAAACCCGGAGGGCCCTCCAGAACCACCTCCCGTTGAGCCCGCCCGAAGCGCCAGACGCGAAGGGCGTCCGCCTGACCGGGAGTTCCATGCCAGGCCACAACCGAACCGCCCAGGGTGTTGCCCGACAGAGTGACCCGGGCGTCGCTACAGTGCCCATTTCGGAAGCCGATGGAGAAGGTGCCGGTCTGCGCACTCCGGAAGGTTGCAGTCAGGTCTCCGCCAACGCGGCGAACCCTGGCCTGGGTGTGCTCCAGCCATATACCCTCCTCGGGCTTCCAGCGATGGATGTCCACCACGTCGCCGGGTAGTATCGCGGCGTTGGTCCGAGAGCTCTTCAGCGCAGGACTGATCACGGAGGTGACTTCCAACGAGTCGCCGAAGAGGAGGGACTCGGTTCCGGGTACCGAGATCGAAATGACGGCTCCGGTGGTAAGTGTTGCGAGTATGTCCGATCCGTCCGGGGGTCTCACGCCGGCGTCCATGCCACCCGGGAATTGGCTGAGGCTCCGGCTGGAGGGCGGCCGCCAGGTTGCCTGCAGCACTTTTTCGCCTGAGACGCCGTGGTCGTGGCCGGATGTCACGGTCGTGTTCGCGGGGACCCGAACGCTCAAGACTTCCCGGCCCAGCGACAGGGCTGTGACAATCGTTGACGCCACGGTGGAGTCGCTCCGGATCTCGAACTCGGCGTTTCCTCTCGCGGCTTCGTCCAGGAGGTCGTCCCGCACCAGCACGACCCGAAACTCGTGTCGCCCATCGCGGCGTATTTCGATGCGTGCGCTGTTGGTCTGGTATCCCGCGCCGCGCGCGATAACGCGTAGCTCGACCGGGCGGTCAGAGCTGGGGCGAACGCTGTTGGCGATGCCGTAGGAGGCGAAACCCTGGCTGTCGATCCAACCCTCCACCGGACCCCCGAACAGATCCCTCATCAGGGGGCCCACCTCGCCGGCGAAGGAAAGCTGCGCCGCGCCGCCAATCGGATCTCCGGTGGCGGCGTCAAGGACGACGCCTGACACTACCGTCCGAAATGAATCCACCGCGACCAGGGGCGTCACAATTCCCACGTCCTCGAGCGGACCGCTGAACTCGCACGCCGCGAGGACAAGCGCGCAGCCGAATGCCAGTCCGCTAGCGAGTCGGCGCATCGAGATCCAGGGATAGCCCAAGTTGGATAACGGGAAGGAGTCGTGACGGAGCGGCCGCTTTCTCGGTCTCCCGAAGCCACGATGCAGTCGGTGACAGGCGGCCGGTCGCCTGACTCTCGGTGACGGAGCCGCCGGTGTAAAGGGCTCCGATGTCAATTCTCGCTGCCCACCTCCGGAACAGATGCACGGTCCTGAAGGCCCCCAGGTACGGCACCGGATGTTGTGGGAGCGATACCTGCACACTGACGGTGCCAATCTCCTCCGGAGTCAGCTCCGTACCCGAAAGCGTTCCGGATACCGGCTCCAGGGCCAGTCTTCTCTCGGCTACCAGAGCCCAAATGCCTGCGGTGATCCCAAATCGCCCGGGCAGATCCCGATCGACCGACACACTGGCGGCCCCGGAGATCGTGCGGTCACTGGAGGAAAACCGCAGGCCGCCGCTGGAATAGGGTCGAATGGCGGATCGCGTCTGATACAATCCCCGAATGTGGACGGTCCAGTTGTCGGAAACGGCGGTGGACAGGCTGACACCTTGGCCCAGGCTCCCCGTGATCACGCCCAACTCCAAGGATTGGCCATGGCTCAGTCCCGCGGGGATCAGGGTCATCAGACAGGCGAAGAATCGGGCAGACATGCCCTCAAGGTAGCGAGACAACCGGATGCGTATGCCGCACACCCGCAAAATGCCCGCCCCTGACATTCAGGGGCGGGCATTGGTCGAGCGAAACTCGCGACGGGCGCGGGCCGCAGGCCCACGAAGGGGCGGGCTAGCGGGGGCTAGCGGTCTGTGCAGGAAATACCGACGTCGTCGGTATTCAGTGCGATGACCCAGTTGCCGCCGGAGGCCGGCGTGGTCTCCCTCGTGGTGGAGGCGTCACTGCCCAGAACGCCCTTGAGCTCATAGAGCGTAGCAGGCTTCAGGGACAGGTTGCCCTTGATCTCAATGCGTGCGTCCGTGGCCTCCTTCGAGGTAATGGCACTCTTGCCAAGCACCGTCCAGGACTCGCCATTGTTGGCAATCCGGTAGAAGGCGCTCACGGCGTCGAGGCTCTGGCTGGTGATCTGAACCTCAAATTTCTGCGTGTTCGGATCATCACACTGGAGCGATGCGGTGATGTTGTATGACTGCAGATCAGAGGTGACCGGCATGGTGAGCGAGCTGCTTCCCGAGAGCGGGTCGGACATACTGACCGCGGTCACCTGCGTGGAGCCAACGTACTTGGCCGAGAGCGAGTAGCTGGCGTTGGCGACCACATCGAACGTTCCCGAGGTACCCACGAGCGTGGCGAGCGAGTAAGCGCCGTTGGCAACTGACTTGTTTGCCGTCCTGTTCAGGCCCGGGCCTGAAATGGTGAACTGGATGTTCTGGGAGCCGGACAGGTTCGCAATCGTCACCTGATGATTCAGCATGCCGGTGTTGACCGAGCTCGAACCAAAAGCGTAGGTGTAGATGATCCCTTCTGAGGCGTCCCCGATGATGGATGTGTCGATGAAACCCGGATCCGTTGAGGCACCGCCGAGGCAGAGATCCACCTTCACGCCCGATCCATCTTCTTCGACGATGGTGTCGGCCACGAGGATGTTCTGGCCGTCCGCCGGCGTGTAGGCATACCCTTTGGCATCCACCGTCAGGTTGAGCGCCGCAGCCTGGTCATACGACGCGCGAAGCGCCGCGTCTGAGGACTTGAGGCTGATCAGTATGCCACCCGTACAGATGCCCGCGCTCTTGTCCGCGGAAATACCGGAGGAGGCGGCAACGGCACCGACGGCAACGTTTCCGTTGGAATCAGTCATCTTGAAGAAGGCTGCGCCGCCAACGGCCTGGTTGGTGCCGTCGCTGCGTTGCCTGGCGGCAGCCGGCAGGGCCTGAAGGCCCGCACCCGAGTCGTAGCTGCGCAGGTCAATCGTCAACTGACCGGTCAAGGGCGTGCCCGTCGCCGTTACGGGCGTAGCGCCCTGGGAGACCGCGACAGCGGCCGTGGCACTGGTCTGTGCCGTCTGCTGCGTGGTCACAGTCACCTGTTGGGTGACGGCTCCGCCAGAGTCGGTTGTCGTGTTCGTATCCCGCGTGGACGAGGTTCCGCCCACGGATGCGGAGATGTTTGAACTCGAAAGCGAGACAGTGAACTGGGAGTCGCCCGTTTCGGTAATCTCGAAAGTCTGGCTGTTGGTGTAGTAACCATCCGCGCTTGCTGTTACCGTCAACTCGACCGGTGAAGATTCGCTGGGTACGACGGCATTCTGGATGCCGAACGTGACGACGCCGCTCTCTGCTTCCAGCGAAGTGATGGGATCGGAATAGGCATCAATCAGAATACTGGCCCCCGGACCGGAGAATTCGAGTCTGGCTGCGATCAAGTTGCCGTCGGAATTGTCGACGACGATACCGTTGACCACTGTGTTGATGGGCTCCAGTTCGATGACGAGATCGAAGTCCTCGAATGCGTCCTTTGCCGCATCGAAGTCGCAGCCGACGAGAGCCATCGCCATCAGGGCTGATAGTGCGATTGGGGGGAAATATTTCATGGGTCTCATTGAGCTAAAAATTGATGCGCCTGTCTTGGCGGAATTCAAATGCGGATGGCGATGCCGAACGAGAGGACGGGATACCACTTGAAGGATTCGATTCCCTGATTCAGCCTGTCTTCCTGTTCTGGTGAGGCGGTCGGCGCAAGCAGGCCCGAGCCTTCCAGGTCGAGCTCAGGCGAGCCCGTGTACAGCGCACCCATGTCAAGCAGGAGTCCGATCCGTTTCCTGCCGGCAACCCGCCCGAAGCCGATTCCGGCGTACGGCGCAACGGCCGAACTGTAAGCGAGCGTCGCGCCAAAGCTGCCAAGACGATTCGGAGCAAACAGCTTCCCATCACAGACGCCGGCGTTTTCGTCTCCAAAGCAGTAAGATTCGGTGGGCAGGCCGTTTCCGTTTACCTCAAAGAGGTTCGCGGTGACACCGCCGGACAGTCTGAAAAAATTTCCGAACGGATGGAAGTCCAGGAGCACTCCAATTGCACCGACGGTGGCGTCACCCTTGATCTCGACCGAAACCTCTTCGTCAATGGACTCGGTGCGCGTGTAGGTCAGATAAGATCCGGTTGCCCGAACGGCCAGCTTCTCCGAAATGCCGTAGGCGACGTTTATGCCCGGCCCCAGTGTGCCGGCCCGAATGGCCACACCAATCTGCGAGAATGCAGGCGTGGCAAGGATAGTGGCCAAGGCCAAGAGAGTGAATGTGCGTTTCATGGCTGGCATAAGGACAGTGTGTCAAGAGGGGAAATCTACCGCCGTCAGCACAGGGTTTCCAGTCGGAAACAGCGGCCGACATCAACGATACGCCGTGAGGGCTCCCCATGTTTTCCCGGTTTCCGCGAGACGGCGACGACGGCCCGGCTGCAAAGACCGGACCACCCCTTCCCTTAACGCGTCAACGCAGCGTGTCCGGGGCCAAAACCTGCCGCAGAGCTCGCCATCCTGCGGGCTCCGGACTCTGGGCCGCGGCTTCCAGCGTGCGGCGGGATCGCTCGAACTGCCCGGCCGCGGCCTGTATCTGGGCGCGGAGAAGTACGGCGGGCGGATCATCCCGTCCCGTCAGCAAGGCGTCCGCCGCCAGAAGGCGAGCCTGATCATACCGGGGCCACAGCCCGAGAACAGTCCTCCTTGATGCCAGGGCCATTTCATTGGCTCGCTGGAGCTCGGATGCGGCAAAGGCACTACCGCGGGTCGGGCGGGGCCGCTCCAGCTGTGACCAGGCGGCCCGTCGGACAGGGTCTTCTGTAACCCCCTCGTAAATGCCATGGGCCAGCACGAGAACGACCACGGAGGCCGCGGCCAGCCAAAGCCCGCTGCGACGAGGCCCCGGGGCGGCGGCGCGGCCGGTCAGACGGGCGAAGTGGGCCGCGGCGTCTGATCCCGCCTCCAGGCCCCGCACCTGCTGCCGCAGATCCTCGGCTCTTTGTGCCGCAACCGGATCCTGTCCCAGTCGATCTCTGATTCGGGAGCGCCAGGTGTTGGAAACAGGGTCGTCTCCGAGGGTGGCAAAAGCCAGCACGAGGTCATCCAGATCCCGGGCTTCGATGGCACCCCCGCGCTCCAGGGTATCCTTGAGCCTGTACGATTCCGCGATGGTCTGCGCCCGACCCAGGTCATTCCCGGCGTCCGCCTCCAGAGCCCGACGCTCAGGCTCGTCCAGGAATGCGGCGAGGATGTCCAACTCTGATGAGGGCCTCTTCATGACCTACTTGACACATTTTTTTCGGCTTCGTAACCCATGCCTTTCAAGAAAGCCTTGTCCTGCCGGAGTCTCGTCACAGCCTTGTGCGCGTAGGTTCGGACCGAAGGTACGGGAATTCCGGTCCGGTCCTGAATGACCTCGTACGCCAGGCCTTCTACCAGTCGCAGACGCGCCACCCCTCGCAGATACGCGGGGAGCCTTCGAATTGCGGCGTCGAGTGCCGATGCCCGAATCGCCTCGTCATGCAGTGCGTCCAGTGGCTCCGGGTCGGCCCGCGGCTCGGCAATCCGGTCTACGGGAATGTGATCGGGTTGACGCGTCACAAAGTTGACGAAGGTGTTTCGGCAGGTGACCACAACCCAGTTGGGATATCGGGTGGCATCTCGAATGGTCTCGCGGCCGGCGGAGATCTTCTGAAAGGCTTTCTCGATCACCATCTCCAGATCACCCGAGCTGTATCCGCCGTCGCCCCGGACGAACTTGACGAGGAAGTACCGCCTCACGTAGCAGTACGTCCACAAGTCGACGAGGTACTGATTCTGCTTGCCTGGCGCTGCCTTCCACTCCGCATACAGGGCGCCGACCGCAGCGCCGTCGTCGAGATCGAATGGCAGCTGGCGTACCAGGCCATCAAGCCTGGAGAGATCTGATTTGTGTGAGAACCTTGAAAACACGGGTTTTTTCCTTCGATCGGACACCCTGTAGAGCGCCCGGACATGGAATATGTATCAAGAAACAGCGCGGACACCCCTATTCGGCAAACTCAGGGGCTATACAGGCGTGTACCGTGCTTCCGTGACTGGAATCTGTTGTCAGTCCTTGGCAGAGTACGTACTTTGCGAGGCTGCGGCATATCCCACCGTCGCAAGCCCGGACTCGTCGGGCAAAAATGGAAAAGCAGACTGCCGGTCCCCGTGCCGGCCCTCAGAATGCAAGTTAATTCTTTCAAGACCCTCAGCGCCCGGCCGCAGGACGTCGACCGCAAATGGTTTGTGGTCGATGCCGAAAACCAGGTTGTCGGTCGGCTCGCCTCTCAGGTGGCGTCCATCCTTCGTGGCAAGCACAAGCCCTCCTTTACACCCCATGTGGATACAGGAGATTTTGTGGTAGTCATCAACGCCGACAAGGTCCGGTTCACCGGCAATAAGGAAACGGCCAAGGAGTACTTCCGCCACACCGGTTACCCGGGCGGTGGACGGACGCGGACCCCGCGCGATGTGCGCGATCGCAAGCCGACCTTCATTGTCGAAAATGCAGTCAAAGGCATGTTGCCAAAGGGCCCCCTGGGTCGGCAAATGCTCAAGAAGCTTAAGGCCTACGCTGGCACCGAGCACCCTCACGAGGCCCAGAAGCCTGAACCGCTGACGTTCTAATTACCATGGCAGTTATCAACCAGCATCAGACCGTCGGTCGTCGCAAGACCTCTGTGGCTCGCGTTTACCTCCGTCCCGGCAAGGGCAAGGTCAAGATCAACAAGCGAGAACTCGCTGAGTACTTCCCGCTCGAGTGGCGCCGTATGGCCATCTCGTCCCCGTTCGAAGTCACCGGCACCGCCGGCCAGTGGGACCTTGTGGTCAACGTGAAAGGCGGCGGACTTACCGGTCAGGCCGAGGCCATTCGCATGGGCATCGCCCGCGCACTGGTAGACGTTGACGAAGAGCACCGCAAGGCCCTGCGTGACGCAGGATTCCTGACGCGTGATCCTCGCATGGTAGAGCGGAAAAAATACGGACAGCCCAAGGCCCGTAAGAAATTCCAGTTCTCCAAGCGCTAGCATTTTTGGGGCTTTCGCCCTCCCGCTGGATGTCGGGTATTCCATCCAATCCTATCACACATACGGCCTGATGGGCAGGGGGGGTGGCCAGCGCTTGCTGGTTCCTCTGCACCACGTGAGGGCCGTAGCGGAAAAACCGATACATACGATGAGTGAAACCACTCCCCAGCATCGCCTCGAAATCGACGCGTTGCTCAAGGCCGGCACACATTTCGGCCACCTGACCAGTCGCTGGAACCCGAAGATGCGCTCCCACATCTTCATGGAGCGTAACGGGATCCACATCATTGACCTGACGCAGACCCAGCGTTATGTGGATGCAGCCGCCGAGGCAGCAGGACGATTCGCCAAGCGCGGAAAGCGCGTTCTCTTCACCGGCACGAAGAAGCAGGCCCGTGACATCATCCGCAAGTACGCGGCCGACTGTGGGTCTCCCTACGTCGTCGAGCGCTGGCTCGGTGGCACGCTGACCAACTTCCAGACGATTCGCAAGAGCATTCGTCGCATGGAAGACTTGGCCAAGATGGAGGATGACGGAACGCTCGACCAGCTCAAGAAGAAGGAGCGCCTCATGCTCCGTCGCGAGCGGGATAAGCTGGAAAAGGTCCTCAGTGGCATCCAGGACATGGCTCGCCTCCCTGGCGCGCTGTTCATCGTGGATATCAACCGGGAGCACATCGCGGTGAAGGAGGCGAAGCGCCTGAACATCCCGATCATTGCCATGGTCGATACCAACTGCGATCCTGACCTCGTTGACTTCCCCATCCCTTCCAATGACGACGCCCAGCGCTCCATTGAGCTGATCACGTCGGTCATCGCCGAGGCTATCGCCGAGGGTTCGAAGGCCAAGGAATCGCAGGACGCCGCGGCCAAGGCCGAGAAAGAGACCCGCCAGGCCGAGAGGGAAGCTGAGAAGGAGGCCGCGGCCAAGGCCGCAAAGCCCCCAAAGAAGACCAGAACGCCCAGGGCTGACGGCGCAAGGGCTGCCGCCCCCAAGGCTGCCGCTCCGAAGGCCGACGCTCCAAAAGCTGCCGCCCCCAAGGCCGACGCTCCAAAAGCTGCCTCCCCCAAGGCTGCCGCTCCGAAAGCTGACGGTGCAAAGGCCGCAGCTCCGAAGTCCGACGCCCCAAAGGCCGACGCCCCCGCGGCCTAGTCAAGCACATTTCCCGGGATCTCACCCGGGGCAACCATAGATCCGACAGACATGTCAATTTCTGCCAAGGACGTCAAGAGACTGCGGGACATCACCGGTGTAGGCATGATGGACTGCAAGAAGGCGCTCCAGGAAACCAATGGTGACTTCGATGCCGCCATTGACCTGTTGCGCAAGCAGGGTCAGAAGGTGGCCGCCAAGCGCGCTGACCGCGATGCCAAGGAAGGCATCATCGCCACGGCCTCCAGCGCCGATGGCTCTACGTCCATTCTCGTGGAAGTGAACTGCGAGACTGATTTCGTGGCTCGCAACTCCGAATTCCAGGGCTTCGCGGACAAGGTCGCAGGTCTGGTCCTGAGTGAGCAGCCGGCAGACAGCGGTGCGCTCCTTTCCGTCCCCTTCGACGGAAGTGAGACGCTGGGTCAGGCCATTACCCGAATGACGGGGAAGATTGGCGAGAAGATCGATGTCCGCCGCCACACCGTCGAAACCAACAACGGTGGCAAAGTGGTCTCGTACATCCACCCCGGTGCCAAGCTGGGCGTACTCGTTCATGTTTCGGGAGACGGAGATCTCGAGACGGCCGGCAGGGACGTAGCCATGCAGGTGGCCGCTCTCAATCCCATCGCCACCAGCCGCGACGACGTATCGGACGAGCTGAAGGAGAAAGAGATGGAGATCGCCCGCGAGGCGGCCCGACTCGACGGCAAGCCGGAGCAGATCATCGATCGGATTGCCACCGGCAAACTCGAACGCTACTACAAGGACAACGTGCTTCTCGAGCAGCCCTTCGTCAAGGATTCCTCCCAGACGGTGAACGAAATGCTCAAGACCACGGGGGCGTCCGTCTCCGGTTTTGTGCGCTTCGCACTGGGCGGCTGAGCGTCGCTGTGATTCTCGGAAGGGCGCTTTGGGTTTTCCGAAGCGCCCTTCTTTTTGAATGGCAGTTTCCATCTGCCTAGATTGCTGGACTTTGCAATGGGCCTGCCTGTGACTCCTTCCCTGAAATACAAACGTATCCTGCTCAAGTTGAGCGGCGAAGCCCTGCTCGGGGCGAGAGAGTACGGAATCGACCAGAATGTGGTCAACCGGTATGCCCTGGAGGTGAAGGACGCGGTCGGGGCAGGCGCGGAAGTTGCCGTGGTCATTGGCGGCGGCAACATCTTCAGGGGTGTCAGCAACGCTACCGAAGGCATGACCCGATCCCATGCGGATTACATGGGCATGCTGGCAACCATGATCAATGCGATGGCCCTTCAGGATGCCTTTGAGCAGGTCGACCTGAAGACGCGCCTTCAGTCCAGCATCAAGATGGAAGCCATCGCAGAGCCCTTTATCCGAAGGCGCGCCATGCGTCACCTGGAGAAGGGGCGCGTTGTCATTTTCGGAGCCGGGACCGGCAACCCGTACTTCACCACCGATACCGCTGCCGCACTTCGTGCCCTGGAGATCGATGCCGACATCATCCTCAAGGGCACCCGCGTGAATGGAGTGTTCTCGGCAGATCCGGAAAAGGACCCGTCAGCGGTTCGCTTCGACTCGATTCACGGCCGCACGGTCATCGCCCAGGACCTCAAGGTCATGGACATGACCGCCTTCACGCTGTGTCGCGAATCCTCGATGCCCATTCTCGTGTTCAACATGAACCAGCCAGGCAACCTCATGCGTGTGCTGGCCGGTGATCCCGTGGGGACGCTGGTCCACTGGCAGAAAGAGGAGTCGCCTGTCCAGGCTTAGTCACTAAAACACCATGCTAGACGAAAATCTCTTACTGGTCCTTGAGGACGCCAAGGAGCACATGGACAAGTCCATGGAGCACGTCGTCTCGGAGTTACGGACCATTCGCGCCGGCCGTGCCACACCATCCATGCTGGAGGGCGTGCGCGTCGAATACTACGGGTCACAGTCACCGCTCAATCAGATGGCCAATGTCAGCGCTCCCCAGCCTGACCTCATCGTGGTTCAGCCCTGGGACCGTTCGGCGCTGGGCGATATTGAGCGGGCCATCATTGCCGCCAATCTCGGGTTGAACCCCGGGAATGATGGCTCCGTGATTCGCATTCCCGTGCCGCCGCTCTCCGAAGAGCGCAGGCGGGATCTCGTGAAGACTGCCAAAGTCAGGGGCGAGGACGGGAAGGTGGCCATCCGGAATGTGCGGCGACATTCCAAGGACAACATCAAGTCCGCCGTCAAGGAGGAGTCGCTCCCGGAAGACATGGGCTACGAGGCCGAGGCCAGGCTCCAAGAGCTGACCGATGACTTCATTGCGAGAATCGATGATCTGCTCTCACGTAAAGAGGAAGAGATCATGGAGGTGTAGCGCACCGGCGCTACGAGCGAAACATCCTGCAGAAGGGCGGCATTCGAGGCCGCTCCCCGGAGAGGTGCCCGAGTGGCTTAAGGGGCACGCCTGGAAAGCGTGTGTGCCGTAACCCGGTACCGTGGGTTCGAATCCCACCCTCTCCGCAATGAACCCCTGTGCCCTCATAAAGCCAAGCCCATGATCTCTTCCATGACCGGCTTCGGCCGGGGCCAGTCTGCCGGCCAGGGCTACGAGGCGACCGTCGAAATTCGGACCGTCAACTCCCGATTCTGCGAGGTCACCATCCGTGGTCCTCGCGAACTGAACGATCGGGAGGCTCAGATTCAGCGGCAAGTCAAGGATACCCTGGCACGCGGCCGCGTGACGCTGAACGTGCAGCTGGAGAAGTCCCATAGCGAGGGTCCGGGATTGCGCGTGAACGAGGCCGCCGTGCGGGGCTACAGGACCCTCCTCGAGGATGTGGGACGGATCGCCGGCATTCGTGATACGGGGATCTCGCTCGATCAACTGCTTCGGTTCCCGGACATCTTCGAAGTCGACGTTCGCGAAGCCGAGGATCCAGAGGCCGTTTGGACGCCCGTGTCGGGCGCGCTGACGCAGGCTCTCGAGGCACTGAAGGCCATGCGTCTTGTCGAGGGCGCGGCGCTTCACGATGAATTGGTTCAACGCATCGACTCCATCGCGGACGGGCTGGCCGAGGTCCGTGTGCTGGCGCCCGAGCGTATCCCGGCGGCCCGGATTCGCGTCCGGGAGCGTCTGGATGAGATTCTACACGAGGGCCGGGTTGATCAGGAGCGCATCGAGCAGGAGATCGCCTTTCTGGCCGATCGTCTCGATGTGACGGAGGAATTCGTTCGACTCGACGCACACCTCATCGCGTTTCGCGAGGCCCTCACCTCCAACGAGGCGGTCGGGCGCAAGCTGAACTTTCTCGCCCAGGAGATCAATCGCGAAGTCAACACCATCGGGTCCAAGGCCAACGATGCGGAGATCGCTCTGGTGGTAGTCGGGATGAAGGAAGCCCTCGAGAAAATCCGCGAGCAGATAGAGAACGTTGAGTAGGCCTGTGCCGACGGCGCCGGCCAGGGAAGGCTACGAAGGACGCATCGTTGTCCTGACGGCTCCGTCTGGCTCCGGCAAGACATCCATAGCCCGCCGGCTGCTGGCGGCCCTGCCCCAGCTTTCCTTTTCGGTGTCGGCCACCACACGACCCCCGAGAGCGTCCGAGGTAGACGGGGTCCACTACCACTTCCTGAGTCCGTCGGAATTCCGTGACGAGGTAGCGCGTGGCGGGCTGATTGAGTTCGAAGAAGTCTACCCTGACCGTTTCTACGGAACCCTGAAGAGAACGGTGGATGCCGCGACGAATGACCGTCCAACGCTCCTCGACATCGAAGTCGTGGGTGCCGCGAACGTCAAGCGTATGTTTGGCGCCGAAGCGCTGGCCTTGTTCATCATGCCCCCTTCGCTGAAGGCACTGGAAGAGCGACTGCGCAAACGGGAAACCGAGACTGAAGAGTCGCTCCGTGATAGACTGGGGCGCGCCGAAATGGAGCTTCAGGCCGCGGACCGCTTCGATCTGGTAGTGGTCAACGATGATCTTGATGAGGCTGTCGAAGAAACGATCACGGCCGTGCGCTCGTTTCTGGCTGGCACTCTTCCCCTACCCGACCCCGCATGAACGCGAAATCACGCCTGAACGGAAAGCGCTTCGTCGTTGGCATCTCGGGCGGGATCGCGGCCTACAAATCGGTCGAACTCGTCCGGATGCTCCGCCGGGAGGGCGCCGAGGTTCAGGTCCTGCTGACGCCGGACGCACATCGCTTCGTGACCCCGCTCACCCTGGGCACTCTGTCAGAACGGGAGGTGCTGACCGAAATATTTCCGGCCAACGAGAATGGCAGCTGGACCAAGCACGTCCACCTCGGACTCTGGGCTGACCTGATGATTGTCGCTCCGGCCACCGCCAACACGCTGAGCAAGCTCGTCTCGGGTGTCTGCGACTCCATGCTGACGGCCGTGGCGCTCTCGGCTCGATGTCCCATGCTGGTTTGTCCGGCCATGGATCACGACATGTACGAGCACCCGTCGACGCAGGATAATCTGGAGACACTGCGGTCCAGGGGTACGACGGTGATGGATGCCCCCGAGGGGCTCCTGGCTTCCGGCCTCACGGGCAAGGGACGTCTTCCCGAGCCGGTAGATATCGTCTCGACCGCGGCGGTCATCTTGGCGTACTCAACACCCAGGTCTTCCGGGCCTCAGGTTCTGGTGACGGCGGGCCCGACCCGCGAGTCCCTCGATCCGGTTCGCTACATCACGAATCGCTCCTCCGGTACCATGGGGTTTGAGCTGGCGCGGGCTGCCCAGCGCCTCGGCTATCAGGTTACTCTGGTTGCCGGACCGACCGCGCTGGAAACGCCCGAAGGCGTGGCCCGGGTCGATGTCGAGACCGCGCGTGAGATGCACCGGGTAGTGATGGACAACCGCAACGCCGACGTCATCATCATGGCTGCCGCGGTGGCTGACTATGAAGCGGGCGAGGTTGCGGGCGACAAGATCAAGAAAGGCGATGGTGATCTCACGCTGACGCTGCGTCGAACCCCCGATATCCTGAGGGAACTGGGTACCCTGCGGCGTGAGGATCAGGTCCTGATCGGGTTCGCCCTCGAGACCCGGGATGCGGAGAAGGGTGCCCTCAATAAGCTCCACGGCAAGAATGTGGACTGGATTGTTCTGAACAATCCCACCGAGGCGGGAGCAGGCTTCGGTCCCGGCACCAACAAGGTCACGCTGTTCGGTCGAGATGGCAGTGTGGAACCCTTGCCGACCATGTCCAAGGCCGATGTGGCTCTCGCCATTCTAGGCGTCGCGCTCCCGGATATCAGTCGCGAGGCCTGACCGCAATTTCTGTTTGGAGTTCGTGCGGTGGCCTATGACAAAATGCCGTCACCCCGGGTGCATATCCTGTGTGTAACAGTGGGAAAAGTCAGCGGTCTGCGCCCGTAGTTTTCTCCTCTCACAACTCCTCATATGACTCAGCCGGCCCGCATTTTGAAAGACGCCATGGAGGCTCACGTGGACATCTACGGCGCTGAGGAATTGCTGGGACCCGTCGAGGCCGCGCCGGCCCCGCCGGCGCAGAGTGACCCATCCCCCTACGACCGCATCGAGGCGCTCATTCCCGCTGACTCCCCTCTCCACGGGTTTTCAACGCTGGCGGAAGTGGAAAAATGGGTGGCTGCCACCGAACTGATCGAGCTGGACCGCACGCGGACGAAGCCGGTCTTCGGGGTGGGCAATCCCGACGCAGACCTTCTGGTCATCGGGGAGGCTCCAGGTGCGGACGAGGATCGCGAGGGGGAGCCCTTTGTCGGCCGGGCCGGCAAGCTTCTCACCCAGATCCTGGAGGCGATTGGCTTTGAACGCAAGGACGTTTACATCGCCAACATCCTGAAGAGTCGTCCCGACAACAACCGGGATCCCAGACCCGACGAAATCGCGGCTCATGTGCCCATCCTCTACAAGCAGATGGTGCTCCTCCGGCCGAAACTGATTCTGTGTGTGGGCAGGACCTCCGGCAACTCCCTCCTGGGACGGAAACAGTCGCTCAAGTCCATGCGGGGCGAGTTTCAGGATTTCCACGGGCTGGAGGTGCTGGTGACCTACCATCCGGCGGCGCTGCTGCGGAATCCCAACTGGAAGCGCCCGACCTGGGAAGATGTCCAACTGCTTCGCACGCGCTATGACCAACTGACCGGGGCCTGAGACCATGATGCCAGAGGATCCCACGCTGTCTCACGACCCGATGCTTCCCGTGCCACGGCGGGGGCTCGAAGGGCGCATTCCCCCGCAGGCGGTGGAGGTGGAGCAGGCCGTGCTGGGTGCCATGCTCATCGAGCCCGAGGCCATTCCCCGGGCCATCGAAATTCTTCAGCCGGGATCGTTCTATACGGACCGCCACAACAAGATCTACGAGGCCGTTCGGAGCCTGTTTGACCGCACCAATCCGGTCGACATCATTACGGTAACCGACGAGCTGAAGCGTCGAGAACAGCTGGAGTCCATCGGCGGCGCCTACTACATCAGCGAGTTGACCTCCAAGGTGGCCAACGCCGCCAACGTGGAGTACCACGCGCGCATCATCGCGGAGAAGAGCCTTCTCCGACAGATGATTGACACGATGGGGACGCTGATCGGGAAGGCCTATGATCCCGGCTCCGATGCGTTCGAACTGCTGGATAATGCCGAGAGCGACATCTTCCAGATCTCCGAGTCCCAGCTGAAGCGGTCCGCGTCGTCGATGAAGGATGTGCTCAAAGAGACCCTCACGCGTCTCGAGTCCATTCACGGTCGCGAGGGCGGCGTAACCGGCGTGCCGTCGGGTTTCACCAAGCTGGACCAGTTGACGGCAGGGTGGCAAAACTCGGATCTGGTGGTTCTGGCCGCGCGGCCGTCGATGGGAAAAACGGCTTTCGCCCTGGCCTGTGCCCGAAACGCAGCGCTGCATCCCAAGACGCCCACTGGTGTCGCGATCTTCTCGCTCGAGATGAGTGCCCAGCAGTTGGCGCAGCGGATGCTGACCTCCGAGGCGCGCGTGGACGCGCAGGCCGCCCGCACCGGTCGTCTGCAGGACGAAGACTGGCCTCGCATGGCGCGGGCGGCCGGCCGACTATCGGAGGCGTCCATCTTCATTGACGACACGCCCGGACTCTCGGCTCTCGAGCTGAGAGCCAAGTGCCGCCGCCTCAAGGCCGAGCACGACATCGGCCTCATCATCGTGGATTACCTGCAACTCATGCACGGTACCAGTACCAACAAGAACTCCAATCGCGAGCAGGAAATCGCCCACATCTCCCGGTCCCTGAAGGCGCTGGCAAAGGAGCTGGACGTGCCGGTGATCGCGCTTTCGCAGCTCAGTCGTGCCGTGGAAACCCGCGGTGGAGACAAGCGGCCGCAGCTGTCGGACCTTCGCGAGTCAGGCTCCATCGAGCAGGACGCCGATGTGGTCGGGTTTATCTACCGGGCTGAGCGCTACGGACTCACCGTGGATGAGAACGGGAATTCCACCGAGGGCATGGCCGAGCTTCTGATCGGCAAGCAGCGCAACGGTCCCATTGGCGATGTGCGACTCGCCTTCGTGAAGCAATACGCCCGGTTCGAGAACCTCAATTCCTACTACCAAGGCGTTCCAGGAGGCGGGTTGCCGGGCGATGAGCCCGGTCCCGGCGGCGATGGCTACGGAACTGCCCAGGGATTCGACGAACCCCCGCCGTTCTAGGGCGCTGCGGGCGTCTTCCTGAGTTCGACCGGCGGGCCTCCCTTCTTTTTTCGAAGCTTGAGGTTCAGCATTTCCACGAACACCGAGAAGGCCATCGCAGAGTAGATATAGCCCCGCGGAATGTGGAACTCGAAGCCTTCGGCGATCAGGGCGACGCCCACCATCAGCAGGAATGCCAGCGCCAGCATCTTGACGGTCGGGTG
Organism: Bacteroidota bacterium; assembly: GCA_029262855.1. GTDB lineage: Bacteria > Bacteroidota > Rhodothermia > Rhodothermales > UBA10348 > JABDJZ01. The sequence goes on along the minus strand of JAJCYP010000033.1, from coordinate 9,953 downwards.
CTTGTGGATGAAGTCGGAGACCGCCGTTGCGCTCACCATCATGAACAGGATGGCAATGACGATGGCCGTGATCATGATGGACACCGTGTCGACCATCCCCACCGCCGTGATCACCGAGTCCAGGGAGAACACGAGGTCCAGAATCAGGATCTGGACGATGACACTCCCGAAGGTGGCTTTGCCCGACGACCCGTGGCTTTCCGCCTCCCCCTCAAGCTTCGAATGAATCTCGTGGGTGCTCTTGGCAAGGAGGAACAGCCCTCCACCAAGCAGGATGATATCCCGGCCCGAGATGGCCTCGCCCAGCAGTGTGAACAGAGGCGTGGTCAATTTCATAATCCACGCCAGAGAGAGCAGGAGCGCTATCCGCCCGAAGAGGGCCAGCGCGAGGCCAATTAGACGCGCCCTGGGCTGTTGATCCTCGGGCAGCTTCCCCGCCAGGATCGAAATGAAGATGATGTTGTCCACGCCCAGAACAATTTCGAGCGAGGTCAGCGTGGCCAGGGCAATCCAGCCATCGGGTGTCGTAATCCAGTCCACAGACGATTCGGGGTTGGCTGCCCGAATCTACAACACACATCCGCCTCTGCGCGGAGTCCCGGGGAGATTCAGAGGTTCACCTTGACCGGGTTCACTTCCAGGGAGACCTGAACGAGAACATGCCTCGGAGACGGGCCCTGAGGGCGCGCTTCAGTCTTTTCCACAGCATGACGGAGCCGTCAGGCGGTGAGCCAGGACCCGATGCTGGCGCGACGGACCAGCAGGGCCGAGACCATTGGAAGAGAGGCGAGGATCTTGATGAGTTTCACGATTCCGGTGGGTTGCTTGGAGGCCTGCAACGATGAGTCGAGGCGGGCTTCTCATGGGATTACGGGTCTCGTCCCGTGGAGGTTACAGATTCGGGCTCCAGCGCGTAGGTTTGATGCAGTTGATCTCATCCATCTTCCGCCAATTGCCCATGCCTCACTTGGATCAAAGCGAGAAATTCAGACGGTCCGCGGTCCTCCTCCTGGTCGGTCTGGTTTCGATCCTGTTCATCTGGATGATCCGCAGTTTCCTGATTGCCTTGCTGCTGGCGGCCATCTTCTCGGGCATGTCCGCGAAGCTGTTCCGGCGGCTGAAGGTGCGGTTCAAGGGCCGAGAGACGCTTGCGGCCATCTCGACGATCCTCATTCTCCTGGTGGGCATCGGTGTCCCTCTGGCCGTGTTTCTGGGCATCGTGGTGACCCAGGCCGTGGATGTCAGTCAGTCCGCACGGCCCTGGATCGAGGCCCAGATTGAAAGGCCCGGTCTGCTTCAGGATTACCTGCAGGCTATCCCCTTCCTGGGGAGCTTGATGCCCGATGAAGCGGCCATTGCCTCGAAGTTGGGAGAGTTCGCCTCCACCATTGGCAGTTTTCTGGCGAACAGCGTGGTGGACTTCTCGCGGGGTACGGCCAACTTCTTCCTGATGCTGTTCGTGATGATGTACGCCATGTACTTCTATCTCACGAACGGACGGGCGGTCCTGAACCGCATCCTGTACTACATCCCGCTCAAAGCCGAGGTCGAGGAGGAACTGGTCAAGAAGTTTGTCACCGTGACGCGCGCCGTGCTGAAGGGCAGTCTTGTGATTGGGCTCATCCAGGGCGCGCTGGCCGGGGCCTCTTTCTGGGTCGCCGGCGTTCCGGGCTGGGCGTTCTGGACGGCGGTGATGATGGTGTTGTCGCTTGTCCCTGCGATTGGGTCAGCCCTGGTCTGGATTCCGGCGGTCGGCTATCTAGCGGTCACCGGTCACGGGAGCGCAGCACTCGGAGTGGGTCTTTGGTGCGGGATCGTCGCCGGCTCAGTGGACAATTTCCTCCGTCCTGCCCTGGTTGGAAGAGACACCAAACTGCCTGACCTCCTGGTGCTGGTCGGGACGCTCGGCGGCATCTTCCTGTTCGGCGCGGTCGGGTTCATTCTTGGCCCGATCGTGGTCGCACTGTTCCTGTCTGTCTGGGAGCTGTATGGAGACGTGTTTTCAGAGTGGCTCCCTCCTGCGGCCGATGGCAGCACGCCGTCCTCGACTGATCTGGGGGGAGATGATGCTGAGGCGGCGGGATAGATCCGAACGCCTCCTCAGCGGACCATCGTCTTCATTAGATGCTCCAGTGTCTCCTCCGGATCGGTACACAACCCCGTGTGGACCGGCGAGGGCTGAATGATGGTGCTCCTGGGAGCCACCAGCATCAGGAATCGCTCTCGCTTGGGCAAGAGGCTAATCGGCCCGGCATCCGGCTCGCCGGCACAGATCCTTGGAATGGCGGCGAGATGCGATTGTACTGACTCCAGATCCACGGCCGGGTACAGCGCCTTCAGCCGGGACTCGTCGAGGTAAACGCGCGCCGCGGCGAAGTCGTGGTCGAGGCAACTCAGGATTACGCCGACGTTGATAAACTCGTCTCGTTGAACCTGCGGTACCAGCCGGATTACGGCGTAATCATATGTGCTCTGCTCGGGCACGAATGGCTTCCTCCAGGAATCCCTGCGGGGTTTTGAGACGGTTGAGAAGGTACTCGGAATAGGCCGTCCGGTGGGCCTCCGGGTTGGCGTAGGCGCTGGGTGCGGCCAGCCAAAGATCAGGAATGTTCGTCGTGACGGCCCTGATCAGCTCGGGTGTTGCCAAAGCTGACAGTCGACGGCCCGCTTCCGGTAGCGATTCCGCGACTTCCAGTAGTACGTGCGTCTTGATCATCGGGAAGCGCTCGCCGCTTCGCGGGACAAAGTCGTCCGTTCCATGATGCACGTACAATGCGGCACCGTGGTCGATCATCCAGAGGGCTCGGTGCCACATCAGCAGGTTGGTGTTCCGGGCCGTGCGGTCGATGTTGGAGACCAGCGCGTCGAACCAGACGATGGCGCTCGCCAGATCCTGGTCAGCTGAGCAAACCGCCGGATCGAAGGGCAGCGAACCCGGGAGGTAGTCCATGCCGAGGTTTAGGCCGTCGCTGGCTCGGATGAGATCCTGAATCTCTGGGTCGGGCTCGGTGCGGGCCAGGATAGGATCCAGCTCGGCGAGGACGATCTCCGGGACGGGCAGGCCAAGCCCGCGGGCCAATTCCCCCGCCACCAGTTCGGCGACGAGAGCCTTCGGCCCCTGTCCTGCTCCCCTGAATTTCAGTACGTACATGCCGTCGTCATCGGCCTCGACGATGGCCGGGAGCGAGCCGCCCTCACGGAGAGGGGAAACGTAGCGGGTGACGGTGACAGTTCTCACGCGCTGATAATAAGCGCGGTACCCGGCGTCGCAAAGGTGGCGAGGCGCCCGACTGTTTGCACCATGGGCCAGGAGATGCCCGAGACCGAACGCGAGAAGGTCTTCAGTACACCGGAACAGCCGGGTCTATCTCCTCGCTCCACGCACGGATTCCGCCGGCCAGATTGATGGCGCCGGTGAATCCGTGACGTTGGAGGATGCGGACGGCGTCTGCTGATCGAGCCCCCGTTCGGCAATGGACGACGATTTCTTGATGGCGGTGCCCGGACAATTCTTCCAGGCGCGACTCCAACTGTCCCAGCGGGATTAGCTGAGCGTGGATGGTCGCGATCTCCGTTTCTGCCGGTTCTCTGACATCGAGCAGAAAGGGCGCGCGCCCCGCATCCAGCCTACGCTTCAGCTCGGTAACCGTCGTTTCGGGTACCTCAGCCGCCGGGGCTTCCGCACCGGTACCGCAAAACTGGTCGTAGTCGATGAGCGTATTCAGGGTCGGATTCGTCCCGCACGCCGGGCAGTCCGGATTCTTTGGAACGTCGATCATCTGGAATCGCATCTCGAGCGCATCGTAGAGCAGCAGGCGTCCAACCAGGGACTCGCCGATGCCCAGCAGTTGCTTGACGACCTCTGTGGCCTGCAGTGTGCCAATCGTCCCCGGGAGAACGCCGAGGACGCCTCCCTCGGCGCACGAGGGGACCAGGCCTGGAGGCGGCGGCTCCGGGTAGAGGCACCGATAGCAGGGCCCATCCGGAGCCCCAAAGACCGACACCTGCCCTTCGAACCGGAAGATGCTGGCGTAGACGTTTGGTATGCCGGACAGCACCGCCGCATCGTTGACCAGATACCGGGTCGGGAAGTTGTCGCATCCATCGACCACGACATCGTAGTCTTTGATGATGTCCATGATGTTGTCGGACGTCACCCGCGTCTCGTAACCGACGACGTTGATGTCCGGGTTCAGGGTATTGATCGTCTCACGCGCAGACTGGACCTTCGACATTCCGACCCGGTCGTTGTTGTGAATGATCTGGCGCTGCAAGTTGCTCATGTCGACGACGTCGTCGTCGACCAGGCCGATCGTTCCCACACCCGCCGCGGCGAGGTAATACGCAGCCGGGGAGCCAAGCCCACCGGCACCGATCAGCAGCACCTTCGACTGCAGGAGCTTCGCCTGCCCCGCTTCTCCGACCTCGGGCAAAAGGAAGTGACGGTCGTAGCGCTTGAGTTGCTCCGGCGTGAACTGGAAGTCTTTGACCCACTCGTGGCCGGAGCCCTTCCACCCGCCGTAGCCACCCGACATCGACACGACATCGCCGTAGCCCATCTCTCGCAACGTTCGTCCGGCCAGCAGCGAACGGGTACCGCCCGCGCAATAGAGGATCAGCTGCGTCGATTTGTCGGGAACGACCTCTTCGACCTGCATGTCGAGAAAGCCTCGCGGGACCGAGATCGCGCCCGGCAGGTGCCCCTCGCGGTATTCGTCCTTCTCGCGGACGTCGATCAGCTTGTGGCTGTCTCCGTTGGATAGAGCCTTCTCAACCTGATCCGCGGTCCACTCGGGAACATCCTTGCGGGCCTCGTCCATGAGTTGTTTGAAAGTTTTGGCCATCGTCGTGCCCGCGCTTCCTTCCTCAGACAAGCTCTACGTCACCCCAACGGGAGATGTCTCGAACTCAGTCGTTCTCCCCGCTCGAACCATCGATCTGCGTACGCAGGTCACGGATGATCCGATCGCTCTGCGCCGCGTGAAACATCGCCATCACATTGGCACCGAGAACCGTCACCAAACTCGCCACGGCCCAGTAGATATGCGACCCCGGGTCGGCGCCGCGCAGGATGCCCATCCCCTTGCCGAATGCGACCAGCATAACCGCCGTCGACAGCGCCATGAGCAAGATCGTAACTTTTCCCATCTTCACACGGCCTCAGTCCTTGTAGCGATCCCAGACTTCCGCCTCCTGCTCTTTGTACTCCGCGATCATGTCGTCCATCAGCGCGTTTCGGCCGCGCTCCGCCATGGTCTTCGAACGCTCGATGAAAACGGACTTCGTCTCGACGAAGTCCGCCCGATTGAAGCCCCAGATCTTAGGGTGAACGGAGGTATCCATCCGAATTGCATCACAAGGGCATGCTTCGACACACATCCCACAGTAGATGCAGCGCAGCGTATCGATCTCGTAGCGCAGGGGGAACTTCTCCACCTCGGGATCGGGGTGCTCGCCGGCCTCGATGAAGATACAGTTCGCTGGACACGCCGTGGCGCACAGAAAACAAGCGGTGCAACGCACCGCTCCATCGTCCTTGAGAGTCAGCCGATGACTGCCCCGGTAGTTGTCCGGATAAATCTTGTACTCGTCGGGGTACTGCGTCGTCACCGACGACTTCAGGTGTTTGAACAGCCCCACCGTATGGAGACCGCGCAACGACAGATTGCGCCAGAAACGGTACATGGTGACGGCCAGCCCACGGAAGATTTCACCGAGGTACAGCCTCTCCGAAAAGGTCATTTCTTGGCGGCGTTTCATGCGATCATTCCCAACAGGCGATAGTCGGTCACTATCCCGACCCAGAGTCGAAGAATCAAGGTAGGGCCACCTGCCCGACGACATTCGTGGAGAAACACCACACCGATCAATGGACCGAGCCGCCGGCCTGCGAGCCGCCGCCACCGATACCGAATTCGAGCACCTGGCACAGGCGCGCCGCCCGCTCCCCAGTGGACCCCGCCTCTAGCAAAGCCTGCTTCTCCATCGGTGGCCAATCGAGCGCAAAGCTCAGAAAATTGACCAGCCGCCCCCCTTCCGCCATCGAGGGGTCGTCCAAGAGCCGCCGTACCAACTCCGCATCCTGATCCTCGAGGAATCGCTCGGCCAAAGAGCGCACCTGGCCGGCGACGCCCTCCGGAAGGTCTCCACCCGAATCCCGTCGCCAACTTACCTCCGCCCGGCGATAGAGGTCCTCTCCGACTTCTCGACGGACTTCGAACTCCCGTACCCCCTGCAGCAGGATGTTGGACCTGCCGTCAGCGAGTTTCTCACAGCGAATGATCCGCCCCGCACACCCGATCGGGAAAACGTCAGGGCACCCACGGTACTCGTTCCGCCACTCGCCGCGGAGAAGCACCATGCCGATGAGCTTCGCCTCACCGGCTTCGGCGTCGCGCACCATGTCACGGTAGCGCTCCTCGAAGATGTGCAGCGGCAGCAACACATCTGGGAAGAGGACCACGTTGGGAAGCGGGAACAACGGAATCGACTCGGGCAACTCCATCTAACCAGGATTATTCATGAATGTTCGTAGGCGAGAGCGACAAATGCGTGCCAGGTCTGGCCAAGCGCAGGTCTGGGCGACGCAGGCATACTGTACAGTATGTCGAGGAGACTGGATCGAGCACGGCCGGAGATCACATGCATTTGGCGCTCGCAGCAGAAGATTCATGAATTATCCGGGCTAAGACCGTATCGCGCCGGCGCCGGAGTCGGCACCGCAATCCCCACAGACGCCGTACATCAGCGTGCTCTGGCGGAGCACCCGGTGCCCGCGAAGCCTATTTTCCGACTCCACGGGTACGCTTTGCAACTCGACATCGATCACCAGCGAGCACTGTTCGCAAACGAAGTGGTCGTGGGTTCGCCCCACGGCGTCGTATAGGCCGACGCCCGAGTCGAGGCGGAGAACCCGCAACCGCCCGAGCCGGGCCAGCTTGTCGAGGTTGCGGTACACCGTACTCAGGCTAACCGCCGGCAAGTGTCGCCGAACCCGCTCCCACACTTGCTGCGCGTTCGGGTGATCGCGACCCGACTCGACCGCGGTGTAGACAGCTTCGAGTTGCGGCGTCGCCCGAGGAGGCATCACGCCGTCCCGGACAGATCGTTGCAGAGTGAACGCCGCGCCTCTCCCTCGATCGCCGTGGAGGCGCGGTAGTTCTCGTGATCGATGCGAAGCACCACCGGCTGCGACTCGTCGAGGAACACCTGGCCGGCCTTCGGCGGGAGCTCGAAGCGAACGTATTGAACCGCAGAGAGGCGGTCTTCACGGCTGCGTCCGGGCTCGAACTCTCCAGGGACACGCTTGCCGGCGATCTCCAACGAAACGCACTCGTCGATACCCAACATCTCGAGGAGACGCGGCTCGATCTCGTCCTGGACGGTGATCTCGATCAGCATCGTCGCACTAAGACCACCCGGCGACGGTAACATCGCGTTGTACACTTCCAACTCGTCACGGATCGCATCGAGGTCCGTCGTGCGCTCGGCACGCAGCATCTCCTGGACCTGGAAATAGACCGTGTCGTGATTCTCGAAAACGAAGGTCACGCAATCGCCGACCCCGATGCGCCGGTGCTTCTTCAGCGCGATGATGCGGCGGCGGATCTCGTCGCGCTCTGTCTCGTAGCGCTCGAGTCCCATCACGTCTTCGAGGACGACTGGACGGATGGAGTCGTTCATGGATCTCGCAGTGGATTCGAGGTGGCGGACGGCGCCTTCACCGTCCGCCACTCGCGGATCAAAGACTCAGGCCGTCGAGCCCCTTCTGGAAACGTCCCGCATGCGATTTCTCAGCCCGAGCCAACGTCTCGAACCACTCGGCGATCTCGTCGAAACCTTCATCCCGCGCAGTCTTCGCGAAGCCCGGGTACATCTGTGTGTACTCGTAGGTCTCACCCTCGACCGCCGACTTGAGGTTCTTTTCGGTGTCGCCGATGGCAACACCAGTACACGGGTCTCCGACTACCGCGAGAAAGTCGAGATGCCCGAACGCGTGGCCGGTCTCGGCCTCCGACGTATCCCGGAACAACCCGCCAACATCCGGATATCCCTCGATGTCGGCGCGACGTGCAAAGTACAAATAGCGACGGTTCGCCTGTGATTCGCCGGCGAACGCAGCCTTCAAATTCTCGTGGGTCTTGGAACCGTTGAGGTCTGCCATTGGTGTTACCCCTTCTACCTTAATCGGAATAATTCTTAGACGCGCTCTAACTACTGATCCGCCTCTGGTGTGTCAAGGTCGCGTGCCCGCTTCGCTTCCTCGAGCATCTCTCGAATCGCCGCGGTACACCGGGTCACGCCGCCGCGCTGGGTTCCGCAAGCACCCGTCCCAGCCCTTGTCGCGCGCTTGACGTCCCCCAGGTTCTTCGCCCCCCCGGCGATCGCCTTCAAGATCGTCCCTTTCTTGATCTTGTTGCAGATGCAAACGACCTTGAAAGAGTCGAGCACCTTCGCTCGCAGCGCGTCTTCTTCCGAAGTCACGGGAGCCGTCGCGGTTTCGCGGGCACGTGCCGATTCATCGCCACTCGGCCTCATTCCTCTGGAAACGGCTGGGCATTCCGAGTCACCGATCGATCACGCTGCCGGACCTGGAGGGTGCCCCCTCACCAGGCCAGACGACGCGATGATCTTCCCTCACCGCCCGTCCCTTCGGTGACCCGACGGCTAGAAGCCGAGGGACTGAATGCTCGCACGCTGGCGCAACCGGCCAATCCAGCCGGCCACATTGCGAAGCCGCGGGTCAACTTCCACGCCGAGGCGGGATAAGTTCAACACGGCGGGGACAAACGCGATGTCGGCGAGCGAGAACTCACCAGCGAGGAACTCGCGCCCGGTCAGGAACCCTTCCAGCCGAACCAAACCGTCCGTCAGTCCCTTTCGGTAGCGCTGCAATCGGTCGACGTCCTGCTCCGCCTCGGGCTTCGCGAGCTCGGCCTGGACGAACCCGGCCGACGGCAAGAAGGAGTTGTCACAGAAGTCTTCCAAGATTCGCACTTGCGCGCGACCAGCGGAATCCTCCGGCATCAACGCGGGGTGGGGGTACTCGTCCTCAATGTACTCACTGATCAGGGTCGAATCGTAAACCACGACCTCCTCGTCAATCAGCACCGGGACTCGCCCATATGGGTTCAACTTGAGGAACTCCGCCGTTCTTTGCTCGCCCTGACGGAGATCGACAAACACCGTCTCATACTCGAGCTCTTTTTCCGCTAGGACGATGCGCACCTTCTGAGCAAAGGGACAGTCCGGATAGTCGTAAAGTCGCATTCGTATTTGCCTTTCCTCAACAAACCGCCAACCTTCAGCGCAGCCCGCCGGCTCCCCAACCTGACGACCGCTCGCGAATACATCGCAGAAAGGCCACTCACTGTAAACCGGTGTCTCATACTGAAATCGAAGGTTTTCTCGACTCCGGAGCGTTTTTCCGGAACGTCAGCCGAGGTGGTCGCGGGCGTGGTAGGAACTGCGCACGAGCGGACCGGATTCGACGTGGCGGAAGCCGATCGCTCGGGCAGCCTCTCCGATTTCGGTGAATTCCTTGGGGTCCAGGTATCGCTCCACCGGCAAATGATCGCGCGTCGGCTGCAAATACTGGCCGAGGGTCAGAATATCGCAGCCCACCCGTGCGAGATCCCCGAATACTGCCAGGACCTCGTCCCGAGTCTCACCCAGCCCCAGCATCAGCCCGGTCTTGGTCAGCAGCCGGGGCCGGCGTGCTTTGGCCTGCTCCAACAGGCTCAGACATCGATCGTAGCGCCCGCCCGGGCGGGCCTTTTTGTAGAGCCTCGGGACCGTTTCGGTGTTGTGGTTGAAGATATCTATGGGCGCGTCGACGACCTGGAACAAGGCCTCGGTCTTGCCCTGAAAGTCCGGCGTCAGCACCTCGACCGTACAATCCGGATCCCTTTGCTTCACGGCTCGGGCGGTTGAGGCGAAATGCCCGGCTCCGC
>JAJCYP010000032.1 GCA_029262855.1 Bacteroidota bacterium | reverse complement strand
TCGACAATGTGCTGGGCCAGGAAGGCGTAGTCTTCGGGAGTACCGAGGCGGGACGGAAAAGGAATCTGCGCTGCCAGTGACTGCTGGACGTCGGGTGGCATTCCGCCGACCATGGGCGTGAGCATCACGCCCGGCGCGATGGTCACGACGCGGATTCCGGATGAGGACAGGTCTCGGGCAATCGGCAGCGTCATACCGACGACTCCGCCCTTGGACGCAGAATAGGCCGCCTGTCCGATCTGCCCGTCGTAGGCGGCAACCGAGGCCGTGTTGATGATGATGCCGCGCTCTCCGTCCTCTCCGGGTTCGCCGTTTGCCATCGCGGCGGCGGCCAGTCGGATCACGTTAAACGTCCCTGTCAAGTTAACCTCGATCATCCGGGCAAATGACTCCAGATCGTGCGGACCCCGCTTGCTGAGCGTCCGCCTGCCAATCAGAATGCCGGCGCAGTTCACCAGACCGTGAAGCCCTCCGAAGGTCTCGGTTGCGGCATCGACGGCTGCCTGCACACTGTCGCCGCTCGTGACATCGGTTCGCACAAAGAGCGCGCCAATGCGCCGTGCGTGCTCCGAACCCGCTACCTCGTCGATGTCGGCAATGACGACGTTTGCTCCGAACTCGCGGAATCGGGAAGCCGTGCCCGCGCCTAGACCGGATCCACCGCCGGTGATCAAGAACGTATTTCCTTTCAGATCCATGACCTCACCCGATGCTGCTGCGTATTCGATCGAAAGCTAGGTCGAAGGGACGTGAAGCGGGTACGAAAACATCCCCTCGGAACCGTGTCCGGGGCTGATGCATTTCGAGGCCATGAAATCCCCCCTTCCATGGTTGGTGGCCGCTGTGTTTGTGCTGGCCGCCTGCGACTCCGGCGGCAGCGCCGACGAGAATTCGGAATCTTCTACCTGGTCACTGATCCAGTCCCGGATTCTGGTACCTAATTGCACCGAGGCGTGCCATTCCGCGGGCACTTCGGTGGCGGCCCAGTCCGGACTCGTCCTTACCAGCGACGTCTCGTACGACCAACTGGTCGGCGCCACACCGACCAATACGGCTGCTGGCAAGGCCGGACTGCTGCGCGTGCACACCACGGCGGCAAGCGACCTCCACCAGAGTTTTTTCTGGGAGAAGATCAATGCGCCCGAGCAGGACCACCTTTTGGAAGAGCACCCGGAGTACGGATCCATCATGCCCCTTGGGGCCGGGCCGCTCTCCTTCGGCGAACTGAGCTTTATCCGGCGATGGATCCTGGCGGGCGCGCCTGAGGAGGGTGTCGTAGCCGACCCCATCATCCTGACCGATACCGCCACGTTCCGCGCTTCCGTTTTCGAGCCGCTCCCGCTCCTGGCACCGGATGAAGGGCTCTCGGTTCGCCTGGGCCCCTTTGATGTCCCGGCCCGGTTTGAGCGTGAGTTCTTCTACCGGATTCCGGACGACTTTCCCGAGACGCGCCTCGTGAAGCGGACGACGATGTCGATGGCGTCGGGGAGTCACCACTTCATCGTCTACTCCTATCCGCAGTCCACGCCGTCGAGCCGGCTGCCACTTTCGGGACTGATCCGGGATCTGAGGCGGCCCAACGGCAATCTGGATACGAGCGTGCTCCGGCAGATGCAGGATCAGGTGTTTCTCTCCGGTACGCAGTGGCCACGAATGGACTACCAGTTTCCGAGTGGCGTCGCGCTGGAGCTCGCAGCAGGGACCATCTTCGACCTGAATCCGCACTACGTCAACCGGACGGATGAGGTGCGGACTGGCGAAGTGCACGTCAATTTCGAATACGCCGACCCCGCCGATGTGCAGCACGTTGCACGGGTGCTGCAGCTCAACAACATCGACTTTGTCCTGCCACCCCGGGCGATCACGACGGTGAGCAAGACGTTCCTGGCTGACGAGCCGCTTCAGGTATTCCAGCTCTTCTCCCACGCGCACGAGCACATGCTCGATTTCAGGGTGGAGATGGTCGGGACGGCGCGGGACGGCGAGACCGTGTACCTGGCCACAGACTATGAGCATCCTCCGATTCTGGAGGTCGATCCGCCACTGCGGGTCGCTGCGGGAGAGGGTTTCCGGCTGATCGCGACCTACGACAATTGGACCGACTTCCCGCTGACCTTCGGCTTCCGGTCTGAGGACGAGATGATGATCCTCTTCGGGTACTACTTCACGGAATCCGGCAAGCGACCGGCCGATGGCGGGCCGTTTCGGGCGGCGGACTGAGGGCGGCGGACTGAGGGCAGCGCCTAGGCTCCAGCCACGCTCTCCAGAAACCACCGGTAAGTCCGTTCGACGCCGTCCTGGAGGCTGACCTCCGCCTCCCAGCCGAGCGCCTTCAGTCGTCGCACATCCACCAGTTTCCGGGGCGTCCCGTCCGGCTTCGAGAGATCGTGCTCGATCTCGCCTTCGTAACCCACGATGTGGGCCACCAACGCAGCCAGCTCGCGGATCTCGATATCCTCGCCCACGCCGATGTTCAGCAGTCCGCCCGGCGCTGCCTGGTGGAGTTCGTCCTCGGGCGTGTTCAGCACGTGGAGCACGGCACTCGCTACGTCGTCCACGTAGAGAAACTCTCGTCTGGGCGTCCCCGTCCCCCACAGCACCACCGGTCCACCCGTCTCAAGCGCTTCGTGGAATTTGCGGATCAAGGCTGGCAGGACGTGGCTCGACTTCAGGTCGAAGTTGTCACCCGGGCCGTAGAGGTTCGTCGGCATCAGGCTCACGAAGTCCGCACCGTGCTGCCTGCGCAGCGCCTCGCAGTACTTGACGCCCGCGATCTTGGCGATGGCGTACCACTGGTTTGTGGGTTCAAGCGGTGCGGTCAGCAGGTACTCCTCGCGCAGCGGCTGTGGGGCGAGTTTGGGGTAGATGCAGGTCGACCCCAGGAAGACCAGCCGCTTGACGCCGGCTTCGTGGGCCTCCCGGATGACGTTGGTCTGGATCGCGAGGTTGTCGTAGAGAAAGTCTGCGGGGTAGGTGTCGTTGGCCAGGATGCCGCCCACCCTGGCTGCCGCAACCACGACGTACTCGGGTGCCTCTTGGGCGAAGAAGGCCCTGACGGCCCCCGAATCCCGGAGGTCCAGCTCGCTGCTGGTACGGGTGACGAGATTGGCGAAACCTGCGGCCTTCAACGCCCGAACGACCGCTCCGCCCACGAGGCCCCGATGACCGGCTACATAGACCGAGGCATCCTTCGACCCGAGCCTCATGCGCGGGCCTCCCTGGCCGCTACGAGATCGTGTTCGACCATTTCGGTGACCATCGTCTCGAGCGTGTAGGTCGGGGTCCAACCCAGTTTCTCCTTGGCCTTGGTCGCGTCGCCGACCAGAAGTTCGACCTCGGTCGGCCGGTAGTAGCGCGGGTCGATGGAAATCAGCTCGCGGCCGGTGGCCGTGTCGAAACCGCGCTCCTGCTCCCCTTCGCCACGGAACTCGATCTTGATACCCGCCGCCCTGAAGGCCATGTGCACGAAGTCCCGCACGGTCACGGTCCGGCCGGTAGCCAGCACAAAATCCTCGGCTTCCTCCTGCTGAAGCATGCGCCACATGCCTTCGACGTAGTCCTTGGCGTGACCCCAGTCCCGCTTGGCGTTCATGTTGCCCAGGTAGAGATTCTTCTCCAGCCCCGTCGCGATCCGCGCCGCAGCGCGCGTGATCTTCCGGGTCACGAAGGTCTCGCCGCGGCGCGGGCTTTCGTGATTGAAGAGGATACCGTTGCAGGCGTACATCCCGTACGCCTCGCGGTAGTTGACGGTGATCCAGTAGCCGTAGAGCTTGGCCACACCGTATGGACTCCGGGGATAGAACGGCGTGCGCTCCGTCTGCGGAATTTCCTGGACCTTGCCGTAGAGCTCCGATGTCGAGGCCTGATAGAAGCGGGTCTTGTCCGTCAAGCCCAGGATCCGGATGGCCTCCAGAAGCCTCAGCACACCGACCGCGTCAGACTGCGCGGTGTATTCGGGCGTCTCGAAAGACACCTGCACGTGGCTCTGCGCCCCCAGGTTGTAGACCTCGTCGGGCTGAGTCTCCTGAACGATGCGGATCAGGTTCGTCGAATCGGTCAGGTCGCCGTAGTGCAGGTGGTACTTGACATCACCCGCGTGCGGATCCTGGTACAGGTGGTCGATGCGCTGGGTGTTGAACTGGCTCGAGCGCCGCTTGATACCGTGCACCTCGTAGCCTTTCGCCAGCAGCAGTTCCGAGAGGTAGGCACCATCCTGTCCGGTGACTCCTGTTATTAGAGCGACTTTGCTCATGCGTTTTTTGCGATCATGTGGGGACGTCCGATGCTCAGGTAGTCAAAACCGAGGTCAGCCACCTTTTGGGGTTTGTAAAGATTGCGGCCATCGAAGATGAGTTTGGTCTTCAGCGCCTCGGCCATTCGGTCCCAGTCAGGCCGGCGGAATTCGTGCCACTCGGTGCAGATCACCAGCGCGTCCGCCCCTTCCAGAGCCTCGTACATTCCGTCGGCGTACTCGATCGCATCGCCCAGTTCGAGCCTGGTGTTGGCGATGGCCTCCGGATCAAAGGCTGACACCGTGGCACCCCGCGCAATCAGCGCGCGCACCACCGAGATGGCCGGACTCTCGCGAATGTCGTCGGTCTTGGCCTTGAAGGCCAGCCCCCACACGGCAAGCCGCTTGCCGGTGAGATCCTCGCCGAACCGGTCGGTAATCCAATTGGGCAGCTTGTCGTACTGACGCCTGTTCACATTCAGCACCGCATCCAGGGTCTCGAACTGGTAGCCGTTCTGCTCCGAGGTCAGCTTGAGCGCCTGGACATCCTTCGGAAAACAGCTGCCACCGAACCCAAGGCCGGGATACAAAAACTTGTTGCCCACCCGGCTGTCGAGACCGATGCCGACTCGCACCTCATCGACGTTCGCCCCGAGCAATTCGCAGAGATTGGCCACCTCGTTGATGAAGGACACCTTCATCGCCAGAAAGGAGTTGGCCGCATACTTCGTCATCTCAGACGAACGCTCATCCATGATCAGGATGGGATTCCCCTGACGGACGAAGGGCTCATAGATGGACCGCATAATCTCGGCGGCCCGCTCGCTGGACGTGCCGACCACGACGCGTTCCGGCTTCATGAAGTCGGTTACGGCGACGCCCTCACGCAGAAATTCGGGATTCGAGACCACATCGAAATCCTCGCCGGCAACCAGCCCGTGCTTCTCCAGCGCGCCTCGGACCGTGTCCGCGGTGCCTACCGGGACGGTAGACTTGTTGACGACTACGCGATACCGCTTCGTGGGCTGCGCCGCCCAGTACGCTCCGAGGTCATCGGCTACCTTGAGGACGTAGGACAGATCGGCTGAGCCGTCGGCACCCGGAGGCGTCGGCAGCGCCAGAAAGAGGACGTCGGCGATCTCCGCCGCGTCCGGGAGGCTCGTGGTGAACGTCAAACGGTGCTCCCGAACAGATCGCTGGAGGAGACCCTCGAGACCCGCCTCGTAGATGGTCGGCGTCCCGGACCGGAGCATGCGAACCTTCTCTTCGTCGATGTCCACGCACGTCACGCGGAATCCCGTGTCCGCAAAACAGGTCCCGGTCACCAAACCGACGTACCCTGTCCCGATTACTGCCAGATGCATTCGAAATACTGTTTTTGGTTCAGGCCCATAAACTAGCCCTTTATTGCGCGAGAACGGCCGGAGGCACGAATTGCTTCCGCTTCCTCACAGAGTTTGCACAGCATTGCTCGCCGCTGCGGGAGCCGGTGGTGACCCGAATCATCTGAGCTCTCGTACTTTGAGTCCCGCGCCCCAGGCGCACACGCCCGCGACACCCATATGGCCTACGCAGTCAAGGAAATTTATTACACGCTCCAGGGCGAGGGCGTGCACTCAGGCCGTCCGGCGGTCTTCCTCCGGTTTTCCGGGTGCAACCTCTGGTCGGGGCGTGAGCAGGACCGCGAGGACGCCGTCTGCACGTTCTGCGATACGGATTTCTTCGGGACCGACGGCCCAGGCGGCGGGCGCTACGAGACGCCCAATGCCCTGGCCGATGCGATTTCCGCCATCTGGGATCGGCGTGAGGCTCCCGAGATGGTCCCGGTCGCCGCTCCCGCCAATCGGGACATGCCGTGGCCGGCCCGGCCATTCGTCGTGTGCACGGGGGGCGAGCCGCTTCTCCAGTTGGAAGAGAAGCTCCTGGGTGCCTTCCGGGCACGGGGCTTCCAGGTGGCCGTCGAGACCAACGGCACCATCGAGGTGCCACCGGGCATCGATTGGCTCTGCGTTTCGCCCAAGGCGGGCAGTGATCTGGTGGTCCGGAGAGGCAACGAACTCAAGCTGGTCTATCCCCAGGAGGGCATGGCACCGGATCAATTCACCGACTGCGCCTTCGACCATTTCTCGCTCCAGCCGCTGTACGGCCCGGACACAGTAGCCAATACAGCTGCCGCGGTGGCATATTGTCTGGCCCATCCACACTGGCGCCTCAGCCTCCAGACCCACAAGCTCATCGGCCTGCCTTAGCGCAGCCCCCCTCCTGACGCATGAAACGCTTACCTCTTGCCGGCTGGTCCGGTCTCGTGATTGTTCTGGCGCTGATCTTATCCGGGTGCGAAGCGCCCGAGGTCGAGACCGTCCGCTTCGCCACGATCAACATCGAGGACATCCGCACCGACGATCTCCGCAACTTCCAGCATCCGCGTCTGATCGCTATTGCCGCTCAGATCCAGGAGCTGGCTCCGGACGTGGTGTTGATCAACGAAATCGCTTACGACCAGAGCGGCGTGCCCGGATACATTGAGGGCGAATCGCCCGGTCTGAACGGGGAGCGCCTGGCAGCCAATTTTCTGTCGCGACCTCACGGTCCCCATCCCGGGATCGAGTACATCGCCTTCATGGCGCCCAGCAACACCGGGATCAACAGCGGCTACGATCTTAACCACAACGGACAGACCGTCACCACGTACCCGGAACCGCCCTCCGCGGCTCCAGATGGCACCCCCGCCGCCCAGACCCCCGCAGGCCGTGCCTATGGCGACGACTCCTGGGGTTTCGGCACCTTCCCCGGCCAGTACGGCATGGCCCTTCTGGTCCGCGCCGACCGCGTGGAATTGCTTACCGGTCAGGCCCGGACCTTCCGCCGGTACCCGTGGGCCGGACTCCAGGATGCACGTCGCCCTGTCGATCCTGAGACCGACGAATTTTGGTATGATGATGAGGTCTGGAGCAGATTCCCGCTCTCCTCGAAGAGTCACTGGGACATCCCAGTCCGACTCTCAGACGGGCGCGTGGTACATGTGCTGGCCAGTCACCCGACCCCGGCAGCATTTGATGGCGACGAACAGCGCAACAAGCTCCGGAACCACGACGAGATCCGATTCTGGGGGGCCTACATCGACGACGCCCCCTACATGATGGACGACACCGAGACCAGGGGAGGCCTCCCGGCCGGTGCCGAATTTGTCATCATGGGTGACCTCAACGCCGATCCCGACGAGGGCTCCTCGATCGATGACCCCATCGGGACGTGGCTGCTATCCAATGCCCGGGTCAATGGCGAGTACGTCCCCTTGGCGGACGAAGCGGGCGTGGCCGGGTATCCCGACCTGGATGCGGATGACACAGCGCGCTGGGGCCTGCGGGTGGACTATGTCCTGCCCTCGATCGGTCTGCGAGTCCATGATGGAGGGATCTACCGGCCCGCAGTGGATGCGGCGGTCACCAGTGACCACTTTCCGGTCTGGATAGACGTGGTGCTGCAGCCCACTGAACAAGACTGAGAAGGACTGAGAAGGCCAAAAGCGCCCCGCCCTCAGGGTCACTTCGCTGCCCTGACCTGCTTAAAGACTATCACTCCCAGCGGTGGCAGGTCCAGAAGCGCCAAGGGCCGGGCAGCGGGCTCCTCAGCGCCGGACGCTGCGGACGCAGGGGTTGCGGCATCCTGATCCGAAGCCTGCACCATGACCTCAGACGTAACCTTGTCCCCCACATTCAGCCCATATCCACTCCCGCCGTACGCCACGTCATCGCTGGTCAGCACCAACTCCCACTCTCCCTCCGGCAGATGCACCCCATACCCCACCCGAGGAACGGGCGTGAAGTTCAGCACAAACGCCAACTCGGGATGATGGCCTGAAACCCGCCGGTACGAGACGACGCAGTTCTGCCAATCGGACAGGTCTATCCACTGAAAGCCGCCTTCGTCCTCGTTCCAGAGGACCGGCTCGGTGTGATAGAGCCTGTTGAGCTCCCGCACCCAGTCTCGGACGCCGGCATGGAGCGGATCATCGGCCAGGTTCCAGTCGAGCTCCCGGTCATGCGCCCACTCGCGGATCTGCCCGAGTTCGCTGCCCATGAAGAGCAGTTTCTTGCCGGGATGCCCCCACATATGGCCAAACATGAGCCGGAGGTTGGCCGCCTTCTGCCAGGCATCGCCCGGCATCTTGTTCCAGAGCGATCCCTTGCCGTGGACCACCTCGTCGTGCGACAACGTCAGCGCATAGTGCTCTGAATAGGCGTAGACCAGCGGGAAGGTGAGGCTGTTGAAGTGGAACTTCCGGTTGATGGGATCCTGACGCATGAACTCGAGGGTGTCATGCATCCAGCCCATGTTCCATTTGTACAGGAAGCCGAGTCCGTTGTTGTAGGTGGGCGCAGAAACACCGGGATATGCGGTGGACTCCTCGGCGATCATCATGACGTTTCCGAATCGGCCGAAGGCCTCCTCGTTCGTCTCTTTCAGGAGCGAAATGGCCTCGAGGTTTTCCCGGCCGCCGAACATGTTGGGCGTCCAATTGTCGCGGGAGTAGTCCCGGTACAGCATCGAGGCGACGGCATCAAAGCGGAGCCCATCGATGTGGAATTCGTCCAGCCAATACGCCGCATTCGAGACCAGAAAATTCCGCACGCCGGGCTTGCTGTAGTCGAAAACCAGCGTGCCCCAGTCCGGATGATGTCGCATCACCGGATCGGTGTACTCATAGAGTGGCGAGCCATCGAAGTACGACAGCCCCTGGGGATCGGTAGCGAAGTGTGCAGGCACCCAATCGAGCAAAACACCGATTCCCCGGCTGTGGAGGTAATCGACGAAATACCGAAAGTCATCCGGAGTGCCGTAGCGGTGCGTCGGTGCATAGTACCCAACCACCTGGTAGCCCCACGACGGGTAGTACGGATGCTCCTGCACGGGCATCAACTCGACGTGCGTGAATCCCATGTCGAGCACGTGATCTGCGAGCGGTGCGGCAATGTCGCGGTAGCCCGGAAATTCGCCCCCGGATCCGATATCCCGTCGCCACGAGCCCAGATGGACCTCGTAGATGGATACCGGCTCTCCCATCGAGGCGGGACCCTTGCGCGTGGCCATCCAGTCCGAGTCGCCCCACTTGTACGTGCTGTAGGTGACCATCGAGGAGAGTCCCGCCAGCGGGCTTCCGTTCTCGACCGGGGCTTCCAGACGCCGCGCGTACGGATCCGTCTTGTCCACCACGTAGGATCCGCGCTGAATGCGGTACTTGTAGTGGTGGTTGATCCTGGCGCCCCGGACATACACTTCCCAGAGCCCGGCTCCAACCCAGGTCAATGGGTTGACGCCCGCGTCCCAGCTGTTGAAATCGCCGATGACCGCGACCGATTCCGCGTGCGGTGCCCATACGGCAAACCACGTCCCGCCTCGACGGGGATGAGCGCCCAACCTGGAGTGGGCATCGAAATGTCGGCCACTTTCCCACCGGGAAACATCGTCGCTTGTCAGCCAGGGCATGGAGATTGCAATGGTTTGGGGTTCCTCGCCAAGATACGGCCGTCTCCATCCTGCTTTCGGTGAATGGTGGTTCTATATTCGTCGGCTTGGCCGTAAACAGTCGACTTGGCCGCAAGAAATCGCCTCCGCCCTGCGAATGACTCAACAAGACCTGCCCCCACGTCCAGGGCGTCCGTACCCACTGGGGGCAACCCATGACGGCAAAGGTGTAAACTTTGCCATCTACAGTCAGCACGCGCATGAGGTAGAACTCGTGCTCTTCAAGAGTGCCAGAAGCAAGGAGCCGGCGGCGACCTACTCGCTGACCGAGCGAACCGGCCCGGTGTGGCACGGCTATCTGCCGGATCTGAAGCCCGGACAGCTTTACGGCTACCGGGTCTACGGCCCCTACTCCCCGGACGAGGGACATCGCTTTAATTCCAACAAGGTGCTCCTGGACCCCTACGCTCGCCGGATCGGCAGGCCGATGGTCATGCACGAGTCCCTCTTCGGGTTCAAGCCTGGTCCAAAGGACGATGACGCGTCCTTCAATCCTCGGGACAGCGCGGCCTTTGCCCCGCTGGGTGCGGTCTGCGCCGACGGACATGACTGGACGGGCGAAGAGCGCCCCCGGATTCTCTGGGAGCACACGGTCATCTACGAGAGTCACGTCCGCAGCCTGACCAAGCTGCACCCGGCGGTCCCCGAGGCGGAGCGCGGCACGTTCCGCGGCGTCGCCCACGACAGCGTGATCAAGCACCTGAAAGGACTCGGCGTCACCACGGTTCAGCTCCTCCCGGTACACGCGAAGGCCATCGAGTCCCATCTGGACGAGAAGGGGCTGACGAACTACTGGGGCTACGGAACGCTGAACTACTTCGCGCCCGAGCCCTCCTACGCTGCCGAGCCTGACGACGCGGTCAACGAGTTCAAGGCGATGGTTCACAAGCTCCACAATGAAGGGTTTGAGGTGATCATCGACGTGGTCTACAACCACACCGGCGAAGGCAACCGGCTCGGACCCACGCTCTCATTCCGAGGCATCGACAACAAGGCGTACTACAAGCAGAACCCGACGAACCCCCGCTACCTGCTCGACTACACCGGCACGGGAAACACACTCGACGCCGGCAACCCGCACGTCCTGCAACTCATCATGGACAGCCTCAGGTACTGGGTCCAGGAGATGCACGTGGACGGCTTCCGGTTCGATCTGGCCTCGACGCTGGCGCGCGATCTCTTCGACATCGACATGCTGTCCGCCTTCTTCAAGGTGATCCAGCAGGACCCCGTCCTCAGTCAGGTGAAGCTGATCGCCGAGCCCTGGGACGTGGGGCCAGGCGGCTATCAAGTGGGATCGTTCCCCTGGCTCTGGGCCGAATGGAATGCGGCCTACCGGGACACCGTCCGCCGATTCTGGCGAGGCGACACGGGCATTCTGGGCGATTTCGCCACACGCATTTCCGGCTCCAGCGACCTCTACAACCGGTCGGGCCGGCGCCCTTTCGCCTCCATTAATTTCATCACGGCCCACGACGGTTTCACCATGCGGGACATGGTCTCGTACGAGCAGAAGCACAACGAGGCCAACGGTGAGGACAATCGGGACGGGACCGACGCCAACTACTCGATCAACTGCGGGGTCGAGGGCGATTCGTGGAATCCCGAGGTCCTGGCGTGCCGAACAGCACGCGTCCGCGCCATGACGGCCACGCTGTTTCTGTCCCAGGGCGTTCCGATGTTCTTGGGTGGCGATGAGCTTTCGCGCACCCAACTGGGCAACAACAACGCATACTGCCAGGACAATGCGCTCAGTTGGTACGACTGGTCAAAGTCAGATCCGGATCTCGTGGAATTCGTGTCCGATCTGATCGCCTTCCGCAGTGCCCACCCGAACTTCCGCCGGCACCGGTTTCTGACCGGACAGCCGAACGACTCCGGCGTTCGCGACGTGACGTGGTGGCACCCGATGGGCCGCAGGATGCACTCGGCCGATTGGCGACAGGGCGATGCCCAGACGATCGGCATGCTGCTGCGCGGCGACGCCATCGAGGACCGGGACGACGACGGCACTCCGATCACGGACGAGTCCTTCCTGATCTGCTACAACGGGTCGAACAGCGGAGTCGCATTCGCCATGCCGCCGCCTCGGGAGGGCCGACCTCCCGACTGGAAGGTGGTACTCTGCAGCGGTGACGTGCACAACGGCCGGACACTCGCTCCCGGCGATTCCCTTACGCTGCCGAAAATCAGCGTCACGGTGCTGCAGGCTGTCTAGGCTTTCGATTGGGCTCGACCGTAGACCTCGGCCAGTGCCTTGAGTCGCGCCGCGTGCTCCGCCTTGACGGCTCCGGCCTCGAGCCGCCAGCCCCAGTTCCCCGCCGCCACGCCGGGCGTGTTGATGCGCCCCTCGGACCCCAGTCCCAGAACGTCCTGCATCGGCGTTACGACGATGCAGGCGACCGAGGCCATGAGCGCCCGGATGGCCCGCCAGTGCACCTGCGAGTCATCGGTGACCTCGAGATACTGACGACAGTAGTCGAGCGCCTTGGCCGTGACATCCGCGTCCTGAGTGCTCTGGGTGTTTTTCCACCATCCGCAGAAGGTGTCGTTGTCGTGGGTCCCCGTGTAGGCCACCAGATCCGGCCGGTAGTTGTGCGGGAGGAAGCTGTTGTCCGCCCCGCTGTCGAAGGCAAACTCGAGGATGGCCATGCCTGGATAGTGGAATCGCTCCATGAGATTGGTCACGCCCTCGGTGATCACGCCGAGGTTCTCGGCAATCACCGGCAACGGCCCCAGGTGCTCAGTAAGCGCGTGGAAGAGCTCGGCGCCTGGACCCTTGGCCCACTGGCCCTTGATGGCCGTCTCTTCAGCAGCGGGCACCTCCCAGTAGGCCTCGAATCCTCGGAAGTGGTCCAATCGGACCAGATCGACCTGCTCCAGAATCCGGGCCATCCGGCGTTTCCACCAGTCGAACCCGCTTTTTTCCATGCGCTCCCACCGGTAGATCGGGTTGCCCCACCGCTGTCCAGTCTCGCTGAAATAGTCGGGAGGAACGCCCGCCACGACAACGGCCTTGCCGTCCTCATCCAGTTGGAACAGTTCGGGTGAGGACCAGACATCGGCCGAGTCCTGAGCCACGTAAATGGGCAGGTCGCCAAAAATCTGGATGCTGCGCTCGTTGCAGTACTTCTTGAGGGCTCTCCACTGGCGGTCGAAGAGGAACTGCCAGAACCGGCGCATATCGATTTCATCGCCATGGGCTTTGGCGAAGGCCTCGATGGTGGCCTCATCCCGCATCGCGAGCGGACGCGGCCACGAGGTCCATTCCACGCCTTCCTGCGCACTCTTGATCGAGTCGAAGAGTGCGTAGGCGTCCAGCCAGGACGCGTGCTTGCGACAGAACACCTCGTAGTCGCCGTGGACAATCTTCGACCCTCCGGAAGCGAAGGTCTTGTACGCCTTCTGAAGCAGCGCCGTCTTGAACGCGAGGGCCGGCGCAAAGTCGGCGTACTCCGCCGGGAAGGAGGGCGGATTTTCTAGATCCTTCACCGTCAGCAGCCCGTCCTGCAGAAGCAGTTCCGGGCTGATCAGCATGGCATTCCCGGCGAAGGTCGAGGGGCTGGCGTAGGGCGACTCGCCGTAACCCGTGGGAACCACGGGCAGTATCTGCCAGATGGTCTGACCCGAGCCCGCCAGGAAATCGGCGAACTGGTAGGCTGCGCCTCCCAGGTCCCCGATACCGTATGGTCCGGGGAGGGAGGTAATGTGCAGCAGAATGCCGCTTTGGCGCCGGTCGGTCATCTGGAAGTCGGAGTTGAATCGGGCGCGGAAGTTAACGGTAATCGCGTAACATCATCATGCAGGTGGCGTAGCAAAGCGTCTGATCCTCAGTGAAAAAACCATTTCAGGGCCTATCCGGCCGGTGCGCGCATGCAGGACGTCCTCGCCATCCTCGAACCCACCGACTACCGATTTCTGGTCGGGCTGGTGGAATCCAATCTGAACCTGGCCGATGATACGCTTCTCAGGCGGCGGCTGGCTGAGGTCGAGGCGAACGATTCGGCCGAATCGCGCGCGTCGTTCTGCGAGGACTTCGAGCACCACCTCCGCTATCTGGGTAGCTCGGACGTAGCCTGGGCGGTTCGCAAAGCGATTGGCCAGGATCCCGGTGTCTCGTTCAGCGAGATCGTCGCCGATGCCGCGAACGCATTGAAGGTTTCCCCCCCCGGCCTGGGTACCGCTCGGGAACGGCTGGAGGAACTGGTCCAGAACTACGCCACCAAACAGTTTTCGGAGCTCTCCCCTGAGGAACAGCAGAAGATGCTGGAGGATCTGGGCGTCGAGAAGGACAAGGCGGCCGCGTTCCTGGCGCGATCGGCCGGAAAACTGGCGCTGCCCCTGATGGTGGAGGCCTTCAACCTGGTCGTGGTCGAGGGACTCATCAAGACCATAATCTTCGGGACCATCGCCAAGATCATCGGACGGCAACTCACGGCGAGGCTGTTCTCGTTCCTCGTTGGTCGCCTGCCCTGGTGGGTCACCTGGATTGGACCCGCCGCCTGGACCCTTTCGATCGGGTGGACCGCCCTCGACATCCAGGGACCCGCGATGCGCAAGACCATCCCGGTCGTGCTCTACCTGGGACTGGCCTCGCTGCGTCAGCGAAGTGGCGCAGGCCCGGTCGCTACGACAGCTTGATCTCCTTGAACCGCGCGTAGGCCCGGTCCAGGACCTCTCGCGCGATGTCTTCCGGGAGATCGACGGCCTCGGCCGGTCGCATCGCACTGGCGCCGGCCGCGTCGATGTACAGGGACGCGAGCCCAAGTCGCCGTTGGAAATAGGAGGCAGAGCGGTACAGAACCTGCGTCCGCTCGATCGGCAGCAGCCAGGTGTGTTGTTTGATGACTCCGCGGCGCACGTACAGCCAGCGCTCGTCCTCTCCCCAGCCCATGTGCCGGTAGCGCAGGATGGCGCCGACCAGGGCAAGGGGAATCAAGCTCAGGAGCCAGATTCCGGGCGACCAGAAATACCAGAGCCCCCCCGCAACGACGGACAGCGCCACGGAGTAGCGGATGAAGGCGCGCCGGATGGTGAGTTTCGAAACCGCGTTGAACGCGGGCTCCCGTATCCCATGCGGATCTGGATACGGGAGGCCTGACTGAATGCGATTGGCCGTTCGCAGAACTTCGTCCATGGTCCCAAATGGGACGGCCACCTTGTGCCCCCGCTCCTTGACGTCGAAGCCCATCGTCTGCACCTCGAGTCGATACCATCCGAATCGGCGCATGAAGGGATTCGTACGGATGATGAAGGCCTGGACTTTGCGGAGCGGGATGGTCCCCGTATTCCTCGACAGCAGACCCTGCTTGTGATGCAGTTTGTCGCCGTCCGCCCGCAACGTGAAGCCGTGGTACTTGTTCAGATTCACGGCGATGCCGCTCAGCCAGGCGAATGCCACGGCGACGATGGTGGTTGACAGAAAGGCGACCAACGGCGATTCGGACGCTGCGTTTGCCAGCGCATTGAAGCGCCCCCCGATCAACCAGTCGATCATCGCCTCTGGATCCGGTTCGATGTACTGGACAAAGGAGAAGAAGAGCGCGATGTACAGGAGCGAGAACCTGAAGACACCCGAGAGGATGACCCGGCGCATGGTCATTTCGAAGAGGGGTGCGTCGTTCTGGGGGGCGTCGTTTGGGGCCGCGTCCGTGCTCGCGGCGGGTATTGCACGGGCGATTTCGGCGAGCGAATCCTCGGGGGACTCCCCCACCAACGCCGACTGGAATTGCCGAATCGAATCCCGGACCCGGTGCGCTTCTCCGAGCGCAACCACGTCCAGCACCCCCTCGGCCGCCGTCGATCCAGCCGTAAAAATGCTGACCCGGGCCGTTCCGGTCAGTCGCTGCAGAATCCCCTGCTCCACCTCAACATTCTGGATACGGTCCACCGGGATGTTTCGCTGCCGAACGGTGAGCACACCGCTCCGGATGGCGATCTCCTCCGGGGCGATCCGGTAGCGGAATCGCATATACCGGACAATGGACCACGGAAAGACCAGGACGGCGTACATCCCGGCGAGAACCAGATTGAACCATGCAATCCCGTCGCTCGACCGGATAACCGGCAGGAGAATCAGAAACAGGGCGGGAACAGCAACGAAAACCCGTTGGAGCAGCGTCCACGGATGAAGCCTTCGTTCGCCTGGATCCGGCTCCATCAGACCGGCTCGTCGGTGATGTACAGCTTGATCCGTTCCCGTAGTTGCTCCGCCTCATCGAATTGGAGGCCCGGCAGAATCACTTGACTGCCTCTGGTCCCGGCCGTGTAGACCACCAGGTTGCCCAGACTGAATTCCCGCTCGATGACGTCCTGCGAGACATCCATGTGCTGGACTCGACGCAGCGGAACGATGGTCGTGACCCGGTTGAAGATGCCCCGCTCCAGGAAGAGCTCCTCGTCGGTCAGTGAGAATCGCCAGAATCGATACCGGAACCTGGGCAGTAGCCAGGAGGCCAAGCCGAAGACGACAAGGGCACTCACCGTAGCAAGGCCGAGCGGCAAGAACCGCCCGGTGTCAAACAGGTTCAGGACGTCGTATGCCGCCGCGGCCACGGTTGCCACGGCGCCGGCGATCAGAATCCGGATCCGCCAGACCTTCTGAACGGCCGGATCGAGGTGTCTGAGGTCTAGCTTGGGCATGATCCCGGGAAACCGGTTGGAGGATTGGTGGACAATATGCCCTCCGAGTGAAATCGCGCTACTCTTTCCCCTGTTCAAGCGCCAACATCGTTAACCGGCCAGCTCGCGCTCGATCACGGCCCGAATGAACTCGGAATTGCGGTACTGACTGGCTTTCCGTCCATTGATGAAGATGGTCGGCGTCTGGTTCAATCCCGTTTCCCACGCAGCTTCGATATCGGATACCACGCGCGCCCTTGCCTCCGGACTCGCCAGGCACGCGTCGAATTCGGCCATGGGGAAGCCCATGTCTTCTGCGGTTTCCCGGAATAAAGAAGGGCCCAGCTGGACCTGTTGGCGGAAGAGCTCGTCGTGGTACTCCCAGAAATCGCCAAACTTCTGCGAGCAGACAGCGGCAATGGCGGCGGGGCCCGCTTGCCCGTGGAGCTGGCTCTGCATCCGTTCGTTGATGTTGGCGTCCAGCGGGTAGTTCATGAACTTGAAGGATACCTGGTCACGATACTCGAAGAGCACGGTGCGCAGGTGGAAGGCAGACTCGCGACAGGCGGGGCACTGGAAGTCCGCGAACTCCACGACCTCGATCGGGCCGTCTGGATTACCCCATACCGCGGCCGTTTCTGCTACATCGATGTCGATGGGAGTCTGACGATAATGGGCGCCAATCGCCAGATCCATATTGAAGCCAGGGTCACTACCGGACGCGGCCTCTGACTGGCGCTTCATCCCCAGCCATCCGATGCCGAAGACCGCCAGGAACAGAAGGCCCCATTGCGTGATGTTCGCGTCCAGCTTGAGATCGGTGGACTCTCCCCTGACCCCGGCAATCCAGCCTCTGATCAGGCTGCCCCACTTTCCGGGACTGCCGTATCCGATTCCTGCCGGAAGCGCGAACATCAGGCCAATGTTGGCTGCGTACATACCGACACAGACCAGGCAGAGGACGCCCAGTTGGACCAGATGGAAGGCCTTCAGGAGTGAAAACAGGACGGAGCCAATCGCCAGAATGAAGGAAAGCGTGATCCAGCCCGCGGCGGATCGGCGATCCTTGGCCATCGTTCCCCACAACGCGGACAGACCGGCGAAGGCGTAGAACAGGAAGCCCCACCATGCCACCGGAATGCCCAGCAGATTGGCGTAACTGGACGAATGTGCCAGATCGCAGTTGACGAAGTCGTTGATCGAGCAGCCTGAGGCCTCGATGATGCCCGCCGTCTGGATCTTGAACGTGAGATTGGTCGCGTAGGCTGCCAGGGCCAACCCGAGGGTCCCGAAGGCCACGGCCACCCAGAGCGCGGTGTTGTTGAAGTCGGGTTGTTCAGCGCGTCCGCTGCGGCGGCGTCCTTTGTTCTTGGCCATTTCAGGTTGTTTCGATGAGGTGGCGGCGCATGGCTACCGCGCTAGAGGGGCAGAGCTTGGCGAACTGGTCGGAGGCAAGAACCTCCTTCGGGACATCGGCCCGATCCACGTTTTCGTAACCGAGCGCGGCAAAGAAGGCCTCGGCCGTTTCGGTCAAGAGATAGAGCGAGGCGATTCCGTCTTCGGCGGCTTCCGCCTCTGCGGCGGCGACCAGATAGTGGCCCAGGTGCTGTCCACGATTGGCGGGCAACACGGCGACAGATCTGAGGAGTCCGTTCTCGCCGTACCGCTCGACGGCTGCACACCCGACCACGTCCCCTTCGGGCGTCGTGGCGGCCAACGTGGCTGTCGCGGAATCAGCGGTATTGACCGCCATCAACTTCGAGGCCGTCAACACGGCCTGCACGCCCGACTCGGTGCCAGGCGTCACGCAGGTGATGTTGATGATGCTCTCCATGCGCGGCCCAACCATTGGGCAGGTTAGGCGGTTCCAACCTATAGGCCCATCACCGCGCGCGCCGCGCGGACCGAGCGGGTCGGCTGGGTACCCGTCCAGGCAAATACCAGCGACCCTCCATCCCGAACCATGCGCGGGTAGCCGCTGGCGCGGGAGGCCGAGGTCGGCACAACCGTTACCGGTTCGCTCTGTCGCCCGTCTGGAGCCACCCGCCTTGCGGTGATGCCTGCCTCAGACACCCCCGTGGCCGGATCGCCTTGAATCCAGGATGCGACAGCCGTACCGTCGTCCAGGAGGACCACATCCACCCGGCCTATCGCGGCCCCCGTGTCCATTCGGATGGGTTCAGCGAAGGTCTCGCCGGAATCGTCCGAAAAGGCCACGTTGACCTGCGGATCGTCGTTTGGTGCTGTAAACCAGGCAATGGCCACCCTCCCATTCGATGCATCCAATGCCGGGCCATTGACCGGACAGGCCGCGATCTCCCAGCCGTCTTCGTGCACCGCCTTCGGCTCCTCCCAGCGCCCGTTGATCATGCGGGCGACGTGGATGTCGCGGACTTCGCTCTCGCTGCGGTTGCGGTAGGCCATGATCAACCCGTCGTCATCGAGGGCGACCATCGCATTCGGGCAGCAATCGCAGGTACGGCCGTCGATCATGAACTCGGGACCCAGATCCTCGCCCAGGGCCCGGGTTCGAACCGTCATTTCCTGGACGCCCTCGGCCCACTTCCGGCCGTCCAGCCAGACCGCATGAACGTCCCCTCCCACAGCCGCCATGGCCCCGAATCCGTGCTCGACGGCCGAGGTATCGTCGTGCAGCCACATCGGTGCCTCCCAGGTCAGGCCGGCATCTCTTGACCGGCGAACCCTCACGCCATATGAGTACCGGCCGTCACCGTTGTACTCGAGCCAGTGTGCCCACATCTCGCGGCCGTTGGTGACAATCGAAGGCACATCGGCCCAATTCACGAACCAGCGGTCGCCCTCGGCGATGGTGCCCATGAGGCCCCATGATGCGCCATTCATTTTCGCCAACCGCATCGCCGCACCGGTACTCGTCCGATCCAGCCACGACAGGTGGACCTGGCCGTTACTGGAGATGAGGTAGGGCTCGCCAGAGAGCGTATCGGCAGGGACCACCATTTCCTGGACATCCAGCGTCAGCGAGAGTGGTCCACTCGGGAGGTCCGGGTCGGAGGACCCCTGTGCGTTACATCCGGCGAAAATCAGAATCAGCGCTGTAAACAGTTTATTCATTCTTGGCCGACCTCATCGGCCACTTTGGCGAGCGCACTCGCGAATTGGTTCATTTCGTCGCGGGTGCCAATGCTGATGCGCGCCCAGTCTGTGTATGGCGCGAACGCACGTCCCACGCGAATTCCGCGATCAGCCATGCGGCGTTGAAAATTGACGACCGGCTCGCCCACATGTATGAAAACGTAGTTGCCCTGCGATTCCAGGTATTCCATGCCCAGAGATTCCGCGGCCGCATACACAATTCGCCGACCGGCGGCGTTTTCCTCTCGACTGAATCGGACGAACTCGGTGTCCTGATAGGCCGCTCGAGCCGCGGCGATGGAGACCGAGCTGATGGAATGGCGATTTCGGAATGCCATCATTCTTTGGACGGTGGCGGGCTGCGCAATAGCAAACCCGACCCGCATTCCTGCCAGCCCAAAGATCTTCGAGAACGTCCGGGAAACGATAATGTCATGGCCTTCCCGGACCAGGTCGACGCAGGACGAGTAGTCGGGGTGATCCACGTATTCGTGGTAGGCCTCATCCACCAGCACCGTCGTCCGGCCGTCGAGTCGCGACAGCATCGCGCGAAGCTCGTGTTCGGGTACCACGCGGCCCGTCGGGTTGTTGGGATTGCAGATGAACACCAGGGTGGTGTCGTCGGTGACGGCGCCCTCCATGCCTCCAAGATCCGTCTCCATCGTCGAGGTCAGTGGGACCCGCTCGACGATCCCGCCCGCGTCCATTGAGTAGGAGCGAAAGGCTTCGTACGTCGGGAAGGGCGCAATCAGGTGGCCGCCCGCGATTCCAAAGGCGGTCCCGGCCGTCCGGAGCACTTCATGCGAACCTGCGCCGAGGAATACGTGGTCGGGCGAGACGCCTTCCGTAGCCGCGACCTGTTCGATCAGTGCCGGATAGGACTCGCTGGGGTATTGCCAGGACTCATCGAACGCCCGGACCATCGCCTCGCGAGCCCCCTCGGGAGGACCGAAGGGATTCTCGTTGCTGTGCAGCCGGATGGGGTCTGCCCTGGTGCCATTCGGCATTCGGCGTGCGGCCGGCGGCCAGCCGAGCGTCGCCGGAGCCGTTGCGCCCACCAGCAGAGCGCCCGCAGCGCCTGTCGAACCTCGAAAAATCCATTCTCTTCTGTTCATTACCCCTCCAAGGGTGGATCCAGTCTCCCCAAAGTAGGGCATTCGCGCGGCTCTGCGTATTCTCTCCGGCGTATCCCTTCAACGACTACCGCGACGTGTGCGCGGACTGAGTGCGATGGACCACCTGTGGTGGCAGACCGGCGTTGTTTACCAGATCTATCCGCGGAGCTTTCAGGACTCCACTGGAAACGGAATCGGCGACCTGCCCGGAGTGATCTCACGACTGGACTACGTCGAGGAACTGGGCGTGGACGCCGTCTGGATCTCGCCCTTTTTCACCTCGCCGATGGCCGACTTTGGGTACGACGTTGCGGACTACTGCGATGTCGACCCCCTCTTCGGCACGCTGGAAGATGCAGAGCGCCTGATCGAGGAGGCGCACGAGCGAGGACTGAAGGTGCTCGTCGACCTTGTGCCCAACCACTGTTCCAGCGAGCATCCCTGGTTTGTAGAGGCTCGTGCCTCGCGTTCCGCTCCCCGACGCGACTGGTTCGTTTGGAGGGATCCTGCTCCGGATGGTGGGCCTCCCAACAACTGGCTCTCGGTTTTTGGCGGCCCCTCCTGGACGCTTGATGAGACCACGGGCCAGTACTACCGGCACTCGTTTCTGAAGGAGCAGCCCGATCTGGATTGGCGAAATCCGGCGGTCATCGAGGCGCTTCAGGACGTGCTGCGGTTCTGGATGGACCGGGGCGTGGACGGGTTTCGACTGGATGCAGTCATGTTGGGCGGGAAGGATCTCTTGGAGCGTGACAATCCGCCTGCGCATTCCGGGAGTGCGCACAAGGCGATGGGAGCCTGGGATGCGCAGGAGCATGTATACGATTTGGGGGATCCGTTCATCCTCGAGGTGTTTGCGGGGTTTCGTAAGGTGGTCGATTCCTATGTGGCGAAGCAAGACCTCGCCGATCAGGTTGCGGCGGTGATTCCGCCGGACCGGGTGTTGATCGGAGAGGTGCACCAGTTCGATCTGGAGGAGTGGGCGACGTATTACGGCGGGGCTGGCGGCGCGGCGGGGGCTGGCGATGGCGCAGCGGGCGGCGCGGCGGGGGCTGGCGGCGCAGCGGGCCTGCACATGCCATTCAATTTCGGGTTGTTCAAGACCCCGTGGACCGCTGAGGGTGTTCGGGAGCATGTGGAAACGATCGAGCGCGTGACACGGGACCGGGGATGGCCCAACTACGTGCTCGGCAACCACGACGAGCCCCGACTGACGGATCGTTTGGGCGAGGACTCTGACCGGCTGGCGGCGATGCTCCTGCTGACCCTGCGAGGAACGCCGACGTTGTACTACGGCGACGAAATCGGCATGGAGCAGGGTGAGATTCCGCCCGAACAGCAGATTGACCCCTGGGGTCTCAACGTAGCCCCGGAGTTGGGCCGCGACGGCTGTCGGACGCCAATGCAATGGAATTCAGGGCCGCACGCCGGTTTCAGTACGGCCAAGCCGTGGCTTCCGGTGCATGACAACAGGGCCTTCCGGAATGTGGCGGTGCAACTGGATGAGCCTAACTCGCTGCTGAACCTCTACCGCCGACTTCTGAAACTGCGGCAGAAACACCAGGCGCTCCACCGCGGGTCGTTTCGGTCTGTCGACAGCGGCAACGACAATTGCTTCTCCTTCCTCAGGGAGGCTCCCGACGCGCCGGGACACTTCAAGCGCATGTTCGTGGCCCTGAATTTCGGGGACGAGGTGATTCACGTGGTCACGCCAGGACCGTGCCGGGTGTTGTTGTGGAGCCACGCGCCTGGAGAGGATCTGAACCTTGTGGAGATGCTCCGGCTGGGACCGAAGGAAGGGGCGATTGCGGTTGTGTTCGGGTAGACAAATTTCAACCGGTGACAACCACCGACCACCGCTGCCCGCCGGCCACCACGAAGTACAATCCGGGGGCCACAACCCGCCCTGCCCGGCCTCGCCCGTCCCAGGGACTTTCGCCACGCCATACCTCGCGCCCCAGGACATCCACGACCCGTGCCTGGGCAACAGGCAGCGTCAGATGGACGCCCTGGGAAGGCGCGAAGGGGTTCGGGTATGGCCGGAGTTGCTGCGTGCCGGGCAACTCCAGTTGGGTGATCGGGATGCGCTCGCCCCGGAGTCCGATGGCGATGCCCCGAATGTCGAGGGGTCCCTGGTCGGGTGTGTCTATGCTGCGCGGGCCACTGGCTGACGGGCTCGCCGGCTCGAGACGAGCGACAGGATGGACCCCGAGGGGCAACTGGGTCCCATACACAGGGACCCAAAGGACGCGTAGCCGGTCACCTGTTTGAGAGATCAGGGGTTCACCCAGCCGGGTTGCCTGGCCTTCTATACGAAGATCGGCCTGTATGCCGCGCACCTCCTGGGCAAGTTCCAACTGCAGGATGGCGTTCTCGATGCGGAAGCGGACACCCGGAGACGTGGTCGAGGCCAGCGCCAGTTTCGAAACGACGTCCCACTTCCCCGCCGGTAGCGCCACGGAATTCGGCCACTCGCCCCGCAGGACCGCCTGCGTCAGCACGGTCAGGTCGCGCACGTCGATCGCCCCGTCACCGAGCGGGAAGGGATAGAGGTCGAGACTCGTCTCGGCGGAAGCCGACACCGAGACCCTGCCCAGCGCGACATCCACGCCCAGAACCAGGTCCCCGACGTCTACGATGCCATCGTCGGTTGCGTCACCCCAGGCCGCCAGACCCGTGGCCGAAAGCGTTGCTCGCGGGACTCCGTCCACGATCAGTTGGCCGACCCGGTAGCCGATGTCTTCAACCCCGGGTGAGAAGCTGACGGTGACCGCGACCGAGTCGCCGGGCTGGATGGTCACGGCGGCCGGGTCGACAGTAAATCCGGCCGGGCTTGCGGTGATCTGGGCCAACAGGGTCGCAGATCCCGCGTTGCCCAGCCAGACGAGTGATTCGCCAGCCCCACCCACGGGCACCTGGCCAATCGACACCGAGTCCGGAACGGTGAGGATCCCCACGCGAGGCAGGATCCTGATCGTAGCCTCGGCAGGATCGGTCACCAACCCGGCATCCGATCCTTCGGGTACCGCCGCGGCTCCGACCACTCCGGCCAGACTCAGTGTTACCAGTGTCGTGTCGGCTACGTCGCCGATATCCACGACCGCGCTCAGAAGCGGCGCGTATTCTCCGGCCGGAAGACCCTCGGTCCCGTTGGCGATGACCAGCGTGCGGGCGCCCTCGGAGGAGACCGTCCAGGCCGCGAGATCTGCGAGGGACGCCCCTCTCAGAAAACCCGTAACCGTTGCCTGGCCGCTGGACGTAGTAAGTTCGAACTGCAGGCCCTGGAGCGAGTCGCTTCCCGTCCACGTCAGGTTCAGCGGCAGGAGCAGGCCGACCGTCTCCGCCAACGCGTCAATTTCGGTTTGAGCGAAGCCGAGGGCATTGGAGGGCGGAGCGGAGCCGTCGGAGGTGATCACCACGTCGTCGATCCGTGCGTTGGCGCCGCTTGACGTCCCTCCGGTGGACACGAACTGAACGCGGACTCCGGTCTGGTCGAGGGCGCCCGCCGGAACGTCAATAGCGACGGACTCCCATGACCCGGCAACCGATGGAAGCCCCTCGCCCGCCACTGGAAAATCTCCGCCGGCCGTCTGGAAGACGACAGTCACCGCGTCAGAAGGGTAGCTGCTTGTCCTCCGAGCCAGGAACGTCAACTGGGCGCTGGTCGCGCCGGCAAGGTCAAACGACGCCGAGGTTGCCACGGCGGCGCCTGTGCCGGTGTCGGCCAGGTTATTCCCCCCCGACCCCGACGATGCCGAGGCAGTAGAAGTCACCCAATCGCCCGTCCAACCCGCGGGAAGGTCCGGGGACGTGACGGAATCGAAGGCTGCCTGGAAGCGGACGGTTTGGGCCGCTGAAGGACCGCTGGCCGCGACTACAAGGAGAAAGAGGGCCGCGCAGCGGACAGGTATTGAATGGAACATGGGACTCCGTCTTTTTCAAATGGAGTCCCGGCCGCGCTGGAGTGTAACGGATCAGCCGCCCGGATTCCCTCGCTCAATCGCCCCATCAATGTCCGGCGGTGTCCAATCCGGCGGCTTCATCCACTTCCCGTCCTCGCGCATGTACCCGCCCGGGCCAAACTTCCGGAGGTTCGCCGAGTCCACCTCTTCGAGGACCGGCTCATCGTCCACACCGAACGCGATCAACGTCCCGACTGTCACGACCGAGATGTCCGCGCAGCCATCCACGACGCCCTCGATGTCCACCGGATTTCCGTCCGAGTACTGAAGCTCAGCCTCCTCGATCAACGGACCGTTTTCACCAGCGCGCACCGTGACGCCCAGGGCCTCGACCGTTTCCAGCGCCTCCTCCAGGATCAACTTGGCGCGCAGGACCCGCGTACTGGCATCGGGGACATGGGCTTGCGTGGGCGTGTCCTGTCCAACCTTTTGCATGAACGTGCGCACACGCTTGAAATGGGGTGTCGGCATGGGGTCGGATTGGTTCGAATCGTCTGGCGGGTCGCGATTCAGGTAAATTAGGTCAACCGGGCCGGCCTCGGCCGCGGAGTTATCCACTAGTTTTCGTGCATGCAGTTCAAGGCCGTCATTTTCGACATGGACGGAGTCATCATCGACTCCGAGCCCCTCTCCATGCGAGCGCTCGAGGCTACGGCCGACGCGTTCGCGTATTCCATTCCTGAAGCGTCGATGGCCGGCTATCCCGGCAAGGCAGCGCACATGGTGTTTGCCGACATCGAGCGGTTCGGGGATGGGCGATTCGGCATCGGCGAGTTTGAGACGCTGTACAACGCGATCTATGCGAACTGGCTGCCGCTGGTGGCGACGATTCCGGGGGCGTTGGAGTTGATTGAGACGGCGCGGTCGCGGTATCAGGTGGCTTTGGCTACTTCTACGGCTCGGGAATGGGCGCTTGGTGTGGTGGCGAAGCTGTCGCTGCCTTTCTCGGTGGTTGTGGCGCAGGAGGATGTGGCTTTCAATAAACCCGCGCCGGATGCCTACTTGGCTGCCGCGGCCGGATTGGGCGTTGCGCCTGGCGATTGCCTGGTGATCGAGGACTCCCTCTCGGGGGTCTTGGCCGGTGTGGCCGCCGGGTGCACCGTCTGGGCGTACGACGGCTCGTTTCCGGAGGCTTCCTTGCTCGAGCGCGGGGCGCATCGCGTGTTTTCGAGTCTCTTTGACCTCATCAAGGCACTGCCATGAGTCTGTCTGGCGTTTGGGCTGCATCTGTTACGCCCCTCACACCCACCCTAGGGATCGATCACGCGCGTTTCGCAACGCACGTCCAATGGCTGCTCGACTCCGGCTGCGACGGCGTGGCCGTATTCGGCTCGACCGGCGAGGCCAATTCGTTCTCGGTCTCAGAAAGGACTGAGGCTGTCGATGCGCTCGCCGGCGCCGGAATCGAGATGCACCGAATTGTTGTCGGCGCTGGTGCCTGCGCGCTTCCGGATGCGGTTGCGCTTTCTCGGCATGCGGTCCAGCAAGGCTGCGCGGCAGTCTTGGTGACTCCGCCATTCTACTACAAGGGGGTTTCGGACGATGGGATCTTCGCCTTTTTCGAGGGGCTGGTGGAAGGGGTCGGCTCGGACGCGTTGCGGATTGTGTTGTATCACTTTCCTCGCCTCGTGGCGGTTGGGTTCAGCGAGGAGCTCATCGCTCGACTCGTCGCGCGCTGGCCTGTCGAGACCGCGGCGCTGAAGGACTCGTCTGGCGATCTCGCGCGGATGAAGCGGCTGGTGGCTCGGCATCCGTCGCTGGCCGTGCTGGCGGGAAATGAGAAGCTGCTGCTTGACCTGCTGGAGGCTGGCGGTGCCGGGTGCCTGACGGCCTCGGCGAATCTTACCTCGCGGCTGGCGGCGGAGGTGTTTCGGGGGCGCGTTCCCGAGGCTCAGGTTCGGTTGACGGCGTATCGCGAGGCGTTGTCAGGCGCACCGTTTGTGCCTGGGCTGAAGCTGTTGTTGGCGGAGGAGTCTGGCCACGGTGGGTGGCTGGCGATTCGGCCGCCGCTGGAAGGGCTGACGGAAGAGGCTGGCAGGGCGTTTGTCGAGGAGGTACGCGAGATTGGGGTGCCGCCGAACTTCGGCTGAGGTTGATGTTGGCCGCGTCCCGCGGAACGCTGAGGATCGGTCCTGCCTTGTCGGCGTTGGACATTTGAAACAGCCGGACGCGAATCATGAAGCAGAGCAAAGTCTATCACTCCGATCCCGAGATCATGAGTGGCATTCCCGTGTTTTTCGGCACCCGGGTTCCGGTCCACACGCTGATCGACCATCTGGCCTCTGGAGTTTCCCTGGACGACTTCCTGTCAGATTTCCCGACGGTGGCGCGAGAACAGGCCGTGGCGTTCCTCTCTCTATCTGAAGAGGCCCTGGTGCGAGCAGATGCCCTCAGCGACTGATCGGATTGTCATCCTTCTGGATGAAGGTGTCCCGGAAAAGCTGCGCGGCGAATTCTCGTCGGCTTTCGTGGTAGAGACCGTTCGATACCGGGGATGGGCCGGCAAGCGTAACGGGGAATTGCTAGCGCTAGCAGAAACGGACTTCGACGCGCTCCTCACGGTCGACAAGCGACTCCGCTTTCAGCAGAACGTTGCCGGACGTTCGATTGCTGTGGTCGTTTTGGATGCCATCGGCACAAAATTCAGCGATCTCCTGCCTCTTCTTCCGGAGGCCGAGGAGGCGCTTCGCCACGCGAATCCCGGAGATGTCATCGTCGTGGCCCGCTAACAAACTATGTTGCCTGAGCCACAATGAAGTACCGCGCACTGATCGAGCGTGATGCAGACGGAGTCTTGATCCCGACGAACCCAGTACTCGAGGTCTTCGAGAAACTGCGGCCTGGTTTTCTCGGGTCGGTTCACCCCACCCGCAGCGGCGCCCGCCCAATCCCCGGCCACACCCGCACCAGCCCAATCGCCGCCCGAATCCCGACCCAGGCCGCGGTCAGCCACCAAATCCCGGTCAGCGACAGCTGCCCCGCGCCCTCCAGACCCAGGAGCACCCCGCCCATGGAAAGCGTCGCGATGACCGTCGCGTTTCTGAGATAGGCGAAATCCCCCGTGCCCCAATGAATCCCGTCGGTGGCAAACGTCAGTCCCGAGATGGGCAGCATCACAATCGCCACCCACCACGCCTGATCGAACAGCGCGGAGGCGTCCGATGGCACCAGCAGATCCCGAATGGGGCCGGAGGCCAGCAGCAACCCCAGTGTCAGGACGGCACCGGTCCCGAGACTCCACCAGCACGCCAATGCCGCCACCCGCCGCGCGCGCTCCATGTTGAATCCGCCCACGGCGTTGCCAACCATGGTCTGCGCAGACACGGCCCAGGCATCCAGAAACAGCGCCGTGAAGAGCCACGCCTGACGAATGGCCTGGTGCGCGGCCCCGGACTCCGCACCCAGCCGCGTCGCCGCGCGCGTGCCGAGGATCAGAAACAGCGTCAACATCCCTGTCCGGACGAACAGGTCGCCGCCGATGCGAAAGAGCCCCGTGACGTCGGCCCGACTGATCCCGCCGAGGCCGAACCCGATCCGTCGCCGAATGATCAGCACGCCCGCAATCGCCCCCAGCCACTGGCTCAGGCTGCTGGCTGCCGCCGCGCCTTCTATCCCGAACGCCGGAACGGGACCGGCCCCGAAGATCAGGAGGGCGTCAAGCGCCACGTTCAGGGCATTCACGCCCAGGGCAATCCAGAGTGGCGTCTTCATGTCGCCGCGCCCCCGCATGGTCCCGAAAATGCCGAGGAGCACCAGCATGGCGGGAGCCCCCAGGAGCCGGATGCGGATGTAGGACGTCGCGGCCTCTTCGACGGCGCCCGCCGCCCCCATCGCCTCGGAAACCAGGACGGCCGCCGGGATTCCAACGACCAGAACTCCGAGTCCCAGGACCCCGCCGACCAGAATCGCCAGCGAGGACATACCGCGGACCTGGTCGAGTCGCCCTCCCCCGTCGGCCTTGGCGACTTCGGTCTGCGTGCCGATGCCCAGGAAGTTGAAGATCCAGAAGACGGACGACAGCGCCATGGCGCCAGCACCAAGCCCGGCAAGTTCGACCGAGCCGAGTCGGGCTACGAAGGCCGTGTCGACCAGACCCGTGAGTGGTTCAGCGATGAGCGAGAAGAGCACCGGAACCGCCAACTGGACGAGGCGGCGGTTATCGGTGGCTGGGGACGTGGAAGGCATCGGGCGAACTTACGCCGCCACCGCGCCGCCGAGGGCCTCGAGTGGACGCGAATTGCGACGTGTCCCGCCTATCTTGCGCCTCGTCCCAATGACACGGCCCGATGAACAAAGGCAAACTCCTTCTCGGCGGCCTCGCCGCAATAGGCGGCGCGATTGCCCTCGGCCCCCGGATCCGCGTGTCGGAGACCTTCGAGCCGCCGAGCCTCCCGGCCGACCTTGACGCCTACCTCGCCGGGGCCGAATCGCAGCACCACGACATCACGCCCGGCACCGAGAAGAAGATCATTTGGGCCGGTGTGCCTGGTGCCCGGACTCCGCTCAGCGTGGTGTATCTCCACGGCTTCACCGCGACTCGCCAGGAGACCGCTCCCCTCTCCGACCTGGTGGCCCGCGAACTCGGCGCCAATCTGTTTTACACACGGCTGACCGGGCACGGCCTGCCCGGCAAGGAACTCGCGCGAGCGCGTGTCGAGGACTGGATGACCGACACCGTCGAGGCGCTGGCCATCGGCGAGCGACTCGGCGAGCGCGTGGTGCTGATCGGCACCTCCACGGGAGGCACCCTTGCCGCATGGGCCGCAGCGCGGGAGAGCCTTTCACAGTCCCTGGCCGCTCTGATTCTGCTCTCTCCCAATTTTGGGCCGGCCAATCGCTTCGCCGACCTGCTCCTTGTGCCCTGGGGCCGCCACATCGCCGACACCTTGCTGGGTATCGAACAGACCTGGCAACCCTACAACGATCGGCATGGCAAGTACTGGACGTCGCGGTTTCCGACCCGCGCTCTGCTCCCGATGATGGCGCTCGTCCGACACGTTCGGAATCTCCACGTGGAGAATATCACGACACCCGTGATGATGGGGTATTCGCGCGATGATATTGTTGTCGATGTCGAGAAGGCGCTTAGGTTTGTGATGCGGTTTCGGTCCCCGTTGAAGGAGATTCTGGATCTGGGGGATATCAATGAGCGGAGCGACCACGTGCTGGCGGGCGATATACTCGCGCCGCACAACACGGAGCTGCTGGCGGCACGGATCGTGGACTTTGTGGGTGGGGTTTGAGGGCAGGCGCCCGGCGCCGACAGGCCCCCTCGCTCAGCATGTCCCGATAAACACCGAGTCCTCGTTGATGAATCCCGCAGCCTCCGGCACGTATGTCAGCGCGGCGTGTCGCTTTTCGAAAGCCAGGAGGGCCAGTTGCCATCGCAAGGCCTGCCGGACGCGCTCGGCCCGCTCATGACGGGAGCAGGTCTGGAGTTCGAAGGTGCGCCGGTCGAGGTGTTGGTCAAGGCGAATCTTGAGGACGGCTCGAACTACGGGTTCCGGTTCAGTTGCTGGAGGCGGCATGGCGCGAGTTGGGTGGGTTCACATCCATAGAGCGCAGTGCCGGCGCGGACGCAACGCCATCACAACGGAAAAATCCGTACACGCTTTGACACCACTCGCCGCCCGGACCGACATTGGGGCATGCGTATCCCCCAACTGGTACTGGCGGCGGGCCTCCTCCTGAGTCCTGTCGCCGCTCAGGCGCAGACGTCAGCGAGAGTCACGGGCATCGTCCTCGATGCCGAGACTGCTTCGCCCCTGCCCAATGCCCACGTCACGCTCTCCCCGGTCGGTGAGGGCGCGAAATCCGAGAGGCTGGGCATGTCCACGGACCTTGCCGGCGAGTTCGTGCTCAAGACGTCGCTCACCACGGCCGTCCTGACGGTGAGTTATGTCGGGTTCATCGCGTACTCGGACACGCTGCGAACAGCCGCTGCGAGAAGCCTGACGATCCGGCTCCTCCCCGACGCCTTCGAGATCAACCAGATCACCGTCACCGCGTCGCGCAAGCAGCAGCGCAAGCTGGACGCTCCCGCCCGCGTCACGGTCATCGGCGCAGACCAAATCGCCCGGAAAGGAACCGTCCTCACCGTAGCCGACTACCTGCTGGAGGCCCCCGCCGTTGATGTCATCCGGACGGGATTGAACCAGAGTCGCGTGGTGGTTCGGGGTTTCAACGACAACCTCGCCTCCAATCTGCTCACGCTCGTCGACAACCGGATCGCACGGGCACCGGCCGTCCGCCTCACCGCGCTCCAGCTCCTCCCGACAACCTCGAGCGACATCGCCCAGATGGAGGTCGTGTCGGGCCCCGCCTCGGCGCTGTACGGGCCAAATGCCGCCAACGGTGTGGTCCACGTGCTCACCAAATCGCCCTTCGACAGCCCCGGGACTTCCTTTCAGCTCACGGGTGGCGAGCAGTCGGTCAAGGCCGGCGCCGTACGCCACGCGGCGGTTCTCAGCAGTCGATGGGCCTACAAAGTCACCGGGCAGTACTACACGGGGCGGGATTTTGAGTACGATTCGCCTGCCGAGCAACAAGCCCGGGCCGCCGCGATCCTGGCCGGCCATGACCCGGGCCGGATCGGGGTGCGAAATTTTGATCTCGCCAACACGGCCCTGACGGCGCGGGTCGAGGGACGGCTCGGGCCATCGAACGATCTCCAGAGCGGCACCACGCTCATCCTTGATGCCGGCCTCACGCGCGGCGACAACATCGAGACCACCCCCACGGGCGCCGCGCAGGTGGACGGTGCACAGCTTGGCTACGCGCAGGTCAGGGTGGCGAAGGGCCGGTTCTTCGCACAGGCCTACGGCAACTTCCTCGACTCCGGGGATTCGTTCTTCCTAAGGACTGGCGAGAGCTTCATCGACAGGAGCCGCCTGTATGTGGCACAGATCCAGCACGGCGGTCGAATTGGGCGGACCGACCTCACGTACGGAGCGGACTGGTTCCGGACCGTCCCCAGGAACGAGGGGACCGTGTCGGGCGGGTACGAGGATTCCGACACCATGAATGAACCCGGCGTCTACTTGCAGTCGGACACCGACCTCTCGCCGCAGTGGGCGCTGACCCTGGCCGGGCGCGCCGACTATCACGATCGGCTGGAGGGCGTGTACTTCAGCCCGCGCGCGGCTGTCGTGTACCGACCCCGCAGTCAGCACAACTTCCGGGCGACGTGGAACCGCGCGTTCAAATCGCCCGCCTCGAACCAGCTGTTTGGCGATGTGCTGGGTGCCCGGGATTTGTTTGGGCTCGGTGGTTTGGGATCCCAGTTTGGGGTGTCTGGCGTGACCGATATCCGGGCGCAGGGGATGATCACGGGGTTTACGTTCCCCCGCGATGCCAGTGGCCTGCCGCAGTTTACCTCGCCTTTTGTGGATGACCCTTCACGGCGCATTGACCTTCATGACGCAGCGACCGTCCAGCAGATGTGGGAAATCGCGCGGTTTGCCAGCGTGGCCGGGCTGGCCGAGAACCTGGTGTCTTCAGGCGTTTTACCTGAGGCTTCGCCCTCCGACGTGGCGGCCCTTTCGGCTGCCCTCGAGGCGGTGTTGCCCTCATCGGTCGATGATGTCCTGAACGAATTGAAGGTCCTCGATCTGGAGTCGCAGCAGTTTTTCGGTGTGTCTCAGGTCTCGGATCAGCCGGCCCTTGATATTACTCGGACGGAGACTCTTGAGCTCGGCTACCAGGGGTTGATTGGCCGCGGGACCGTCGTCGCGGTGGATGGATACTGGACGCGCGTGCGTGATTTCGTCGGGCCACTGTTCGTGGGGACGCCGAGCGTTTTTCTCGAGGTGGGGACGCTGTTTGCGTCACTTGCGGAGGCCCTACCCCGGGCGCTGGCTGAGAACCCAGACGCCGCCTCCATCTTGTTGGCGCTGGATCAGGCGCCGCTTGTCGGTGGCCAGAACGGAACCGCCGCCGAGGAAATCGCGACGCTTGTTTCTGTCGGCGTCGCGGGCGCCATTCCGTTTGGCACGGTCACACCCAATGAAGCCTTCGATCCGACCGCGCTCGTCCTGATGCGTCGCAACTTCGGGGACATCAGCCTCTTCGGCGTCGATGCCTCCATGATGCAGTATCTGTCGGAGAGCCTTCAAGTTGGCGGGTCCATCGCCTGGGTGTCAAATGATCAGTTCCGAAGCGACGGAGGCGTGGTGACCCTCAACGCGCCCAAGACCAAGTTCAGCGTTTTTGGGCGGTATGCGCGGGGCGCGTGGACCGGGCAGGCTCAGCTTCGTGGGGCGGGTGGGTTTCCGGTGCGGTCAGACGTATACGTCGGGCGGACTGAGGCCTATTCGGTGGTGGATCTGGCCGTCGGGTACCGTGTCAGGGGGGATTCGCGGCTGACGCTGTCGGTGCAGAATGTGCTGGATCGGCGGCACCGGCAGTTTGTGGATGTGGCGGAGTTGGGGCGGGTTGGGATGTTGCGATTGGAGGTCGGGATTTAAGGAATCGTGCGATTAGTCCCTGCCGATCGCCGCAATTTCCTGCCGGTCGTAGCTCTCGGCCAGCGCCAGGAACTCGCGCCGCAGCCCGCGCTCGTCTTCGCCCAGTCCTTCCCGCGCCAGCTCCAGCACCTGTGCCAGCGTACCGGTGCCCAGATGGTCCGACTTCCGGAGGAGCATCCCGAACTCCGCTACCGCCGCGGAGAAGAGGAAATCCGCCGTCGGCGCGACTGCGCCGCCGGGCACCACGGCCATGCCCAGCTCTCGGCTCGCCACTCCCGTCGGCTCCTTGTACCGCAGTTTCAGAAACGCCAACTCCCCGGACGCCGCAATCCCCGTGAGCCCGCCATCCTGGTAGCGAAGTGTACCCGAGCCAGGAACAACGGTATCGGTCCTCGCTCCCACTGGAATCACCTCGTACAAAGCTGTCACCGAGTGACCGGCCCCCAACTCCCCGGCATCCTTGGTGTCGTCGCGAAAGTCCTCCGCCGCCAG
Source organism: Bacteroidota bacterium (assembly GCA_029262855.1). GTDB lineage: Bacteria > Bacteroidota > Rhodothermia > Rhodothermales > UBA10348 > JABDJZ01. The sequence goes on along the minus strand of JAJCYP010000032.1, from coordinate 66,751 downwards.
GAGACGGTTCTCGTAACCAATGAGCCGGTAGGCTGAGACGGCTGCCGGGTTGAACTCCACCTGGAGTTTTACATCCTTGGCGATGGTATGGAGGGTGCCACCCAGCTCACTGACCATCACCTTCCGGGCCTCGAGTTCGCCATCGATGTAGTAGTAGGCACCGTTTCCGTGATCGGCCAGCTGCTCCATCTTGTTGTCCTTGATGTTGCCTGTGCCGAAACCCAGAACCGTCAGGAAGACGCCGCTCTCTCGCTCTTCCTCAATGAGTCGGATGAGTTCCGAGTCGCTGGACACGCCCACGTTGAAGTCACCGTCGGTGGCGAGGATCACGCGGTTGATTCCCCCGTCCACTTTGTGCTCACGGGCCGTTTGGTACGCCAACCGGATACCGGAAGCGCCAGCGGTGGAGCCTCCGGCGCGGAGCCGTTCGAGGGCGGCCAGAATCTCGGCACCCTGATCTCCGGACGTAGGAGGCAACACCAGACCAGCCGCCCCCGCATACACGGCAATCGACACGCGATCCCGTTCATCCAACTGCTCCACGAGGAGGCTGAATGCCTTCTTCAGCAGTGGGAGCTTGTCGGGACTGTTCATTGACCCCGAGACATCCAGCAGGAAGACCAGATTGCTGGGCGGCCGGTCCTGAATGTCGATCCGCTCGCCCTGCAGCCCTATGTGCACCAATTGGTGTGTTGGATTCCATGGCGCCGGATGCGATTCGGTGGTCACCGAGAAAGGGCGGCCGTCAACCGGGTCAGGGTAGTCATAGGAGAAGTAGTTGATCATCTCCTCGATGCGCACGGCATCCACCGGTGGCGCCTGACCGTTGCGGATGAAGCGTCGGACGTTGGCGTATGAGGCGGCATCTACGTCGATCGAAAATGTGGACAGCGGATGCTCGGATGCCAATCGGAAGCCGTTTTCTTCGATATGGGCATAATCCTCGGTGTTGCCGCGCAGGCCGTGCCCCATGAGCGAAGGCGGCCGCGCAATGGATGCGGCCAGACCCACAGACTTGCCCGAACGATCAAACTGAACCACCATCTCGTCCAAACGGAGTCCGCCGGTCTTGAGGGCAAAATCTGCGCGGACGGTGATGGCATCCGACACACTGACAGAGCGCGTTTCGGAGGCGAATCCCACGAAACTCGCCTGTATGACCACGGTGCCAGGAGCTACACCTTCCAGCACATAGCTCCCCGTGCCATCGGTGACCGTGCCGTGGCGAGTACCCACCACAACCACGGAGGCGCCGGGAATAGCCGACCCGGTGGAGGCGTCCGTGACCCGCCCAGTTACACGAGTAGCTGCGTGATGAGTCCCTCCAGACAGCGGTAGAGCCATCAGCAGAAGCAGGCCCGCAATGAACCTGGGGTGACCGGTAAGAGTGGACATAGTGAGCTCCGATGGTGGTGTGGCAACGCGGACCCTCACCTACAACAACGCACCTCTACCCCGAAATCTTGCCCTCGAAGCAGCCGACGGCCGCTTTTTGCCAGTCAGCTGAGGCAATCCGGACCCGGCCCGCTTGGCTAACCCGCACGCACGCACCGGCCCGCCCGGCTAACCCGCCCGGATTCCTTCGACCGGACTGGATACGGCGGCGCGCCAAACGTGGAACGCGGAAGCCCCCATGGCCACAGTCAGCACAAGGCCAGCAGGTGCCAAGAAAGTCCAGATTCCAGGCTCCACGTGGTTTGCGAACCGACTCAACCACTGGCCTGCGGCGATCCAGGTTGCGGGCACGGCAAGGACTAGACCCAGAGTCACCAGCATCGCGAAATCGCCCGTGAGCAGCCTGGAGACGGCCCACGAAGACGCACCCAGCACCTTCCTGACGCTGATCTCCTTTCGGCGCTGCGAGGCGGTCAGCGCAGCCAGGCCCAACAGTCCGAGAGAGGCCACCAGCAGGGCAAAAATCGCAAACGCCGAGACGAGCGTACTCAGTCGCTCCTCGTCCCGATACAACGCATCAAAGCGCTCGTCGGCAAACTCGTAGTTGAAGGCATTGCCGGGAAAGGCGCCCTTGTATGCCCTCTCAATCTGGTCCAGGGTCTCGGCAATCGATCCACCGATCAGCTTCATGGAGAAGTAGGCCCCGCCGTCTGTGAGGGCAATCATGACCGGTGGCGATTGGGTCTTCTTGGACATCCAGGCAAAGTCCTCCGTCACGCCGACCACATCGAACTCGGTGCTACGCCCCAGGACCACGCGCTGCCCCACCGCATCCGCGGCCGAACTGAACCCCAGCGCATCGACGGCCGCGGGGTTCAGAAGCACCGCGTCGAAGTCGCCCGGTCGCTCACTGGTCAGGGATCGCCCCTCCATCAGACGAATCCCGTAGGTGTCCAGAAATCCGTCGCCGATCCAGAACGCGTTCACGGGCTTTCTGTCCTCGGGTTCGGCGGTCTGGCGCCTGCCGGTTGAGCCCAGGTTGAAATCGTTCCCCGGGACAGTGGTGGACAGCGAGAGGTTGGACACCCGCGGGTTGGACCGCACGTGATCCAAAAACGCCGAGCGCGCTGCGGTATACGCCTCCTGCTCGTCCACTACAGCCGGCCGCTCCACGACCAGGACCTGGTCCAGGTCAAAACCGGGATGGAGGGAGCGCAGGTGGTTCATCTGCGAGTAGACTATCAGCGTCCCCGACAAGAGCGCTATCGACATGGCGAACTGGAAGACCACCAGAACCTTCCGCAGCCCAGTTCGCTGCCGGTGCGAATGACCCGACTTGAGAATGGTGGCCGGGTTAAACGCCGAGATGATCAGCGCCGGATAGAAACTGGCCACGACGGATCCCACTCCAAAGACCACCAGAAGCATGACCCACAGCCGAGCGGACAGCCAATCCGAACTGCCGACGGAGATCCCCGCCACAGCACTCAGCCAGGGCAACATCCTGTCGGCAACAACCAGCGCAATCAGCAGCGCCAGCGTATTGACCAGGGCCGACTCCAGGACAAACTGGCTCACCACCTGTGATCGCCGGGCGCCGGAGGCCTTTCTCACTCCGACTTCCTTTGCCCGCTCCATGGCCCGGGCCGTGGACAGGTTCACGTAGTTCAGCCAGGCAATCAGCAGTACGAAGAGTCCAATGATCGATATGAATGCCACCCTGCGGTAGGCCCCCTGAGGCGCAAAGGCATCGTCGAAATCATTGAAGAGATGGACCCGCCTGATGGGCTGCAGGCCGGATTCCCTCCTGAACGTATCGGTCACCCATCGGTCGCTGGCGGTGGACATGGCACGATCGATATCCCCCGGAACGGCGTCCGGATCCGCGCTCGCTGCCAATCGCACGTAGATATTGAAGTTGGACCACGACCAACCGTCGGTCTCGGCATACTGACTCTCCGTATTGGTCAGGAGGTCCTCTATCGACTGGAAGAGCGTTGCACGAATGTGGGTTGGGCCGGGGGGATCGTGCACAACAGCGCGGATGACGCCGGGCTGCTCCACCCACCCGTAGACCTCCACAGACTGGCCCAATACGTCCGACCTCCCGTAGAGGCGGAGCGCCTCGGACTCGGTCACCACCACACCTCCAGGCTCAGCAAGGGCTGCCGCCGGATCGCCCCGGAGCCGACTGTACGACATGAGGTCAAAGAAAGCCGGATCCACGTAGGCCATGTGCTCCAACCCCATGGTGGCCTCCGGGTGGGCTACCAGACGGATGGTCGCGGTGGCCGTATGGAGGCGCGCCAGGTTCTCCACCGCCGGGATCTCGGCTTCGATCACCGGCGCCATGGCGTGGAACAGGTCCGCGTTCTTGCTCTCATGCACGCCGTTCCTGAACGCAGTGGCCGTCACCCGGAAGGTGCGATCGGCGTCCTCCACATGCCGGTCAAAGCCGGTCTCGTAGGCCGCGTACTGGAAGATCAGCAAGGAAATCGCCATCCCGATGGCCAGACCTCCAATATTGAGCGCCGAGAAGAACTTGCGCTTCGCCAGATTTCTTCCTGCCACTCGGGCGTAGTTCTTCAGCATGGCTCCTCCCAGAGGGATTCCGTTGGTGATAAAGGACGGAATCGATGCCAGGAGTTGAGTCAGGTACCAGCGTACAGCCGTGCTCTTCCCCTCGCGACGGGCGATCTCGGAGTAGACTTCTGCGAAGTCCCCGATGATGGCGTCCCGGTTTCGCTCGCGTACCAGTCTTTCCAGGAGGACCTGGGCCCAAACGGGCATCAGGGAGTCGTGACCGGTCATGTAAAGGTCAGCTTCCGTAGAAGCGCCTCAGGCATCCCACCCCACATGCTCCCGCTGAGCGCCTTGATCTCGGACAGCGCCTTCAGGCCGGAGTCAGTGATCTGATAGCGCTTCCTTGGGCGACCCTGTCGGCCCTCTGTGGTGGACCCCGCCTCCGTCAGGAGCAAGCCCTTCTTCACCAGCCGGTCCAGGGGGACGTAGATGCCCCCCACCGAGAAATGCTGGCCGGTCAGATCCTCCACCTCGCGGCGGATGTCCAAGGCATAGGCGTCCGCCTGCAGGCGACACACTACCAGCAACAGCATTTCCTCGGTCCGGGACAGGAGCTTCATGGATTCCGTTTTGCTCTATTTAATAGAATTAGTCATCAACCGCAAGTGGTCCTGACAACTCGGCCTGACGCGCCACATGCTCTTCGAGCCCTTTCAGCATGCCGGTGAGGACCCGTTCGAACCGCTTCTTCATGAGGACCTTGGCCATCAACCAGCCCATGGGTCCGAACTTCGGCTGGAAGTGCATGGTCATCGAAGTCCTCGTGACTCCTTGGTCTGTGGGGACCGCCTCCAGTTCGGCGCGGGCCGCCTTCAGGGGAAACTTGCCGGCCTCCAGGACGGTCACGGTCATCTTCCGTTCGGGCGTGTAGTCGACGACGCGCTCGTGCAGGGTACCGCCGCCCTTAAAGTGACAGACGCGCTCGGCCCCTTCCCCGGACCCGATGCCGTTTACGATGGGCGAGGACTCCACCAGCGGGTGGAACTTGTGGATCCCTCCGAAATCGTCGAGGGCGCTCCAGACGAGACGATGCGGCTGATTGATGTCGCGTGATACGTGTACGGTGTGCATGGTTCTTTTTGGTTGTGACAGAATGAGTGTTCTGGACTTGTGTGCTCGTTACCGAGTCGGTGTATTGTTGGTACTGCCACCATCTCCGAACGCCCATGGCCCGATCCGCTGGACTGCTTCTCATCCTGATCCTGGCTTGCGAGGTCGCGAGCGTGCAGACGGGGTCCGGCACGGCCATGGCGCAGGATCGAGTATTCAGCGTGGACGAATACCAGGCCTTCCTGGCGCAGTATCCCCAGGTCTCTGCCGATGAACTGCTCAGTTTGCATCCGGCAGGTGTCTTCAGGCGGCAGATTTCCAGCCAGTTTCAGGGCGCGCTGTATGCCGATTCGATTGACACCTACTACAGCCTTACGGCAAGCGAGAAGGCCATGGTTGGCCGCCACGGGTTTGTCGTAACCGAGAGGATTCAGCCCAACTCGTTCGGGTCTGCTTTCGTGGACATCTATAGGCGCGACCTGCCCGTCTTCATATCGAGTGACGCCATCCTGCACGCGTTCCACATGTCGTACGACCTCATTCTCCGTCAGACCGAGGAGAGCGTCATCATCCCGCGGCTACAGTCACTTCTGGATCGGCTGCACGAAGAGGTGGGCCTCTACGCGGCCCGGAGCGACTTTTCGCCCTCGATGCAGACCAACGTGGAGGATCTGGACCTTTTCCTCGTGGTCGCGCGCAGCCTGCTTTCTGGCGAGCTGGTGGAAGCGGCTTTCGCGGCCACCCTGGCGCGCCAGGATGACATACTCGCGCGGGTCGCTGCCGAGACCGACAGCCAGCACCCACTCTTCTCGGAGACCTGCCGGGTCATCGACTACAGCCAGTTCACACCCCGGGGGCATTACACCCTGTCTGAGGAACTGACGCGCTATTTCAAGGCCATGATGTGGCTGGGTCGCACGGAGTTCTATCTGATTGCACCTGAGACCGCACGCTGCAAGCCGTCTGACGCCGATGTTCAGCGGCAATCGGTCGACGCGGTCCTGATGCAGGAATTGGTGGCGTCGGCTCAGGTACGGGACGCCCTACGAGACATCGACGAGATCATCGCCTTTTTCGTCGGCGAGCCGGACAACGTGACGCTCGACCACCTCGAACGACTCATGCAGGAATCCGGGATCGGATCGGCGGTCGATTTGCAGGACGAGGCCACCTGGGTGGCTTTTCAGGCGCTGTTGTCGGAGAAGTCCTACGCCACGCAGAGAATCAATTCCCAGATTCTGTATTCCACCAACATCTCTGATCCCGACGGACTCGCGCCCGCCTCCGCGTTCATGCTTCTGGGGCAGCGGTTCGTGATTGATTCCTACGTGACTGGCCATGTTGTCTACGACGAGGTCCCCCCCTCGCCTGAAGCCAGAATTCTGCCCTCCACGTACGACGTCCTCTTTTCGCTCGGCAATGATGCCGCTGGTCAACTGCTCACCGAGGAGATCCAGCGTTACGGCTACGGCGAGCAGTTGGCGGCCCTTCGGTACCTGATCGATGGTTACGATGAGTCTTTCTGGCGGAGCACGATCTACAACGGGTGGCTCGATTCCATTCGGGAGCTGAATCCTCCGGAGGACCGCTCCCACCTCCCCCCCTTCATGCAGACAGCGGCATGGTGGCAACAGAAAATGACCACGCAGCTTGCCGCCTGGGCGCAGCTTCGCCACGATAACCTTCTCTACGCCAAGCAGTCGTATACCGGGGGCATCGTGTGCGAGTATCCCTACAGTTACGTCGAGCCGATCCCAGGCTTTTTCGAGCGAATCAGCACGCTTTCGCGGGACATATCAACCCGCTTTTCGGGCTTAGAGATCGACGGGTGGTCGGGCAGGAGGGTTGTTTCGTTCTTTGACAACTTCGCGGCCGTGAGCGACACCCTGGCCTCCATCGCCCACAAAGAAATCCGCGGCGAGATGCTCAATGCCGGCGACTCATCCTTTCTTCGTCGCATGATCCGGGAGCCCCTAACCTGCGGGCCTACCATCGACGGTTGGTATACCACCCTCTACTTCGGCGGGGCCGATCAGTCGGTCATACCCGACCTCGTGGTCGCCGATATACACACGGCCCCCACGGACGGGAGTGGAAACGACGTTGGCTGGGTCATGCATGCCGGCACGGGCCCGCTGGACATGGCGTTTCTCACCGCTGAGGTGGCCGGCGTGGGGCCCGTTTCCTTTGTCGGCCCCGTGATGAGCTACTACGAGCACGTCAGTACCAACTACCTCCGATTGTCGGACGAAGCGTGGCAGACCGCCTATGCGGCCGAGCCCTCCTTCAGACCGGATAACGTCAACCTGTACCTGGCCAACGGGGAGGGTGAGAACCGAAGCGTGGGCGTGACGCTCGTGACCGATGTGGAGCGGACTCCGGGGGTCTTGCCCGATGCGCGTCAACCGCTGATTGCGGCCAACTACCCCAATCCGTTTTCCAAGGGGACCGTACTGGCGTTTTCGATACCCGGGGCGGTGCCCCACGTGAGTCTGGCGATCTATGACCTGCAGGGCCGGCTCATCCGCACGCTGCAGGAGGGGCCGCTCCCTGCCGGAAACTACACCGTCGAATGGGACGGCCTCGCCGGTAACGGCGCCGAGGTGGCCAGCGGAGCCTACGTGTGCCGATTGAGCGTGGGTGACAGCGCGAGTTCTCGGACGATTATCAAGCTTCGTTAAGGCCGCTGTGGAGCCTGTCGTGGCTGGGCTTTGCAGAGGCATCACGTGAAGTATCTTGGCTGGGTCAAGCCCCGCCAAACCCCGACCCCTATGACCGGACACAACGGGTCCGCCAACGGATCATTGCAGGATAATCTGCTGACCTTCCTCCACAGCAGAGAGTGGGACTCAATCGAGGAGCGCGACGCGGCGGCCGCCGCGTTTATGAACCGGCACAACCAGCAGCGGGTGGACGATTTCTGCGGGCTGTCGCCGGATCAGATGACCGCCTTCCTCTTCCAGCCGTTTGACAGCCCGGACATGGTGAGTTTTCCCGAGCGATTGGATGAGGAGCCGCCTCCGGACATTCCGATCGTCCTTCTCCTGGAGACGCTCATCCAGCAGATCGGCCCGGAAGGCATCAGACTGACCGGCACGGGAAATTTCAATTTGCGCCTCTGCAATGAGGCCCTCGAACGCTACTACGCGGCATATACCTCGGGGGGCGACATCGACATCCCTTGGCAACGCGTCCGGACGGAAGAAGATTTCGGGGCCCTGAACCGGCTTCACCTCACGCTGAAGCTGGGAGGACTTCTGCGGAAGCGACATGGTAAAGCCTATTGGACCCGGAAGGCCCAGGCCCTGATCGATTCCGGTACACAGGCCCTGCTCCCACCCGTATTCACGACCTACGCCCGCAGGCTCAACTGGGGGTATTCGGACGGGTTCGAGGAACTGCCGTTCATCCAGCACTCGTTCCTCTTCCCCCTGTATCTGGTCCAGCGATTCGGAGACCAGTGGCAGAGCGACGACTTCTTTGCCGGGCACTACCTCCGGGCCTTTCCCAGACTAGCGAACCAGGTCGAGGCCACCTGGCGGAGCCCCGACAAGATCCTGGCGAGCGCCCTTCGGGTACGCGTTTTCGACCGCATGGCCTGGCTGTTCGGGCTCGTCGAGACGCGCTCCGTCAAATCTGAGGACTCCTTGCTGGACCACTCCCAGTACCGGAAAGGGCCGCTTCTGGGCAAGCTGGTCCAATTCCACGTCTGAGGCAACGCTCTATGCCGGGGCTCCGCTCTCCCCTGGGAGCTGCCGACCATCCCCCTCCTCCGGCGCCTCCAGGGGAGGTGTGATATCCGACACCGGCACGGAAACGCCCGGCACCGAATCGCACGGCACCACCATTTCACGGGTGTAACGGGTTCTGGAACGGTAGTCTCCGTCCTGGGGATCGCGGTACACCTCGACCGCTCGAGCGCTCAGATCCACGATCCAGTATTCTGGCACCCCCTCCGAGGCGTAGATGGCCTTCTTTGTGGTGCGGTCCGTGGCCAGCGAGGTCTGCGCTACCTCAATGACCAACAGACAATCCGGTCCGCGCAGGCCGGTGTCCCACTGATCCTCAGAGGGCACGACCACGATGTCCGGCACCAGTTGGGAGTGCTTCCCGATGTTGAGCCCACCCTGCGGGCTGAGACCATACCCCTTCCCCAACTGCCCTGCGAGAATCCTGTTGAGCCGCATGATGGACACCACGTGCCAGGTCCCGATGGGGCTCATCGCAACAACCTGTCCGTCGATGAGCTCCACCCGGTCCTCCGGTAGCAGAATTCCCGCCTCTCCCATTTTGAGGTAGTCCTCAATGGTGAATCTGTAGGGAGCGTCTTTGGCGGGCACCACGGCAGTTTGCATGAAAGTTCTGATGTTGGCACGCTGGATATGGCGATGGGTTTCTAGACCCAAAGAGGGCCTCCGCGTGCCTTATGCAACGCACCCAGCCCCGACAGAACACTTCCCGAGGCGCCCGTCACTTCGTGGCCACAACAGGTTTGCCTTGGGACCACCGCGCGTACCGTTGCGTAAATGCGACTTCTTCCCTCCACCTATCATAGGGAATACCATGGCGTACACATTGGACACGCTCTTCGATAAGGCCCTGAGACTCAAACCCCAGGATCGCTTGTTATTGGCGCAGCTCCTGATTGGAAGTGTCCAGGGACCACCGGGAGGCAGAACGGAGGAGGAGTGGACCGCCGAGGTGGAACGCCGAATTCGAGACGTCGACGAGGGGCGCGTGGAGACTATTCCCTGGGATAACGTCAGGGAGGAATTGCGTGCACTCATCGAAGGGAAGGCAGGTTGATCGGGAGAAATCGGCGCATACTCCTCCGCCGGTTTCCCTTCGCAGTGCTGTATCAAGTCACGGATCAGGCGATTCTGGTGGGTGCGATAGCCCACCTTCGGAAATCCGACCCGGCCCACTAGGCGGTTGGGGTCGCCCTCATCACTAACATTTGTGTTAGTAACATAATTGGGACCGAGCAAGAACAGCTCCGTGATCTCTCCCGAACGCTCGGCGAGCGATAGCGTCAGAGGAGTGCTAGGCTTCAGCGCACAACCACGGAACGCGAAACCACCTTACTGCCCTCCGACGTGCGCGCCAGATAGACCCCCGGCGCCAATGCCGACAGGTCCACACGGCCATCGATCCCGCGCGCAACCTCTCTCCCAACCATGTCAAAGAGACGGATAGAATCCGCTCCGGAAAAGAAGACCTCGCCGGATGCCGGATTGGGATAGAGCGATGGCATCTCGGCATCCCGCGGAACCTCCACCACGCTTCGCCGGAGATCGAGGAGGCCCGCCAGGCCGTCAGTGACCTGGCGGACGAACTTCGGGAGGTCTGCAATCATCTCCGGCCGCCGCTCGTGCAGGCCCTCGGACTCACGAACGCCGTCAAGTCCCGCGTAGAGACCCTCACCCGAATCCCAGGAGCCCCCGACGTCACCACCACGTTTGACGGCGCTTGCGACGACACGGCCGAGGCCTCGGCAGATGTGGCCTACGCCGTCATCAACGAATCGCTCAACAACGTCCTGAAGCACGCCAAGGCCGGCCGCGTTTGGATCGAGATTCGCCCTGGCCCCAACGGAATTGTGGCCTCGGTGCGAGACGACGGTGTTGGATTCAGACCACCTGCGTCGTCGTCAGAGCTGGTACGCGAACGTCACTATGGCATTGCCGGGCTGTGGGAGCGGTGCCAGGAATTGGGAGGATCGTTCGTTGTCACTTCCCAGCCTGGGAACGGGTGCAGCGTGATGGCGGAGTTGCCCGGGTAGGGGAGGCCGGGCATCCCCAGGGCCGGGGGAGCATCTCCAGTTCGGTTGCGTTATTCACCGTCAACGCCTCCAATATCAGGGGAATACGATGACCAAAATGGCCGAAGAGCTTCTGGACCAAGTTCTCGCCTTAAGCGAGGCAGACCGGATCCGCATCGCAAAAGTGGTTGCGGAAAGCCTGGATTCCAGTGATCGGCAGGCCATCGACGAAGCCTGGTTTGAGGAGGCCAAACGACGGATGGCCGCTCTCGACCGGGGTGATACCAAGACCGTTCCCTTTGACAAGACAAGGGAGCGACTCCGTGCCATCATCAACCAAGAGGGAACTTAGGCTTCTACCCGAAGCAGAAGGGCACCAACGAGACGGAACGCCCCCATGATGGCTACGAGGTCGATACCCCGCTCAGCCGGTGGATCTCCGGCAGCAGCTTCACGCCGCTCTCGAAATCGACGATCCTGTTGATGAGGTAGAACAGGTACATCGTGGTCAGCCAGTCGGTGAAGGCCTGCCTGGAGGCCAGGTGTTTGCGCATGTTGAGCATGATCCAGGAGAAGTGCTCCCAGACGTCCAGGCAACTCTCGCAATCCCGGTCGATGCCGGTGCAGCAACGACGAGTTGTAGTAAAATCGGCGTTGTAGGCTCTGAAGTGGGGGTTGAAGGGGTTGCCGTTCTGCACCCGGACGGCATTGGCGGGGTGATCGAAGGTGGTGTTCGTGCACACGTCGTGTCCCCACTTCTGCCCGAACAGGTGCCCGGTGGCCACGATCTCGCTGAAGTAGGAGGTCATGAGGATCTGGTCGGGATACTGCTCGATGGTGCGGTCGATGGCGCGCCGCACGTCGGAGAAGCCCTGCCGGTAATCCAGCTCGCCCCCCAGTCCGTCGATGTCGCTGTAGTAGTTGTAAAGGACGCGGTTTCCGTTCTCGACGCAGGTCCGGACAACACCCTCGATCTCGTGGGCCTTTCCGGGCGAGACGGTGTAATACCAGAAGGCGCGGGGGTCATCCCGGTAGTTCTTCAGGGCGCGCGTGAAGACGTCGGTCCGTCCGCCGCCGCGCATGACCAGGTCCGTCGAGTGGTTGCCCCAGAGCGAGACCCCGATCGGCATACGCTCGAAGCCCTCGCGCGGAATCCGGCGAAGCCCGTTGGTGGCCACGTTCATCCAGAACCGGTCGTAGACTTTCTTGAGGCGTCCCAGCTCCAGGCTGGGCTCTCCGCCCACCACGGTCACGAAGTTGGTACCGCGCGCAATCTCGCTCTCCAGGAAGCGGTCAAACACCGAGTCATCCCGCTGGGTCTGGAAGCGGTCCATGCCCTCCGAAAAATAGTAGCACCCGGTGCACCTCAGGTTGCACTGGTGGGTCAGGTCCACCGAAATGGAGCGCACGCGGCCGGCCGCCCGGATGTCGGCGTAGAGCCGCCCCAAGAGAGGGTCTTCCAAGTATGTGCCAAGCGTCTGTCTCACACGGTAGGCTGCAGCGCCTCTTCGACCAGTTGAATGATGTCCTTGACCACAATCCGCCCCTCGTTGCCTGAGGTCTTGACGGCATCGGTATACATGGCGTAGTCCTTGGGGCAGGCCACGACAAACACCTCCACGCCCTCGATCTCGAGGGCCTCACGGATACGGATCTCGCTCGGGCGCTCCTCGAGGCCGGAGTCGTCCATCCATATGCGCCCGCCGCCGGCGCCGCAGCAGAAGGAATTCTTGCCGCAGCGGGCCATCTCGTGGAAATCCACGCCGAGCGCCTCCAGAATCCGTCGCGGCGGTGCCACGCCGTCGTTGTACCGGCCCAGATAGCAGGGGTCGTGGTAGGTGGCCTTTACATTGAGTTTCCGGGCGATGGGTACTCTGCCTTCTTCGATCCAGTCTGCCAGGAGAGCGGTATAGTGGCGAATGGAGTACTGGCCACCGAATTCGGGGTACTCGTTCCGTATCGTGTTGTAGGAGTGCGGGTCGGTGGTGATGATCTCCCGGAAGCGGGCCTTCTCCAGCGTGGCAATGTTGTCCTCGGCCAGCATCTCGTAGAGGCCTTCCTCGCCCACACGCCTGACGTCGTTGCCGGCATTCTTCTCCCCTTCGTAGAGGAGGCCGAAATCGACCGAGAGGGCGTGGAGTACTCGAGCCACCGACCGGGACAACTCCTGGCCACGGGGATCATAGGACGCGTAGTCCCCCACGAACCAGAGGAACTCCACCTCCTCCTTGCGCGCATCCTTGATCTGGAAGTCGAGTTCGCGCGTCCACCTGGCGCGGGCCCGTTCGGACTGCCCGAAAGAATTGCCGTAGTCCCCGATGTTGGCGAGTGCATCCTGGAGGGAGTCCTCCATCTCTCCCTCCTCCACCAGGTGGCGCCGCATCTGGACGATGCTGGTGACGTGCTCAATGCCCACCGGGCACGTTTCCACACAGGCCATGCAGGTTGTACACGCCCAGAGGGTCTCCGGGCGGATGACGTCCCCCGGTACGGAGATACCCGCTACCTTGTCGCCCGGCCAGTTGGCCCCATCGCCAAAGGACTGGCCCAGCCATTCGGGGCGCCCAATCGAGGCATCGGCATACGTGCGAAGATCCAGGATCAAATCGCGCGGTGAGAGCGGGCCACCGGATGCATTGGCCGGGCAGGCCACATGGCATCTCCCGCACTTGGTGCAGGCGTCCAGGTCCAGCAGTTCTTTCCACGAAAAGTCTGTGATAGCCGCGTAGCCCGCCCCCACTTTCATCTTCTCCTCGGAAACCCGGGGAAGCCTCTTGGCGGCCATGTCGTCCTGGAAGACCAGGTTCGCGAAGTCCACCAGCATGTGCATGGCCTTGGAGTACGGGATGTACCCAATGAACCCCAGCACCATGACCGCGTGGATCCACCAGGTGTAGGCGTGCAGCGAGTGCGCCGAAGACCTCAGTCCCACGGCGTCCAGCAGGTTCGCTACGGCCCAGCCCACCGGAGACCAGACTTCAAAAGAGGGTCGGTCGGCCGAAATCCGGAGTCCCTCCAGCAGAAAGCCCGTGACAGCCACCAGAAAAAGAAGCCACAAGAAGATCTGATCATCGCGCGTGAACCCGCTTCGGTCCACCACCTGGCCGGGCCGGTCTGACCGGGCGTAATCCAACTGCGCGGGCCGCAGGCCGCCGCGCCGCACCACCATCATGACCAGGCCCACGATGAAGAGCACTCCGAATACGTCCATCGACAGGGAAAACCACAGATAGAACGTGCCCTTGAGCGTGTGCACACCAAAGAACCTGAGCACATCGTGATCGATGGCAATGATGGTGGTACCGATGAACAGGACCACGAATCCCCAGAAGATCAAGAGGTGCGCCAGGCCGGCGTACGAATCCCGCTTCCAGACCGTGGCGTTTGTGGTCATCAACCGGGAGGCCCGCAGGATGCGCGCCCCCAGCTTATCGAAACGCTGAGCCGCCGAACCCTTCCGATACTTGGCTATCCGCTGCCAGAATCCGTAGAGGAATACGGCAATGGCCAGCATGGCAACCACGTAGAACGCGGCCTGCATGAGGAAGGGAAAAGCTCTAAAAATCTCGCGCGTTTCCATGGTTCAGCACCCCGCGTGCTTCAAGTTGCGCTCACGTGACCCGGGCGGTGAGTGCCGGCATCACCTCGAAGATGTCTTCGGTCACACCGTAGTGGGCAAAGTCAAAGATGGGCGCATTGGGGTCGGTATTGACGGCAATGATCAACTGGGAGTCTTTCATGCCCTCCCAGTGCTCTGGCGCGCCGCTGATCCCAAGGGCCAGGTAGAGTCTGGGTTTTACCTTCACGCCTGACTTGCCCACCTGCCGGGTCTTGGGTAACCACTTGTTGTCAATAATGGGCCTCGATGCGGACACTGCGCCCCCCAGGGCGTCGGCCAGTTCCTGGGCCATCGGGATATTATCCTCGCTCTGGATACCCCTTCCGATGCTCACCAGAATATCGCTCTGGGTGATGTCGACATCGCCAGCTTCCGGCTCCATGAGGCGGACAAACCGCACCCGGGAAGATTCAATGGAAGCAGGAGCGGCGTAGGATTCCACCTCGGGAGATCCCCCACCCCGGCCCGCAGACCCGTCGAAGGAGCCCGCCATGACTGAGATGATGCACCGGCCGCCGGTGGGCCTGGATTCTACATGCATCTTGCCCGCGTAGAGCTGGCTCGTGACGGTGAGCCCGTCGGCCCCGTGCTCAACGCCGGTGGCGTAGGCTATGAGCGGCAGGTCGGCATCGACCGATAAGGCGGCGGCCAGGTCCATACCCATCGAGGTGTTGCCCACGAGCACGATCTGTGGACTCCGCTCTCCGACGACGGCCGCCAGGGCCGCGCCGTGGGTCGCGGGATTGAAGTCGGCCAGCGCCGGATGGTCCACGTACAGTACGCGGTCGGCGGCCCCGAGCTCGGCGGCCAGCCCCTCGGCGCCACTCCCCATGAGGACGGCCACCAACTGCCCGCCGGTGGACGTTGCCAGATCGCGGCCCTTGCCCAGCAGCTCGAACGTGACATCGTCCAGGCTGCCGCCCAGGTGTTCGGTCACAATGAATACATCGGCACTCATAGGTTCACCCCGTTGTCGCGCATAATGGTGATGAGTTGGTCGGCGATGGCATCCGCTGATCCGGTCAGCATCTTGGCTCCCTGTCCCTTCTCTGGCCTGAACATGCGGGTCACGGAGGACCCGGCTTCAGCAGTGCCGGAGGAGGCCAGCTCCTCAATCGTGGCGCTGCGCATGGCACGCCGCACCTTGCCCACTGGAGCATAGCGGGGGGTCTCGCGCGCCGCCTGGATACCCAGGACCGCAGGAAGGGTGACCTCAAATTCTCCCATCGCGCCGCCGGCATATTCCTTGTGGACCAGGGCGGTATCCCCCTGGATGCTCACGCCCGTCACCACGCTCACGTGGGGAATATCCATGTAGCGGCCAATCAATACGGCGTTCTGGCCGTCGCGGTCGTCCACGGCCTGCACGCCGGTCAGGACCAGATCGGCATCCAGGCCCGCGATGGCGTCAGCGAACGCACGCGCGGTAGCGTGGCTGGAGGGCTTCTCGCCCGCCCCAGTGATCTTGATCAGCCTGTCCGCTCCCTTGGCCGCGGCGGTATAGAGGCTCTTGTCCGCCTCCTCCGCATCCAGGGCAATTGCGGTCACGGTGCCGCCCGAGACCTCTC
Organism: Bacteroidota bacterium; assembly: GCA_029262855.1. GTDB lineage: Bacteria > Bacteroidota > Rhodothermia > Rhodothermales > UBA10348 > JABDJZ01. Next base: position 50,775 of record JAJCYP010000032.1, on the reverse strand, counting down.
GCAGTTGCAGCGCCTCCTCGAGCGCGTGGTCGTCGAACTCGTTGGTACGGTACCGAAGCCACTCGGTGTCCAGGGCCGTCCCCGATGCATCCACCTCGAGTTCTTCGGCCAGGTCGGGGACCAGTTTGATGGGAACGACTATGTGCATGTGGTCTTCTTGCGGTTTGATTGGGGTGAGCTTAGGGTCATGCGCGGAGCAGTTCGTCCAGCCTGAGTTCGCCTCGGATGGCCGCCAGATCATCGACGTCTGGCTGGAAGGGGTAGTCTCGGTACGGGTCGCTGGGTTTGTAGCTGCCGTAGGGCCGTGTACAGCCGGGTTCTCCACCGGAACTGGGGCAGCCGTCCGTCATGAATGCCGTGCCCTGGGCGGCAACGCGCCTGATCATGTGGTCCAGTTGCGGAGAGTCTGCGCGGAGACCGCAGAGCGCGCCTGCGTCGTCGAAGGTCAGGCGATCCGCGGCCAGATCGTACTCCTCGATGAGGGTCTTCATCAGCTGGATGCGCCGCCACCGCGTGAGCGGAGCCACCGGTTGATGCCCCATCCGGCTGTCCGGCTCCGGGTTGAAGTTGAACAGGTAGGAAAACACCTCCATGCTCTTGAGACGGAAGAACATCTGGGCCATGTCGTAATCCGTCTCGCCGAGGCCCACGAGGGTGTGGCAATTCACCTTCCACGGCCCGAAAAGCTGTCGCGACCACTCCACCACGTTCCAGTAGTTGTCCCACTTCAGCCCACCATTTGGGACGTCCGTCCGTTTCTGGCGGAAAAGCTCCTCGGTCACCGCGTCCAGTCCGATGCCAATCATATCCACCCCTACTTCCCGGAAGGTCTTCAGCCGGTCATAGTTGAGGGTGGGCGGAGCCACAAGGATCGACATGGGCGTGTCCACCTTCCGGGCGACGCGCTCGGTGATGTCGACCGTGTCCTTGAACGCCCTGGCGTGGGTGACCATGGAGATGCAAAGGCGCGTCAGAGAGTCTTTGTGCTCGGCCATGCGCTCAGCCAGCACGTCGGTCTCCACCAGCGGCCAGTCTACCCGGATGAAGGACTTCTCCTCGTAGTGGCCCGGCCGCGTCCGCGCCAGGCCGCAGTAGGCGCAGTCCGACAGGCAGCCCTCGTCATAGTTGAGCAGCAGATTGATGCCGCCGAAGTCAAAGTCCCGGCTGAATCGGCCGGAGGCCAGGCGAAGCGCCATGGCGCTCGCGCCGCTCAGGCGGACCCAGTCCGGGCTGACCTGTGGTGGGCTGGTGATGGCTTCCGAGGCGATAACTTCCATGAAAGGCCTACGCGTGCGAATGGGTTTGGGGATCGGCCACCGACTCCGGCGTGCCTTTTGAGTCCGGGTAGTAGCACGACCCGTCGTAGGTGTGGCCGTCTTCCCGCAGGGCGCGCTGGCCGGCCTGCCAGACGGCCCGCACCAGGTGTCGAGGCTCAATTCCCAGGCCGGAGTCTTCCTGCAGCACGTCGGCCGCGGCTGCCGCGATGGCCTTGCGGTCCATGGGACTCCACTTCAGGCGGGTCTCGAACTGGTTGAACACGCCGGCCGACTCGAAGAAATCGCCGGTGATGAGCACACTCTTGATGGTGTTGCCCATCAGGCCCACGTATGTGCGAAGTACGCCTGCCGGGGTCCGGACCACGCTCATCCCGGTCATGTCCCGCTGGGGCGTGCGCTGGTAGAGCCAGTCCTCCGTGCGGTACTTGGTGGCCGCCAGGGTCTCAATCTCCTCACGCTCGGCGCTCGAGAAGTCCCGGGGCCTGAGCGAAATGTCAAACGCATCTTCGTAGGCCTGCCGCAGGTGCCCGCGCACCTCGTCCGTGGAGACGGGCGCCCCAAGCAGACGACTCGCCGTGGTGATCCGCTCCTCGACGGCCCCGACTCTGGCTTTGCCGTGGATCTTCTGTGCGGGCACCTTCAGCACCTTCAGCATCAGGTCGACGTCCAGGTCCACCAGCACGCTGGCGTGGAAGAGCATCGAGCCCGCCGCATCATAACAGACGCCCAGCCCGGCAATCTTCTGCCCGTCTACCTCCAGATCATTGCGCCCCCCAAAGGAGGCGGTGATCCCGAGCCGGGCCAGCGCCGAGACGATGGGACGCGACAGAACCCGGTAAATCTCCCCCGGCGGCAGCTGGCCACAGTCGGCAATCAGCGAATACGAAGCCGGGGCCGTAAAGCAGACGCCCAGCTGACCCTTACCCATGATGATGGCCCCTCCGCCGGTGGGCCGCCTGCCAACCGCGATCCCCGCGCGCCGGCAGTACTCCAGATCAATCTCCGCCTGGATGTTCTGAAACCGGCCCGCCAGAGCGCAATGGGAACGGTACGTGTAGAGCCTGAGGGCGGGGCCGCCCAGGGTGCCGGTGGCTGCGCTCCTCAGGTACTCATCGGCCGCCAACCCGTAGTCCGCGGCCACATCGTCTTCTTCGATGTATCTCCAATCTGGCATGGGTGTCAACATCCGCAGGAGCAGGCGTGTTCGTGAAACCGGAAGGAGAGACTACGCGAGCGTGCGTAGTCAACGATGCCCTCGGCGGGATACGCAATCCCGTTCAGGCCGCAGTCTACCGCTGCCCTGTCCACCGCCGCCTTGTGGGCGCCGGCCGGGCGGGCGCAACCCAACATGATCAGTGTATCAGGCATGGTCAGCCTTGCGGTTCGAAAGAAGGCCTCAATGTCTTCGACCGGCGGCGGAGTCACGCCCTGCATGGGAGTCCCCGTCAACGGCGTGAGAATGACCAGTACCAGAGCGTGGACCGGGTAGCGGCTGATCATCTCTAGCGCCTGGTACTCGCCCTGGATCTTCCCCCAGTTGAGGCCCAGAATGATGTGAGGCCTGATGCTGTGCCCGTGAGCGGCAAGCACCTCCAGCGAATGGTCAAAATCGCGGGTAGTCAGGTTCAGGTGATACACGTCCCGGATGGTCGCGTCATCGCCGATGATGTCCAGCATCACCCCCTCCACACCGGCATCCTTGAGGGCCGCCGAGGTTTCCTCTTTGACCACCCCCGTATGGACCATTACCCGCATACCCAATTCAGAGCGGACCCGGGCGATGTCCTCCATGTGTTTCATCAAGGGCACCGTGCCGTCTCGAAGCGAGCCGCCACTGATAAGCACGCCCGTCGTCCCGGTCTCGTGCAGCCTGCGGCACAGGGCCAACAGGCCCTCCCTCCGGTCGAGCGCAATCATGGGGTCGAGAATGCGCGTATCGCAGTGGTCACACTTCAGGGCGCACGCGCTGCCGGTCAGGCTGATCGGCAGAAAGGCCCTCGGCATTCTCTGCTCGAACTCCGCCGTACTGAACCGTTTGAGTCCGGGGGCAAAGAAGCTGATTTCATCCGGGAAGTGCGCCTGTCGCACCCCGAACGGATCCTCCTCCAGGGTGGCGGTTGTCACTCGGCCAGCCATCCTTCCTCCGCATATCGTTTGACTTCGGCCGCGTGCCACTCGGCGGCCTCCGCCCCCGTGACAAAGTCCTCTCCGTCCGGGTCAAAGTCGTCCAAGGCCACCTCAATCATCCACCCCTTTCCGTAGGGGTCACGGGCCACCAGGCGAGGATCCTGCTGCACCCGCTCGTTCACAGCCGTGATCCGTCCCGCAACCGGCGAGCGCAACACGCCTACATGCTTCTCTGCCTCCATGGACCCGAACGGGTCACCGCGACCGAGAAGGGTACCGGCCGCCTCAAACTGTACGACGACAATGGCACCTTTGGATTCGATCTCCAGCGGCTCCATCCCGATTGCGGCCTTCTTCCCCTCAATTCGGAGCCAGAGATGCTCTTTGCGGGCGTAGGTCAGGTCCGGGCGCAGGTCAAAGCGGCCCGTTTCGGCAAGTACCTTTTTCATCCCATCGCCTCGGTGACCAACTCGATGATGTCCCGGACCACGAGTTTACCCTCGTTTCCGGTCGACTTGACGGCGTCCGTAAAGCGGGACACCTCATAGGGGCAGCACACGGCCAATACATCCGCGCCGGTTTCAACGGCCTCCTTCACCCGCTGCTCAGAAAGGCGCTCCTTCACGTGGTCGGACATGAAGCCGTCCAGCCACATGCCACCGCCACCGCCGCCGCAACAAAAACTGTTCTCGCGGCATCGTTGCATCTCGGTCACCTCAACTCCCGGGATCGCAGCAAGCATCTGGCGGGGCGCCTCGTATTCGCCGTTGTGACGCCCCAGGTAGCACGGGTCGTGGAAGGTGACGCGATAATCCAGCTTACGCGTAAACTTGAGCTCCTGCATCCGGGGAGCCAGGTACGTGGTGTAGTGCACCACATCGTACTCCCCTCCCATGGCCGGATACTCCTTCCGAAGGGCGTTCAGCGCATGCGGATCGGTCACCAGGATCGTGTTGAAGCTGTACTTGCCGAGCGTCTTGATGTTGGCTTCGGCAAACTCCTCGAACAGGCCCTTCTCACCGGCCAGGCGCTGCGAGTCGCACGTGCACTTTTCTTCGGTCCCCAGGACGCCAAAATCCACGCCGAGCGTACCAAGAACCCGGGCCAGCGCGGCACTCGCTTCCTTGCCCCGCGGGTGGTAGGCCGGGTAACATTCCACAAACCAGAGAATATCCACTGCCCGCCCGATGTCCTTCATGACGGGAACGGTGGCGCCCGTCTCCTGAATCCAGGCCGCCCGTTTGCGGGGGGACTCGCCAAGCGGATTCCCGTACTCGAACGTGTTCTCGAAGGCCTCCTGGAGTTCGTCAGGCACGTAGCCCTCCATCACGGCCTCCTCGCGCACGGCCGGCATGATGTCGATCATGTTGACTTCCTTGGGGCACACCCGCAGGCAGTTGGCGCACGTGGTACACTGCCAGAGGTCCGGGTGCTCGAACAGGTTGGTCCCCGTCTGCGCCTTGCGAAAGATTTTTCTCGGCCCGTAGTCGCCCACGGTATTCACCGGGCACACCGGGATGCATTGTGCACACTGGTAGCACCATCCCAGGGACTCGCCGCCGTCCAAATCGGTAATCCGGTCCATGTACTGGAGATCGTAGTCGAACAGCGTTCGCTGCTCAAACATGCGATTCCAGTCGGCGGACAGTTCTATCCCATCGACAACCGCGAGCTCTTTTTCGATGATCTGAGTCTTGTCAACAGGCATAGTCCAAGGGTTGTTTTACGCCCAACAGGCGCCTGGAGAATTCCGGCAACTCGGGCATGACGCGATTGAATTCCTGGGTCATCCGCATGCGCAGCACGGTATAGACGTAAATCACGTACACAAAACTGAGGTACACATCCGTGGCGAACGCACCCCGACCCGCAACACGAAATCCGGCGGCTTCACCCACACGCTGCACAAAGGCAACCGCCCGGCCCACATTCCGGTATCGCTCGGGCAGGGAATCGGCGTGGAGTTCAAAGTCCTCCGACACCACGAGCGGCAGCGCGCCCGTGTCAGTCTTGGGATCCCACATCCAGCGGGTCCACAGCCAATAGCGCTCCGGATAGGTGAAGTGCAGAAGCTCGGTGGCCAGGTCGTATCGATGGCTCTCGGGCAAAGCCGAGAGCGCATCGTCGAAGGTCTGCAGGCGGGTATCCAGCGGGTCGGACTCCCTCACGAGCGCACGCATCCAGGACCCGAGGGCCTCGGCACCGTACTCCTTCATTATGGAATCCACCCGGCGACGCGTGGCAAAGACGGCCCGCAGAATTCGCCGGACGTCCTCGTCGGCGAGTGGCGGCGATGGGCCCCGCGGCGGCCCGGACTCACGCGCCGCCGCGGGGCTGGGCGCCAACTTGGACCGAAAGAACCGGCTCTTCAGGGCTACGTCCTGACAGATCGAATCGATCTCCTCATCGGCAATCCCCGCCAGCGCCTCCTCCATGAAGGCGCGGGCACTTTCGGTATCAAGGGCAACGGTGGTCGACATGGCGTCCGTCAGGCCGGGATTTGAGTGTTGGCCTTGCGCACGCAGGCGATGGCCTTCATCGCAGCCGCCCCGCCCGAGGACGTCGAGTCCTCCAGATCGGCCGGGCCCGTACATGCCCCCGCCGCAAAAATCCCCGAGACGGTGGTCGACACCGTGTCGAGCGCGCCCCCGATGGTCTCAATGAAGCGGTACTTGTTCTGCTTGACGCCGAAGACCTTGGCCATGGCCTCGGTTCCTTCACTGGGCTCCATGCCCACCGAGAGAATCACCATGTCCATCGGGACCTCCATGGGCCTGCGCAACGTCGTGTCCTCGCCCTTCACAATGAGTTTATCGCCCTTGCGGACCACTTCGGTGGCGATTCCCTTGACATAGTTGACCTTGTACTTCTCCTGGGCTGGCCAGTAGATCTCATTTTCCCAGTAGCCGTACATCCGCATGTCGATGTAGAAAACGAATACGCGACAGCCGGGTACCTGTTGGCGAATCTCGATGGCCTCCTTGGACGCGACGCCGCAACAAACCTTGGAGCAGTATTCGTTGCCAATCTGTCGGTCGCGCGATCCCACGCACTGGATGAAGCAGACCCGCTCGGGCACCTCGCCATTGGACGGGCGAACAAAGTTCTTGGCCTTGAGCATCCGTTCGCAATCCACCAGCGTGATCACGTCGTCGTACTGGTAGTAGCCGTACTGCTGTGTCTCGCGGCCCGGATCGAAATGCTTGAAGCCCGTGCAGATTATGACCGAGCCCACGCAGATGTCCTCGGCCGCCCCATCGGCCTTCTGGAGGGTCACGTTGAAATCGCCCGCCACCCCCGTGCAGGCCGTGGCCGTTGTACCGAATCTCAGTTCAACACCCGGATTGTCCAGGATGGGGGCGACCATTTCTGCGATGGCCTCGCCCGTGTCCCGCATATCGGGCGTGAGGGCTGCGTACCCGGCTTCATCGGGCATTCCGCCCAGGCGGTCTCGCTTTTCAACCACGATGGCCTTGTATCCGAGGTCCGCGATACCGCGGGCCGCTTGGATCCCGGCGGGGCCGCCGCCGATCACCAGAATGTCACTGCTAGGCATCCGCATCCTCCCATGTCAGGTATTTCTTTTCGCCGCTCTTGAGCTTGTCACAGGCGGCCTCGAATTCGGCCCATTTTTGGGCCTGATCGATCCCCAGCTTCTCCAGAAAGGGCTTGTTGTTGGTATTGTGCCAGTGGAGTTGCAGCACCTTGTATGGGTGTGCACCCATGGCCAGTGCCGCCATCTGGGAGTCCGACATCACCGGAATCCCAACTTTTCTGTCGTGCGCCTGGCCCGCAAATTGGCTCTGATCCAGTGTGGTCACACAGCCGGTGTCGTGGGTCACCGTTACGTCCGGATTCACCTCTTCCTTCATGACCTCAATCTTGCGCTGAACGGCAAAGGAGCGCGAGAAATCACGTGAGACCAGGATGTGCCTGAATCCAAAGCCGCAGCAGTCGTACCAGCTGGAGTAGTCCGCCACGTTGACGCCGATGGCCTGCAGGGTCCCGGTGATGACCGCGGTGCGCTGAGCACCGTAGATCTCCGGGTCGTAGATGGCGTCTTCCGCCTCGAGCTTGTGGTAGTGACACGCCGGATGGACCGTGGCCGTGATATGACTCATGTCTATCGTCTGCAGCTCCGCAAACCGGTGCCGCATGACATGCACCCACTCGCTGTAGTGCACGATCTCTTCGGGCATCACCAGTTTCTTGCCGAGGCGGGACAGCACGTCTCGCACCTTCCTCCGGAGTTCGTGGTGGTGGATCAGTTCGTGCCGCACCTCCTTGTAGTGGCCAAAACTCGTTCCGCAGTGGATGATCGGGAAGTAGTCCGTCTCTGCCGCGGCCGCGAAATTGCGCATGGCCACGCTGGCCTGAGCAGCCGGATTTGAGGTAGCCGAGGCGTAATAATTCCACGCCGTGCACGAGGTCTGGTCCTTGGGGTCCAGATAGTCCAGCCCCAGCTTGCGGTTCAGCCAGTAGATGGAGGTGGAGTAGCCGGGGATGTGCCCGCACTGCCCGCAGCTCTTGTGGTGCCAGGTCCGCTCGATCGGAATCCTCTTGACCCGGCCGTATCGCGTATTAACCTCGATGTACGGTTCTGGCACGCGCTGGACTTCCCACTCGCCCTCTTTCTCCAGTTGAAGCACCGCGTCGTGGTAGTCCTCGGTGGGAGCACGCGCGGTGTCCCACTCGAACTTCCTTCCACGCGCACCGCCGTTTATGACATCCAGTGGTATGAAATCACTCATCTTCTTGCTGTTGGTGACTGCCCCGGTTGATGGAGTCGGTCATTCGAATTCCACATCGTAGCCCGCCTCTTCCAGACGTTCTTCCATCACGTCCACCAGGATCATGAAGAGCCCTTCGTCCACACCTTTGATCATATCCATGACCCCGGTCATGTGCCAGATCAGGTAGAGCTCGATGATGGTCTTGTCGTCGATGGACCAACCCGTCTCCGTGGTATGGAGCGTCTCGGGCGGGAGCGCCCTGCGCCAGATCTCCAGATTGTCCGCAATCTCATGCACGTGTGTTCCCCAGTCGGGGAACGCGTCGGGTTGCAACATGTCCGGAGACACCTGCGTCCCGGTGGACATGATCTTGTAGATGATCCGCTCATACCCCTCCAGCGCTTTCCGGGCCGTCTGAAGGGCGTTGTTGACGGCCACCTCACGCATGATCGTGATGAGGCCGCCCGGAGAATTCGCTCGGGGACACCGGTCACACGAAAAGCACTGGGAGCAGTCCCAGATGCTGTCGTTCATGAGCGTATAGACCAGATCGGCGTCTTCGCGGGCCACCGCCTGGGCAATCACCCGCGGGCTGAAATCGTAGAACCGGGCCGACGGACAGGCGGCCACGCAGATGCCACACTCGTAGCATCCGTACATCACGTCTTGGAACCGGAGGTCCGACTTCACCTCGTCCAGAAGACGCTCCTTTTCCTCAAATGGAACGTCTCGATACGCACTGCCACTCAGGTCCAGAGGGAATTCCATGCCTCCGCCCTCAGTCTTCGAAGTCCGCCACGTGCGCGCACGTGAGGCCCTCTGTTTCAATGCGTTCGCGATACGCATCCACAGCGGCCTGGCCGGTCACCATTTGCGCCAGGTCCTCATCCAGATTGTCCGGCTGGATTCTCACCAACCAACCCTTGGTGTACGGGCTCCGATTGATGACCTGCGGATCGGATGCCACCGTCTCGTTGACCACGGCGATGGTTCCATCTACCGGCAGCTTGACCGGTCCGACCCATTTGCTGCTCTCGACGGTGGCGATGGGGCGGCCCTTTTTTCGGACCGTGCCCACCTTCTTGATGCGGGCGTGCAGAATGGGCCCTGCCAGACCCTGGGCAATGTCTGTCATGCCTACCGTGACGGTGCCATCGTCGTTCGGGCGCACCCACGTGTGGTCTTCCACCGAGTAGTGCAACTCCTTGTGGACAATGCAACCGTGTATGTCTTCGCGTTCAGCCATGGCGGTTTTGGTTTAGAAGTACATCACGTGATCGGCCGACAGCGACAGGTCAATGATGCTGGTCGCGCCCATGATTCCAACGCCGTCGATCAAGTCACTCTGCGTCATGTCCCACAGTGTCAGGCTCTGCTGGCAGACCGTCAACTCCACATCCGAATCCATCGCCATCTCAAGCATCGTTTTGAGTGTCACGTGGCTGGTTGGATCGAGTTGGACCTTCTCGGCCGCTCCTTTTCTGAGTTGATTGGTGCCATCCATGGTGAACCACACCATCACCTCCATTTCCATGGCGGCCGCCGCCATCGCATAGAATAGCGGGGAGTACGTGCGGGTGGGCGTCTGCACGCCATGGGTCTGGATCACCAGGATTTTCTTTCCTTCGGGGTCTTCCACGTGTCAGGGGTTCGAGGTTTATGGATGCACGATGCTGCTGGCTGGTGCTCCGGCTCCGAGGACGGCGCGAATCACGTCGCCTCGGTCCAGGCCGCCGGGGCCCAGGTGTATCTTTGATCGGTCTACGGCCGCCGCCACTGGCTCATGGGCCAGCCGCACATGGCGCAGTTCAGATTCCAGGCGCCGAAGGGCACCGCTCTCCTGAACCGGAAAGGCGCAATCAAATGTGATGGCGTCTATGGTATCGTGGCGGAGTCGGACCGTCGTGCGGATGTTTCCCGGGGCCGTGGATTCGGTGCCCTGGTATACCCAGACATCGGCGTGGATCTTCCGGCCGGGGCGCTCCAGCCCCCCTTCCCGGTGCAGCCACTCCCGGGTGGCGAAACGGGACTCGGTGGCCTCCATCGCCTCCAACTCGCGGGCCGAGAATTCTCCCGACACGAGCGTCTCCCCCAGTGCTTCGGCGCAGTACTTCAGGTAGACGGACTTGACGCGTTCGCGGCCGGGAGCCTTGCCCAGTTCTCGGCGCATGGTGGTCATGTAGCGGTAGAGACCCTCCCGGTAGTTGCGCCGGAACGTGTCGTCCGGAAAATCCAGAACGCGCGCCATACGCTCATGGTCAAAATCAAAGAGGAAGTTGCCCACCACGATCTCCGCCTCACACACCGCCCCGGCCCCCGTGCCACTGATCTTTCTGCCGTCGACCTGGACATCGTTTGCGGGCACATACTCGGCCCGGATTCCGAACTCCCGGAACGCGGCAATCATCGGAGCGGTGAACAGGGCAAACCGCTGCCCGATCTGGCGCGGCAGACTGGAGGGATGAAATATCCACTGGACAAAGAGCTGGTCCCGGTCCAACAGAACCGTGCCTCCACCTATTTCGCGCCGGACGACCGGCAGGCCCTCGCGCCGGCAGTACGCCAGATCAACCTCTCCCGCGACCCGCTGATGAAACCCGATGCAGACATGCGCATCCCCGGGCGTAAGGACTACGATGGTGTTCGGCGTAGTGGGTTCGAAGGCCCTCGCCACGCCATGGTATGCCGCCTGCGACCGCAGGCCCGACACCTCCCCCGCATCGACAACTCTGATGGGCATACCGTGCTCGTCTGCTGTGACCGCTCAGATGAAGAGGTTGACGTCCGCGTCCGCCGCGTACTCCAGGAACATGGCAGCTCCGCCGATTTCGCACTCATCAATAAAGTCGCCCCTCTCGAAGCCGAACACGTCCATGGTCATCTGGCACCCGATCAGGCGCGCATCCATCTCGACGCACATCTCGCGGAGCTCCTCAACGGTGGCGACCCCCTTATTCTTGAATGACTTCTTCATGAGAGACGTGGCCACCGACTCGAACCCTGGCAGATTGGACGTGAGCACGTTGGGGATCTTCCAGTCAATGTTCTGAAAACCGTCCGAACCAAAGGGCATCTTCATGGGCATGGCAGGATTGCCCATTGGAGAAACGCTGGCCGTGAGATCCTTCTTGAGCAGCGGAAGGCCGTAGAAGGTGAAGAAGATGCCGACTTCCCAATCCATAGCGGCCGCAGCGCTGGCGAGGATGAACGGCGGATAGGCCCAATCGAGCGTCCCCTTGCTGGAGACTATGGCCAGACGGCGCGGCTTGTGGTTGTCTGTAGGCATGGTACGATTCCTCTGCTATGTGTTTGACAGGGTCAGTGGGTCTTCCTTATGACAAATCGGTAGACCCCACCGTCCAATTCCTCGGCAGATAGCAGGTCGTGACCGGTCTGCCGGGACCATGCCTGCATATCGGGCGTGGCGCCAGCATCTGTCGATATCATCTCCAGGGTCTGTCCGATCTCAAGGGGCTTCAGAGCCTTTTTGGTCTTGACGACCGGCATGGGGCACAGAAGCCCGGTGCAGTCCAGCTTGGCATCGATGGTGATTTCAGACATGGCTCTTGGCGTTAGTGTGGCGTTACAGCGAAAATTGCAGACCGAACATTACAAAGAGGGTCGAAAGCGTGCTCTCGACGCTTGTCCCCGGAATGGTACCGAACTGGGGGTGCTTCCAGTTGCCCTCGATTGAGTTCTCGAACCCGTACTGAAATCCGGCTGAGGCAGTCACCTTCTCGGTGGCCTCAAAGCTCAGGCCGCCGCTGATACGGCTCTGAATGATGGCATTGGCCGGGGTGTTGAAAAAGGTCACCTCGTCGTCAATGGGATTTTCGTTGAACGAGTACCCCACGCGAACAGGCAGTTTATCGGTGAGCCTGTACTGCAGACCCACGGCAAACGCCGTGATGCTGTTCCATCCAAACCCGGTGACCGCCCCGGTGTTGTCGAATCCAGCTTCCTGGAAACCGTTCGTGTTCTCGTAGTCCAGGTAGCGTACATCGGCGGCCAGTTCAATCTTCTGGCCCGAGTAGCCGACGCCAGCCGACAGAATCATCGGGTAGTCCAGGTCGAACGTCATCGGCTTGGGCGCGCCGCTCTCATCCTTCCCGTCGAATTCGAACTCGGAAAAATTCTGAGGACTCTTGAACGACGCCCCCAGGCTGAATCCGGAGTCCATCGTGACGTGGATGCCCGCCTGGAAGCCAAAGCCGAGCGCTCCTGTACTCGGAGCGGCGGCGTAGCTCGGGAAACCGTCCCCGTTGGCGTCGTCTGGGGGCGCGGCAGGGAACGGACTCACCTCCAGAAGCGCGTAGTTGATCGTGGGCGCAACGCCCACCGATACGCGGTCCGACAACCGGTATCCCACCGTCGGGGCCAGCTGCATCATAGCGAACTCCGAGAATATGTGGCCGAAGCCGAGTCCATTAGGCGGTTGGGGGGTGTTGATGGGATTCCCGGCCAGACTCGTGGCGGCAGGGTAATCGGTGCCGAATCCGCCGGCGACGAATGCGCCCACGCCAAAGGTCCAGTCTGACTGCCCGGCCCCGTGAACGTAGGCGACCGATGGCATGGGGAAAGGACCCGCTTCACCTTCAGTGGTCCCGGCCAGGGCTACAGGGGGACCAAAGACGGGACCGAATGCCCCAGCCGCAACCGACGAGTTGAGATCACTCGTGGGAAAAAGGAACTGGATTCCCACTCCCAGCTGGTTCGTCTGGAATGAGGTGATCGCGGCTGGATTCCAGTGCAGCGCCCCCATGATGTCCTGGGGATTGGCGGTACCGGCACCCGACCACGCCTGGTCCACCGGGCCCACGCCGCTGAGCGTGTGACCCACCTGGGCGGAGGCCGGCGCGGACGCGAAAGCAGCGGCAAGCAGAAGAATGCAGCTGAGTCGCATGACCTGCTGCGTGTTGAGCATGGTCAGTAGAGGGATAAATCGCATCGTAAGTTGGGGAAATCGATGGAACCTGTTCCGGAAGGCACTCCAGCCGGCGCGGGATGTGGTGGGCTGCGAGAATCAACCCGAGACACTGAATAGCAAGGATTACTTGTGATGTCAAGTGGTCGGATCTTAAATTCTGAACGTTCAAGTTCCAGCTGTCGAATTCCCGATCAATATTCGAAGGCAATCCCACGTTGATCCTGACGCCCACCTCCCGCGCGCTCACGGAGCGGCGTCTCCCACCAGACGATTGTCCGGCCAGTCCCGATCGGTGGCCACGCGGTGAATAATCGCAATATTGGCTATGTTGGGGGTAACGCCCCGGCATGACCCGCGGCCGGGGATCCACGAGGACTTGAAAAGGAGCATCCTCATGCGCCCCCACCTCCCGCCCTGCACCCTCCTTCTCCTGGCCCTGCTGCTCCCGCTGGAGGCAGCCGCACAGGAATCCTTCGGCCGAGGAATGATTCTGGATGACGCCTCCTACGAGGCCGTCCCCCTCATGGCTCCGCTCATGCGGTCCTCGTTCGAGTCGCTTCCGCTGGCTACTTCCCTCAAATCATATGCCCCGGTGCCGGGCAATCAGGGTAAGACCGGCACATGCGTGGCCTGGGCCACGGCCTACGGGGCGCGTACGATCATCCAGGCGATTCAGAACGGCTGGACGGACACCGAGGTCATTACGGCCAGCGCGTTCTCCCCGTCGTATGTCTACAATCAGCTGCGCAACCAGTACGGATCGGACCCCACCTGCACGCGGGGCGCCTACATTCCTCATGCGCTGGAGATCATTCGGGAGCGTGGCGCGGCGGACCTGAGCCAGTTTCCTTTTGACTGCGGCCGAGGCGTCTCGGTCCGCGATCACGAACAGGCCGGGCCGAACCGGATCCTGGAGTACACACGCCTCTTCGGCCAGGGTAGCAAGGACAAGGTGCTTCCGATAAAGAAGAGCCTCTCCGAGGGCAAGCCGGTGGTCATCGGAATGTTGGTGCCGACCTCGTTCCTGAATGAGCATGACGACCTCTGGGAGCCGTATCCGGACGACGAGGTGACGCCCTACGACGGCCACGCGATGACCATCGTGAGCTACGACGACAACAAGTATGGCGGGGCCTTCGAACTGATGAACAGTTGGGGCACGCGCTGGGGAAACGAGGGCTTTGTCTGGGTCAAGTATGACGACTTTGCCGAGTACGTCAAGTACGGTTTCGATGTCTACGCGGCGCAGGAGCTTCCGAAGGACGCGCCTCCTCTTGCCGGCGCCCTGACCCTCAAGCTCCTCTCCGGCCAGGATATGAAGGCATCGCGGACCGGCACGGTCTACCGAATGGACGAGGTCTACCCGTCGCAGACCGAGTTCGAGGCCTTCCTCACGAACACCCAGCCCGCCTACGTCTATGCGTTCGCCTCGGACCTGTCGCGCCAGGTCACGCCCCTCGTGCCGGTGGATTCCACGGTTTCGCCCTTTCTCCCGCATGCGGGGAGCGATGTCTCCCTCTCGGGGGACTTCGCCTTCTACCTGGACGATCGCCCGGGAATCGACTACCTGACGGTACTGTATTCGACCGAACCGCTCGACCTGAAGACCATCATCTCCGGCGTCGAGCAGGGCGAGGGAACGTACGAGGCGCGTGTGCTGGCTGCGCTCGGTGACCGCGCCATTGCCGAGTCGCAGATCGAGTTCGAGGCCGACCGCATTGCCTTTACCGCTGAATTTGCCTCGGTGGCCGGCGCCGGCTCGGTGGTTCCCATCACGGTGGAGATCGAGCACATCGGCACCGACACCGATACGGATACCCACCCCCCGGTAATCACCGCACTCGACCCGGCCCCGGCTGAAGATGGTCAGACGATTCTACTGAAGCCCGGCACGGAGACGGCTGATCTCCTTCTTTCCGCACACGACGAGAACGGAATCGCATTCGTGCGATTGGGCGAGCGCCCCCTCGAACTGGGAGCCGATGGTACACTCAGGGTCCCGGTGGTGCTCGACGGAGACAGCGCACAGGTGGTGGTCACGGCCGCCGATCCCGCGGGCAATCGTACCACGGTGACCTACCGCTTCGAGCGACAGGCCCTGGACCGGGAGCCCCCGTTGGTCGCGGTGGTCGAGCCTTCGGTGGTGAAAGGAAAACTGCGCGGCATCGGAGTCCGAAAGCGCCACCGGATCCAGCGGGTGAGTGGAACCGTCACGGACCCGGCCGGGGTCAGTGGCCTGTATGTCAACGGCCTGGCCGCCACACTGAACGGCAGCCGGTTCGAGGCCGAAGTCCCCATGGCAGCTGACGAGGCGGTACTGACCATCCGGGCTCTGGACGGCCTGGGCAATGAGGTCACGGCTGACTATCAGATCCTCGATGACACCACATCGGCCGAATCCGTTCGCCAAAATCAGGCTTACGTTCCGGGAGACGAGGAATACGTGACCGTGAACGTCTACTATGGCACCGACCGCGCCCGAAGCGGAGCGACTGATCCTGGTACCTTTTATGCCGGGCAGCGCGGCAACCTGGAGTACGGTCGGGCGGCGGTGAGCATCCCGAAGGGCCACTCGATGGGCGAATTGGAATCGCCCGTTTGGTGGCGATTCGAATTCCGCGAGGACCCTTCCAGGCACGTCATGCTGCAGGAAGTACTTCCGCTTGACAGGGGCACCGCGCTCGATGAGATGCGGCTGCTGGTCGAGCGGTCGAGCGCCCGGTCCGCGTTCGTCTTCGTTCACGGCTACAACGTGACCTTCGAGGACGCCGCCCGTCGGACGGGCCAACTGGCCTACGACCTGGACTTCCAGGGAGCGCCCATTTTCTACAGCTGGCCGTCCGACGGCTCCCTGGGCGCATACACCCGGGACGAGGCGGACGTGGAGTGGTCCTGGCCTCACCTGTATGAATTTTTGTCCGATGTGTCCTCCGCCAGCGGCGCCGACCGCATCCACGTCATTGGACACTCGATGGGTAACCGGGCCTTGACCAAGGCCCTAGCCGAGTTTGCCCGCAGGGATGCCGGCCGGATCTTCGATCAGGTCCTGCTTGCGGCGCCGGACATCGACGCCCAGACGTTTGCCGAGCAGATCGCGCCCGTGATTCCATCGACGGCCAGCCGTGTCACCCTCTACGCCTCCTCGCGCGACAGGGCGCTCCAGGCGTCCCAGGCCGTCCACGGCTACGCGCGGGCGGGCGATTCAGGCGAGGGGCTGGTCGTGATCGATGGCATCGATACCGTCGACGCATCCACGGTGGACACGGACCTCCTGGGGCACGGGTACTTTGCCGAGGCCGAGCCCATTCTGCAGGACTTGTACAAGGTCCTCCGGGACGGCGAGAGGCCGCAGGAGCGGGGCCTTATTCCCCGGCTGAAGGAGGTGCTGACCTACTGGCTGCTTGAGATCCGTTAGGAGCGGCTCTACTGGCGTCGCACGAAGACAAACTGGCCGCCTTCATCTCCGGCGTCACCGATCGCGCTGAAGACCGGGGTCTGGGGGGTCCGCTCGACCACCGGACCCCGGATCGCCTGGAACACGGCGCTCGCGGGCAGCGGCTCGCGGGCGCTCCGAAGCGCCCGCAGCAGTTCCGAGGCGAACAGTGAATGGCCTTCCACCCCTCCGTCCATCACTGGCTCGACGCCCCCGGAGGTCATGGCCTTCCGGGAAGGCACCCAGCGCACAGCCTGCACATCCTCCGCTCCAGTCGGCGAAACGGCCTCGAGATCCTCGCCCCGGAAGACCTCGCCAGCAAAGCAGGCGTCCGCGATCAGGAGCGTGTGCCGACTCGGAATCCCGCGCACCAGGTCACGGATGACCGAATTCGGGATGAAGTCGATGATCGATCGCGTCTCCGCGTCGGCCGGGACCCAGAATCCGCGTCGCATCCGGTCCTGATAGTCGCCGTGGCCTGCGTAGTAGATCAGGACGTTGTCGTGCTGCCCCGTGTTCTCGATGAGGCGTTCGAATGCGCGGAGAATGTTCACCCGGGTGGCTTCCTCGTTCAGTAGCGTCGTCACCTCGTCGAACCCGTACTCGTCCTGGAGGACCGCCGCCACCGCCACCGCATCGCCACTGGCGTTGTCCAGCGGTGCCCACACCCCGTCGTAGGAATCAATGCCGATCACGAGGGCCACGTAGCGGCCGTCCACCGGGGCCTGCGCCCTCTCCCGAGGCAATTCGAACGCACTTTCGCTCACGTTTCCGTAGGCGTCCACGGCCGACACCACCACCGGGTTATCCCCCTCCTCCACCGGCACGTCGAGCACAAATTCTGACGAGGTATCCAGCAGCACGGGCTGGCCGTTCACCTCAACGGAGGCGATGGGGCTGGCGTCCAGTACTCGGCCACGGATGCGGACCGTCGGGGTCTTTCGGACCAGCTTGATACCACGCGTGAGGGCCGGCTCCAGAATGACGATCTCCGGAGGCCGCTCGTCCGCCGGCATCTCCATCTGGCCGGTCTGCCGGTAGAACGCCTCCGATACAATGGAGACCTCCGGCAGCAGGTGCTCCACGAAACGGGAGAGTGCGTGCTCGATGGCCAGCCGGCCGGCCTCTTCAAAGCTCAGGTGGAGACCCCGCTCACGGTCGAAGGACGCCGCATACAGCTCCCGGCCCGTGGCCATGTCGTAGACCTGGGCCGAGAGCTCGGCGTACGAGGAGAAGACGCCCAGCATTTCGGTGTTGCGCCGCGCCGCCACACCAAGCACGAGGGTAGCCGTAGCCTGGTCTTCCGTCCGAACCGGCCGGAAACCGGCCTGCCGGAGGCGACGCTCCAGCGCCAGACGCATGGCCGGAGACTGGATGGCCTGGCCGTCGACGGTCCAGAAGATGTCGAGGAAGAGCGGGGTGTCGGCGGCCTGAGTTGGCGTGGCGGCGGCTGGAACGGACGGCGCCGGTGCGGCGGCCCGCCCGGCCGCGGCCTGGCCCTGGGCGGCCTGGCCTACAGCCGGCAGGAGGGCAAGGGCTATGAGCAGTGTCCACGGGCGCATCACAGGTCCAGCTTTTCCATGAGCTCCTCCACGGCCTGGCTCATGGCCTTCCGCGTGGCCGTACCCACGGCAGACTCGTCCAGCTCGACCCGGTCCTCCTGGTAGACGAAGAACGCCGATGTGGCAACCGTTTGTGCCTTCCCCCGGGCCTCGGCGATGGTTCGCCGCCCTGAGGCCACCTCCAGCATGGTCAGTTCCAGACCGATCTCGATGGTCTGCCGGTTCCGTCTTACCGGTCCAATGTTCGCGCGCGAGCGCGGCCGCCCGAAATAAACCACCTTGCCGTAGGCCACATAGTCCGGCTGGAGGGCTCCAACTCCGGCCAGGAGCCGGGTCTCCGCGCCATCCTGTCTCAAGCCCTCCTCCCACAGGCCGCGCGAGAGCGCCCGCAGCTGCTCCCGGATCTCGGCCTTTTCTTCCAGGAGTTCGAAGTGGCCGGTCTCGAAGAGCTCCTGGGACAGGATGGCGCGCAGGCCCATGCCGATGCGCAGATCCTCCCACTCGTCGCTGGAGACTTCATTCGCGAGGCCCACGACGGCGAGGGTGGGCATCTCCGGCTTCGGCGGCGACTCTGCGCGCGCTGGTCTGGGCGGAGTATCCTGGGCCGACGACAGCGGGACGGCCAGGAGCATCGCCAGTCCAATCGCCCAAACTCCTGCTGTGTGGGGCCGGCGCCACATGCTCACGAAGCGCTCCAGCCGCGCTCTTCCATGCGGCGGATCACGTTGATGAGGGCCACTTTCATGGCGCGCTCGGTGGCAATGCCCACCGTCGACTGGTCGAATTCCAGTTCGGGTGATGCCCAGGCGCCGACAGCCGCGCTGGAGGCCTCCCCCTCTCCGGAGCCCACGATGAACTCGCCCGACTCCACGTCGACCAGGCGTACCTGGAGCCCCATGATGGTGGCGTTTGTCACCTCCGATCGCACGCCGCGGACTTCCTCCGACGTCGTGACGGCAAAGTCGTAGACCTCCGCGTAGACCAGGTACTGGGGTGCGCGGAGCTGGCCCGCTTCTACTTCCGTGCCCTCCGACACCAGGCCGGCCATCGAGAGTTTCCACTGGTTGGCCATCCGGTCCAGCATGGCCTGTTTCTCCTCAATGAACTCGAAGCGGCCCGTGTCGAAGAAGCCCTCGATTATGCGGTTGTGCAGACCGAATCCCACGCGCTGCTCGGCCAGCTTCGGGTACTGGTCGGTGATGTCCCGGGGAATCCCGAATCGGATGACCTGGATGCGGGTTCGCAGACCATCGTAGGCGGGAAACGTCAGATCGTCCGCCGCCGCGTAGTCCGGCTTGACGCGCTCGGTGCTCACGCTCGCGCAGCCAACCAGCGTGGCCGCAACCAGGACCAGCAGGAGTCGAAACATGGCCTAGAACCGGAATCGCGCGCCAAGAACCGCCTCGATGCTCGAGTAATCTTCCAGGAGCAGGGCCGTCTTGACGCCCAGGTTGAGTCCAAACGACGGCGTGGCGAACCACGTCAGGTAGGCGCCCGGGTTCAGCATGAATCGATTTCCCAAATCGATCTTGGTACCGTCAAAGGATTGGGCCACCGTGTAGACCAGGAGCGCGTCAACGTTCAGGGCCAGCGACCTTCCAATCGGCACTCCATACATCACGGCCAGATTGCCGAGGAACGTGGTAAGATCCCCGGCCATGTTGGCCTGGAGCATGCCCCCATAGGTGAAGCTGCCGCCGTTGTTCATGAAGTGATTCTGTACCGCGTGCAGGCCGATCGAGAACGCGGTGTCGGCTCCGTCGATGTCGTTGAACTGGCCCGTGACGGTGGTGCCTACGTAGGCTTCCCGGGCCAGGCTGCTGCTCACCGTGCGGTTGCCGAACAGCTGCACCGTGGTAAAGAGGTTCGATTCGGCGCCGGCGAAATCAAACTTGCGGCTGTTGAACACCGCATTGCCTCCGTAGAGCCAGCTCCCCGTAGCGTTGGAGCGAGCATACCCGGCCTGCACCGCGAAGTTGGTCCCATCCAGGCTCCCGATCGAGAACGACTCGTATTCGATGTCGGAGCTCATCTCCTGAAACATCGCGCCAGTCCGGCCGGCCTCGTCGTCTTCCTCGGCGGCCGTCGCCAGCGCCGGAAGTGTCGTGGTCCGGAAGGCGGCCATTCGGGCCGTGGTGACGTTCTGGTTTACAACGGGGTCACTGGTTGTGGGGCCTTCGTGCTGTCCCTCCTGTGCCCTGGCCGGAAAAGCCACGACTACGAGGAGCACGAGTCCAGGGAGGCGCTTTGCCATGGTACTCGGGGAGTGGGGGAGCAGGGATAGGTTCTTATACGAAACAGGAGGGGAAGAGTGCAAGTGCCCGGTCGCCTGCTCGGCGTCGCGCTGAGATCAAGCAGGCTCCAGGTCCTCGCCCCGCATGAGCGCCAGCAGTTCTTCTGAGTCCGGTATGGCCCTGGCCTCGCCGCTGTCGGCGAGAATCCCCTCGGCCAGCGCCCGCTTCTCGTGGTGGAGCCGGAGAATCCCCTCCTCGAGCGTGCCTTCCCGCACAAGGCGGTACGCGGTAACGGGACGACTCTGCCCGATCCGGTGCGCGCGACCCATGGCCTGATCCTCGGCGGCGGGATTCCACCAGGGATCGGTGATCACCACGTAGTCGGCCGCGGTCAGGTTGAGGCCGAAACCGCCGGCCTTGAGACTGATCAGGAACAGATCCCCTTCCCCGGCCTGGAAGGAACTCACGCGCCGCGTACGCTCGGCGGCCGGCGTGGAGCCGTCCAGGTACTGATACGCTACTCCGGCCTCATCCAGCGGCTCCCGGAGCAAGGTCAGGAAGTCCACGAACTGACTGAATACGAGTGCCTTGTGGCCGTTGGCCACCAGTTCCTCGGCGAGTTCGAAGAAGGCGCGCACCTTGGCTCCCCGGCCGGGGTATTCGGGTGTTACCAGGCGGGGGTCGCAGGCGGCCCGGCGCAGTTTCGTCAACAGCGCCAGGATGTGGAACTGGGACTGCCCCGGCGAGGCGCCGGCCACGTCCAAGGCCTCGGATACGGCCGTGCGCCGGAGGGCCTCGTAGTGGGCCACTTCCGCCACATCGGCGTCCACGTGGAGCACCAGTTCGGTCCGCTCCGGAAGATCTCGAAGCACCTCGCCTTTGGTGCGACGCAGCACGAAGGGCCCCACAAGACGGCGAAGTCTTCGCTGGGCGTCGCGGTCGCCATCGCGCTCGATGGGCCCCGCAAAGTGCTCCTGGAATCGGCGCGAAGAGGCGAGCAGCCCGGGATTACAGAAACGCATGATGGACCACAGCTCGGACAACCGGTTCTCAATGGGCGTCCCGGACAGCGCCAGTCGAAAGCCGGCATCCAGTGCGAAGAGGGCCCGAGAACGCTTGGCGCCGGCATTCTTTACGGCCTGGGCCTCATCGGCCACGAGCGTAGACCAGGTCCGCGAGGCAAACAGCTTCTGTTCCTGCAACATCAGGCCGTAACTGACAATGATCACCGAACCGGCGCCGGCCGAAGCAATCGCAGCCTCACGGTCCCCGCCACCGAAGATCGTGGGATCCAGCGACGGCGCAAACCGCCGAATCTCGGAGGCCCAGTTTCCGCATACGGACGTCGGTGCCACCACGAGCGCGGGTCCCTCGGATGCCCGCGACAGCAGGACCCCCATCGCCTGAATGGTCTTGCCGAGGCCCATGTCGTCGGCCAGACAGGCCCCAAAGCCCGCGCGCGCCAGACGCATGGCCCAGACGAAACCGTCTTCCTGGTAGGGCCGCAGCGTAGCCTGCAAACCCGACGGAACCGGTGGCGTCCACCCGCGGGCGTCCCGCAGGCGGTCCACGCGCTCCCGAAAGGCGTTGTCCGCCTCCATGGTGGTGTCCTCGGCGAACTCCTCCACCAGCGAAACGGCTGCGTGTGGAACTTGTACGGTGTCCCCCACCGTCTGCGTGAGCGCGGAAAGCTCACGGACGCGTTCGTGCAACTCACGGGAAAGCGCGGCATAGGTGCCATCGCCCATTGGAATGAACCGGCTGCGACCGGCGCCCGCGGCCAGGAGCGCGGCAAACGAGAGGACCAGTCCCTCGGCCACCTGCACCTCTCCCTCCATGCCGAACCAGTCCCGGTCGGTGGTCACGCGCACGCTCACCGCAGATGGATGTACGGGCACCACCCGCACGGGCGCTCCCCGGGGCCAATCCAGGCCGGCCACCGCCTCCACGGACGGCAGTTCGGCGATGAGTGCGAGCGCCAACTCGGGGTCCTCGACCAGCCACTCGATTACCTGGTCACCCGAAAACGGATCTTCCAGGAAGCCCACCGCATCCAGGACGCGGTCCACGCCCGCGCGCTCGGCGGTGAGATCCCGCATCGTGGCCACGGGCTCTCCGTCCACGGTGGCCATGAGACGCGGACGGCCCAGACCGGGCGTGAGCCGCGGCCCGTTGGGGCCGAGCGGCGCCGCCACCAGGCGAAGAAGCACGCCATGGCCGGCCGAGGCCAACTCTGCGCGCAGACGGGTTTCGGGGTCCTGTTGCCGGGCTGGGGCGGTGTGGTCCGACTGAATCTCAAAATGGCCGCTCAGCGCCCGGAGGGTCCGCTGAAGCTCCTCTTCGGCACCTGCGGGCACGGTAACGTCCGAGGCCAGGATCTGCGCCACCGCCCGCTGCTGCTCGGTGTAGTGTACCACGCGTATCCGTGTCGGCGATTCGACCGCGACGTGAACAAAGCGCAGTTCTTCCGCCTCACGCTGCACGTTTGCGTCCCGGGCCGGACCCCATTCATCCTCCTCGTCCTCCGGCTCATGCGGTGGGGGATTCATGACCACGCGGAAAACGTCCCCCTCGCGCAGGACCTCCAGGCCCGCCGTGCCCCGGCTGACCTCCACCAGGCGGGACGTATCATGGGCAAGCACCACGCGGGGGTGTTCCACAAGGGCCAGCATGGCGGTGGCGCGGTCCATACGGAAGCGTGAAGCGTAGTAACGCTCGGCCTTGACGGAGCGAGCTACGGCCGCATCGACCGGATCCAGTTTCGTGGCCTTGGCCAGCCGGGACAGTGGCACCGGTCGCGGCGCATTCCATCCTCGCTTGCCTCTTCGCTGTTCCAGCGGTGACACGTCCAGGATGCGCCCGGACCCGTCCACGCTCACCGCCCACAGCATGCGCTTGGCAGCGGGTGCTCGCTTTCCCTTCCCCTTTCCAGTGGACCCAGACAGCGCCGCCAGCGCATCCAGAACCAGTCGCCATTTTTCCTGCGCGGCGCTGACGAAGAATCCAGGCGGCGGGTCTCCTCCCGCATAGACGCTCGCGCACGTAGCCACCAGGTCGTCCAGCCATCCGAACTCCAGCTTCTTGAGGTGAGCCCGGACCGAACCCACCAGTTCATCCATCGGGTCCTCCTGTCCGCGCTGCACCGCCGGAAAGGTCTCCCGCCCCAACCAGGTCCGCAGAAGCACGCGCCACAGGTTCTCCAGATGCGCCGTTCCGCGCCATCTGCCCACGGAAAACGCTGTCGTCTCTGGATCGGCAGTACCCAGCCGGACCGCAATCGCGTGCACCCACAGCAGCCATCCATGCGTACCGTCCTTGTTCCGTTTTCCCGACTCCGCCTGACAGAACTTGCGGGCTGCCTCGAGATCATCGACCGTGTGGAGAGCCAGCAGCGAGAGCGGGTAGAGGCAGCCGATGGCCGGGAAGAGGAACCGGTCCCTCTTCCCGAGTTCCTTGCGCATCCGCTTCAGCGCTTCCTCAAATGCCGTGCGCGCTCCCGCCCAATCGCCCTCCTGTGCCCGCAACGCTGCATGGAGGGAGTCAGAAAAGCCCGTATCCAGTCCCTCAAGTAGCCGCGCGGCCTCTTCCCTGTCGCCTCGCAGAATGCGCACGGCGGCCACGTGGTGGCGGACACTGCTGGGCTGGGACGCCGGGTCCCTGGCCGTGGTATCCAGAATCCACCGGTAGACATCCTGGTAGTAGTCCTGGTAAAACCCACCGAGCAGGTCGGCCATAATCTGGGTCAGCGCCTCAGACCTCCACTGTCCGTCAACGCGCCGAAACAGCTCCGGGTCGAAACTCTCCAGGCAGACCTCACGCCAGATATTTTCCCATCCATAGTAGCTGAGGCGGGCCTTCAGCTCCCGAAGGTCCTCCCGCGTTGCTCCCGTGAAGAGCTTCAGACGGACCAGACCGCTTCTGCTGGCGCGATCGTGGAGTGGCAAACGCCACCAATACTCCGGATCTACTCCCCAGGTACGAAACAGCTTTATTTCGAGGTCCTCCGGAGTAAATTCTTCCAAGAGTTCACGGTACATCTGCGCCCGCCCCGGATCACTGAGGCAATACAGCAAACCGTGGTCGAAGCTCAGTTTACCCTTTGACGGAAACAGGCGCTCCCGCCCGTGACTCAGGTCACCCATCCACAGCCAGCCGCGATCCTGGAGGACCTGCAGTTGCCTCTTCACCTCAGCGGCGTCAAAACCGCGTTCGGAGCCGGTGTGGAAGCCCATGGCCTTCATGGCTTCGACCATGCGGGTTCGGCCTACCGGGGCCCAGAGCAGGGCCAGACCGAGGGCGAGCTTGCGAGCATTAGGGTGCTCCGACAGGGGTTGGGTCATAAATCGCGAGTCATCGGCAGTACAGGTGGCGGCTCGGTCGCGGCGCCGGTGTGTGCCTGAAGATAGACGGAACTCCGTCGTGTCGCAGGCACGGCTGGGCATGCGATTCGCAGCGCGCTACCACTCCAACTCGGCCAGCTCCATTCTCACAAATGGCACGAGCCCAGAGAAAACCATATCCTCGCTGTGTTCCGCCTCGCCCAAATAGTCGGTGCCAACCAGCCTCTGGGAGACCTCCACCCGACGGGCACCAAGATCGACCACCCAGAGCTCATCAATACCGGCCTCCGAATAGATGGCCCGCTTCGCACCCGTGTCTCGTTCCGGAGAGGGGTCGACCACCTCAATGACCAGAAGCACCTCTTCCGGCGCGGGATGACGCTTCCGATAATCTGGACCACGCCGGACGAGCGCGATATCGGGCTCCGGCTCGCTGCATCCGTCCAACCGAATCGGGCTCTGCACGCGTATCAAGACGTCTCCGGCACCAGAGAGGCCATCCAACCCGCGTCACCCAGGTGACCACAGCGCCCTCCATTTCTCGAACTCCCGCAGTCCGATTCTGTATCGAGCGATGTTACCCTCATGTAGAGCCAAGAGCTCCCCCAGAGTCATTTCGACGAATCGCTCCAGGTCCACTTCGGGGATGTCGGATCCGGTAAGTCCTCGAATAGCCGGCCTCCCCGGTCGAGATCCAATCCGGACCACCTCCTGGAGAACTGCTACCATCTGATCTCGGTAGCGGAGACGGAAGGGATTGGGGGCGACGAGGGTCTGTCGCACGGACTTGTACTGCTCGCTGGAGCGGTGATAGGCCCATACGAACAGGTCACGAAGCAAGTCTACCCTGTTGAGCTCGTAGACCCCCAGGACACCCGTCAGGTATAGATCCCGTAGGACATCCAGGAAGGAAAGGGGGCAGAGATTCTGTCGGATGAGCGGGAGATTAGCCCCGACCCGGGCCACCCGCTTGTTCATGTCGTCGAAGGGCTGGAGATAAGGGATATGCACCAAAAGGAAGAAAGCCTGCTCGAATGGATCCGGAATGGCGGCTGCCTTCTGAAGGAGCAGCCCGAAGTACTCCTCGATCTGTTGAGGAACGCCGAGGGGGGTAAACACGGATCCACTAATCTGGACCGGCTGACGCCGCAATCGCCCCTCTGCTGTTGACTCGGGAAGCAGATCTTCTGCCAGGGCCGCATGCAGGTTGCGAACCGTGAACGGAGAGAGTGTGACAGTGGCCGCCTGCTCCACCAGCATCTCAATCGCATGCTTGTGATTGAGAATCATCTGAGCTTCCAGCGCATCCTTCCCCTCTGCGCGCTGACCAAACTCTATCAAATTTCGGGTGTCGAGAAGCGAATAGGTGTTTCCCTCAAGATGGCTCGATGCCCACGACAGATCTATCAGGAGTCGATCCAGGACAGCGCGTGCGTAGGTCCCAGCAGGCTCACTCCCGAGAGGCGTGCTACCGGAGTCCCGCAGATCGGCCCGCTCTTCCTCAGACAGGTACCATGTCAATCCCGGATTGTAGTTCAAGAGGAACTCCGGGTGGTACGGTACTGGTCGACGGTGAGTGATCGGTCTTGACACAAGCCGAAATACCTCGTGCGCCCCGGGAGAGAGTGGCAGGGACCATTGCATGGCGGGAGACGGTCCGCTGTCCGGCAACCGGTATCGCGTCCCTGCCCCAGTGCCGAGCGCCTGGGCTCGTCCCCCGTCAACCAGAGTCGAGAGCCTTCGCTGGAGAGTCCGACGCGGGAGATCCAGCCCTTGGCGCTTCAGGTCAGCGTCGAGATCGGATAGCGGGAGCCCGACCTCCGGACCACCCGC
The DNA here is from genome assembly GCA_029262855.1 of Bacteroidota bacterium. GTDB lineage: Bacteria > Bacteroidota > Rhodothermia > Rhodothermales > UBA10348 > JABDJZ01. The sequence goes on along the minus strand of JAJCYP010000032.1, from coordinate 24,309 downwards.
CAGTGCCTGAATTATGCTCTCGTATTGTTCAGAAAGGGACATGACACGCTACTTGCGCCACTTGATGCCCACTTGCGCCACATTGTTCCTCACTAGCGCCACATTTTACTGCTTGCGCCACATTCTTCCGAACGTCCAGAATCAAGACAGAACCCTCAACCAAGGTCAAGCGGAAGCTGCCCCCTTTCCATAACCACTTCGGCATCCGAGCTGTCTTCATGGATCACCTGATGCACCACTCGGTCCGTCACATCCGACAAGTAGGCGCGCAGAGTGTCCGATATCTGTTCGAACTCCGGCCAGAGCGTCTCATCGACGAAGCGCTTCGTCACCTTGGCCATCACCGTCGTGTGTCGCTGGCGTGGATACCGGTAGGGTTGGATGTCATACCGTCTCAAAAGCGCCACAAACACTTTCCGCGACCACATGTCGGTCATGGAAAAACGGTACTCGACGGGCGGCGCCATAGCATTCAGGACCCTCAGCCGTTCGACGATTCGCTCCCGCGCTAGCGCCGCGGCCATCTTTTCGCCTCCCGTGGTAGCTCCAGCGAAGAGGGCTTCGATCAGTTTCAGCTTGTCAATCAGTTTGGCTTCGTCCATCGGCCTCAGAATTCTTTGGGGGAGAGTCTCACGGCAAGATATAGGTACCGCGCAAAACGCGCCGCACTGGCGTGATCGTGGACACGCTCAGCCTGGACTACATCATGTCGCCGGGCTTCGCCTTTACACGCTGGAGGGGCCCTCAGTCTCGAACCCCCATCTCGCCCAGCCGCTACTCAAGCGATCCGCCCTGGCTCGGCGGCGGAATTGCCACTGCGCGCTTAGGAGGGGGCAGATTGAAATTGCCGGTGGACAATTCTTCTCGGGTCGGAGCCCCCCCTCCCCCGGCACCAGAGAGGCCATCCAACCCGCGTCACCCAGGTGACCACAGCGCCCTCCATTTCTCGAACTCCCGCAGTCCGATTCTGTATCGAGCGATGTTACCCTCATGTAGAACCAAGAGCTCCCCCAGAGTCATTTCGGCGAATCGCTCCAGGTCCACTTCGGGGATGTCGGATCCGGTAAGTCCTCGAATAGCCGGCCTCCCCGGTCGAGAAGATTCCTATTTCAAGAGTGTGAGTAGTCTGGATTGGTTGATTCCCGGAGCTTCCATGCGGTAGACGTAGGTGCCCGACGGCAGGCCGGTCGCGTCGAAGCTCGCTTCGTGGTGCCCGGCCTCGACGAGGCCCTCCACGAGAAGCGCCACCTCGCGGCCCAGGAGGTCGAAGACCGCCACACGGATCCGCCCCGCCTCCGGTACCTGGTAGCGGATGGTCGTCACCGGGTTGAACGGGTTCGGGTAGTTCTGCTCCAGCACGTAGCCGGTCGGAAGCGCGTCGGGGGCGTCCACCGCCGTGGCGAACGAGGCCTCCAACTGCACCAGTCCCCCGCCCTCGGTCGCCGCCACAACGCGGCCGCCGGGCGCCACGGCCAGCATCGTCACGTTTCCCGTGCGAAGTCCAAAGGGCGAGAGCGTCCCGCCCGAGAACGGCGTCACCAGCCGGAACACGCCCAGGCCCCAACTGGCCGCGTACAGGTCCGGCTCGCCGTCGATGCCCGAGGCGTCCATCCCGACGGCCAGCGAGCGGATCTCCGGACTGGAGAGCCCCGGCACCACCGGACCGGCAAAGGTCCACGCGGGAGCCGGAGCCGTCAGCTCCTGCCACCACACGCCGCGGCCCGTGCCTGCGTACAGGTAGAAGTCGCTCGGCAGCACCGAGTCATCCTCGATGATCTCCAGGTCGAAGATGTGCCCCGCGTTGGCCGGCAGAAGCGCCGCATTGCCCGAGATCTCCTCCCAGGTATAGCCAAAGTCCGTCGAAACGTACACGCCCAGACCGAACGTGCCCGCATAGAGCGTCCCCGGCACGGTCGGGTGCGCAATCAACGACCAGGCCGTGGCCTTCGCCACCCCCGGAAGCGATGAGACCCGCTGCCAAATCCCGCCCCCGTTCAGCGAGCGGAAGAGGAGCCCGTTGTTGGCCGAGATGTAGAGGATGTCGTCCGTTGCATCCTCGGTGATGGCGTACACGTTCACCCACCCGGGCTTGGCGATGCCGGGCGTCGGCTCGACGGCCGTCCAGGGGCCGTTGACATCGTCGGTGTAGTAAAGACCGCCCCAGCCCCAACTGGTCAGCCAGATCCGGCCTTCATGCGCCCCGTCCGGGTCCCGCCAGATGTCGTTCACCGCCAGCGGGTAGGGCAGACCCTCCGAGCATGTCCGGTGCAGCTTCTCGTGGATGACGGCCGTGAAGAGGTCGCCGTCCGGCGCCGGGAAGCGGCAAAGGAGTGCGCTGTCCAGGCCAGGCGAGCCCTGGAAGAGGCCTATCAGCAGGCGATCCTCCCCGGCCAGGTCCTCTTCGAACTCGGCCGCGGTCGGCTGCGCCTTGACCGGGAAGACGAAGGGATCAAGCACCGTGAGGGTGCCCGTTGATTCGTCGTTGGTTGGATCTGTATCCGTTCCCAGTGTCGAGACCCTGGCGGTGGAGTCGAACGGGCCCGAGAGCGCCGTATTGACGACGGCCGGGATCGAGAGCGTCTGCGTCCCGCCCGCCGGAACCGTCGTCACCGTCCAGAGGAGCGTCGTCTTGTCAAAGGTGCCGCTGGTGGCGGCCGGTGTCAGGAGTCCCGAAGAGTTGTCCACGTCGATCTCCAGAATCGAGGCGACTCCCGTCAGGTCAACCGTCACGCAGCTCACCGCCGCGCTCCCCAGGTTGGTGACCGTCACCTGGATGATCACCTGGTCCGAGGCCCAGGCCGTGTCCTTGATGTGGACCAGGTCCACCGACAGGTCTCCCGAGCTGCCCAAGAACAGTTCAATGGAGGCATAGGCCACGTCCTTCTCGGACCCTGTGAAGGAAACTGTACCTGATCCGGGCTGCAGAGGAGGATTGGGGGTACCGCTTGAGAAGGTCAGGCGGTCGCCGGGACAGGTAGTCGGTGCTCCTCCGTCCACGGCAACGGTGTGCGTAGCCGATGGCGCTACCGCGAGGTTGTCATCACCCAGGTCTCCATTGAGGAAGATGGAGACGGCCGGTGCGGCCGAATCGAGTCCCAGAAAAACGATCGTGTCATCTCCACTTCCGGCATTCACCGTCAGAGACGTGATCGGATTGGTGAACGTGACGATCTCACCTCCAATATCCGAGTCGATAAAGGACTTGTTGTCACCGGGCACGCCATCATCGGCGAGCGTGATAGTGTCGTCGGCACCGCTGAATGTGAACATTCGGGTTCCTGCGAGCCCGTTGTCCATAATCGGCTCCAGGCCGGTGTAGGTCAACGCAAATTGCCCCAGGGGACCCGAAAACGAAATTCCCCCGTCATTCTCCGAGACGAAAGTGTAATCCATGGCGTCGAAGACGCCCCCATCCAACTCGACTTGATCGCTACCGGCCCCGCCGTGGAAGGAGATATTGTCGGGCAGGATGCCAGCGCCTCCCTGGAAGTCCATGCGGAGCACATCGTCACCATCACCGCCGAACACGACGACGGGTCCGGGTGGCGCCATCCCGGGCGCCACCCGAATCTCAAAGAGATCGTCCCCGTCTCCCAGGGCAACTTGAAGGCCGCCAGGAGGAAGTGGATCACCACTTGTCAGGTCCAATACGAAGGAGTCGTCTCCGCTGCTACCACGCAGGAACGGAACGAAGGGTCCGTTGGCCGGGCCGCGAAACACCTCGTTTCCGGCGGCATCCGTCAGGACGAGGTCGGGTCCGTCAATCCGGACAGTGGTCGCTCCAGAGGCGGTAACCGCCTGGGTGACCGTCTCGATGCCGTCCACCTCGACATTCTCCCGATTGTTGAAGACCCAGAACCGGGTACCCAAGGTCGCCACGCCCTCGACGCCTGCCAGTTCGAGTTCCAGCACGTCACCGGGAAATCCGGCCGGAGCATCTCCAAACACCGAGATAGGCGTGACCTCGTGGGGCTTGACGGAAAAGAAGTCGAGGCCGTCCCCCCCAAAGAGGGAGGGCAACGCCCAAAAGTTCGGATCGGTGATCCAGTACACGATCGAATCGTCCCCGTCTCCGGCCTCCAGGTTGAACACGGTATTCGGGTTGCGGAATGTGACCGTTCCGCCCAGATTGGTCTCGATGATGGACCGGTCCGCCGTTGCTGCATCGGTCGTGACCGTGATGGTCTCGTCCCCTCCCTCGTAGGCAAAGGTCCGGGTGTTGGCCCGGAGAAGGTCATCGGCCATCTCCATGAAGGTATATTCCAACTCGAAGAGTCCGCCCGGGCCATCGAAAGAGACGCTGCCAAATCCGAGAGCCCCCTGCACGTGGCGAATCTCCGAGTAGACGCCATTCTTGAGAATCAAACGATCATCGCCGTCACTCCCGTGGAATTGCATTTTCTCGTCTATGACAGGAGATCCTCCACCGAAGTCCACCTCGAAGGTATCCGGACCGCCTCCACCGAATACGCTGATCGGTGGCGTACCGGCGCCGGTTCCAGCCGCTCCGTCGAGCAGGAATCGGAACGTATCGCTCCAGAATTGAGCGACTAGCCACAGGCCACCGGATGGAATCGGACTACCGCCCGAGTAATCAATCGTGAACTCCGTTGCCGAGATCGGCCCGGAGAATGACAGCCTGTTCAGGGCGTCGATCGGTATGCTGATAGCCGACTTGCCGTCTTCGTGGATGATCACCTGATCGCCGGCCCTTGAGATTGTTACATCTCCGGCCAAGGTGAATGCCCGGTTGGCTGGAGTCGGCGGTGAGGCGAATCCCATGAACACTCCGCGCCCGTGGGTCCCAACTGCAAGGCGCCCGTCGGATGTCCGTGACGTCAACCAAGATGTGGGGGCCTGATCCACGACTCCGACGGCAACCTGGCCCCAAACGGTGCCAGAACCCTTCAACTCAGCCGCGGCATAGACTCCCGTGCTCGTTCCCACGAAGTAGGTCTTTCCCGACCCGAACACGGCAATCTCGGCGGTCTTGATGGAAGGCCCGTCCGCTCCCGCCAGATTCCCCTCGACATCTGTATAGTTCACACCACCATCGGTGGAGTGCCAGAGGCTGGCTACGCCGTAGTTTGAGATCGCCACGAGGATCTCGTCTGCATCATCCGGATTTACGGCAATTTCCAGGATGTATGCACCGGACGGTGCGAGCGATATGGAGCGCTCGACTGGAGCTACGGCCGAGGTCTCAGCAGCGTCCAGTCTGAATATTTTCGGGGAGGCCGATGGCTTGAATCCGGCGACATACAATACGCCTCGAGGATTCGTTGACACGGTCAACGCACTGTAGCGATAGTCGTCCAAGAAGGTCATCTTCGCAAGCCGGTCCCATCCTTCCCGGCCATCGGTGCCCCTGGAGCGGTACAGATCAGACCCCGCCGGATAGAAAATGATCTTCTCGTCGTTGGGCTCGACGGTCCCGGGATTGATGAACTGCATACCGCAGTCGCTGCAAGGCGAGAAGTGGGTCCGCCAAAGCGAAGGGGTATCGCCGGGGTTACGGGCCTGGTATGAGAGGCCGCCCTCCTGTGATGAGGCCAGATAGCCCCATGCGGCGATATAGCTCCACGCTCCGTCCCCACTCGATATATCGACCGAGGTCGAGGTGGTACCGGTCCGGTCGAAGAAGCGGAACCAGGGACTACCGTTGTCCTGAGTCGCGCCCAGTACCCGGTTGTCGCCGGAGGCTTGGGCCAGGGAGACGTGGTACAACTGGGTCACGTTGTAGCCGTTGTTCAGGTCTGTCCACGCGACAGGACCCAAGGGTGTCACGTCATCCGCTACGCTCAGCCCCCCGTCGTGCCCGCTGTAGAGCCTGTCTGGCTCGAAGGGATCGAAGAAGAGGGCATGCTGATCCGGGTGGTGGTTGATGTATTGATTGTTGTTGTTGGTGATGGCGTAGCCACCGATCCACCCGTCCAGATCTGACACTGGCGTCGCAAAACCATCCCTTGACCGGAACAGGCTCGTGCCACCCATGAAGACGTGGCTCGGGTCCGTGGGGTGGACGGCGATGGCCATGTTGTATCCGCCCTGAGTGTCCAAGGTGCCATTTCCCTCGTCGCCGACACTTCTTGGCAGGAATGGAATATTGGCACTTAGGTCCTCGAAGACCGCCGTGGAGAGCGTGACCTTGTGAAACCGGACATCCTCGACCGTGGTGCCGGAAACCACCTTGTCCGCCCCCATATAGGTCATGACGTAGAGCAAGTCCTGGTTGCTCGGAGCCAGGGCCATCACCGAACGAATGGTCGGAACTCTCAGGGGATCGGCCCCGGATAGCGGCTGCCAACTCGCACCGTCGTCCACGGAACGGTAGAGGCCGTTTGTAGAAGCACCGGATGGGCCCGACAACACGCCGATGAATACGCCGCTCGCGCCCGCCACGACATCAGACCACGGGTGCTGTTCCGACGTGCCGTGTGCGTGAATAAACGTAGCGCCTCCGTCGGTAGACCTGAATAGACCATCGCTGCTGCTGGCCATGACGATGGTCCCGGTGGTGGGACTGATTACAATTCTCCCGACGCGATCAAACTCTGTATCCACGAACGCGGGGCTTCCGGCCGTCTGAATTCGACTCCAACTGTTGCCGCCGTCGGTTGACTTGTAGAGACCGTTCCCAAAGAGGGGGCCGGTAAACTGACCGTTGTTGCTGAAGGACTCCCGGAGTTCCCCAGTCGACGCGTACCAGTTGTGGGTCTCTCCCGCCCGTGTGTCCTGAACGATGGAGGTCACGCTGACATCGTTCTCGCTGACCTGGCGCCAGGTCGCCCCCCGATCCGTCGACCTCCAGATACCACCCGAGACGCCGCCTGCAATGAGGACGTCCTGGTCGGTCACGTCAACCACAAAGGCTCGCGTCCGGCCTCCGACATCGTTGGGGCCTACTTCCCTCCACTCATAGGTGGTGTTGGCGGCAACTTTCCCCAGTGTCGCTGCAACCAGCGATTCATAGGTCGGTCGGAGGCGGGCAGAGGCCTGCTCCCGAAGGCGAATGCCCTCGGGAATCCTGTCGGTGCTCGGATCCCGCAGCAGCATGTGGAAATACTCGTCCCGCCGCCGCTTGCGCTCGATTCCATCGAGGTTCGACGATGGCGCGGCCAGCGTATCCTCCCTCGCGGACCCTGCCCCAGACGAGACCGGGTCAGGGCCGCAACCTGCCGCCAGGCCGGCGGCAATGGCAAGACAGGCAAGGAGAGTAAATGGCCGCCCAAGGCCGCGGGAAATAATCTTGAGCGAGGCCGGGTGGGCCTTTGAGGGGTGACTGGACATCGGTTCTGGCAAGTCTTGAGCCCTGGCGGGGGCGGGGTGTCCTCAGGGGAGTGGGGATCACACTTGGACGGCGAGCGGGTCGCGAAGGCGGACCAGGCCTGGCCGCACGGCGGGCTGGCGCCGGCCGAAGCGCATGACCAGACGTGGACAAAGGTGGACCGAGCGTTGGTCGCTCGACCCACTCGGGGTGGGTGTACATCGGCCCCTCTGAGTGTTGTGGGTGACAGAGCTCTATTCATGTAACGGATAGACGAGTCGTGTATCCGTTATTTATGATTCATAGAGCCCGCCAGGCGGGAGTACGTGCCAAAATCACGAATTCGTGACGCCCTGTTGTTTTTTCGTTCTTTTTTTGTCAGGACTCTATGGTGGAGCCTACGGGGCTCTCACAACATCAGAACCCCTTGACGACCGAGCGTACCGCGCGGCCCCGGCGCCCTTCCACCACCACGAAGTAGGTGCCGGTTGGGAGCGCCCTCCCCGCCGTGTCACGGCCATCCCAGAATCGACTCGAACCATCACCGGGGATGGACGCCACACGCCTGCCCAGCACGTCATACACGGAAACCGAACCCGCGTCGCTGCTGACGAGGACGTTCAGCCGGTCGTGGAAGGGATTCGGCCAGACCTCCACCTCCAACTCGGCCCTCGCGACCACGGCAGGGTCCGTGCTGACCACCCTGGCCGGAACCGAGGGTGGACTCTCCACGGAGTTCACACTGACGGCCGTAACCATGTAGTGGTAGGGACCGACACCGGTAGCAGCCGCATCGACCAAACTGGTCTCCCCGGTTACCGCGAGCAGGTTCTCCGCACGCGGCATGGCCTCCTCCCAGGATGGCTCCAGCTCGGACACCACACGATAGACCGCGTACGTGCGAACTGCCCCGGAGACGGAGGCATCCCAACTCACCGTTACGCCATTCGACGCCCAAACGGCCTGCAATCCTTCCACGGGATCGGCCTGATCCTGACTCTTCCAGGGAATGGACGGAGTCAGCGCGGGGTACCGAAACAGATCGGTGCGAAGCGTATCGGCGAAGCCCCGGGACCGGAAGTCTGTTACGTTTCTGGACCGAAAGAAGACGCTTCCCTGGATCCCTTCGGTCGCCCGATTGAAGCGAACCTGATTGGGCACTTCGTGCTCCGAGAACAGCGTCCCGGAGTAGGTGGAGGCATCCGAGCGATACAGTCCGTGGCCGGTATAAATGTGCCGGCCATTCGCCTGAGAAGCCCACCATGGCGCGAGCTTCGCGTAGTCCTGCCCGCCTCCGAATGCCCAATACAGTTGAGGGGTGAGGTAGTCCAACCACTCCTGCTGCATCCAATTGACGGCATCGGCATGAACGGCGTCCTTGGCAGAAAGACCGATGATGCCGGAAGGCACGCCCGACCTCCAGATGCCGAATGGACTGATTCCGAATTTGACGTGGGGCGCTTGAGCCTGTAGAGCTTCCCAGACCCCGCGCACGAGCATGTTGGTGTTGAACTCTCGCCATACCTCTATCGTGGTGAACGACCCGCGATACTGAGTGAACGTATCGCGGTCCTCGTTCTGCATCTGGTTGGGCGGGTACGGATAGAAATAGTCGTCAAAGTGGATGCCGTCCACGTCGTATCGGGTAGCCACATCCATGACCACGTCTATCACGTACTGGCGAACGTCAGGAATCCCCGGATCCAGAATCTTGACGCTTCCAACCTCCAGCAGCCATTCGGGCCGCTTGAGCAGGACATGGGATGTGTCCCGGGGATAGTCCCGACTGGACACCCACACGCGATACGGATTGAACCATGCGTGCAGCTCCATGCCCCGTCTGTGGGCCTCCTCCACCGCGAACTCAAGGGGGTCGAAGTAGGGATCGGGCGCCTGGCCCTGGACACCCGTGAGGAAGTACGACCACGGCTCGAAGGACGACGCGTACAGGGCGTCGGCCTCGTCGCGCACCTGGAAAATCACGGCGTTGATTCCCGCAGCCTGAAGGCCGTCCAGCGACCGCAGCAGTTCGTCCTTCTTCTGCTGGGTCGTCATGAACTTGTTTGTGGGCCAGTCCAGATTGGCCACCGTGGCCATCCAGGCAGCCCGCATTTCGTGCTTGGGCGATTCGGACTGCGCCCACGCCGAGCGCTGCGGCACGAGGATGCCGACAATCAGAAAGGCCAGGACGGCAGCGGGAAAGCGGAGGAAACGCATGGGGGAAGCGACAGTGAGCACCACAAGAGCGGAAACCAGAAGGGCGCCCGGATGCATTCCGGGCGCCCTTCTCGTCAGCAATCGGGTCTGGCTATTTGAGAAGGGTCATGCGGCCGGTCATGACCTGGCCCTCAAACTGGAGCCGGTACAGGTAAACGCCCGAGGGCAGCCCCGCGGCGTCGAACTGGTACCGGTACGTACCGGGCGCCATCTGCTGGTCGGCCAGCACCGACACTTCGCGGCCCTGAACATCGAATACTGCCAGGTTGGCGTGGCCAGCCGCCGCCAGCGAGAACTCGATATTGGTCGTCGGATTGAAGGGGTTCGGATAGGCCTGCATGAGCACGAAGTCCGTCGGAACGTCCTCACCCACCGTCTCGATGTTCACCGCCGTGGCCGAGAACACCTGGACCTGCTCCTCGCCAGTTTGGCTGAACTGGGTCACATAGGCCATCGATCCATCCGGAGAAAAGGCAATGCCACGCGGGCGCCCTTCGCCGGAGCCGGCGCCTTCAAAGCTCCATTGGAAGAAAACCTTGGGTACCGGCACGGTGTCCACGGCCAGTTCCGCTGGATCGAATCCGTACCAGGCGTTGGGCAACCAGGTCGTGGTGGCACCGGTGTACCGGTTCGGCAGATCGTTCGGAGAGCCCGAAGAGACCCAGAGGTAGCCCGTAACCGGCTGCCAGCCAAACGATTCGGCAGACATGCCCGGAATCACAAAACCCAGGGAATCGAATGCCGAGAACTCGTCGGCCCGCTCGTAGAGGTCGATACCCAGGTTCGTGTAGCCCGCCCAGTAGATCTTGTTGCCATTCGGAGAGACTGCAAATGACCGAGCGAAACCACGGGACTCGTCGACGGCGTTGCCGATGATGCTGAGGTCGCTGGCCAACTCAATAATGGGCGCGCCCGGACAGACCGCTGCGACGAACACGTTTCCCGATTCGGAGGCGGCCGCCGCAGCAGTGAGCGCGCAGAACCCGGCGTCGATGGCGGCGGTCGACCGTGCCATTCCGGCGCCCGTTTGATGGTTCACCTTGTAGGTCCATTTCCACGCCGAAATGATGATGTTACCGTCCCCGTCAGAAGTGAGCCCACGTCCGGATTTGCTGTCCCAAATCTTGGCGCCATTGGAGTCTCTGGTCACGTACCCGCCCAGGGTGTCCGCTACACCGCCGCCAAAATCGATCACCTTGAGGGGGGACATGGTGGACTCCGAACCATCCGGGTTGAAGATGTGGATAGCTCGGGTGGCGTAATATGCCCCATCGAGGTCGTTGACCTGGATGCTGTCGGTGGCGCTGAAGGGCTGCCACCAGATTTTACCCTCCGCATCTACCGCGATTCCGTGTCCGGAAACGCCAGCGGTCGAAAACGACGAGTCGAGATTCCATTGAGTCTGTGCCTGTGAAGGCACGACGAGAAATACCGCAAAAGCGGCGATTAACAAGTGTCTCATGGGGTTAGCCTAAGTGTTGGTGGTATGGGTCTGGAGGAGGATGTGGTCCTAAGGCACCATCATCCGCGCTCCTTTCTTGTGTTGATTCGAATCAGCGGACGACTGTCTCCCGCGAGACCCCCGGACGCACGACTCTGGAGTAAATAAAGGAAGGGATCGGGGCCCCACGCCAGGTCCAGGGAGGGAACGGCGGGGATCTGACTTCCTCCGACCTCCGGTTGCCGAAGCACGCCCGGATAGAGCGGCGACAGGGTGCCCCCCGGGGCAGCGAACCACACCGGATCGGCATGGTCGGTGGCCACGTAGATGGTGCCGTCCGATGCAAAAGCCAGGCCGGTTCCCTGTTTGCCAGGACCCAGCGCAGCCGTGACATCATGCAAACGCGTGCCGGGCCCGAGACTGCCGGATGCCTCGATCGGGAAGGACCACACGGCTGACCCGGAATTGTCGTTGGCGGCGGCAAAGAGCGTCGTGCCGGACACCGCCAGTGCGGTGACCTCGGCGTCGAAGGCGAATCTGGACACCGCCTTTTCCGGAGTAACCCGGAATATTTCGTCGTGGCTCCCCCCCGTCCAGAGGTTGCCACTGGCGTCGAAGGCCAACGCATTCAGCCGGACGCTGGAGGGAGTCAGCGCCGTGAATACCTCCTGCGAACCTCCCTCCATGAAGCGGAACACCGCCCTGATATTTCGGACCGCGTACAGGAATCCGTCGGGTCCGAGGGCCATGGCGGTCCACTGGAAGGTGGAAGACACATAATCCGTGCGGACGTTGTCCGGGGTGATGCGCTTGATTCCCTGCGAGACCCCATCGACAATCAGCCCCACATACATGTTGCCTTCCGCGTCGGTGGTCATGGCCGTCGCGGACTCGACTTTCCCGAAGCCGCCGTGAGGCTCGATGGCAGCCTCAAGCGCGTACGTCCAGGTATTGCTGAAATTGACAGCGCCCAGCACAGAGACCCGAATTCCCACCTCCGGATTCGGAGTGGCCGGCGGCACCACCGTCAACTCAGTAGCCGAGCCAGACACCAGCTGCGCCCGCTCCTTTCCGAAGTAGACGTAGTTCTCTGCCGGACTGGGAGAGAAATTGCTCCCAACGATGGTGACTTCATCCACACCGGCGAAGGCCGCAGCGGAGGGACTTACCGTCTGGATCACTGGATCCGGAAGCGCGGAGCGATCCGGGTCGTACAGTGTCTCGGCCGGGCCGGAGTCGCAGCCCAGAGCCGAGAACACCACGACCATGATGGTCGCGGTCCTGATGAAGCCTGGCAGTGAGAGTGGGGAAAGAATCATGGGGCAATCGCTACAGGGAAAGCCGTAATGCAAATCGGTGAACCTCTGAAAAAACGCCGAACTCTGTGTACGCGTAGTCTGCCGTCACCGTCATCCCCCGCACCGTGCGTGAGACACCGCCTCCAAGGCTGATGCCCTGCTCGTCGGTGGGGTAGGCGTAGCCGCCCCGCAGCGAGAACGAATCCATGAAGACGTACTCGAGTCCGGCCTTCACCTGCTCCGAGAAGTCACGCGGGTTCTCGGCATCCACCGACAGATTCAGCCGGTGCTGGTTCGAGCCTGCCATGGCCGTCAGGTCCAGGACATTCATCGCCACGCCAATCTTGAGGGTCAGCGGCAGCTGGAAACTCTCGTCCACGTACTCCACCTCGGACGAGAAATTGCGGGCGCTGAAGGCAAAGGTCATGCTCTCGAATCCCGTGCGGTACAGGACCCCGAAGTCGTAGGCCTTTACGTTTTTTGAGTTGCTCACCACTACCTGGCTCCCCGTCTCATCGAAGCGTTCGACGTTGGGCCCGAGGTCCTGGTGCACAAATTTCAGCTGCCCTCCCACCTGAAAACGATCGGTCAGCGCGCGCGCGTAGGCCACGCCAAACGCCATGGCGCTCGGCGAGAAATTCCCCGTTTCGATAAACCCCGCGTCGTTGTCGGCGCGGATGGTCCCTTCCAGGTTTCCGTAGTCCACCGACACGACGGAGAATCCAAGCACGCCATACCGCCCCCCGCCAGGAGCCAGGGACAGCGCCACCTGGTCGTAGTTGATGTCCGCAATCCACTGCATCTGCCCGAAGGACACCGCCAGGAAGTCGTCCTGCCGCGCCATTCCGGCGGCGTTATAGAACATCATCTCCGGACCTCCCGAAACGGCCGTAACCGCATCGCCCAGTGCGGCGGCACGCGGATCCAGAGAGGCGGCCAGGAACTTCATCCCCGTCTGAGCCAGCTTCTGCTGCTGCGCGCGGGCGGTGCCGGTAATCCCCACTCCCAGGAGGAGGAGGACCAGTACTCGCTGCAGGCCTCGCGACATGCCGGATGCGGCTGGTTTGGCGATGTTGTGGAGGCTTCTCACCGGATAATGACGAATTTTTTGACGACGCGATCGCCGGTATCCAGGTCCGTGATGACCGCCACGTAGAGGCCCGAGACCACTACCTGGCGCGATGATGTGGTGTGATCCCAGAAGTCGTCTCCAGAGCCGTCGACATGCTCGATGGTATCCACCAATTCCCCCAACTCGGAGTAGATATCGATTCGACACCGGCCGGGGATATCAAAGAAGGCCAGCTTGTCGGTCTGGTCAGGAAAGCGAATGTTCGCATCGGCCGACAGCTTGAACGGGTTGGGCACAATCCGAACCTGATCCAGGCTCGTTCCAGCCTGCCGTTTGAGGTTGGTAGGCGAGTAGGTCTGTGTGTAGTAGCGGGAGCTTCGCAGGGTCCCGGCAGGGGTGCCAGGCCCAGCACCCACACTCTTTGTGGAGACGATGTAGTAGTAATAATCCAGACCTCGGACGGGCGAGGTGTCGTCAAACGTGCGTTCGGCGGGTCCCGCGGTATGGATCAGAACATGGGTGGAATCGAATCGGCTCGCGGCGCGATAGATCTCGAATGCCTCGTGATCGGCCTCGGGATACACATCCCAGGTCAGCAGAATCCGGTCTCCACCACCTGCCACATCAAACGTGGACGGCGGCAGCGGCGCCCGTGGAATCTGCCACCCGGCATTAAACGCATCCGTGGCTCGCTGAAACGTCTGGAAGAGTGAGTCGCGGCTGGTAAACACCCACTCATTCTTCGGCATGGAGTGGGTCACTCCTCCAACGGTGTAGCTGAGATCAGCAGTGGGATTTCCGGCATCAGCCGCTCGCTTGAATTGGCGCCCGAGAGAAATGTTGGCATCGCGGCTCAGCCCAGCCGTAGCCTCAGCCAGTACGATCCGCACACTTTCTCCCGGTCCGAGCGTGTAGGGGCCATACCCGTTGGCATTGGAGAAACCGCCCGGCGTCCCGAGCGATGGATCGCCCGTCGGCGCCAGGAAGCCCGGCATGCCGGAGGGTTCCACGACGTCGGCATGCCGGGGCGACTTGTGTCCGGCCGACATCAGGCTGTACTCCGACTCCATCTTGGCCGGGTTGAAGGCGTCGTTCTGGGAGGTAAATGGCTCGTCCGAACCAATCCAAGACGTCGTGCGGGGCTGGCTCGCGTCGTCCGCCGGGTCGGTCGGAGACGTATCGGCATGCAGCGTGACTGCACCCACGAAGGAGGACGCCGCCAGGCGTCCGAGCGTATCTGGGGAGGCCGAGTTGATGTTGATGGCCGGAAGCGCTTCCGGCAAAATGGGCCCGCCGATGTTGTCGTAGGAGGTGAAGGGCGGAAACTTTCCGTGCCAGGCAAGCTGGGCCCGAAACTGCTCGCCGGGAGGATCGGGCTTGACGCCGTCGCCCCGCGTATCGAGCATGGCATTGAGGCCCCATCCGGTTCCGTTGCCGATCAGGAACCGGGACTCAAAGGCCACCGACCAGCGCCATTGCAGGTAAATCCAAATGTCCTGCAACGTCTGGTTCGGGAGTTCGATATCGGAGTCGCCGTCTGTATTTCCCGTATTGGTGAACGTGTATTCGATGACGTGATAGTTGTCGTGATAGTCCTGGCTGAACTGCATGATGCGCCTCGTCATCGTGAGGCCCAGGAGCGTGTTCACCTCATTGATGATCATGCGATCGGCCGGAATCGTCGGATCCACGGTGTCATTGGACATCGACGCCTCGGGCTCGGACGTGGCGCCATCGACAAAGACCGCCGGCGGCTCGAAACGGCTGACCATCTCGAATCGAACCGGGAAAAACTCGCCCGATCCCCGGACCCGGGGGCCGGCATGAACCACGCGGGTGTTCCAGGCCGTGCCGCGATCATCCGTCACGTTCTTGGCGCCGATCCAAATGCCCTTTGCCGCCTGGGCATCACGGAATCGGTAGATGCCCGGCCAGCGGAGCCCGTCCTGCTGGTTGCCCACAAAACCACACACCTCACACTCATTCCCAACCTCCGAGTACCAGTTGTGGAGCGAGCCCGCAGACAACCACTTGTTGGCGAACTGCCCATTGGCGGATGGAGGTGCCATCGCCAGAACAGTGGCCAAGAGGCAGAAACACCGCCAGGATGATTGGAGACGCATGTAAATCTTCAGGGGGGCGCAGTCCATGCGCGATGAGGTTACAGGTTGATGCGCAGGCCTATGTAAATGTCGCGGGGGTTGAGAAACGTGAGGAAGCCCTGATTCGGCATGTCGATGTAGGCCTTGTCCTCCATCACCTGTTTCAGCCGCGCTTCGTCCACGCTCCTCCAGTCCCCGTTCCGGTTCTCCAGGAAGCTTTCGGTGGAGCGTTCGTAGTAGATCACGCCCTCGACGGAGGACCCCACCTCGTTGCGAGACTGGACGGCAAACATGGGTTGGTAGGCAACACCGTCAGCGCGGTAGGTGCCGATCTTGTCGCCTCCCGGAATGTTCGGATAGTCGCTCGACGCCGGTAGATGCAGCGAGAGCAGGTAGGCGTTCTGATCGACGCCGTCCACGAAGCCGTTGAAGCTGAGGGTCTTACGATTGAGCGCGTTGAAGACATCCACGAAGAACTGCGCGCGGCGGTCGCCGACGGTGAAACTCTTGGCGAAGCGCAGATTCACGTTCCAGTTGTCGCGGAACCGCGTGTTGTTGAGCACGCCGGGCTTGGATCCGCCCCCCGCCCAGGTGAACGCTGATCCCTGCGACCAGGTGGTGAGCACATTGACACGCCAACCGGCCAGCGGCTCGACTCCGGCCACGCTGGGGCCGAAGTTCTCCGGAACCTGGATGTCCAGATTCAGCCGGGCGTAGGGCTGGGGAACCGGCCGACTGGAGGCGCGACGACGTTCCGCGTCCGAGTTTTCGAATTCACGCTGCGCCGTGCGGTTCTCGCTGTTTGACCGGATACCGAAGTAGCCCGACCTGAAGACCATATAGGTGTAATTGAAGAACCCTCGCACCCAGCGTCCGCGATTGCGGGAGACCGTGAACTCGAATCCACGAATGTCCTCAAAGGAATTCGGCTCGTCGGTACTGTAGCTGGTCTGACCGTCCCGGGAACTGTACGACACCAGGAAGGGCTGGAGGCTCACATCCTTATAGTAGCCTGCCACCCGGACCAGAAACTGGTCCAGGAACGACTGCTCAAAGCCGATTTCGTAGGCGACGGTCTTGGGAAGCGGGTTGTTGGGGTTGGCAATCCGCGACACCTGCCCGGTCTCAGAGAACTGGCGGAGCAGGAAGAGGCTGTTCGGATCCGGGAGCTGCCGAAAATGCCCGTAGTTGAAGAAGAGCTTCGACAGCGTCGTGATCGGGAAAGACACCCCCAACCTGGGACTCAGCGTCTGTACGAACTTGTTCGGCGAGGCCGCGAGGAGGGTGTCAATGTTGGCCGCGTTTCGCGCACTGAAAGCCGTCGTAAACGGGTCCCACTCAAACCAGTCACCGCCCGCCTGGAAGGCGTCATACCGCAGACCCAGGTTGGCCACCATCCCCTGGAATTCCATCTTGGACTGCGCGTAAATCGCGCCGCGGGTGGGCTCACGATCCCAATGTGACCACGAATTGCTCGACGGCAGGAATGCGTCGAACTGCCCGTAGTTCACACGCGAATCGGTCAGATTGAATTCCGCGCCAGTCTTCAGCTCCAGAAAGCGATTCGCCTGCTTGGTGTAGTCCGCCTTCAGGTTGTAGACCACCACCTTCGAGGAGTCCCGACTGTTCGACATCCCGACCCCCGTCCGCATCCCGTCCACGCCGAAGGTGGGTTTCGGCTGGAAACCGAACGGGGCCTCGTCGAAGCCGACGCCACCGAACGACACCACCGCCGACTCATCCCGGAGTCTACCCGGATTGACGTCATAATCCGTGGCAAAGCGCTGCGCCCGGATCTCATAGAAGGCTGATCCCGATATCGCATGCGTGAACCGCGCTCCAAACAAACTCGATCTGAATTCGGCCGGGGTCCAGTAGTCCGTTGAAAAAACTCGGGTGTCTATGAAGCTGACCCGGCTCAGGGATCTGGCCATGCCCGTGGCGGAAAAAATGCCCGGCGCTCCGCTGCGGCTCGAGGCGGTGCCCACGGAGGAAGAGAACAGAGTCTCGATAGAGAGCTTCATCCCCGCCCCCACATCCGAAGTCAGCTTGAGGTGTGCGGTCTCGTCCTCCCGCCGGTCCGTGTGGAGCGGGATGAGATACATGTCCTGGTCTCTGCGGAAAGAAGCGTAGAAGCGCGCATCGCCCAGTTGTTTGCTGAAACCCGGGAGCGGGCCGCCGAATCCGAAATCAATGTCGTAGTCGGGCTGGGTGACCTCGAATGCCTTGCGATGTTGCCAGAGGAACGCCTGCTGCAGCCCTTCCGGCGTGAGGTCGTTGGTGGGATCATCGTCCGTGAGACGCTCCTCCGAAATGGCCACCCACCCCTCAAACCGAGGATACTGCGCCTGTGTGTACTGGTCCCAGTCCCCATTCTCCGTGCCCGTGAAGGCCACCGCCGGGTCGATGAAGGGGCGAATCCAGTACGCATCCGGATCGTTGGCCGATTGCCCGAAATTCTTCTGTTGCGGCGGGCTGTATCGGAGAATGACGTCGGCCTCGTACCGGTCACGCGACCCCTCCTTGGTGATCACATTGACCACGCCCGAGCGCACGTTGCCATACTCGGCATTGAAGCCGCCCGTCTGCACCTGCACCTCCTCCACGGAGGCCAGACTGATCCCGGTCACGGGTCCGTTGTCCCGCTCGTCGCGCAGGTTCAGGCCGTTGATGTTGAAGGCGATTTCAGAGGTATTGGATCCCCGGACACTCAATCCCTGAACGCCCGCCTGCAGCCCTACCACGCTCGATACGGAGGAGACAGGTAAGGCCTCTATCTCATCGGCCGCCACGTTGAGCCGGCTATTGGAAACGTCGCGCTGGACCACCGGGCGTTGCGCGACCACGACCACCTCCTGACCCAGCAGCACCTCTTCCTGAAGGGCAAAGTCAACCGTGGTAGTCTGATCGATCAGGACCCGAACGCCGGTGACGAGCTGTGTGGCAAATCCCACGAAGGACGCCTGAACCGCGTGCGTGCCCGGCTTGGCGTTCAGAATGACGTAGTAGCCATCCACCGAGGTAATGGTACCCTGAAGCGTCCCCTCCAGGACCACATTCACACCGGGCAGACCCTCGCCAGTGGCCGCCTCAATGACGCGGCCAGCGATCTTGCCGGACTGAGCGACGACCGTCGGAATCGACAGCACCAGGCAGGCTGCCGAGAGTAGGAATGCTTTGGAAGTCATGACTCCGCAAACTATCACCGCGGTGGCAAAAATGCTCGGCGCATTCGGGAAATAATCTCCTGTCGTGAGCGATTTTGAACAGCCCGGTGGCCGGTACCTGGATCCGATAGATCACAATCCCGACACGCTGGGTTAACGCTGGGCTAACCATGCCGGGGGAGCTTCGGTCACGGACGCTTAAAACCCCCGTCAATGGACCTGCCCAGGACGCGATTCCGGACCCTCTTCATTTCTGACCTACATCTCGGGAGCCGGAACACGCGGACCCGGGAGCTGCTTGATTTCCTGCATACGATAGAGTTCGACAGTCTGTACCTGGTGGGCGATATCATTGACGGCTGGGCGCTGGAGCGCAGCGGGTACTGGCCGCCGCTCCACCAGGAGGTCGTCGACTGGATCCTCGGTCTCTCCCGCGAGGGTCGGCCGGTGGTCTATATTCCCGGGAATCACGACGAGTTTGCCCGGCGTTTCGTGGGCAATTCCATCGGATCGCTCAGAATCGTTCGTGACGCTGTCCATCTGACGGCGGATGGAAGAAAATATCTGGTCATCCACGGGGACGAATTCGACGGCATCATCCGCCTGGCCCCCTGGATCTCAAGACTCGGCGCGGGCCTCTACGGGATGTTGCTGATCCTGAACCGGGTCCTGAACCGGGTCCTGAACCGGCTCCCGGCGGCCCTTGGCCGGGATTACTGGTCACTCTCGGCGGCGCTGAAACTGAAGACCAAAAAGGCGCTCCATTTCATCACCGACTTTACCACTGCCGTAGCGACCCGTGCGCGACAGTGCGGCGCGCACGGCGTGATCTGCGGACACATTCACCATGCGGATTCGCAGACTTTAGATGGCATTCACTACGTCAACACGGGCGATTGGGTTGAGAGCTGCACGGCGGTGGTGGAACGGGCCGACGGAACCCTCGAACTCCTTTTTCCGGCAGCCAACGACCTTACGCGACTTGTTCTGGTGACGGAGCCATCGACTGAGGCTTCAGCATAGGCGCCACGGGTCGGTTGGGTGACCTGCGGCGAGTCGCCCCGGGAGAAGCATACGACAGGATGGCATCGGCGAGGGCGCCGACGTGGGTGACTTCGGGGAGGTGTACCGGTCTCCGAAGGCGGATCCACTCGGCGATCCGGGTTTTCACCGAAGCATCCCAGTCCCAGATCACCTCCACCCCGAGGCGCTCGAGCGCCGCAGCGTTGCACTGCTGCTCGTACTGCCGTCCGATCGGACAGGCCAGCAGCGGTTTGCCGAGGTACATGGCCTCCGACGGGAGTTCGAAACCTGCGTGGCAGAGTACCCCCGAGGATGACGCCAGCTGATCGGCGAAATTGGCATCACTCGATGGCTCGACGCGCACATTGGCGGCGCGGTACGCCACTGCGTCGACCGCCGGGCTGAACACCACGAAAGGGGCTGCTTGCCCGGCGAGCACCGGGACCAGTTCATCCAACTCGATGGCTGGCAGATACACGACAATGTGATTGCCGAAAGAGCGGCTGAGCTCGCGAACCCGTTCGCGGATGATCGGAGGCAGGACCCCCGGAGCGTATCGGGCATAGTGGAGACCAATCGCCGAAGGCGTGGGGGCCAGGGTGCGCATGAACCACTCGCTGAGGTGATCCTTCCGGGACGGCCTTGGGACGGCCGGGTAACGGAAACTGGCCTGGTGGGATACGCCGATGACCGGCCGGCCACCTGTCCTGGCGGCCCAGGCCGAGACAGGCTCGAAGTCGGACACCACCAGGTCGTAACACGAGACGTCCAGCCCCCGAACGTCCCGGATCACACTGGAGAGTCGCGACTGCTGGATGCTCTGCCTCAGGTCCACCCGACCCCGGCGATAGGCAAAGGAGAATCCAGCGTACTCAGCCTTCAGCGGGAAGGGCATGGGAAGCGAGTAGGCGGTCCCGCTGACGATCACGTCCAGGTCGGCTCTTCGGCTCAGTGCCGGTACGAGCTCCAGGGCTCGGCTCCGGTGCCCATTGCCGGTGCCGTTTATTCCGTACAGGATTCGCATGGCCACGAGACTAACCCGGCCGTATGATCCCCGTGTTATCGAGTCCTTAAGATGAGGAAATCGGCCACGACCAAACAGCTCACCCAAACCGCCCCACGACAGCCTCAACAACCCGCTCCCCCGCGCGACCATCCCAGCCGTCAATCGGCTGCGCCTCCTTCCAATCGCCAGCCCGAATCTTCCCCACCCGGTCGGCAACCAAATCCGCATCCAGCGGCAGGAGTTCATTCGTCCCGAGACTCACCGTCACCGGCCGCTCCGTGTTGGGCCGCAGCGTCAGGCACGGCACATTCAGAAACGTAGTCTCCTCCTGAATCCCGCCTGAATCCGTCACCACCAACTCCGCGTCCATCTGCAGCCGCAGAAAGTCGATGTACCCCACCGGGTCGACAAGCCGCAGGTTGTCCAATGCCTCCACGCGAGGCCCCAAACCAAACAGGTCCAGATTCTTCCGCGTGCGGGGGTGAATGGGAAAGACAATCGGCTTTTGGGCGATGCGGTCGAAGATGTCCAAGACCTTCGAAAGGCCCTCCGCGTCATCGACGGTCGCCGGCCGGTGAAGCGTGGACAGCACATATTCGCCCTTCTTCAGCGCCAGATCATCCAACGCGCTCGAGGCCATCGCCCTGGCTTTGAACCGCACCAGAGAGTCGATCATCACGTTGCCCACGTAGGCAATCTTGTGGCTCGGGACCCCGGCAAGATTCTTAAGCCCATCGGGCTCCGATACCAACAGCAGGTCCGAAATCGCATCGGTAACCAACCGGTTGATCTCCTCGGGCATCGTCCGGTCTCCGCTCCGCAGGCCCGACTCCACGTGCACAATCGGGATGTGAAGCTTGGCCGCTACCAGGGCACATGCCATGGTCGAATTGACGTCGCCGTACACCAGGAGCACATCTGGACGATTGCCCATGGCGTAAGCCTCGAAGGCCTCCATGATCCTGGCCGTCTGAACGGCGTGCGACCCTCCTCCCAGGCCCATGTACACGTCCGGTTCCGGCAGGCTAAGCTGCCTGAAGAAGATGTCCGACATCTCCGGCGAGTAGTGCTGGCCGGTGTGGAGAATCTGGTGGGAGATCTCGGTGGCACGGTCGGCGGCAGCCCAGTGAACGGGGCCAACCTTGATAAAATTGGGCCGCGTGCCGACGACTGACAAAACGTTGATCATGGCGCAATGATACCGCCCTGCGCTGGGCGGCAACATTAACGATTGGAGGATTTCCGGGGGATGGCCCCCTCGTTCCAGCCTACGGCGTCTGACGCATGAGCCACCGGAGAGCCCCGGGAGTGCGTAGCCAAACGGAGCGAGCACGCGCGGCGTAATTCACGCCATCCATGAGTTGCTCGTCTTCAACTTTGTCTTCGTCTTCAACGAACTCCACATTGCGCTCCAGGAGAAAGTCTGGCACATAGGAATTGCACTCAAGCGCCGCAGCCAGCAGGGCCGCGACTCCGGCGGCGTCATCCTTCATGGTCATGATCCCGCGCAGGAGTCTCCAGTAGGCGGTGTCCGGAACCGTGTCCTCCGGATACCGAGCCAACAACTCATCCAGATCCTCAAATCTCTCCAGGACTGCCAAATACTGCATCCGGTGGAATCTGGCCCCCTGGTGGTCCATCGGATTGAGTTCGAGCATCTCCTCCAGGTGATCCAGAGCGGCATCGGCCTCGCCATAACCCCAGAGGCAGGAGGCCAGTTGCAGTTTGGCATCCATGTACGGCCGCGTCTCTTCAACCGCCCAGAACGTACCACGAGCCGCCTCGAAAGCCTCTTTTCCGATCTCCCGCTCGGCAATCTCCAGGGCGGTCCACAGAAGCTCCAGTCGATGGGCATCTGATTCGTACCCGCTCTCGGCCAAGACCAAATACCCTTCAACGCAGTCTGGCCAGATCTCTATGGCCCTTTGTGCCAGGCTTGCCCTCATTCCCTGATCTTCCAGGCCCTCGGCGGTCAGTGCCAGAGCTAAGGCAAACTCCTCATTACTCGCGCCCAACTCCTCTTGCAGTGAGGCTGGTTCGTGGTCCATGAGGACCGGAAACATCAGGTCTTCCACGGGGTCATCGCCCACCCCGTCCACGCGGTCCCACATCCCGTCTTCCCATCCACTTATCTCTCCATCATCCTCGCAGACGTCACAGCGCCACAATATCAGGCCATCGACGGGGGCGGACGCCTGGATCTGACCCGGGCAATCCGAGCGTCCGTGCTGAGAACAAAAGACGTTGGTGAGCAGCCAGGACATTTTCTCCTCGGCTTCCATCTCAAACGCTGTCGCCCAACCCACGATTCCGGCCAGGAAGGTGGCCACGCGCTGGGCGGGGCCGCCTTTGGGCGCGATGAACTCGTCATCGTCCAGGTAGTCTCGCAGGTCTGTTATGTAGGTCAATGGAGGAGGTGCTGGGTGTGAGGGCGGAAAAAGATACTGCTGCCAGCGGCCGGAATTGCCCTTTCGCACTCTTGTGCCGAACATTGACCACTAAACAAACCAAGCAGGCGTCAGATTTGTCACTCGGGATAGCAATAAAGGCCGCGGAGGGGATGGTACTGGCAGCTGATAGCAGGGTAACCCTATCAGCCCAAATAGGCGAACAGCACCATCAAGTGTACTACGACAACGCATCAAAGCTACTAACCTTCGACGGTCACAAATTCGTGGGAGCGGTCACCTACGGTTCCGCCGTAATTGGACGCAGAACGGCGCACAGCTATCGCAATGAGGTCGAAGAAATTCTAGGTGTTGACAGACTTTCAATTGAAGAGTATTCCATCAGGCTGAGCGACTTTTTCCTCGGTCGATGGGAGGAACTCGAGCACTCACCCGGCGAGCCCGACATGACATTTGTCGTAGCTGGCTTTGATTCTGGCGAGCCCTACGGAACGGTGTTTGGTTTTGACATTCCCAGGAGCCCCACCCCCGAAAAACGTGCCTTCGGCAACTCGGAATTTGGAATGGCGTGGGGTGGCCAACTGAACATTGTCAGCCGGCTCATCCATGGCTTTGACCCGGTCCTCCCTCACATTCTGAAGAACAAGCTCGGGGAGGAATCGGCAAGCGACATCATGAAGGAAATGGAAAAGCACCAGCCGATACTCCTGCCGTGGGACATCCTGCCGCTGCAGGACTGCATCGATTTGGCTGCTCTCTTCGTGAGCGTGACCTCGGATCTTCTAAACGTCTCTATAGGTACCCGCGGAGTGGGTGGTGTAACCGAAGTTGCGACCATACGAAAACTGGAAGGCATTGAGTTCATACAAAAAAAGCGGCTCCACATGCCTGGAGATCTGGACAGAACAAACCACATCCATGATTGATTTCGCAAAACACCACTCAGATTGGACGGGCACGAGAAGCGAGTCGATCACGTTGATTGATCACTCTGGACTGGAATCAAGCAAGGTGGCTCCTCCTCCTGCGACCAAGGCCTACGGTCCGGCTGTTGACCTATATGCGCCGACTCCTGCCTCGCAGCTCGCCCTGTTGCAGCTTCGGTCCGGGCCGCTCGCGGACGCCGTGGACATGGAAGACCTGTTTCGTCAGAACAATATCTGAAAGGCTAGCCGCGTTTTCCGCACCGTTTCGGTGTTAGTCTGGGCATTGTGATTCGGCCCATGGGAGCGGGATATCGAGCAGGGCCAGGATGCGGCGTTGTGTGGGCGTAAGGGGATCCAGCAGGGGTCCCTGTGGCCCGTAGGT